>CAXSFU010000005.1:0-87695 GCA_964236695.1 uncultured Acetobacteraceae bacterium | reverse complement strand
GGCAAGCACAACGACCTCGACAACGTCGGCTACACCGCGCGCCACCACACCTTCTTCGAGATGCTCGGCAACTTCAGCTTCGCCGACTACTTCAAGCCGCTGGCGATCGAGCTGGCCTGGACGCTGCTGACCCAGGGCTTCGGCATCCCCGCCGACCGCCTGATTGTCACCGTGTACCACACCGACGACGAGGCCGCCGAGCTGTGGCGCCGCATCGCCGGCCTCGACGACCGGCGCATCCTGCGCATCGCGTCCGACGACAACTTCTGGCGCATGGGCGACACCGGGCCGTGCGGGCCGTGCTCGGAAATATTCTTCGACTACGGCGAAGGGGTCGCGGGCGGCCCGCCCGGCTCGCCCGACGAGGACGGTGACCGCTTCACCGAGATCTGGAACCTCGTGTTCATGCAGGAGGAGGAGGGCCCGCCCGGGGTGCGCACCCCCCTGCCCCGCCCCTCGATCGACACCGGCATGGGCCTGGAGCGCATCGCCGCGGTGCTGCAGGGCGTGGGCGACAACTACGACACCGACACCTTTCGCGCCCTGATCGCGGCTTCCGTCGACGCCACCGGACAGCCGGCCGCGGGCGAGTTCCGCGCCGGCCACCGCGTCGTCGCCGACCACCTGCGCGCCACCGCGTTCCTGATCGCCGACGGGGTGCTGCCGGGCAACGAGGGCCGCGGCTACGTGCTGCGCCGCATCATGCGCCGCGCCATGCGCCACCTGCACCGCATGGGCACGCGCGACCCGGTGTTCGACCGCCTGCTGCCCGCGCTGGTGCGCCAGATGGGCGGCGCCTACCCGGAGCTGGTGCGCGCCGAGACGCTGATCGGCGAGACGATGCGACTGGAGGAGACGCGCTTCAAGGCGATGCTGGAGCGCGGCCTCGGCCTGCTCGCCGAGGAAACCGCGCGCCTCGGCGAGGGCGGCACGCTGCCCGGCGAGGTCGCGTTCAGGCTGTACGACACCTTCGGCTTCCCGCTCGACCTCACCCAGGACGCGCTGCGCGAGGAGGGCCGCGCCGTCGACGTCGCAGGCTTCGAGTCCGCCATGGCCGAGCAGCGCCGCCGCGCCCGTGCCGCCTGGGCCGGCTCGGGCGACGCCGGCACTGAGCGCGTCTGGTTCGAGCTGCGCGAGGCTGTCGGTCCCACCGAGTTTCTCGGCTACGCCACCGAGGCCTCCGAGGCGCAGATCCTGGCGCTCGTCGCCGGCGGCGCGGTCGTCACGGACGCCTCCCCCGGCACCGAGGTCGCCGTGATCCTGAACCAGACCCCGTTCTACGGCGAAAGCGGCGGCCAGGTCGGCGACACCGGCACCATCTCCGCGGGTGAGCTGCGCATCGTCGTCACCGACACCCAGCGCCGCCTCGGCGACCTGTTCGTCCATCTCGGCCGCGTCGAGTCTGGCACCGCGCGCACCGGCGCCCCGGTCACCGCCGAGGTCGACCACGCACGTCGCACCGCGATCCGCGCCCACCATTCCGCGACCCACCTGCTGCACGAGGCGCTGCGCCGTTGCCTCGGCCCCCACGTCGCGCAGAAGGGCAGCCTGAACGCCCCCGACCGCCTGCGCTTCGACGTCAGCCAGCCCCGCCCGATCACCGCCGAGGAACTGTCCGCGGTGGAGGCCGAGATCAATGCCCGCATCCGCGAGAACACGGAGGTCACCACCCGCCTGATGACCCCCGAGGCCGCCGTCGCCGAGGGTGCGATGGCGCTGTTCAACGAGAAGTACGGCGACGAGGTCCGCGTCGTGGCCATGGGAGTTCCCGATATCGAGGGTCACCGCGCGTGGTCCACCGAGCTGTGCGGCGGCACCCACGTCCGGCGCACCGGCGACATCGGCCTGTTCCGCATCGTTTCGGAGTCTGCCGTCAGCGCCGGAGTGCGCCGCATCGAGGCGGTGACCGGCGCCGCCGCCGAATCCCTCATCGGCACCACCGAGGCCCGCCTCGCCCAGGCCGCCACCGCCCTGAAGGTGAACCCGTCCGAGCTGGTCGAGCGCATCGCCGCCCTGGCCGAGGACCGCCGCCGCCTGGAGCGCCAGGTGTCGGAGCTGCAGCGTCGCCTCGCCACCGAGGGCGCCGCCGCCGCGGTCGAGCCGATCGGCGCCGTCCGCCTCGCCGCCCGCAACCTCGGCGACGTCGCCGCCCGCGACCTGCGCGGCCTCGCCGAGACCATCGGCCGCCAGCTCGGCGAGTCCTCCGTCGTTGCCGCCCTGTCCACCGCAGAGGGCAAGGTCAGCATCGTGGTCGTGGTTTCCGACGACCTGACCGCGCGCCTGAGCGCCGTGGACCTGGTACGCGCCGCCAGCGCCGCGGTCGGCGGCAAGGGCGGCGGCGGCAAGCCGGGTGCGGCCCAGGGCGGCGGCCCCGACCTCGCCCAGGCCGCGGCCGCGTTCGACGCCGTGCGCGCGGCGCTTGCCGCCCTGAACTGAACCGTCGGAAAGCCCGGGCTGCGGGAGATAGGGACATGACGCAGGCGACACCGCCAGCCCGGCAGGCAAGGCACCGCGTCCCGCGAGGCCTTGTCGCCGCCGCCCCGCTCCTGCTGGCCGCCTGCCAGTCCGCACCGGGCGGCGCCGCCTGCGCCGTGCAGTGGCACTCCACGCTGCCGGTGGTGATGCGGCACGCCATGGCCGTGGTCCCCGCGCGCATCAACGGCGAGGTGGTCGGCCTGGGCGTCGACACCGGCGCCCAGGGCACCGCGGTCACCCCCGAGCTTGTCGCCACCCTCGACCTGAGACCCGACCCCGGGATGAGCGCACGCCGGCTCGTCGGCATTGGCGGCAACGCCTACTCCCAGGTCGTGGCGCTCGACTCCTTCCAGTTCGCCGGCGTGACCTACCGCAAGATCGACGTCTACGCCGCCTCTCTCGGCGAACTCGGGCACAAGGACTTGGCGGTCTCCGGCCTGGTCGGCGAGGACGTGCTGTCCCGCTACGACGTCGGCTTCGACATCGCCCACCGCGAGATCAGCTTCTACACCGCGCGCGGCTGCACGACGGTGTCCCCGCCCTGGGGCGCCGCCACCGCGATTCCGCTCCACCTGTCCGAGCACAACCACCTGGTGTTTCCCGTGGAGCTGGACGGCCACCGTCTCACCGCCATGCTCGACAGCGGGGCCGGCGACGACCTGCTGCTGGACCATGGCGCGGCCGAGCTGGGCCTGACCCCCGCGATGCTGGCGCAGGACCGCGTGACCTCCGGCCAGGGCATCGGCGAGCGCACGATCACCAACCGCCTGCACCGCTTCGCCACGCTCCAGGTCGGCGGCGAGACCATCCACGCCCCGATGATCGAGGTGACCGACAGTGCCGACACCGGCGTGGACCTGATCCTCGGCATGGGCTTCCTGCACGACCGGCAGGTGTTCGTCTCCCACGCCACGGCGCAGATGTTCGTCCGCGGCAACGCGGGCGCGAAGCCGCTCGTCGAAGGCCACGAATAGGAAAGCAAGGTTGGGCTCTGCCCAAACCCGCCAGGGCGAGCCGCCCCTGGACCTGCCTCCCTAAGTCAAGGGATCAAAGGGCCTCCGGCCCTTTGCGGGTCCAGGGCAGAGCCCTGGCCTTCCTTCACCCCACCCCGTGCTCCCGCAGCCACCCGATCGCCCGCGCCCACCCGGCCTCGGCATCGGCCTTGCGATAGCTCGGCCGGTAGTCCGCGTGGAAGCCGTGCGGCGCGTCGGGGAAGGTCACGATCTCTACCGTGCCACCCGCCGCCCGGGCCCGGTTCGCCGCGGTGGTGACGTCCTTCGGCGCGATGCTGGTGTCCTGCCCGCCGTACAGCCCGAGCAGCGGGCAGTGCAGCATCCCCGCCAGGTCCAGCGGGCTGTGCGGCTGGATCGGCGTGTCCGGCGTGTTGACCGGCCCGTACCAGGCCACCGCTGCGCGCAGCTTCGGATTGTGCTCGGCATACAGCCAGGTGTCGCGACCGCCCCGGCAGAACCCCATCACGCCCAGACGCGCCGCATCCCCGCGCTCGGCCGGCCCGCTCGCCCAGGCCGCGGTGGCATCGAGGTCCGACAGCACTGTCGCATCCGGCGCCTTGCTGATCACGTCGCGCACGATCTGCTGCGCATCGGTCATCGTCGAGAGGTCGGCGATGCGGGCATACAGTTCCGGCGCCACCGCGCAGTAGCCGAGCCGCGCCAGCCGCCGGCACACGTCCCTTATGTACTCGTGAACCCCGAAGATCTCCTCGATCACGAGCACCACCGGGAATGGACCCTTCCCGTCCGGCCGCGCGCGGTAGCCGGGAAGCTGGCCGTCGGCCACCGGCACCTGTACCTCGCCCGCCACCAGCCCATCGGTGCCGGTGTGGATCGCCTGCGCCGCCACCGTGGTCGTGGCCAGCGTCAGTCCGGAGATCAGGCCGCTCATCATGAAGCCGCGCCGCGCGAGCGGGAACCGCGCCAGCCCCTCCGCCACGCCCTCGGCGCGTCCGTCCGCGGCCGGGTCAACCACGGGCCATCTCCTTGCGCAGACCCTGGTCGATGCGGTCCAGGAATGCCTGGGTGTTCATCCACGGCTGCTCCGGCCCGACCAGCACGGCCAGGTCCTTGGTCATGGCACCCGACTCCACCGCCTCAATGCACACACGCTCCAGCGCGTCGGCGAACGCCGTGACGTCCGGCGTGTTGTCGAAGCGCCCGCGGTACGCCAGCCCGCGCGTCCAGGCGAAGATCGAGGCGATCGGGTTGGTGCTGGTCTCCCGCCCGCGCTGGTGCTCGCGGAAATGCCGCGTGACCGTGCCGTGCGCCGCCTCGCTCTCCACCGTCTGTCCGTCCGGGCTGAGCAGCACGCTGGTCATCAGGCCGAGGCTGCCGAACCCCTGCGCCACGATGTCGCTCTGCACGTCGCCGTCGTAGTTCTTGCACGCCCACACGTAGCCGCCCGACCACTTCAGCGCGCTGGCCACCATGTCGTCGATCAGGCGGTGCTCGTAGGTCAGGCCGCGCGCCACGAACGCTTCCCGGAACTCCGCGTCGAACACGTCCTGGAAGATGTCCTTGAACAGCCCGTCATACGCCTTGAGGATCGTGTTCTTGGTCGAGAGATAGACCGGGAAGTCGCGGGTCAGCCCGTAGTTGAAGCTCGCGCGGGCAAATCCCTCGATCGAAGCGCGGGTGTTGTGCATCCCCATCGCCACGCCCGGCCCCTGGAACTCGTGCACCGACAGGATCTGCGCCCGCTCGCTCTCGTCGGCGGGCTGATACACCAGGCTGACACGGCCTGGCCCGGGTACGCGCATCTCGCTGGCACGGTAGATGTCGCCATACGCGTGCCGGCCGATCACGATCGGCTTGTTCCAGTGCGGCACCAGGCGCGGCACGTTGCCGCAGATGATCGGCTCGCGGAAGATGGTGCCGTCGAGGATGTTGCGGATGGTGCCGTTCGGGCTGCGCCACATCGTCTTGAGGCTGAACTCGCGCACCCTCGCCTCATCCGGCGTGATGGTCGCGCATTTCACGCCCACGCCATACTGGCGGATCGCATGCGCGGACTCGACCGTGACCCGATCGCTCGTCGCGTCACGATGCTCGATGCCGAGATCGTAGTACTTCAGGTCAATATCGAGATAAGGAAGGATCAGCCGGTCACGGATGGTGCCCCAGATGATGCGGGTCATCTCGTCGCCGTCGAGTTCGACAACCGGGGTTTTCACAGTGATCTTCGCCATCGCATCGCCTCCGGGCCGGCGCGTGGCACCCCTCGTGGATGCCGCCCGAGCCGGTCGGAGCTAGAGTGCAACGCAGCAATACTCCCGGCAAGGCGAGCGACGCAGCGCCTGCTGGAGCGCCCAGCACCGTTACGGGTGACCGGCGCCCTTGGCAGACGCTACACGACAGGTGTCAGTGGGTCTTGCCGCGTCCAGTACTGCCCTGGAGCGCGTCGATTCGCTTGGACGCCTCGGCCTTGCTGAGCGAAGGATCGAACTCCTCCCCGGCTTCCTCGCACAGCGTCTTGAGGTAAGACGCCTGGGCTCCGGTCATGGTCTCGTCCCCGGTGGTCCACTGGTCGGGGTCCTTGATCGTGTTGGAGGCGGGCCCGTCCTGCGGGGCGGTCTTGGGGTTCTCTGACGAGGACGGCACTGCCTGCTCGTCCGCATCGGTCTTGCTGTTGTTCGTCATGGCTGGAATACGCTCCTGTGCCTGTTTCATTCCATGGAAGCCGGTCCGACCTGGCGAGCCCTGCCAAGCGGCAGGTTCTTCATGCGGACCAACATGCGACCTGCGTCAGCGCTGGTAGGGCGAAGGCAGCAACACGCCGATCGCCACCCTGTGCAGCCTGCCGGGTCCCGGCACGATGACGAAGGCATCCGGATCGTAGTCTGTCAGCAACTCGCGACAGGCGCCGCACGGCGGCACCACGGCGATTCGCCCGACCGCCTCCTCCGGCTTGGGATGGCGGAGCGCCACGGCACACTCGACCGTGCCGTCCCCCTCCAGGATCGCCCGCCCCAGCGCGGTCACCTCGGCGCACACCTGCATCCGGCCCACGGTCGCGCCGAGATGCAGCCCGGTCCAAATACGCCCGTCCCGGCCGCGCAACGCCGCCGACACCATGTGCCAGAACGGACGGTAGTGCCGGACCAGCACCAGCCGCGCCGCCTCCACCAGTTCCGCGTCGGCGCCGGACAACCCGGTCGTGTCGACAACGCCGGACGTGGCCGTCCCGGACGCCACGTCGAGCAGGTCGGGTGCGCTACTCGGGCACACCCTCGCTCTCCTCATCCGGTTCCGGCGCGCCCATCATCGTGTTGGCTACGGTGCCGGACTGGTCGCGGACCTTCTTCTCGATGCCGTCGGCCATCTCCGGATGGTCACGCAGGTACTGCTTGGCATTCTCGCGGCCCTGGCCGATGCGCTGGCTGTCGTGGCTGAACCAGGCGCCGGACTTCTCCACCACGTTGGCCTTCACGCCGAGGTCGATCAGCTCGCCGATCTTGCTGATGCCCTCGCCGTACATGATGTCGAACTCGACCTGGCGGAACGGCGGCGCCAGCTTGTTCTTGACCACCTTCACCCGCGTCTGATTGCCCACCACCTCGTCGCGGTCCTTGATCTGCCCGATGCGGCGGATCTCCATGCGGATCGAGGCATAGAACTTCAGCGCATTGCCGCCGGTGGTGGTCTCGGGGTTGCCGAACATCACGCCGATCTTGAGGCGGATCTGGTTGAGGAAGATCAGCATGGTCTTGGACTTGCTGACCGAACCCGTCAGCTTGCGCAGCGCCTGGCTCATCAGGCGGGCATGCAGGCCGACATGGGTGTCGCCCATCTCGCCTTCCAGCTCGGCGCGCGGCACCAGGGCGGCGACGCTGTCGATCACCACGATGTCGATGGCGCCCGAGCGGACCAGCGTGTCGCAGATCTCCAGCGCCTGCTCGCCGCCGTCGGGCTGGCTGAGCAGCAGGTTGTCCACATCCACGCCCAGCTTGCGGGCATAGATCGGGTCGAGCGCGTGCTCGGCGTCGATGAAAGCGCAGGTGCCGCCGCGCTTCTGAGCCTCGGCGATGGCGTGCAGCGCCAGCGTGGTCTTGCCCGAACTTTCCGGGCCGTAGATCTCCACGATGCGGCCCCGCGGCAGCCCGCCGATGCCGAGCGCCAGGTCGAGCCCGAGCGAGCCGGACGAGATCACCTCGATCTGCTCGTCGCCTGCCTTGGCGCCCATGCGCATGATCGAGCCCTTGCCGAAGGCGCGCTCGATCTGGCCGAGCGCTGCCTCGAGCGCCTTGTTCTTTTCCATGCCGCGTCCTTCCCCTGGGGCGTCCACAACCTCACCGAGTGGTCCCGGCGGCATAACTCTTGGTTTGCGTGTCACAGGCGGAACTGTGTCACAGGTGGCGGCGCCGCAGCAAATGTGTCCCTGCCAGGGAATTAGGCATGTGTTCTTTGTTTGTTCAAGGGGCGACGCGATCTTCTCCAGGGCCGCGGCACACCGGATCGTTGCAGACCCGCTCAGCCCTGCGGCCGCACGGACGCGGCCACCTGCTCCAGCAGCGTGGCCATTCCGTGCGGCTTGGACAGGACCGTCACGCCAGCCGCTGCCGCCCGACCACGAAGCGCCTCGCCCGCATACCCGGACGTCAGGATCACCGGCAGTCCAGGGCACCGGAGTCGCACCGCCTCCGCCAGCGCGAGCCCGTCACCATCGGGAAGCACCAGGTCGGTCACCATCGCGCAGGGCACGACGCCGTCATCCTCCAGCGCGGCCAGGGCAGCGGCCGCGCAGGACACGGCGACCACACGCCAGCCGACCCGCGACAACGCGCGTTCGCCCAGCCGCAGCAGGCCGGCCTCGTCGTCCACCAGGAGCACCACGCCACTGCCGGACACCACCGACCCGGAAGGGTCACCGTCCTCCCCGTCCCTCCGGCAACGCTCGGCCCGCACCGCCTCGTGGCAAGGCAGATGCACGCGCACGGTCGTGCCCAGGCCGGGCTCGGAGTCCACCTGGAGGAAGCCGCCCGCCTGTCGCACGAGGTCGCGCACGCCGACCAGGCCGAGGCCGGTGCCGCCCTGCCCGCCGCGCGTGGTGAAGAACGCCTCGAACAGTCGCGCCATGACCTCGGGCGACATGCCGGTGCCGGTGTCGCGCACCGAGACGACGACGTAGCGTCCGGGCACCACGGCGTCGCCGAACTGCGACACCGTCTCAGTCACATCACGCTCACCGCTGCCTATCGCCAGGATGCCGCCGTCCGGCATGGCGTTGCGGGCATTCAGCGCGAGGTTCATCAGCGTCCGGTCGAGATCCTCCGGATCGATCGCCACCGCAGCGCCCGCCGAACCCGGCGCAAGGGTCAGCGCAACACCGCCGAGCGCTCGCCGCAGCGGCGCCTCCATCGCACGCAGCGCCGCATCGACGCCGAGCACCACGACGCCGGCCCGGTGCGACGCGCCCTCGAGCAGACGTCGTCCCAGCGCGGTGCCGCGCCGCGCCGCATCACCGACCGCCACGAAACCCTCGCGGGCCGAGTCGTCCAGCCCGGGCCGTGCCAACGCCTCCTCCACCGTCGCGGCGATCACCGCGAGCAGGTTGTTGACGTCATGGACGACGCCGCCGGCGCGTTCGCCGATGTCGCGCAGCACCGAGGCCTGCGCGAGCCGAGTCTCAAGCCCGGCCAGCGCACTGGCGTCGCACAGATGAAGCAGCACGCCGCCGATGCGGCCGTCCACCTCGCGGATCGCGCCGGCGAGCACATCGACCGTGCCGCTGCCTGGTGGCGCCAGCGACACTGCGCGGCCGATCCCGGCAGGACCCTCGCCGTCGAGGACATGGCGCAGGCCGGCTTGGATCTCGGCCTGCGCGGCGGGCACGAACAGCGCCAACACGGGTGGGCTGCCGCCGGGCAGGCCGCCCTCGCCAGCCAGGCGGCGCAGCGCGGGATTGACACGACGCAGCCGCCCGGCCCGATCGACCACGGCCTGCGCCACCGGCGACTCCTCGAACAGCACGGCAGGACCGGCGTCGATGCCCGCAACCAGATCGGCCAGACGCGGCAGGTCATCCTGGGAATCCGGACCGGCCGCGCTCACGACGCGGCACGCCGTCCGAGTCGCCACACATAGGCGACGATCTCGGCCACCGCCTGGAAATGCTCGGCGGGGATCTCGGCCTCCAGCTCCACACGATACAGGGCGCGGGCCAGCGGCGGGCTGGCCACCAGCGGAATCCTGTGCTCGCGGGCCGCCTTGCGGATGCGCGCGGCCACCTCGTCCACGCCCTTCGCCACCACCCTCGGCGCTCCCCTGCCGCCACGCTCGTAGGCCAGCGCCACAGCGTAGTGCGTGGGGTTGGTCACCACCACCGTCGCCTTCGGGATCGCGGCCATCATGCGCTGCCTGGCCCGCGCGCGCTGCAACTGGCGGCGGCGTCCCTTGACGTGGGGATCGCCTTCGGACTCCTTGAACTCGTCGCGCTGCTCCTGCTTGCTCATCCGCAACGATCTGTTGTGGACGTGGCGGACCCACAGCACGTCCAGCGCCACGATCCCGGCCTGCGCAGCCAGCAGCATGACCAGGACGTGCAGCACCGCGCGCAGCAGGCGATCCGCCAGCAGGGCCGGCTGCCAGAATGGCGCGTGCCCGAGCGCCGGCAGCTCGCCCCGGATCGCGTGCCAGCCGATCGCCGCCAGGATCACCAGCTTGGCCAGCGAACGGGCCGCCTGCACCAGGCTGTCCCTGCCGGCGATCCGCTTCAGCCCGCGCCGCGGGTCCAGCCGCGCCAGGTCCGGCATCAGCGCCTTGGTGTTCAGCACCAGCCCGGTCTGCAGCAGCGTCGCCGACACGCCCGTGACCAGGACCGCCGCGACCAGCGGGCCGCACAGCATCAGCCCCGCCAGCATCGCCTGGCGCAGCAGGGTGCCGGCCTGCGCCGCGTCGAAGGCATCGAGCCCGGCCGGCAGGAACTGCAGCGCCATCACCCGGCGGCCGAGCTGCGGACCGAGCATCATCAGCATCAGCGTGGCGGCACCCAGGCCGACCAGATGCGGCACCTCGCGCGAGATCGCGACCCGACCCTCTTCCCGGGCTTGGTCGAGCCGCTTCTGGCTGGCGGCTTCCGTGCGGTCCTCGCGTTCGGACTCCGCCACGTCAGTGCCCGGGCAGCAGCATGAAGCCGGTGCGCACCGCCTCGCTCCAGGCCTCGAGGGTGCCGACCAGCATCAGCGCCAGCAGCAGCAGTCCGCCGACGATCTGCCCCGGCACCGCGGCGACGTAGATCTGCAGGTTCGGCACTAGACGCGCGCACAGCGCCAGCCCGAGCTGCCACAGCGTGCCGGCGAACAGCAGCGGTGCCGCGAGCTGCATCGCCAGGACGAAGCTTTCCGCGACTGCGGCGACCGCGGCCTGCGTGGTGTCCGCCATCGGCAGCAGATGGCCCGGCGCGATCAGGCGATAGCTTCCCGCGAGCGCCGCGATCGGCATTGCATATAGCCCGGTGGATAGAACCAGCACCGTGGACGCCAGACCGAGCGCCTTGGCCAGCACCGTGGTCTGGCCGAGCTGCGGGTCCGGCTGCAGCACGCTGGACAGGCCGATCATGTAGGACATGATGTTGCCGGCCATCGGCAGGGCGAGCACCAGCAGCCGCGCCAGCCAGCCCAGGAGTCCGCCGGCCAGCAGCTCGGCGCCCACCATCAGCAGGTCGCGCCAGACGTCCCCGGGCGCTGCCGGCACCAGCGGCGCCACCACCGGAAGCAGCAGCAGCGTCATCCCCAGGGTCAGGCCAGCGCGCAGCATGGCGGGCGGCTCGCTCTCGCCGATGCCGGGCAGCAGCAGCAGCACCGCGCTGACCCTGGACAGCACGAGCACGAAGGCGAACGCCCATCCCGGCAGGGCGGCAACCAGGGCCGCATCGTCGGGCGTCACAGGAATCGTCCCGAGATCACTGGCTGCCGACCACGATCATGCGGTCGAACAGGCCCTGGGTGAAGCCGCTCAGCGTCGACAACATGAACGGGCCGAGCAGCGTCAGCACCGCGCCGATCACCAGGACCTTGGGCACGAAGGCCAGCGTGGCCTCGTTGATCTGCGTGACCGCCTGCACGAGCGAGATGACCAGGCCGATGGCCAGCGCGGCCAGCAACGGTGGCGCGCCGAGCTTGAAGGCAACCATCACCGCATCGTGCAGCGCATTGGCCACGTCGATTTCCTGCATCGTGTCCCCTGGCGTTCTGCCGAGGGCGTCGGACGGGCGTCTGGGCGCGCGTCAGATCGCCATGCGCATGATGTCTTGGTACGCCTGCACCACGCGGTCGCGGATCGCGACGGTGGACTGCAGCGCCAGCTCCGCCTTGGACACCGCCGTGACCACGTCGGTGATGCTGCCGCCGCCGGAGATCGCCTGCATCGACTGCGTGTCTGCGGCGTGGCCGGCATCGACCGCGCCCTGCATGGCCCGACCCAGCATGTCGCCGAAGCCCGACGCTGCGGTGCCACCCGTGGCGCCCGTGCCGACCCCGGTGTCGACCCGGCTGTAGGCGCCCACCGCATCGGCCGCACGCATGGCGAGCTGGATCGTGCTCACTTCAGCATCTCGATGGCGCGGGTCAGCATGCCGCGCGAAACCTGCATCACGTTCAGGTTGGCGCTGTAGGAACGCTGCGCCTCGCGCATGTCCATGATCTCGACGAAGCTGTTGACGTTGGGTGTGCGCACATACCCCTTGGCGTCGGCCGCAGGGTTCGAGGGATCGTATTTTACCGGGAAGTCGGACTTGTCCGTCCCGACCTTCTTCACACCGATAGTCGCCGCGCCCAGCTCCGGATCGAGACGCTGCTCGAAGGTCACGGTCTTGCGGCGGTACGGATCGACGCCGGGCGCGCTGCCCATGCTGTCCTGGTTCGCCAGGTTCTCGGCGATGACACGCAACCGCGAGGTCTGGGCGTCCATGCCGCGGGCCGAGATGCTGAGTGCGGTGGTCAGGTCCATGTCCGGTCTCCTCAGGACGACTTGCCGAAGGCGGTCATGAACAGACCCATGTACTTGTGGTACAGCCCGGTCACGAGCTGCTGGGTGCCGTCGGAGTCGGCCACCTTGGCGAGCTGGTCCTCGAGCCCGACCATGTTGCCGTCCACCGCCCGCTCGTGCGCGCGGTCGTTCCCCTGCCGCGGGGCCGACAGCGACGTCCCGAGACTGGCGGAACCGCCCTCCGACGGGCTCAGCGCCAGCCGGCCAAGCTGGGCCGCGAACGGCGACAGGTCCTTGCTCCGGTATCCAGGCGTGTCCGCGTTGGCGATGTTCTGCGACAGCAGGGTCTGACGCTGATCCACCCAGGCGAGCCTGCGCTCGGCGAGGCTGAACAGGCCGATGTCGGCGGGGTCCATGAACAAGCTCCGATCTGCTTGCCCGCAGCATCCCACCGTCCGGTTAGCGAACCGTAAAGGACGGCATTAACCTGGTCTTCATCGGCATGAGGTGTGATGGCGCCAATGACGCTGCACGCCATCTTTCCCGCACTCGACCGCTCCGCTGACCAGCGGGCCGCTGAAGCGGTGCGGCACCTGGGCGCACAGCTGATCGCCACCCTGTCGACCGCACGGGTCCTGATCGAGACCGGGCGCGAGGTCGATCTGTCCGGAGCACAGGACAGCGTCGGCCAGCTCTGCGCGCGCGTGCTGGACCTGCCGCCCGCCATCGGCCTCGAACTCCGCAGCCTCCTGGTGGCGGTGCGGACCGAGGTGGACCGGACCACTGCCGCCCTCGACCTGCGCACGATCGCCTGAGTCGACTTCTCAACCCGCTGCCAAAAAGGCCGCGCCATGATCCCGACCAACCTGCTGAGCCCGCCACTGGCCGCCCTGGCCGCGCTTTGTGCCGTGGTGGCGCTGATCCTGGTTGCCAGCCGGGGTGCCAGAGTGCTGGGCGTCGCGGCACGCGTGCGCGCCGGACAGCGCATGACAGTGATCGAAACCGTTTCGCTGGACGTCAAGCGCCGCTTGCACTTGGTGGTGGTCGACGGGCGGACGGTGATGCTCCTCACCGGCCCGGAGTCCGCCACCGTGGTCGGATGGCTGCCAGGGTCGGCGCCATGAACCGCCGCGGACTGCTGCTGGCCGTGGTTCTGGTCCTGCTGCTGCCGTTCGCGGCCCATGCCCAGTCCCTCAGCATCGACCTCGGCCAGCCGGGACAGGCGGGCGCCACCAGCCGGCTGGTGCAGATCACTGCGCTCGTCACTGTGCTCTCGCTGGCACCCAGCCTGCTGGTGATGGTCACGGCATTCACCCGCATCGTCATCGTGCTGTCGCTGCTGCGCGGCGCCCTGGGCGCGCAGGGAACACCGCCGAACACGGTGATCATCGGTCTCGCCCTGTTCCTGACCTTCTTCGTCATGCAGCCGGTGCTCGACCAGGCATGGACCGCCGGGCTAATGCCGCTTGCCGATGGCAGGATCGGCGAGATGGAGGGCCTGAGGCTGTCCGCAGAGCCGTTCCGCCACTTCATGACAGCCAACCTGCGCGACGCCGACCTGCAGCTGTTCCTTGATCTCGGCCATCTGCAGCCGCCCGCCACCGCGGCGGACACGCCATGGCGTGCCCTGGTGCCTGCCTTCATGGTGGGCGAGTTGCGGCGGGCCTTCGAGATGGGGTTCCTGCTGTATCTGCCGTTCCTGGTCATCGACCTCGTCGTCTCCAGCGTGCTGATGAGCCTTGGCATGATGATGCTGCCTCCGGCCGCAGTGTCGCTGCCGTTCAAGCTGATCTTCTTCGTCCTGGTGGATGGCTGGCGTCTGGTGTGCGGCAGCCTCGTGCAGAGTTTCGTCTCGTCGTGACTGCCCCGTGGCGGCGTGACGATGGATGCTCCATGCAACCCAAGCGCCCCTGGGCGTTCAGGTCGCAGCAGGAGGACACGATGCAGCAGCCCCATACGGAAGAGACGATCGAGCACACCGAGGGCCAGCAGAACACGGGCAACCACAAGAAGCCTGGCACACCCGACCAGGGCGGCGCCGACAAGTTCGGCGGCACACGGAAAGGTGCAGAAAATGTCGAGCACGCCCCCGGCACGGACAGCGGCCAAAAGACCGCGAACCCGGCCTCCTGAATGCGGCAGGCCGCAGAGTTCGTGTTCTAAGGCAGGCAGTCCGCGATATATGGCGGAAGAGCAAAGGCAGCTGCCTGCACGTCCGGGCTCCAGTATCGTGTGAGGCCCAGGATGTCGGCAGCGGCTGCGCGTTCTCGGATCTTTGCGACGTTCTCCATCCCTGTCGGCCGGGTCTGCGACGCCAAGCCCAGAGCCATAAGGCCACCCACGTAGGTTGGGACCGCTACAAGGTACGCGCCGACATAGGCGAAATGCCTGGCTCTGCGTCGAGACGTCGTCAACAACTCCTGCGGCTGCATGAAGGGCACGCCGGATTGGTTGACCACCAACCCATCAGAAGCCACTACCCTGGCACACTGCTGGTAGAATGCATCGGTGAAGAGGGTCTCACCAACGCCTGATGGGTCGGTGCTGTCGACGATGATCACATCGAACGAGGCATCTGGGGCTTTCGCCACGTAGTCGATCCCGTCACCCACAATGACCGTGGCTCTCGGATCGGACCACGCCGATCCGCCGATCGCCGGCAGGAACTCGCGCGCAAGACGGATCACCTCGCCGTCGATCTCGACCATGACAGCGGCTTCGACCTGCCGGTGCTGCAGAACCCGGCGGAGTACGCCACCGTCTCCCGCGCCGATGATCAGGACCCGTCTGGCGTTGCCATGCACCAGGAGCGGCACATGGGCGATCATTTCCTGATAGATGAATTCATCAGCTTCGGTGATCTGGACTGCACCGTCGAGCAGGAGAACTCGGCCGTGCATCTCGGTTTCTACAATGACGATGTCTTGCACCGCACTTGTCGAGCGCGCGAGCTCGCGTGTGACCCTGAAGCGCTGGCCCCAACCGGGATACAACGTCTCATCAATCCAGTGCTCACCCATCGTTGATGTTCCTTGAGGTGCCCGAACCATCTGGTGCCACGCGTCAGACGGTCCGGACAGCCAACCTAGAACACGCGACCGCGCCGCTGCTCGTCGACCTCAACCCTTTCAGCCTGGAACAGTGTCTGCATCACGGGAATAGCCAGGTGGGGGTCACAAGCACCGCACATGAAGATGTCCACTGCAGCGAAATTCCGCTCCGGCCAAGTGTGGATCGAGATGTGGCTTTCTGCCAGGACGATGACCCCGGATACACCACCATTTGGCGAGAAATGGTGGAAATGACTGTGCAGGATGGTCGCACCTGCGGCCAGAGCTGCACGACGCAAGGTGCGGTCGATTGCCTCAGGGTCAGCGAGACTGGTCGCTCCCCAGAGATCGACGAGAAGATGCGCGCCCGCATACTTCATTCCGTCTTTCTCGACAAAGTAGTCCTTCTGCTCCCCATCGGCGAATGCCGGAAGAGAAGCTGTGGACATCTGGTTATTGCTCGGAAGCTCCGAGACCATCCCCAGTTGAGCAAGTGCGTTCATCACGTACCCCCAAACCAGTAGACAGCCTGTTGGACGAGTACGTCCCCTTGGGCCAAGGCCGCCGGAGATAGGGAGTATGGCAGCCCAGCGCAAGCACAAATCCGGCCGCAGAGAGAGATCGCGACGCTTCCGGCGAAATTCAGCGTCGCGCCGCCGGTATCGCGAAATATTGTCGTCAAACGCATCCGGCGGCAAAACACCCTGGATGCTGCTCAACGCGCGCTGATCGCCTGCAAGCCGGTTGCAGCGGTCCTGGCCATCGCGATCTCCGACGCGGCCCTGGGAAGGTCGGCGGCCGCCTGGATCGGAGCCGACGTGAGCAGGCGGAACAGGTCTCGACGTGGTCCGGCAGCCAGCCGCGCTCCTGCGCCGGTCTGCAGCCGGCGCAGCGCACTGTCGTCGCCCGCCTGTGCCGCAGCACCGGCCTGGCGCAGCACGATGTCCTCCTGGGCGGCGGTCAACGCACCCTGCGCAGGCACGCTCATGTCGGCGAGCTGCGAAAGCGCCGCAAACGCGCCCGGCCAGTCATGGGCGTCGGCGAGCAGCCGCGCGCGCAGGTCGGCGGCGTCAGCCGTCGGAAGTGCGGCAAGCAGGGCGACAGCACGGTTGAGGTTGCCCTGCCTGGCGACCGCACGGGCCTGGAGCATCACCCTCCGGTTCGCCAGATCGTCGGCAAGGCCGGGGGCGGCCGAAGCGTCCAGCGCCGACAGGGCGGCCGCAGCGTCACCCTGCTCGAGCCGCATGTCGGCGAGCTTGGCACCGATCTCCGCGCGCAGCCCGCCGGCCGCCGTGCTCGCCATCAGCCGCTCGAGCGCAGGCCCGGCACGGGACGGAAGATCGAGCGCCACCAGCCGGTCGGCGAGCAGTGGCGCCATCCGTGTCGTGGCCTCACCAGGTGGCAGCAGATCGGCATTGTCCTCGACCACAGACACCAGCTCGAGCGAGGACGGCGGCTTCGCGCCTTCGCCTGCAAGCAGCCGGCCGAAGTCGGTGGCAACCTGCGCGCCGATCATGGCGCGATCCTCAGGGAAGAGGGTTGCAGTGTCGCGCAGAAGGGTCATCGCGGTCTTCCAGTCCCCGGCCTGCACCCTGAGCTCGGCCGCGCGCATGCGTACCTGCTCCTCGCGGCCGTCGCCACGCCAGGCGACAACCTGCTGCTCCAGCGCCTCCGCAGCCTGCACCACGTTGATCCGGCCGGACGACAGGCGCAGCTCTGTGGCTGCACGCGCCGCCCTGGCGTGCAGGAGACGGTCGCGACTCTGCGCCAGGCCGTCGAACACCAGCAGAGCGCCATCGACATCGCCACGGTTCTGGGCCAGCAGACCGCGCGTGAAGGCCAGTCCAGGGTCTGCGGGGAACGTTTCCACCAGCCGGCCGGCTGCCTCTCTCCCGGCCGGCCCAGCCTTCGCCATGGTCTCGGCAGCCAGCGGGAGCAGACGGTCGCGCAGTGCCTGCGGGTAGGACAGCAACAGTCCGAGATCGGCGGCGAACACGCTGGCGGCGTCGGATGAACCCTCCGTCCGCATGGCATCGCGCACCGCGCGCCACAGCGCCACATCATCTGAACCGGTCAGTTCGGCCGATGACAGGCCCTCGGCTTCGCCGAGTCGCCCGGCAAGCAGCGCTGCAATGCCGGCGAGCCCGGCGGCATCCGGGTCCGCCGCGTGCTGGGGGTCCTCCCTGCGCGCCAGCAGCAGCAGCGCCTGCGCCTCAGAATCCATGCCGAGCGCGAGCATGGTTTGCGCCGCGGCGACACGGGCCGGGAAACGTGCGAGCGACGGCGCCGCCGCGGCGCTGGCGAGCTGATCGTCAAGCCGATGGAGCAGTGTCTCGCGTGGCAGCGTCGGCAGCTTGAAGCGCGTGGTGAACACGGCCGCGTCCAGCGAGCGGCGCCGGTCTGCGGAGGACGGGGGCAGTGACAGGCCACCCTCGCCGGACGCGCCGACGATGAACCGGTCGGCAAGCGAGCGCAGCTCGACACGGTCCGAGGCGGGCTGGACCACGACACCCAAGGACGTCGCCTCCAGGACGAACTCCGGCGACCGGCGCGCAATCCCCACCGCCTGTCCCGACACCCGCTGCGTCCCGACCAGCAGCACTCCGCCGCCCGCCGGATCGGCGACCACCACGACGCGGCCAGGCGCGTCGGCCTGCAGCACGAGCATGTGCTCCTCGGCGCTGATCCCGATTGGCCTCAGGACTGCGGCGGCGTCACCCACGACGATCCCCCAGCCGCCGGGATGCCGATCGAGGCGAGCTGTCGCGGCCTCGTCCAGCGGCATGGTCAGCACCGTCGAGTCTGCGAGCACCTGAACCCGGGCGGCCGCGAAGACCGGATCCGCGACCACGCCGGCAAGATCGATCGGTCGTGCCACGTCGAACACCACCTCGAGCTGACCGCCGGTGCGGAACGCAGCCGCCCCCACCTCGGGCCCGAACGGAAGCACCAGGCCGGCGCCGGGCTGGCCGGGTGTCGGCGTCTGCCGGGTCGCCAGAAGCGACAGCGGCCCACTGCCGGCGGCCGGAAGCGGGATGGTCGCAACGGGCGGCACAGTGACGGCGGCAGTGGTTTCCGGGATGGGACCCGGCAGCACAGGTGCGGACAGGACGGGCGCAGACGTGGCGAGCGGGACGGGTCCGGCGCTGACCGGAACCGCCGCCTCGATCGGCTGGGAAACAGGGACAGTCACGGACGCAGCGAGCTTTGGCACCGTTCTTGATGGAGCGGCAGGATCGAGGACATCGACGATGACGTGGCCGCCCATGCGCAACGCATGCACGCGACTGCCGGGTGCGACGGTGATGACGGCCCGGCCCGATCCGCCTGTCACCTCGCGAACATTGCGCGCGTGGCCGACGCCGTCAGCCACCGCGGGGTGGCCGCCAAAGGTCACGACAACCCGCTCGCCCTGCCGGGCGACGTGGAAAGCCTCGTCCTCCGGCACGTCGAACGCCACGCGGCCGTATTCGGGATGCTCGCCCAGCCGTGCCACGATCTCTGCCGGCGCGCCGCCCGGCGGGGCCGGAGCCTGGGGCGCCGCCATCGGCAGGGTGTCGGAGGCAGGAGCCGCCAGCACCGGCCGCGACAGCAGCGCAAGGCTCAGCGCCAGCGCGGTGCGAACCAGGATGCGGCGCCTCGCCTCGTAGGCGGAAGTGGCCAGGCGCGGCATCATCCCCGGCCCGCGAGCTGGTGACGCCATGCCGGACATAATAGGAGCGGCGGCGTGGCGGTGCTCCAACGGGTTGGCGCGCCTGCGGGCCTCGATCGGGGAGCCCTTCTGGGCGATCGTGACCTCAGCCACCGGCGGCCACCAGGCTGGGCTGGCTGCGCTGCTGCGCCAGCTTGGCGGTGACCAGCCTGGCGCGTTCCGGCTGCATGGCCGCCAGCACCAGGGCGGCCTTGCTTTCCTTCATCCGGTCGAGCACCGGAAGCAGCACCGCGAGATCGAGGTCGTTGAAGATCGCCGCCGCATCGCGTGGCTTCATCGCCTCGTAGGTGCGCACCAGTCCGGACCAGTTCGCCTCGTCGTGCTGCTTGCGCTCCGCGTCGAGGCTTTCCAGCCGGGTCTGCAGCGCCGCCAGCTGGTCGACCCGCTCGGACAGCTTGTGCTCCGCGGCGGACAGCACGGCCTCCCGCTCCGAGGTGGCGCGGTCGCGGGCGTCGATCTCGAGCTTGCGGCTGCGCAGGTCCTGCAGCAGGGCGCGTTCGGCGTCGCCGACCGGCGGCGGCGCCGGGTCGGGACTCGGCGTGGCGTGCGCGATCAGTGCCGGCGGCACCTGCTCCGCGCCGGCCTGGGGCGATGCGCCGGTCGGGCCGTGCGGCATGGCTGCGACGGCAGCCTCGACGTGCGGCTCGGCGGCGACGGCCGTGCGCGCGGCCTCGGTCTTCGCCGGTGCTGCCAGGGAGGCCTCCGCCGCGGCGGCGGAGGCGGCCAAGGCCGCGGCCACCACGGAGGTGTCGACAACCGCCGACCCCGCCGCGAACTGGACCAGATCGATCGTCTTGACGGCCAGGAGCGCGCCCAACGCGGTGATGGTCACCGGGAGGAGCCTGGGATGAGGAACACGCAGCTTCATGGCAGAACTACCTTGCCAGCTTGAGGGCACGCATCAGGTCGCGCTCTGCCTGGGAGCGCATGCGTGTGTCGGGCTCCGAACTCGCGGCCAGGGTCAGCACCTTGTCCTCGCCGACCGGCTCGGCGACCGCCGCACGTCCGCGCGCGGACTCGGTGATGACCTTGCCGTGGCGCACCAGGGCATCCATCCGATCGGCGAGCTTCTCCCCGCGCTCGGTGAGGAACGCCAGGTCGCCTTTCAGCGCCCCGGCGGCCTCGATCTGTCGCGCGATCTGCCGGCCCGCACCGTCCGCGGTTTCGCGCAGCCGGGCGACGCCGCCCTCGGCCTGGCGCGTGCTCTCGTTGAAGCCGCTGACCAGGGCCTCCAGCGTCGCGCGGTCCCGCTTGAGCACGCCCAGCGCCCGCTCCAGCCGCATCGCATGGAACAGCGTGGCGGCAAGCAGGCCGAGCAGCACGACCTCGAGTATCAGCTGCATTCCACCCATTCTGGGTCTCCTGGCCTTGCGGCGACGGTGTTGCAGGCGCGGCGAAGCCGCGTCGGGTCACTGGATCAGCAGGTCGGTGAACAGCACGTCGGAAACGTGGCCCGGCGCCACCGCATCCTCGGCGCGGTTGAGCAGCTCCTCGCGCAGGCGATAGGTGCTGGCCGAGCCGCGCAGTTCCTCCGGCCGTGTCTCGCGCAGGTAGGTCTGGAACAGGTCGAGCAGGCGCGGCATCGCCGCGTTGATCGCGGCGACGTCCTCCGGCCGGTGCGCCTCCAGCTTCACCTTGAGCTTGATGAAGCTGTTGCGCTTCGGGCCGGCATTGAGGTTGGCCACGATCTCCGGCAGCTCGACGAACACCGGCGCCATCGGCCTGGCGGCCTCCGCCTTCTCCATCCTGGGCTCGGCCTTGTGGCCGCCGAGCAGGCCGCTGAACCACACGCCGGCCCCGATGCCGCCCAGCAGGAGCGGCGCCAGCACCATCAGCACCAGCTTCTTCTTGCCGCCCTTGGCGGGCTTGTCGGCCGGAACGTCCGTCGTGGTCGCTGCGCTCATGGGAACCGCCCTGCCGCCGCCGTCCTGGCGGGTTGGGGCGATCCTTGCCGCAAATGGTTAACGAACGGTGTGCGAACCGGGCGCACCCGGCACGACCCGCCCCCCGGCAGCAAATGCCGGGCGGAATGCTCGCCTGTTCCGCGCGGATCGCCCGAATTCCGGGGCATTCGCAGCTGGCACGCGGGTTGCGGTGGCGAGGTCCACCGACAACGGCGGATGCCATGAACAACACGACCAACATCGCCCTGTCCCGACTCGTGGTGCAGCAGAACGCGCTGGATGTCGCGGCGAACAACCTCGCGAACGTCAACACGCCCGGCTACAAGGCCGAGCGCGTGGTGTTCGCCGACTGGCTCAGCAAGCAGACCGGCACCGACATCCCGGCCGGCGACCGCAAGCTGGCCTACGTGCAGGACCGCGCCACCTACCGCGACCAGAGCCAGGGCGCGCTCACCCACACCGGCAACCCGCTCGACCTCGCGATCGGCGGCGACGGCTTCTTCACCGTGGCCACGGCGCGCGGCACCCGCCTCACCCGCGCCGGGCATTTCGAGATGCAGCCCGACGGCACGATCGCCGACGCCGAGGGCAACGCCCTGCTCGACACCTCGGGGCAGCCGATGCAGGCCTCGCCGTCCGACACGCAGATCCAGGTCGCCGCCGATGGCACCGTCAGCAGCGAGAACGGCCAGATCGGCACGGTCGCGATCGTGGCGCCCGGCGACCCGGGCCGCCTGCAGGCCGAGGGTGCGCGCCTGTTCGACCCGCGCGGCGACACGACCCCGGTCGCCCAGCCGCGCATCGTGCAGGGCGCGGTCGAGGACAGCAACGTGCAGGCCACCGCCGAGCTGACCCGCATGATGGCGATCCAGCGCGAGTTCCAGTTCGCCACGCAATTCATCGAATCTGAAGGACAGCGCCAGCAGAGTGCGATCGACAAGATCGTGCGCAGCGGCACGAGCTGACCCGAAGGCTGACCGACTCCGCCCAGGCCATCCGCCCAGGCCCGCGTGCCTGACCGCCCGACCGAGGAGAGTTTCACCATGCGTGCACTCGACATCGCTTCCACCGGAATGCAGGCGCAGCAGACCAACGTGGAGGTCATCTCCAACAACATCGCCAACATGAGCACGACCGGATTCAAGCGCAGGCGCGCCGAGTTCCAGGACCTGATGTACCAGAACCTGCGCCGCGTCGGCTCCAACAGCTCCGACAACGGCACCGTCGTCCCGTCCGGAGCCCAGGTCGGCCTCGGGGTCAAGACGGCGGCGATCTACCGCATCACCGAGCAGGGCAACATCCAGCAGACCGGCAACAGCCTCGACCTTGCCATCCAGGGCCACGGCTACTTCCAGATCACCCTGCCCTCCGGCGACACCGCCTACACACGCGACGGCACGCTCGGCATGGCCCCGGACGGCACCATCGTCACCGCCGACGGCTACCCGGTCGCACCCGGCATCACGGTGCCGAACAACGCCACCGCGGTCACCGTGAACGGCGCCGGCCAGGTGCAGGCCACCATCGCCGGCTCCACCACGCCCACCACGCTGGGGCAGATCCAGCTCGCGACCTTCCCCAACGAGGCCGGCCTCGATGCGCAGGGCGACAACCTGTTCCTGCAGAGCGGCGCGTCGGGCAACGCGGTGACCGGCGTGCCCGGCGCGCCCGGCTTCGGCACCACGATGCAGGGCTTCGTCGAGACCTCGAACGTCAATGTCGTCACCGAGATCAGCAGCCTGATCACCGCGCAGCGCGCCTACGAGATGAACAGCAAGGTCATCACAGCGTCCAACGACATGCTGCAGACGCTGACGCAGCTGCGGTGAGAACTGTGTGCGCACGCCTCCTCCTGCTGGCCGGACTGCTCGCGGCCTTCGCTGCAAACCCGTGCGCGATCCCGCCCGCCCGCGCGTCCTCCGCAGCAGTCGCCACGCCGACGCTGCGGCCGTTCGCGTCGGTCAAGGGTGCCGTGGTGCGGCTGTCCGACCTGTGGGACGGCCTGGACTCCGGCACCGATCGCGCGCTCGGCCCGGCGCCGCTGCCAGGTGCGCGGTTCACCGTGGAGTCGGCGCAGCTGGTCGCGATCGCCCGCCAGTTCGGCATCGAGTGGCACCCCGCCTCCGCCTCCGACCAGGCCGTCGTCACCCGCGAGGGCCGCCCGATGACGCGCGAGGCTGTGCTCGCCCTGCTGCGTCCGGCCCTGCTCGCCGCCGGCGCGCCGCAGACGGTCGAGCTCGACCTGCCGGGCTTCGTGGCGCCGGTGCTGCCTGCCGACGGCACCGTGCGGCCGGAGATCGCGCAGCTCGACTACGACCCCGCCACCGGCCGCTTCACCGCCCTGCTCTCCGCGGCGATCGAAGGCGCCGAGCCGCTGCACAGCCGTGTCGCCGGCACCGCGGTCGCGATGATCGACATGCTCGTCCTTGCCCGGCGCGTGCCGCCAGGGACGCTGCTGGACCCGTCGGACCTCGCCACCGTCCACGTCCGCCTCGCCAGCACCCACGTCGCCGTGGTCGAGCTGCCGGAGCAGGCACGCGGCATGGCGCTGCGCCACCCCGTCGTGCCCGGGCAGCCGATCCCGCTCGCCGACCTGGTGCGCCCGCCCGCGATCACCCGCGGCGCGCTGGTTGCCATGCAGCTCGACGGCCCAGGCATCTCCCTTTCCGCCCAGGCGCAGGCCATGGACGACGGCGCGGTCGGCGAGCGCATCCGCGTGCTCAACCCCACCTCGCGCGCAGTGCTCGCCGCGACCATCGACGCGCCCGGCCACGTGCACGTCCTCGCCGGCAGCGCGCCGCTGGTCCCTGCCGCCGGCGTGCGGCCTCCCGCGACCTTTGCCGAGGCGTTGCCGCGATGAAAATTGCCCTGCGCCCCCTGCCCTGGCTGCTGCTGCTGGCGCTGCCGGCGTGCGGCACCCTGTCCACCCTGTCCGAGGTGGGCCGCCCGCCCGCGATGACCCCGTCCGGCGACCCCACGCAGAGCGCCGACTACCGGCCGATGACGCTGCCGATGCCACGCTCCGAGGGCGCGCCCGCCGAGGCCAACAGCCTGTGGCGTTCCGGCAGCCGCGCCTTCTTCAAGGACCAGCGCGCCGCCCAGGTCGGCGACATCCTCACCGTGGTGGTCAACATCACCGACGCCGCTGACGTGGAGAACGGCAGCAACGTCACGCGCAACGGCAGCGAGGCGCTCGGTGTGCCCAACCTGTTCGGCCTGCAGGGCTCGATCCCCAAGCTGCTGGCGCAGACCGCCGCAACCTCGCTGCTGTCGACCAGCTCTTCCAACGCCAACACCGGCACCGGCAAGATCAAGCGCAACGAGACAGTGACCCTGCGCCTTGCCGGCCTGGTCACGCAGGTGATGCCGAACGGCAACCTCGTGGTGCAGGCACGACAGGAGGTGCGCGTGAACAGCGAGCTGCGCGACCTGTCTGTGAGCGGCGTGGTGCGTCCGCAGGACATCGCCAGCGACAACACGGTGCTGCACGACCGCATGGCCGAGGCGCGCATCTCCTATGGCGGGCGAGGACAGCTCACCAGCGTGCAGACGCCGCGCTGGGGACAGCAGGTGTTCGACGCGCTGCTGCCGTTCTGAGCGGCGACACGGCAAAGAGGGCCGGAAGCTCTGCCCCGGCCTTCCGCCCAAGACCACCGCCTTGAGACGCCTCTTCCTGGGTCAAGGGATCAAAGGGTCTCACGGCCCTTTGCGGGTCTGGGCAGAGCCCAGCCTTGCCTGCCTGGACTTCCTTTCGGCCGGCACATTCAGTCGTCGCGGTGCACCCGCTCCATCCGCTCGTGGCGTTCCTGTGCCTCGATCGACAGCGTGGCGATCGGCCGTGCCTCCAGCCGCTTCAGTCCGATCGGCTCATCGGTCTCCTCGCAATACCCGTATGCGCCGCTTTCGAGCCGCACCAGCGCCTGGTCGATCTTGGAGATCAGCTTGCGGGCGCGATCCCTGGTGCGCAGCTCGAGCGCGCGATCCGTCTCGACGCTGGCGCGATCGGTGATGTCGGCTTCGTGAATGCCGCCCTCGGACAGGCTGGCCAGGGTGCCGTCCGCCTCGCGCAGCAGGTCGGAGCGCCAGCGCAGCAGCTTGCGCCGGAAATACTCCACATGAAGCGGATTCATGAACTCTTCGGCTTCGGAGGGTCGGTAGTCGGCCGGCAGCGTGATCATCATGCGCGGACGGGTCCTCACTGGCTTGGTCTTGCCGAAACGACGGCCTTATAGCCACGCAGTCCGAATGAGCCAAGAACTACCGGACCCTGTCCCGACAGTGTCACCGGGCTGCGTTGCCCGCGCCACACCCCGGCGTGATGTCGGGAAGCCCGCGACGCGCCAGCTCCAGTCGCACGCGCAGCCCGACCGAGTGCAGCACCACGCCAAGGCCAGGATCCGCCGCCACGGGCATTGTTCGCAGCAGCGCAACCAGGCGACCAAGCGTCACGTCCTCGGCCCCGCCCGAGAGCAGCGACTTCTGCAGCGCCGCCAGCTCCTCCAGCAGGTTGCGGCCGTGCCGCCTCGCTTCCCGATCGCGCGTCGCCGGGTCCTGCGCCACTGCCGTCTCCTGCAGCGCCAAGAGCGCGTCGAGGCCGCGCACAGGCGATGTGCAGGCGGCAGACCCCCCAGCCGCCGCGCTGCCGGCCGGCACCTGGAACGACGCGCCAGAGGCGGCCGCGTCCCCGGTTCGGGTCGTGCCTGCCGCGCGGATCGCCGCCGCCGTTCCGATCTGCATCCTGGTCCCTTTCGCCCTGCTCGCCCTGCCGACCGGCAGGAATTGCCTGGCCATTGCTTGCAAGGACATCCGGAAATCCGGCCGTTTTTCGTGGCACGGGTGTTGCGCTGCATGCCGTGTCGAGAGTGCGCCGCGCGGGCCGGCCCTGCCGCCAGAGGCAGGGCCGGCCGCGGACGGACAGGACGCCGCGTGCTGCTTGGGCAGCATGGGCGCAAATGCTTTACGTTCCGGAAAGGACTGCCGTGCGATCCCTGGTGCTGCTGGCTTTCGTGCTGCTTGCGGTCACCACCGCCGCGCCCGCCTCGTCGCAGGTCCGCATCAAGGACATCGCCGACGTGGAGGGCGTGCGCTCGAACCAGCTCGTCGGCTACGGGCTGGTGGTCGGGCTCAACGGCACCGGCGACCGGCTCGACAACGCCGTGTTCACCCGGGAGTCGCTGATCGGCATGCTGGAGCGTCTCGGCGTCAACACCCGCGACCAGCAGGCCAAGCTGCAGACCAAGAACGTCGCCGCGGTGATGGTCACCGCCGAGCTGCCGGCCTTCGCGCGCTCCGGCGGGCGCGTCGACATCACCGTCTCGGCGATCGGCGACGCGTCCAGCCTGCTCGGCGGCCAGCTTCTGGTCACGCCGATGCTCGCGGCCGACGGCGACGTCTATGCCGTGGCGCAGGGCGCGCTCGTCACCAGCGCGTTCTCCGCCCGCGGCGCGGCCGCCTCGGTGACACGCAACGTGCCCACCTCCGCCCACGTCGCCAATGGAGCCACCGTGGAGAAGGAGATCCCGTTCGAGCTGGGCGCCGGCCGCACGATCCGCCTCGGTTTGCGCAACCCCGACCTCACCACGGCGATGCGCATGGCCGAGGCGGTCACGCGTGCGGGGTTCCAGGCCCGTGCGTCCGACCCGCACACCGTGGAGCTGGCGCTCGGCGGGCGCGACGTCGTGTCCAGCCTGGCGCGCATCGAGGAACTGACCGTCACCCCCGACAACGCCGCCGTGGTGGTGATCGACGAGACCAGCGGCACCATCGTCATGGGCGCCAACGTGCGCATCAGCACCGTGGCGATCGCGCAGGGCAACCTCACCATCCGGGTCAGCGAGGCGCCCCAGGTCAGCCAGCCCGCGCCGCTGTCCAACGGGCAGACCACGGTGGTGCCGCGCACCAGCGTCTCCGTGGACACCGGCAACGACCACAAGCTCGGCATCCTGCCCAGCCAGCCGACGCTGCGCGATCTGGTGGGCAGCCTGAACGCCATGGGGATCGGGCCGCGCGACCTGATCAGCATCCTGCAATCCATCAAGGCCGCTGGCGCGCTGCAGGCCGACCTCCAGGTGCGTTGATGAGCATCGTCATCCCGCCGCCCGCCACCACGATCAGCCCAGAGCAGCAGGGGAAGACCTGGGCGGAGGCGCAGAAATTCGAGGCCATGGCGCTCAACGAGATGCTCGCGCCGATCTTCGGCACCGCCGACACGTCGAAGAGCATCTTCGGCGGCGGCGAGGGCGAGTCCACTTGGCGGCCGATGCTTGTTAGCGAAATGGCAAAGAACATAGCGTCTGCTGGCGGCCTCGGGCTGGCACAGCCGGTGTACCAGCAGATGCTGCGGCTGCAGGAAGCCGGGGGAGGACGCAGGCGATGACCAACGAGCTGGTTCTGGCGGCACGCGCCCTTGGCGAGCTGTTGCTGTCCGAGAACGCCGCCCTGGCCGCGCACGACCACGCCGGCGCCACCCTGCTGCTCGACGACAAGCAGCGGCTGATCGCGGCGTTCGACCGGGCGCGCGCAGTCATGCCCCCGCTGTCCGACGGTCCGGCGCGCGACGAGGCGCGGGCGATCGGGCTCGAACTGCAGGCGCTCGCCGGCCGCAACGTGGCGCTTCTGGAACAGGCGATGGATGTGCAGGCGCGCGTTATCGGCATCGTCGCCGACGCCGCCCGCCAGCAGGTCCGCTCCGCCGTCCCCGGGTATGGCCGGCCTGGCCGGCTTGTCCCCAGGTCGCGTCCTCACGCCTATGCCATGGTTTCTCGCATCTGAACCGTGACGCCGCGGCTGTCGCGAGCACCCGTTGCGCGCAGAAGCAGGCGAGGCCGTCTCCTCCCGGCCCTGCCGAGCCTACGGCAGCGGCCTTGACTTGCGCCTGGACAAACCGACACGACGGAGCGTTCCTGCAGTACAGGATTTGCGTGCCGCCGCGGCGGTGTTAGTCGGGCGTGATGGTCGAGCTGGTGTTCTTTGTCCCTCCTTCCCCCGACACCGCCGGCGGCGGCAGCGCCTACAACCGGCACCTGATCGCGGCATTGCGCGGGCTCGGCTGCTCCGTCACGACGAGCGTGGTCGCCGACGAGGCCGGAGCGCGCCAGGGCTGGGCGGCCCTGGGGCGGACGGCCACCGCCATCATCGACGGCATGGTGCTGCCCTGCTTCGACGCCGGCGCCGACCGGCCGGCATGGCTGGACGGCCGGGCCGCGGCACTGGTTCACCACCCCACGGCACTCGCCGACCCTGCCCGACGCGACGGCATCCGTGCCGCCGAGCGCCGCATGCTGCCCCACCTCGCCCGCGTGGTGGCGACCAGCGGGATCGTCGGGGCTCGCCTTGTCGCCGAATTCGGCGTGCCCGCGGCACGCCTGCACGTGGTGGAGCCCGGACTCGCCCGACTCGCGCGCAGCACGGGGTCTGGTGGTGGGGTGTGCCAACTGCTGTCCGTCGGCCGCCTGGCCCCGCGCAAGGGCCACGACGTGCTGCTGCGCGCCCTGGCACGCCTGGCCGACCTGGACTGGCAGCTGACCATCGCCGGCGACAGCCATGGCGAGACGGCCTGGACGGGCGGACTGGACGCGCTTGCCGCGACGCTCGGCATCGCGGACCGGGTGCGGCTGCTGGAAACTCCGGCAGGCGCGGAGCTGGAACGGCTCTGGGCGTCTGCCGACCTGTTCGCCCTGGCGTCGCGTCGCGAGACCACCGGGGTCGCCGTGTTCGAGGCGCTGCGCCGCGGCCTTCCGGTGGCCGTGACCGGCTGCGCCGCACTGCCTGCGGAGGCTGCCGCGTCGTGCGCGGCGGAGGACGACGCCGCCCTGTCGCGGTGCCTGCGCCGCATGATCTGCGACCGCGCGCTCCGCCTGCGCATGGCCGAAGCGGCCTGGACGGCCGGAAAGCGCCTGCCGGGATGGCCGGCGCAGGCCACCCGCTTCCTCGACGTCCTGGCCGACGTAGCCGAGCCGGACAGCGCCTGAGAACGGCCAATCCTCAGCCGCCCGGCACGGCCAGGTTGTCGAGCAGTCGCACCGTGCCCAGCCGCGCCGCGACGATCAGCCTCCGGCCGTGCACGGCTGCCGCTGTGACATCACGGATCTCGCGCAGGCTGTCCGCCTCGACCAGCGCCAGGTAGTCCACGCCGAAGCCGGAGCGCGTCAGCGCCTGTCTCGCCCGGGCAAGCACCGCCTCGACGTCGCCGCCTTCCCCCGCCGGCGGCGGTGGCGCAGGATCGGCGCAGGCGGGCTGCAACCCGGCCGGATCAGGCCCCGCCGGACCGGACCGAACCGGTGCGGCGTCGGACGCGCAATCGCCCGCGAGCGCCGCGACGCCGGCCGCCGCCTCGCGCAGCGTCGCCGCGAGCAGGGGTGCCGACGCGCGCTCGGCACCGGACAGGAAGCGGTTGCGCGACGACAGCGCCAGCCCGTCCGGGTCGCGCAGCGTCGCCACGCCAACCACTTCGACCGGCAGGTGCAGGTCGGCCACCATGCGGCGCACCACCTGCAATTGCTGCCAGTCCTTCTCCCCGAAATACGCGCGCTGCGGTCTCACCTGCCCGAACAGCTTCGCCACCACGGTGGCCACGCCGCGGAAATGGCCCGGCCGCTGCGTGCCTTCCCAGCCGAGCGCCGGCCCGGCGGGAACGATTTCGGTGGCGTCGCCGGGCGGATACATCGCCGCCACGCCCGGCAGCCAGGCCAGCGCGCAGCCGGCGGCGCACAGCTTGTCGAGGTCGCCCGTCTCGTCGCGCGGGTAGCGGGACAGGTCCTCGGTGGGCGCGAACTGCAGCGGGTTGACGAAGACCGAGGCCGCGATCGACCGGCATTCCCGCCGCGCCGCCGCGACCAGCGCCAGATGGCCCTCGTGCAGCGCGCCCATCGTCGGCACCAGCCCGACCGGCCCGTCCAGCCTGGCCCTCTCTGCCGCAAGCTCAGCCAGGGTCCGCGCGATTCGCATGCCGCCTCTCCTGTCGCCGGAACGGCGCGATGCCGTGTGGCGCGCCGATGCCGTGCCTGCCCCGGTCTGGCGGGTCGGGGCGCGGACGACAAGTGCGTGACATCGGCGTCCGGACACCCCAGATGAGAAGTGCGTCGGCCCTGACGCCCAGGACGTGCCGGGCCCGCAACGCAGCACCCTGGCGGCCGGCAGGAGACCAACGACATGCCAGACATGATGCCCCCGGTCCGCTGGGAAGCCGACCGCGCCCCCAAGCCGACCGCCTGGCCGCAGCCGCCGCTGCCCGTCGCGATGGCACGCGGCGCCATGGGACGCTGCCCGGCCTGCGGGGAGTCGAGGCTGTTCGCCGGCTTCCTGCGGATCGCACCGAGCTGCCTGCACTGCCATGCTCCGCTCGGCGAGGTGCCGGCGGACGATGCGCCGCCCTACTTCACGATCTTTATCGTGGCCCACGTGGTGATCGGCCTGATGGTGCTGGTCGAGCAGCTCTGGGCACCGCCGCTCTGGCAGTATGCCGCGACCTTCCTGCCGTTCACGCTGGTGCTGACGCTTGCGCTGATGCGGCCGGTCAAGGGGGCCACCGTGGGGTTGATGCTTGGCCTCGGTCTGTTGCACGACGACACCGCTTTCCTCGGCGGCGTCCTGACGAGCGGCCCGGCGGCTGGCGCCCCCCAGGCCCTGGCAGGACACGGCAGGCCTCATGCCTGAGGCGGTGCTGCCGCTGTCGGCCGACACCCAGAAGCTGTCGCGGGTCGTCCTGGAGGGCGAAGCGCTCGGCCGGCTGTCGCTGCTGCAGGAGGCCGACCGCGCGCAGGCGGTGGCCGATCTTTCAGCGGGCAACCTGTTCTCCCCGCCGGGCCAGGTCGGGCCGTTCGCCCTGCACCTGTCCGTGCAGGAGGGCCGTCTGGTGCTGGACGTGCGCGACGAGTCGGACCGCAGGCTGATGGCCACCCTGCTGGCGCTCGGCCCGTTCCGGCGCCTGATCAAGGACTACCAATTGCTGGTCGACAGCCACGTCAAGGCGGTCGAGGAGGGCCGCGAGGCGCGCATGGAGGCGATCGACATGGGGCGCCGCGGCCTGCACAACGAGGGCGCCGAGCTGCTCATGCAGCGGCTCGACCGCAAGATCGCCATCGACTTCGAGACCGCGCGCCGCCTGTTCACCCTGGTGTGCGTGCTACACCAGCGCATCTGACCCGCCGCCACCCTCCGCAAGAGTCCGCCAGCCATGAAGATCGACGGTGTCTCCTTTCGCAGCGTCTGGATGGACGAGGATGGCTGGGCGGTGCGGATCATCGACCAGACCCGCCTGCCCTGGGCGTTGGACACGCCTCGCCTCACTGACCGTGACCAGGTCGCTTGCGCGATCCGCACCATGCAGGTGCGCGGCGCCCCGCTGATCGGCGCCGTCGCCGCCTACGGCCTCGCCCTGGCGCTGCGGGCCGACCCGTCGAGCGAGGCGCTGGAGCGCGACGCCGCCCTGCTGCTCGAGACGCGGCCGACCGCGGTGAACCTGCGCTGGGCGCTGGAGCGGATGCTCACCCGACTGCGCAACACCCGGCCGGAGGAGCGCGCGACCGCCGCCTACGCCGAGGCCGCCGCGATCGCCGACGAGGACGCGGCCCAGAACGAGGCGATCGGCCGCCACGGCGCGGAGCTGATCGCCGATGCTGCGCGGCGCTCGCCCGGCCGGCCCGTCAACGTCCTGACGCATTGCAACGCCGGCTGGCTTGCCACCGTGGACTGGGGCACCGCGCTGGCGCCGATCTACCGGGCACACGACGCCGGCATTGCCGTGCATGTCTGGGTCGACGAGACGCGGCCGCGCAACCAGGGCGCGGCGCTCACCGCCTTCGAGTTGGGCAAGCACGGCGTCGCGCACACCGTGGTGTCCGACAATGCCGGCGGCCACCTGATGCAGCACGGCCAGGTCGACCTCGTCATCGTCGGCACCGACCGCGTCACCCGCACCGGCGATGTCGCCAACAAGATCGGCACCTATCTCAAGGCGCTGGCCGCGCACGACAACGGCGTGCCGTTCTGGGTCGCCCTGCCCTCGACCACCATCGACTGGACCGTGTCCGACGGGGTGGCCGGCATTCCGATCGAGGAACGCGCTGCCGACGAGGTGACCACCGTCACCGGACGCGCCGCGGACGGCCAGGTGGTGCGCGTGCAGGTCACCCCGGACGGCAGTCCCGCCGCCAATCCTGCCTTCGACGTGACGCCGGCCCGCCTGGTCAGCGGACTGATCACCGAGCGCGGCCGATGCGCCGCCGATGGCGAGGGTCTCGCGGCGCTGTTCCCGGAGCGCGCCTGACCCCGCGTCGCGGCCGGAACGCGCGCCGCACAAGCCTCATCCGCGCGGCGGCACGCCCCACCTTTCCTCGAGTCGCCGACGTGCGCCGAGCAGCGCCGCTTCCTGCGCCTGATCGGTTCTGTCCAGCGCCACCCTGACCAGCACCGGCGCCAGCTCCGCCAGCAGCCAGCCCAGCGCGCAGGCCGCCCACGCCGTGCCCAGCACGCCGACGTCGCCCAGCAGCCACAGGGCGTCCGCCATGCCGCCGCCGGCGTGCCACAGCCGCATCACCGGGCCGATCGACAGCGCCGCCCCGAACAGCGCCACCGAGCGGGCCACCGGGCGACCCGCCGCGCTGTCGCTGAGCAGGGCGGGCGCGAGCGGGGCCATCAGTCCGCCCAGCAGCAGCAGCGTGGCCGGCGACACCGCGAGCAGCAGGCCGCATCCCATGCCCTGGACCCAGCGCAGCGATCCGGCGCGGCGGCCGGGAGTCCCTGCCCCGCCGGTTCCGGCGCGACCGCTCATCGCCCGACCTGCCGGGCGCCGGTCACGACAGCACCGCCAGCATCAGGAAGCCGGCTGCGAGCACCAGTCCGACACCGCCGACGATGTCGCGCCCGGTGCGGCGCGCCGTGTCGAGCCGACCGCCGCGCCGCGCCGCCAGGGCGCCGAGCTGGGCGTCGATGCGAGCCACCTCGGCCCGGGCCAGATCGGCGCCGGCCTCGTCGCGGCTCAGCGCCGCATCGTCGGTCAGCAGCGTCACCATGTCGGACAGCAGCCCCTGCGACGCCAGCTCCGCCAGCCGCGCCGCCAGCCGGTCCCGCGTGTCGCGGTTGCGCCAGGCGGACAGGTCCGACAGGCCGCCGCGCAGCAGCCAGCCCGCCAGGGCGGGAAGAGGGCCCGTGCGCAGGCGCTGCTGCAGCAGGCCGAGCAGCTGTGCCTGGCGCATCGCGGCGCCGGGCAGGGCGGCGTCGTCCGGACGCTGGCCATGCCGCGCCGCCACGAACGCCAGCATCTCCGCATCCAGCGGCAGCAAGAGCCCGCCAGGCCCCTCGGCACCGTCGCGCTGCGCCACCGCGGTCTGGCTGTTCGCACCCTGGGCACCACCACCCTGGGCACTGCCTCCCTCGCGGTCCCGGGCCACGATCTCGAGCGCAGCCAGCAGGCCCGGAAGGTCGACCACCACCTGCCGCCCCAGGATCGGCGACGCGCAGGCCAGGAACGGATTCAGCTCGTAGGCCAGGCGCGCCACCGTGGCGCCCACTCCGCCACCTCCCGACTCGGACCCGAGCAGGAGCCGGTGGCTGCGGGTCGTCGCCCGCAGCCGCTCCAGGTCGCTGCGCTGCGGACGCAGCCTCGCCCAGCCGAGGACTGCCTCCGAGGCGACCAGCTCCTGCAGCGCCGCCAGGATCGGCCGGTCCTGGCGGGCCTGCACCAGCGCCGGCCCGATCCCGTCCGGCCACAGCGACAGGCCGCGCCAGCACAGCGGCGCCAGGGGATCGAGCAGGGCCACCGCGCGCATGACTCCGACCGACTCGTGGGTGCGCTCCAGCCCGGCGAGCGCGGCCTCGACCCGCGTGGCGGCGACGTTGTCCCCGAGCGAGCGCCGCAACCAGGTCGCCACCGTGCCGCTGCGCAGCAGGGCGGCGGCCGGCTCTGGATGCTGCGACAGCGCCAGCGCCAGGCCGCGTGCGCTCCAGGCCTGCACCGGCCCCACCGCGAGTCCGCGCTCGGCCGGGCGCAGCGTGCGCGGCACCAGGCGCCGTGCCCGGGCGGCGGCAGGATCGCGCAGCAGGGCCGGCGCGGGCCGGTGCTGCGGGTCCTCGGCCAGCATGGCGCGCAGCAGGTCGGTGAGCGCAGGCGACACGTCGCCCGGGCCGACCAGCGCGTCGAAGCTGCCCAGCTCGACCTTGCGGCGCAGGATCGCCGCATCGTCAAGGCCCGCCAGCGGCGCCCGTCCGAGCGCCAGGCACAGCAGCACCACGCCGAGCGCGTAGATGTCGTCGGCGATGTCGCCGTCGCCGCGACCGGATCTCAGGCAGCACTGCGAGGCCGGCGGCTCGAACAGCGCCGGCTGCAGGCTGGCGGGCGGCTCCGCCCAGGCAGGGCCCAGCACGACCTCGCCGGCGCCGTCGCGGAACAGGTTGTCGGGGCGGATCGCACGATGAGTCACGCCGAGCTGCGCCAGCGCGTCCAGCACCGTGGCGACCGGGCGCAGCACGTCGGCGAGCAGCGCCGACTCGCTCCACGGCCCGCCCGCCACTGACAGCGGCGGTCCCGGCGGCGCCGGGCACACCACCCAGGCGGCTCCCGCCGCGACCCCATGGGCGAGCGGCAGCAACAGGCGCGGGACTGCCGCCCCGGCCAACGCGAGGATGGCGCCGGCGCGCGGCGGTCCGGCCGGCAGCACGCGCAGCGCCACCAGCCCGCCCGGCCAGTCCCGCCCGGGCTCGCGCGCCTGCACGCCGCGCAGGTCCGCCGCGAGATGCGCGGCGGGCCGGTCTGGCTCGGGGATGAAGCGCCCGGCGACGGGCGCGTCCTTCGGCTCTGCTGCCATGGGCGGGTCGCTTCGTCGTTCTGACGCGCCACCCTGGCCCAGGAGCGGCTAACCGCGGGTTAACGCCGCCACCGCGGCCTCAACCCTCGAACGGATCGCGCACCAGGATCGTGTCGTCACGCTCCGGGCTGGTGGACAGCAGCGTCACCGGCGCTTCCACCAGCTCCTCGATGCGGCGCACGTATTTGATCGCCTGTGCCGGAAGCTGGGCCCAGGACCGGGCGCCGCGCGTCGAGTCGGCCCAGCCCTCCATGGTCTCATACACCGCCACGGCCGCCGCCTGCGCCGCCTGCCCTGCCGGCAAGTGGCGCACGCGACGCCCGCCGATCTCGTAGCCCGTGCAGATGCGCAGCTCTGGCAACCCGTCGAGCACGTCGAGCTTGGTCAGCGCCAGGCCCTGCACGCCGCCCACCTTGCACGCCTGGCGCACCAGCGCCGCGTCGAACCAGCCGCAGCGCCTGGGACGTCCGGTCACCGTGCCGAACTCGTGCCCGCGCTCGCCCAGCAGCCGCCCGGTCGCGTCGTGCAGCTCGGTGGGGAACGGCCCGGAGCCGACCCGCGTGGTGTAGGCCTTGGCGATGCCCAGCACGAAGCCCACCGCGGACGGGCCCATGCCGCTGCCGGACGCCGCCGTCGCCGCCACCGTGTTGGAGCTGGTCACGAACGGGTAGGTGCCGTGGTCCACGTCGAGCATCACCGCCTGCGCGCCTTCGAACAGGATGCGCCGGCCGGCCCGGCGCGCCTCGTCCAGCCGCTCCCACACCGGCTCCACATACGGCAGGATCTGCGGCGCCAGCGCCAGGAGGTGCGCCATCAGCGCGTCCTTGGCGAAGGTCTCCGCCCCCAGCCCCGCCAGCAGGGTGTTGTGGTGCAGCAGCAGCTCGTCGAGCTTGTGGTCCAGCGTGTCCGGCTCCGCCAGGTCGCACGCCCGGATCGCGCGGCGCGCCACCTTGTCCTCGTACGCGGGGCCGATGCCGCGCCCGGTGGTGCCAATCTTCCGCTCGCCGCGCGCCTGCTCGCGCGCCCGGTCGAGCGCCGCGTGCACCGGCAGGATCAGCGTGGCGTTCTCCGCGATGCGCAGCGTCTCCGGCCCCACCGCAAGCCCCTGCGCCCTGACACGCGCGATCTCGGCCAGCAGCGCCTCCGGGTCGACGACCACGCCGTTGCCGATGATCCCCAGCTTGCCGCGCACCAAGCCGCTGGGCAGCAGCGACAGCTTGTAGGTCTGGTTGCCCACCACCAGCGTGTGCCCGGCGTTGTGCCCGCCCTGGAAGCGCACCACCACGTCGGCGCGGCTCGCCAGCCAGTCCACCACCTTGCCCTTGCCCTCGTCGCCCCACTGGGCGCCGATCACCGCGACATTCGCCATCCGCCAGTCCTCCAGCTTCCCGTGGCACGCCGCGGGCCAAGTGCCGGCCCTATGTGCCACCGTGCGCAGGGCACGCGCCAGACGGGCGGGCGGGCAAGGAAAGGCCAGGGCTCTGCCCTGGACCCGCTGGGGGCAGCGCGCCCCCAGACCCGCAGCCGTCAGGGAGGCAGCGTGGCTTCCCTGAAAGCATGTCCCGAGACGGACCTTGGAGCGGGGTTGGGGCGAAGAGCTCCGAGCCCGCCCTATGCCACCGCGATCGCCACGCCGTCGCGCAGCACGTGCGTGCACAGCAGCCGCGCCGCCTCCGTCCCGGTCTCCGCGACGTCCGCCAGCCCCGCCACCGTGACGAACCCCTGCGCCCGCAGCGCCTGGGCCAGGGCCGGGTCGCTGCCGCGCGGCACGAACACCCGGACCGGCGCCGGGCGCGGCGGCGCCGCGCGCAGCACCGCGTCGGCGAACAGCGTCAGCCCCGCCGCCGGCTCCGCCTCGCCCGACACGTAGCGGCCGCCGCGGCCCAGCTCGTCGTGCAACGTCGGCGCATAGATCGAGAAGCACAGCCCGGTGTGGTAGCGCATGCCGCGGAACTCGATCGGGTCCACCGTCAGCCGCAGCCCCGGTGCCCGCCTGCGCAGCACCGCCGCCACCTCGTGCAGCCGCACCGCCAGCGCGAACGCCGCAGCCGGCAGCTTTACCCGCGCAAGAGCCTCCAGGGCGGGGTCCGCGGGACCGGACGCGCGCAGCAGGTCGGTCAGGATGCCGGTGATCGGCCCGTCGAGCCGCGCCCCGATCTGCGCCACCGACGCCTCGTCCTTGCGGTCGAGCGCGCGGGTGAGCGCGCTGCGCGTCTCCCCCGGCTCGAGTCCCGCCCAGTCCAGCAGCGCCGGCGCCATCTGCGGCAGCAGCAGGTCGAAACTCACCCGCGTCAGGCCCAGCGCCGCCAGCGCCTCGGCCCCCACCAGGATGGTTTCCGCGTCCGCTTCCGCGGTGTCGACGCCGATCAGCTCGATGCCCACCTGCGGCACCTGGCGCCCCGACGCCATCTGCCCGGCGCGCACCCGCACGCACTGCCCGGCATACGACAGCCGCAGCGGCCTGGGCGCCTGCGACAGCCGGGTCGCGGCGATGCGACCGATTTGCGGCGTAATGTCGGCGCGCAGCCCCATCATGCGGTGCGTGTCCGGGTCCATCACCCGGAAGGTCTGGTCGGCGACGGCGGCCCCGGGCCCGGCGAACAGCCCGTCCTCGAACTCCAGCAGCGGCGGCTTGACCCGCTCGTAGCCGTGCGACGCGAACGCGGCCATCAGGGCCTCCACGGAAGCCGCCTCGGTCTCTGCCTCCGGCGGCAGCAGGTCGCGCAGGCCGGCGGGCAGGAGCGCGGGGCTGGGGGCGTCTGTCATGGCCGGGGCTCATGGCAGGTGGAACAGGCAGCAGGCAAGGCCGGAGGCGCTGCCGCCGGACTCCGCCACGAGCAGCGCCCGTTTGGAACGCGCCACCCGCTCGCCCACCGCGGCGAGGTCGGCCTGCGAGCGGGCGATCACCGCCGGCAGCCCACCGACCCGCTCCGCCCGGTCCGGGACATCGAGCGCGTCGGCCACGCACAGCACCGACGGCGTGTTGATGGAGTCGGCGCGGGACAGCCCCTCGTTCAGCATCCCGCCCTCCGTCGTTCGGAACAGCCGCGGCAGCGGCCAGGCCGCCGTGTAGGTCTGCAGGCGCTCGGCTGCGCGCGGCCAGATCGCCAGCATGCCGCGGAGCGGGCACACAGCCTGCCCAGCCATCATGCCCCGGCCAACGCACCCTGCCGCCATCCGTCCATGCGCACCCGGGCTGCGGCCGCGCGGGAGCCTGGCGGCAGGAGGCCGGCACGCGCGAGACGGTAGCGCGTTCCGGACAGCCACAGATTGATTTTACAACGGGTTACAGCACGTCCAGGTTGAGAACGCCGCCGCCGGCGCTTGCCGGTCCGGGATCATCCAGGAACCGCACCACTGCTGCAGACCGGTCTGTCTGCAGGTTGTCCAGGCTGACTGTTGAGTTAAGTGCCTCGTGAACGCGGACGCGCCAAGGCCTCGTGCGACGCCGGAACCGGAATGGACTGGAGACGAAAACAAGTGTGGCAGTTCCGCAACGCCGGCTGCCGGTAGATCGAAGCAGGGCGGCCATTACAATCTGTGAGGGCAACTTGGAAACTTTTTGTGCTCTTACAGTGCCGTTCGCGCCACCACCGCTCTCCGCGGTTCCGAGTGGCGCATGCATGAAGGACTTAGACACGATGCGGATCCGCTCTGCCCTCCTGGCAACAACCCTTCTCGGCTCGGCGTTCGCCGCCGCCGCCTCCGCGCAGACCGCGCCGCCGATCGACGGGATCTACGTCTCGGCCGGCGCCGGCTACAACCTGCTGCAGGACGAGCACCTGCGCCCGGGTCCGAACAACGGCGGCGGCGACGGCATCCGCAACCACACCCGCTATCGCTTCGGCGACGGCTACGACGGTGTCGCCGCGATCGGCTACGGCCTCGGCAACGGCCTGCGCGCCGAGGTCGAGGGCCACTACATCAACAACAACGTGAACAACTACGTTCGCACCGCGATCGCCTCGACGTCGAACGGCCACACCGAGAGCTACGGCGGATTCGGCAACGTCCTCTACGACTTCAACCTCTCGAACTACGGCATCTCGGGCATCCCGGTGACCCCGTATCTCGGCATCGGCGCCGGCTACCTGTGGACGCACCTGAGCCCGCTCAGCAGCGTGTTCAACAACGGGACCGTGCTCCGCACCGGCGGCACCAACGGCTCGTTCGCCTACCAGGGCATCGCCGGCATCTCCTACGACATCGACCAGCTGCCCGGTCTGGCAGTCACCGCCGAGTACCGCTACCTCGGCCAGCTGAACCAGGACGGCTATCAGGCCACCTACTACCGTGGTCCGGGCGTGATCTCGAAGGGCAACGCCAAGTTCGACGAGCAGGCCAACCACGAGTTCATGGTCGGCCTGCGCTACGCCTTCAACACCGCGCCGCCGCCGCCGCCGGCCCCTGCTCCGGTCGCGACCCCGCCGGTGGCCCCGGCCCGCACCTACCTCGTGTTCTTCGACTGGGATCGCGCCGACCTGACCGAGCGTGCCCGCCAGATCATCCACGAGGCCGCCAACGCCTCGACCCACGTGCAGACCACCCGCATCGAGGTCAACGGCTACACCGATCTCTCCGGCACCGCCGCCTACAACCAGGGCCTGTCGGTGCGTCGCGCCAAGAGCGTCGAGGCGGAGCTGGTCCGCGACGGCGTGCCGCGCGGCTCGATCGGCATCCACGGCTACGGCGAGAGCAACCCGCTGGTGCCGACCGCGCAGGGCGTGCGCGAGCCGCAGAACCGTCGGGTCGAGATCATCCTGCACTGAACCATCCCTCCGGGTGGGCTGCGCGAAGGGGGTGCCGCAAGGCGCCCCCTTTTCGTTTGCGCCGACCCTCGCCGGGCAGGGGCGTCTTGCACCGGCCGCCCGGCTCCTCTACGCGCGGGTCAACCGCCGGGAGCCTCGCCCTGCCCCATCGCCGCCTTGTGACGCCGGCCCGCCGAGCGGTTGCCCAGCGCTTCCTGAAATTCGCGGTGGTCGGCACGCTGGGTTTCGTGTGGGACACCGCCACCGTGTACGCCGCCTCGCCCTGGATCGGCCTGTATGCTGCGGGACTGGTGGCCTACCTGGTGGCCTGCACGCTCAACTGGCTGCTCAACCGGCTGTGGACGTTCCGCGACCACGAGCATGGCGGCGCCGTCCGGCAATGGGCTCTGTTCGTCGCGTCCAACGCCGGCGGCTTCGTGCTCAACCGCGGCACGTTCTTCATCCTTGTCGCCACGGTGCCGCTGTGCCGGGACTACCCGGTGCTGGCGGTGGCGGCGGGCTCCCTCGCCGGGATGTCCGCGAACTTCACAATGGCCTCGCGGGTGGTGTTCCGCACGCGTTGATATCGGCGGCCGGTTGCTGTGGCCGGCCAGGACAGGAAGGCCAGGGGCTCTGCCCCTGGACCCCGCCAAAGGCAGGGCGCTTGGAACCCTTTGTTTTGAGGCAAGCCGGTCCAGGGGCGGCTCCCTCCGGTGGCCATTCCAACGATCCAAGGGGATCGTCGGAACCTTCGGCCACCTTCGCCTGGCGGGTCTGGGCAGAGCCCAGCCTTGCTCGCATCGACAGGTCAAGAGTTTCGGCCGTTGGTATGACCGGCGATGCGTGGTCGCGTGACTCGCGCAGGTGCCGCCCCTACGCTCGCGCCATCCATCGGGGAACGTGCGGGATGAACGAGATTGTCTTCGCAGAGATGTTGCGCGGCGCGAACGTGCAGAACGGCGTGGCGCGCCTGCAGCTCGGGGCCATGGGCGCGGACGGCACTGCGCAGCCCTCGGGTCAGCTCCTGGTGCCGCTCGTCGTGCTGCCCGCCTTCGTGGCGGCGATGGCGGATCTGCTGCGGCAGCTCGAGGCACGGACCCGCGACCAAGCGCCGGGCTAGCGCAACCCCGCCTGACGATACCGGGACCGCGCCGGCCGGCCGTGTCCTTGCCTTGTGGAGAGATATCAGCCGCAGTTCTGCGATCTTCCCGGAGACGCCTCGCCGCCTCAGCCCGGGGCGGCAGCCGCGCCCCCCGCAGCCGCCTTGTCGGGCGACGCGGGGAAGCTGGTTTCCCAGCCGCCGCCCAGGGCCTTGTACAGCTGCACGAGGTTCTGCGTGACGGTGACCGTGCTGTCGGCAAGCTGCTGCTGGGCCGCAAGCACGGAGCGCTCCTGGGTCAGCACGTTGAGGAAATCCGACAGCCCCTGGACGTAGCGGTCGCGTGCCAGCGCCAGGGCGCGCTGGTTCTGCTCCACCGACTGGGCGAGGGCGTCGCGCCGCGCCTGCTCGGCCCCATAGGCGATCAGCGCGTTGTCCACGTCGTGCCAGGCCTGCAGCACGGTCTGCTGGTAGCTGATCGCCGCCTCGCGCTGCTGGGCGTTGTTCAGCGCGAGCTGGCCGCGCAGCTGGCCGCCCTGGAAGATCGGGATCGTGATGTTCGGGCCCAGCGTGTAGCCCTTGTTGCTCCAGAAACCGAGGTCGCGGAACTGCAGCGCGGTGAAGGTCAGGTTCGCCGACAGCGTGACCGAGGGATAGAACGAGGCCACCGCCACGCCGACCTGCGCCGTCGCGGAATGCAGCTGCGCCTCCGCCTGGCGGATGTCGGGCCGCCTGCGAACCAGCTCGGACGGCACGCCGATCGGCACCCGTGGCGGCACCGGCGGCACCGGCCCCGGCTCCTCCAGCTCGGCGCGCAGCGCGCCCGGTCCCTCGCCCAGCATCAGGCTGAGGGCGTTGATGCCCTGCTGCACCTGCTGCTCGAGCTGCGGCACCTGCGAGCGCGTCGACTCGACCTGCGCCGCCGCCTGCGCCACGTCGAGGTCGGTGCCCAGCCCGCCGCTGGAACGCTGCCGTGTCAGCACGAGGCTCTGCTGCTCGGTGACGAGGTTCTCGCGCGCGATCCTGAGCAGCTCCTGGTTGCCGCGGAGCTGCACGTAGTCGCGGGCCACCTCCGCCAGGGCGGACAGCAAGGTGTTGCGTCGCGCGTCACCGGACGCCTCCAGCGCCGCGTCCGCCGCCTCCACCGTGCGGCGCACCCGGCCCCAGAGGTCCAGCTCGTAGCTGGAGTCGATGCCGTCGGACCACAGGTCGATCGGCGGCACCTGGGTGGAGCCGAACCCGCTGGCGCTGCCGGCGAGGCTGGCGGGCAGCGAACCGCCAACGGCGCTGAGGCCGCGCTGGACCTCCTTCTGGCTGATCTGGTCGCGCTCGTACTGGGCACGGCCGTTGATCTGCGGGAACAGGTTGACGGAGGACAGCCGCAGCTGCGCCCGGCTTTCCGCGATACGCAGCGTGTAGAGCCTGACGTTGAGGTTCTGGCTGGCGACGCGCTCCTCCAGGGCGGTGAGCTTGGCGTCGCCGAGCAGCTTCCACCACGCCGGGTCGACGGGCTGCGCCACCGGCAGGCTCGCCTCGTAGGACGCCGGGACGACGGGCCGGCTCGCGAACCAGGACGTCGGCGACCACACGCTGGGCCGCTTGAAGTCGGGGCCGACGGTGCAGCCACACAGCAGCGCCAGCACCGCGGCAGGCAGCACCGCAGTCACCCGGGGTCCGTGCGCACGGGCCAAGCAGGCCTTGCGTCTCGGGACGAAGCCGGGTGCGCCCGGCATCCGCCCGGCCGGCAGCCTCGGCAGGTTCGGCGCACGCCGGGCCTGCAGCGTAGCTCCTGTCCGCAGCGTCACGCAGCCGTTCTCCATCGCTGGGTCGCCGCACCGCGCCCGGTGACCGATCGGTTCGGTCAGCGTTGACAACCTACCTTGTTCGACCCGATCGTCAATCCGTGCGGCGCGCACGGCCGGCCTGTGACCGCGAGGCGCGGCCCGCGGTGGTGCACCGTGACGCACCCGGTCCGGGTGGAAGGCAGGAGGAGAGCGCGATGTCCGGCACCGAGGCCCTGTCCCCCGAGAAGGAGCGTCAGATCCTGCGCGGCGCCGGGCTGGTGTTCGCCCAGGAAGGCTACGAGGGCGCCAGCATGTCGCGCATCGCCGTCGAGGCCGGCGTGTCGAAGGGCACCCTGTACAACTATTTCGCCGGCAAGGCCGACCTGTTCGCTGCCTTCGTCAACGAGGAGTGCAGCCGCAAGATCGCGGCCCTGTTCGACGGTGCGGACGACGAGACCGATCCAGAGGCCGCACTGCACCGCATCGGCGAGCGCATGGTGCGCATGATCGTCTCGCCCACCGGGCTGACCATCTTCCGCGTCACCATGTCCGAGGCCGCCAAATTCCCCGACCTGGCGCAGATGTTCTACGACGCAGGTCCCGCACGCGCGACCGGGCACATGGCGGACTGGCTGACGCGCCAGGCGCTGGCCGGGCGGCTCGTGGTCGAGGACGCGCGCTTCGCCGCCGACCAGTTCCTTGCCCTGTGCCAGACGCGGATCGGCATGCTGTGCCGCCTGCAGCTGGTCGTCTCGCCGAGCGACGCCGAGGTCGAGCGCGTGGTGGCCAGCTCGGTCGCGATGTTCCTGCACACCTACGCCGCCCCGGCTGCGGCCCCGGACGCAGCCATGGCGCCCGCCTGGGCCGGGGGGAAACCCGGCGCATCGCCCGGAGGCCAGGCATGACCGACCCCGACCGCCTCGCGGCGCCTGCCACGGAGACGGCCTCACATACGGCGCTGGCAGGGGTGCTGCGCCACCTCGACGCCGGCCTGGATGCGGCGACCGCGCGGCTCGTGGAGTTCCTGCGCATCCCCAGCGTCAGCGCGCAGCGCGACCACGACCCCGACTGCGCCCGTGCCGCGGAGTGGGCGCGCGCCCAGCTCGAGGCGATCGGCTTCGGGGCAACGGTGCACGCGACCCCGGGGCGGCCGATCGTGCTCGCCCACCACGCCGGCCCGGTCCGGGGCGACGGCCCGGACGCCGAACAAGTGGCCGGGCCGCACCTTCTGTTCTACGGCCACTACGACGTGCAGCCTGCCGAGCCGCTCGCGCCCTGGACCAGCCCGCCGTTCGAGCCGGCCGTGGTGGACGGCCCGCACGGGCGGCGCGTGGTGGCGCGCGGCGCGGTCGACGACAAGGGCCAGAGCCTGATGTGGCTGGAGGCCCTGCGCGCCTGGCACGACGTGGCCGGCGGCCCGCCCGCGCGGATCACCGTGCTGCTGGAAGGCGAGGAGGAGGTCGGCAGCCCCAGCCTGGAAGCGTTCCTGGAGGAGCACCGCGCGGCGCTGGCGGCCGATGTCGCGATCATCTCCGACACCGGCATGTGGGACATCGACACCCCGGCGATCACCACCCGGCTGCGCGGCCTCGCCTACACGCAGCTCACCGTGCGCGGCGCGGCGCGCGACCTGCATTCCGGAATGTACGGCGGTTCGGCGCCCAACCCGATCGGGGCGCTGGCGCGCATCCTCGACGCCCTGCACGACGCAGATGGCCGCGTCGCCCTGCCCGGCTTCTACGACGGCGTCGCCGAGCCCGAGCCGGCGCAGCTCGAGGAATGGCGCGCGCTCGGCTTCGACGAGGCGGCGTTCCTCGCCGGCATCGGCGTGTCCGCCCAGTCCTCGCCGCCGTCCGGCGAGCGCGGCCGCGGCGGGCTGGAGCGGCTGTGGGCGCGCCCGACCGCGGAGGTCAACGGCATCTGGGGCGGCTACCAGGGGCCCGGCAGCAAGACGGTGATCCCGGCCGAGGCGGGCGCCAAGGTGTCGTTCCGCCTGGTGCCCGGCCAGGACCCGGACCGCGTCGTCACCCTGTTCCGCGACTTTGCGGCCGCCCACGCGCCGCCGGGCACCGCCGTCACCGTGGACGCGTACAGCGGCTCGCCCGGCTTCGAGGTGGCCTCCGCCAGCCCCTGGGTCGCGGCGGCGCGTGGCGCGCTGGCCGAGGAGTTCGGCCGCCCGGCGGTGCTGATCGGCTCCGGCGGCTCGATCCCGGTGGTCGAGCAGCTGCGCCGCGTGCTCGGCATCGATAGCCTGCTGGTGGGCTTCGGGCTGGAGGACGACCAGGTGCACGGGCCGGACGAGAAGTTCGAGCTGCGCTGCTTCCGCGCGGGAATGCGCTCGCACGCGCGGCTGCTGGCGGCGTTCGCGGGATAGAAGCGGTCATTGACCTGCCAGCCGCTATGTGCTGCACCCCGGCAAGACGAAAGCATGTTCTTTCTTGAAAGAAAGAACCAAAGAACTTTTACATATCAGATTCCGGAACCGCCCGCGCACCCGGAGTCCAATGGGCAAAGTCTTTTTGCTTCTTTTTCTTCAGAAAAAGAAGACTCTTGCTTTTCTGCCTGAAGCAGGCTGCCACGAGGTCCAGGACAACCCGCCAGGAGCTTTCCGCCGGGGTCTGCCTTGCAGGGCGGTCCGATCTTCGTCCATCCCCCGTGTCCGGTGGCGCCCATGCAGAACCACTCCGCCCCTGTCTTCCTGGCGGCGGCCCTCCTGACGGCGGCCTCGCCCCTGGCGGTCGCCCGGACGGTCATTGCCCCTGACGACCCGGCGATCCTGTACTCCCCGGGCAACTGGAGCGTGACCGCTTCCGGCGCCGCCACCCTCAACGCGGGCGCCTACTTCAGCACCCTGTTCACCGGGCCGAGCGTGGCGCTCGGCTTCGCCACCGACGCCAACCTGGCACCGCTGCCGCAGCTCTACGTCCGCATCGACGGCTACTCCGCGCAGTCGCCCTGGACCCGGGCGGAGCTGGCGCCAAGCATCGCCCCCGCGATGCCCGCGGACACGGCGGCGCTGCCGTACCACCTGCTGGAGGTGGTGGTGAAGTCGACCTCGGAGGCCCTGCCCCGCTGGTCCTCGCCCGGCGCCACCACGGTCGTGTTCTCCGGACTGACCCTGGCGCGCGGGGCCACGGCCGCGGCGCCCGCCGGGCTGCCGACGCTGGCGCTGTTCTTCGGCGACTCGATCACAGAGGGGGTGCGCACGGTCAACGACACCGCGGCGCGTGACACCGACCGCAACGATGCGATGATGGGCTGGGCCTACGCGCAGCGCGGCCTGCTCGGGGTGGAGGCCGGGATCATCGGCTTCGGCGGCACCGGCCTGACCGTGGCCGGAAGCGGCGGGGTGCCGGCGCTGCCCGCCACCTTCGGCCGCATCCTGCCCGACGTGGCGAGGCAGAGGGACCCCGGCGTCTCCCTGGTGGTGCTCAACGAGGGCACCAACGACGTGCACGCGGCCGCGGCGGCGGTTGCGGAGGCGCTGGCGCACAGCCTCGACGGGCTCCTGGCGCTCTACCCGGCCGCGAGGATCGCAGTGCTGCGCCCGTTCAGCGGCATGCAGGGCGACGCGCTGGTGGCCGGCATCGCCCGTTGCGCCGAGCCGGCCAGGGTCGCCTTCATCGACACGGCGGGGATGCTCGACCCCGCGTTCGGCGTGGACAGCACGACGCTGCACCCCTCCGGCCCGAACAGCCTGGGGCGCATCGCGCCGAGGGTCGCGGCCCGGCTCGCGACGCTGCTGCGCTCGCCGCTGCCCAAGACTGCTGCCAGGCCCCGGAAGTGACCGGACTGAGTCCGGCGGCCAAAGGGCCTGATCTGTCGAAGGCAAGCAAGGCTGGGCTCTGCCCAGACCCGCCAGGCGAAGGTGGCCAAAGGTTCCAACGATCCGCCTGGATCGTTGGAAAGGCCACCGGAGGGAGCCGCCCCTGGACCGGCTTGACTTCAGCAAGGGATTCCAAGGGCCCTGCCTTTGGCGGGGTCCAGGGGCAGAGCCCCTGGCCTTCCTGTCCTGCCCGTGCAGAGCGACCGGTCGCTGGTATGAGCCCGGCAGCCGAGGCCACGCCACGGGCCGGCTACGCCGATCCCTACGGCTTCCCGCCGTGGGCCAGGGTTGTCCGGGCACTTCCTGCCTGGTTCGTTGCCACCGAAGTCGAGCCCTGGCGGAGCGCGGGACGTGGCCTCGACCGTGCCAGTCCTGCCGCCCAGGCGTCCGGTGTCAGCGGCCCGCGAGGATCGACCAGGCGGACCGCCGAGCCGGAGGGGCGGCGTCCCCGTCCCCCGGCCCGGGCTGGGGGGGCATCTGCGCGGCGATGGCCTTCTCGACGGCGTCGTGCCGGGGCTCCTGCCCGGAGCCTGCGTCGGGCGCGCCGTGCGCCGTGGCGGCGAGCACCGGGGTCCGGACGAACACCGTCTCCGCGACGGGCGCGGGGCCGGGCATCGGGATCGGGGCGACGGGCGGCGGCGCCGCGGGCGCGGCCTCCTCTGCAGCCTCCGGCGCCATGCCGGCCTCGAGCGCGCTCAGCAGGGCCTCCAGGTCGCTCGACACCAGCAGCGGAACCAGCTCGTTGATCGCCTCGTCCGTGCGGTCCCACCAGGCGGTGCGCAGCAGGCGCGCGATCGTGGCGGGGTCGAAGCGGTGGCGGACGAGGGTGGCGGGGTTGCCGGCGACGATCGCGAACGGCGGCACGGCACCGCGCACGACCGACCCGGCGCCGACGATCGCGCCGTGGCCGACGTCGGAGCCGGGCATCAGCATCGCGCCTTCCGCGAGCCACACGTCCGAGCCGATGGTGACGCCCTTGGCGCGGTGGCACGAGGCGTCCGTCATGTTCGGCCAGTACGGCCGGAACGAGTCGAACGGGTAGGTGGTGGCGTGCGAGCTGATGTGGTTGCCCAGCACGATCGTGACCGCGGCGATCGAGCAGAAGCGGCCGATCGCGAGCGGCCCGCCGGCCTCCTCCAGGATCTTCGGGTGCCCGTAGGTGTGGTCGCCGACACTCCAGGAGTAGCGCGCGATCCGGTCTGCCAGGACCAGGCGGGTCAGGCCGTCGTAGGGCGGGATGTCACGACGCATGGGTCCTCCGAGTGTGGTCCCGGAGGCTGCGTCATAGCAGCACGCGTTCGGTCCGGACCACCTCGCTCGCGGCTTCGTGCCCGGGCCTGGGCGCGGCTTCGGAGCGGTGGCCGGGTCGATCCGGCGGTCCGTTCGGGTCGTCGGATCGCGATGCGGCGCTTGTCTCCCGTGGCCGCGCCCCGGAACCCGCCGCCGCGGCCCGGCGTTGCGTGATGCGGCGACATCCGGAGGAACGGCCGCTTCATGGCACAGTCTCGCTTACGGCTCTGGCCCTTCTTCCTGGGAATCCCGATCGTCGCGATCGTGCTGCTGGTGGTGTTCTGGCGCTGGGACTGGTTCATCCCCCTGGTCGATGCGCAGGCGTCCTCCGCCCTCGGCCGCAAGGTCACCGTGAGCCATCTCCACGTCCATCTCGGCCGCATCACGACGGTGACCGTGGACGACCCGGTGGTGGCCGAGCCTGCGGGCTTCCCCGAGGACAAGCCGTTCGCCACCGCGCGCACCCTGACGATCAGCGCAGACGTGATGGCCTACATCCGCAGCCGCACCCTGGTGCTGCCGGTGATCGCGGTCGACGGCGGGCAGGTCGTGGCGACCTCGCTGCCGGACGGGCGCAACAACTGGACCCTTGGCAGCGCGAAGCCGGCCGGGTCCGCCCCTGCGAAGAGCAGCCCGCTGCCGCAGATCGGCGACCTGCGCATCGCCGACACCCACGTGCAGTTCACCGACGCCAAGGCGAAGTCCGCGGTCGGCCTGGACGTCAGCACACGCGAGGCCAGCGGGGAGACCGGGCCGCGCATCGTCGCCGAGCTGCGCGGCCGTTACTCCGACCAGCCGATCACCGGCGGGCTGGTGGCGGGCGCGCTGCTCAGCCTGCAGGACCGCAAGGACCCCTACCCGATCGACCTGCATCTGGAGAACGGGCCGACAAAGGTCACGCTGGTCGGCACCGTCAACGACCCGCTGCACTTCGAGGGCGCGAAGCTCAAGCTCGGACTGAGCGGGCCGGACATGTCGCTGCTGTTCCCGCTGACCGGCATCCCGATCCCGGAGACGCCGGCCTACAGCATCGCCGGCAACCTCGCCTACGACGCGGGCACCAGGAAGGTCGAGTTCCACCAGTTCGCCGGCAAGGTCGGCGAAAGCGACCTGGGCGGCGACATCGACGTGGCGATGGGCGGCGAGAAGCCGGTCGTGGACATGAACCTCACCTCGAGGCGCGTCGACCTGGCCGACCTCGGCGGCTTCATCGGCACCGCACCCGGCCGCGCCTCCGCCTCGGCGCACGAGGCGCCGGAAACCAAGGAACGGGTCGCCAAGGCCGAGCACAGCGGCCATTTCCTGCCGGACAAGCCGATCAACCTGCCGGTGGTGAAGGCCGCTGACCTGCACGTGCAGTATCGCGGCGAGAAGATCATCAACAAGTATGTGCCGATGGACGACATCTCGTTCCGCATCGATGTCGTCGACGGCAAGATCAACGTCCATCCGCTGAAGTTCGGTCTCGGCAACGGCGAGATCCTGGCCGATATCGCGATCGACGCGCCGGCCAAGCGGATCAGCAGCGACGTGTCGTTCCGCCACCTGAGCCTGGCGAAGATCATGGCATCGACGCACAGCTTCGCGGGCGACGGCACCATCACCGGGGAAGCCAAGATCGATGGCGCCGGCACCTCGGTGGCGCAGCTGATGGGCACCGGCAACGGCGGGCTGAAGCTGTCGATGAGCGGCGGTGGCGACCTCAGCGCGCTGCTGCTCAACATCGCCGGGCTGGAGTTCGGCAAGGCGATCCTGTCCGCGATGGGCCTGCCGCAGAAGGCCAAGGTGCAGTGCTTCGTGTCGGACTTCGTGCTGAACAACGGGGTGCTGCAGACCAAGGTGTTCCTGCTGCAGACCTCCGAGGAGCGCACCACGGCCACCGGCGACATCAACTTCAACGGCGAGAAGCTCGATCTCGCGCTGACCACGCGCTCGACGCATTTCTCGATCGGCTCGCTGCCGGGGGCGATCAACATCGGCGGCACCCTGTCCTCGCCGAGCGTGCTGCCTGGCGCGGAGGTCGCGGCGCGCACCGGGGCGGCGGTCGGGCTCGGCATCCTGGCCGGGCCGGCGGCGCTGCTGCCGACCATCCAGTTCGGCACCGGCGAGGGCGACGTCTGCGCCAAGGCCGCGTCCGAGTCGGCAGCGCCGATCGTGGCCCATCCCGTGTCCGCGCGCCGTGCGATCGGGCCCGTCCGTGGCGCGAGGCACCGCTGATGCAGGACGATGACACCCGGACAGCTGAAACTCGCGAGCCTGGTGGCAACGGATGCGCGGAGACGCCGGGAGCTGCGGTCGCGGCCCTGGCGCCGGGCCGGGCACTGGCCGCAGCGGTGGCCGAGGGACTGGTGCCGATGGTGGCGGCCGCCGCGGCGACGCGGAACCGCGTTCTGTATGAGGGAGTGGCCGGCGGCGGCGTGGACGGCGACAGCGTGTTCTGGGTTGCCGCGCTGAGCGAGCTGGCCACCGCGGCGCTCGCGCTCGGCCTGGTGGAGGACGGGCTGCTGTCGCTGCACCAGCCGCTCGGCGGGCTGCTGCCGGAGATGGCGGCGCCGCAGGTGCTGGAGGGCTTCTCGCAGGCCGGCGAGCCGATCCTGCGCCGCGCGTCCCGGCCGGTCACGCTGCACCATCTGCTGACCCATACCGCAGGCGTGGGCTACGAGTTCTGGGACGCCACCCTGCTCCGGTTCCGGCGGGCGACCGGCGCGCCGCCGGCGCTTGCGCGACGGCTCTCCGGCCTGCGGCTGCCGCTGATGTTCGACCCGGGCCAGCGCTGGCTGTACGGCATGGCCGGCGACTGGGTCGGACGCGCGATCGAGGCGGTGACCGGCGAGACGCTGCAGGATGTGATGGCCACGCGCCTGCTGCGGCCGCTCGGCATGGCGGACACCGGCTTCGGGCTGGATGCGGGGCGCGCGGCGCGCCTGGTCGCTCCCCTGCAGCGTGACCGGGACGGCCTGCACGCCGCCGACCTGCCTTGCGCACAGGACGGCGACTACCAGAGCGGCGGATCGGGGCTGTTCTCCACCGTGGGCGACATGCTGCGCCTCACCCGGATGCTGCTTGGCCGAGGCGAGCTGGACGGGGTCAGGGTGCTGCATCCGGACAGCGTCGCCGCGATGGCCACGCACCAGATCGGCGGCCTGCGCCCGACCCGGCTGCCCGCCGCGCGGCCGGAGATGTCGTGCACGGTGGAACTGCAGTGCGGCGAGCCCGGCTGGGGCATCGGCGGCTTGGTGGACACCGCGCCCACCCGCGGCGGGCGCGGCGTCGGCACCCTGTCCTGGGGCGGCGTCACCAACACCTTCTTCTGGGTCGACGCGGCACGGGGCGTGTGCGGCGTGGTGCTCGCGCCGCTGCTGCCGTTCGCCGACCCGGGAGCGTTGGCCGCCAGCCGGGCGTTCGAGGCGGCCGTGTACTCCGCCCTGCCCGGCCCGTAGCCCTTGCGGCGAAGGTGCGTGGCAGGCGGAGGCAAGATCGCGGCCCCGGCTCGAACTCCGCCCAAAGCGCGCCTCTGGCACTTCTGCTCTGAGAAACGGGCTGCCGGGATCTCCGCCCTTGACGGTCGTGGGCGAGGCTGGCCGGAAGCCCTGGCGGGCGCCAGGGACTGCTGGACGGTCCGGAGGAGGGAAAGCCCGGGCTGGCCTACCCGGTGTCGGAACTTCCTCGCGCGGGCGAACGAGCGTGCCGTGTCCCACGGCGCGGGATGTCACGTTGCGCGAAGCCGGGGTGACGCGATGCGGCCGGACCGGTATGGACGGTACGCGTCGAGGTCGCGGCGCGTCGCGGGCTCCGGCTTGCCGGCCGGAACGAAGGGACGCGCCTTGCTGAACCAACCGGGCCGGACGGGCTGATCACGTGTTCGGCGGCTCCATCGCCGGCCTTCTCGACCTGGCGGGGCGCTCGCCTTTCGTGCAGGCGGGCCTGGTCATCGTCGGCACCTTCATCCTGGAGGACGCCGCGACCGTGCTTGCCGCCATGCGGGTGCAGGACTCCTCGCTGTCCTGGATGGTGGCGCTCGGGTCGCTCTACGTCGGCATCATCGTCGGCGACATGGGCCTGTACGGGCTCGGGAAGCTGGCGGCGAGCTTCCCGCGGCTGCGCGGGCTGGTGCCGGAGCGACGCCAGTCCCACGGGCGGGAATGGCTCAACCGGCACACCTTCCGGGTGGTGTTCATCAGCCGCTTCATCCCCGGCGCGCGACTGCCGACCTACACCGCCTGCGGCTTCCTGTCGGCGAGCTTCCGCCGCTTCGCGCTGGCGGCGGTGATCGCGACGCTGATCTGGACGTCGCTGCTGTTCGGCATCTCGCTGCGCGTCGGGCAGGTGCTGGTGGACTATCTCGGCGCGTGGCGCTGGATCGGGGCGATCGGCTTTGCGGCGGTGATCGTGGCCATGGGGCGCATCGTCGCCAGGATGCAGGGGGACACGCCATGAGCGAGGCGCTCGACACGCGACCCACGGACGACCAGCCCGGCGGCACCGTCTTCGCCAGGACCGCCCAGGAACTCGGCCTCGGCGATGCGGCCGACGCCGTCGTGCCCGCGCATGGGCTGCCCGCTTCTGGGCTGCCCATCGCGGGGCGGGGCGCCGGCCGGCTGCCGCACGCGTTCGCCGAGGGGCTGGAGCGGCTGGCGGCGCCGTTCCGGCCGCGCGATGCGGCGCGGCGCGGCCCGCGCGTGGTGTCCCCGTTCGAGTTCTGGCCGGGCTGGCTGTTCTACATCCCGGTGGTGGCGCACTGGATCGCCCTGGGCATCCGCCACGGGGGCTTCAGCCTGCCCACCGCGGCCAACCCGCACGTCGCCACCGGAGGGCTGTGCGGTGAAAGCAAGACCTCCATCCTCGACCAGTCGAGGGGCGAGGCGCGCGCGCTGATCGCGCCCTACGTCACCCTGGTCACCGGCGAGGCCGACGCCACCCGGGCGCGCGCCGCGATGCGCGCCGGCGCGCTTGCTTTGCCGGTCGTGGTCAAGCCCGACATCGGCTGCAACGGCACCGGCGTTCGTCTGGTCGAGGACGAGGCGGCGCTGGCCGCGGCGCTGGCGGCATTCCCGCGCGGCGTGGCGCTGGTGCTGCAGGCGCTGGTGCCGTGGGAGGGCGAGGCCGGGGTGTTCTACCTGCGCCGCCCGAACGAGGCGCACGGGCGGGTGACCTCGATCACGCTCAAGCATGCGCCCTCGGTCATGGGGGACGGCATCTCCACCCTGCGCGCGCTGATCCTCGCCCATCCGCGCCACGGCCAGGTGCCCGGCATCTACCTGCCGCGGCTGCGCGACCGGCTCGACACCGTGCCGGCGGCCGGCGAGACAGTGCGGCTGGTGTTCGCCGGCAACCACTGCAAGGGCTCCGAGTTCCGCAACGGCACCGCGCTGGCCACGCCTGCGCTGGCAGAGCGGATCGAGGCGCTGATGCGCTCGCTGCCGGACTTCCACTTCGGGCGGGTGGACCTGCGGTTCCGCGACCTGGACGCGCTGCGCCGCGGCGAGGTCCGGGTGATCGAGATCAACGGCGTCGGCTCCGAGGCCACCCATATCTGGGACCCCGAGACCAGCCTGCGCGAGGCCTATGCCACGCAGTTCGCCCATTACCGCGCCGCATTCGAGATCGGGCGAGAGATGCGCAGGCGCGGTGCCAGGCCCAGCGGGCTGCGGGAGATGGGGCGGCTGTGGTTCCTGCAGCGGCGGCTGATGGGGTCGTATCCGATGAACGACTGACGGCGGGCAATGCGAGGTCGGGGCTGCGCGTCGCGCTGCGCCGAAGGCTCCGGCATCCACCTTCCCCGCACGGGGTGCCCGGCGGTCTCCGGCTCCCTGGCGAGTCCGGGCGGCAGACTTTGCGTTGCCTCCCGGCAAACTGAACGCGTGCCGGTTGCGGTGCCATGCTGCAGGCGCGACCTATGGGCCCGTGGCTGCCGCGAGCGGCGGCCCGCACGTTCCGGTGCCTTCGGGCGCCTCGTGACTCCTGGAGGACCGACATGAGTGACACCCAGAACGACCTGTTTCAGCCGGTGCGGCTCGGCCCGATCGAGCTGCGCAACCGCGTGGTGATGGCGCCGCTGACCCGCTCGCGCGCCGGCACGGGCGAGGTGCAGGGGCCGCTGAACGCAGAGTACTATGCCCAGCGCGCCACCGCGGGCCTGATCGTGTCCGAGGCGACGCAGATCAGCCAGCAGGGCCAGGGCTACGCCTTCACGCCGGGGATCTTCACCGACGCCCAGGTCGAGGGCTGGCGTGGCGTCACGGAGGCGGTGCACGGCCAGGGCGGGCGCATCTTCGCACAGCTCTGGCATGTCGGCCGCGTCAGCCACCCGGACCTGCAGCCGGGGCACGGGCTGCCGGTGGCGCCCTCGGCGATCGCGCCGGTCGGCAAGGCGTTCACGCCCGAAGGGTTCAAGGATTTCGTGACCCCGCGCGCGCTGGAGACGGACGAGATCGCGGGCATCGTCGCGGACTACGCCCATGCGGCGGGCTGCGCGAAGCGGGCGGGGTTCGACGGGGTCGAGATCCACGCGGCGAACGGCTACCTGCTCGACCAGTTCATCCGCGACAGCACCAACAAGCGCGCCGACCGCTACGGCGGCAGCATCGAGAACCGCACGCGCATCGTCTCGGAGGTGGCCGAGGCGGTCACGGGCGTGTGGGGCGGCGGGCAGAGCGTGGGCATCCGGCTGTCGCCGATCACGCCGCAGGTCGGCGACATCGGCATCGACAGCACGGTCATGGCCACCTACTCGCACCTCGTCGAGCAGCTGAACCGCTTCGGGCTCGTCTACATGCACGTCATCGAGGGCGTGACCCAGGGCGACCGCACCGAGCCGGGCGGCTACAGCAGCCAGGCGCTGCGCCGGCTGTTCCGGGGGCTGTACATGGCCAACAACGGCATCGACCGGGACATGGCGCTGCGGATGCGGCGCGACGACGAGGCGGACCTGGTGTGCTTCGGGCGGCCGTTCATCTCCAACCCGGACCTGGTGGAGCGGCTGCGGACCGGGGCGGCGATCGCGGAGTCGGACAAGGCCACGTGGTACGGCGGGGACGCGCACGGCTACACGGACTATCCGGCGCTGGCGGCATAGGGGCAGCGGCAAGAAGCAAGGCCAGGGGCTCTGCCCCTGGACCCCGCCAAAGGCAAGCCTTTGGAATCCGTTACTTAAGTCAAGGAATCAAAGGGCCTCACGGCCCTTTGCGGCTCTGGGCAGAGCCCACCCTGCTGACCTGTTTGCTTGCGGTGCGGCCTGTCCTGCCGTGCGGGATTTCCGGTGGCTTTCTTGTGGCGATGTCCCGCGCGGCAGGACGGGCCTAGGCTGCGCGAATGACACAGTCAAAGACGATCGCTCCGTTCGGGACCTGGGAGTCGCCGGTCAGCGTGGAGCAGGTGGCGGGGCAGACGGTCGGGCTGGGCTCGCTGGCGGTGGACGGGGGCGCGCTGCTCTGGCTGGAGCTGCGGCCCACGGAGAGGGGGCGCACCGTGCTGGTGCGGCGCGGGGCGGACAATGTGGTCGAGGACCTGACGCCGCCGCCGTTCGACGTGGCGTCGCGGGTGCACGAGTACGGCGGGGGCGCGTTCGTGGCGCAGCGCGGGCGGGTGGTGTTCAGCCACAAGGCGGACGGGTCGGTCTGGGTGATCGAGCCGGGCGCCGCGCCGCGGGCGGTGAGCCAGGTGGCGGGGTGCCGGTTCGCCGATTTCGCCGTGCTGCCGGGCGGCGGCGGGCGCTGGGTGGCGTGCGCGCGCGAGGACCACCGCGGGTCGGGGGAGGCGGAGGCGGCGCTGGTGGCGCTGGACCTCGGCGGCGGGGAGGACGCAGCGGTCCAGGACGGGGTGGTGCTGGTGCGCGGGGCGGACTTCCTGTCGAGCCCGCGGCCGTCGCCGGACGGGACGCGGCTGGCGTGGATCGAGTGGGACCACCCGAACATGCCGTGGGACGCGGCGCGGCTGTGCGTGGCGCCGCTGGGGTTCGGGGCGGATGGCGTGCCGCGGGTCGGCGCTGCGGAGCGGCCGCTGGGCGACGGGCGGGAAGCGGCGGTGCAGCCGGGCTGGTCGCCGAGCGGCGTGCTGCACGTGTGCTCGGACCGGTCGGGGTGGTGGAACCTGTGGCGGGTCGGGGCGGCGGGCGTGGTGGAGGCGGTGTGCCCGATGGCGGCGGAGATCGGGGCGCCGCACTGGGTGTTCGGGCAGGCGTCGTATCGCTTCGTGGGCGAGGACGCGCCCGGCGGCGCGGGGATCGTGGCGAGCGTGATCTCGCAGGGCAGCGCGCGTGCGGTGCGCCTCGCGGCAGGGCGGGCGGAGCCGCTGGCCGTGCTGGGGGACGCGGCGGCGGATGGCGGGGCCAGGGTGCAGGCATGCCCGTGGCCGGCGGGTGGGCGCTGGGCGTGGCTGCGGGCGGAGCGCGACCGGCCGAGCGCGGTGATGCTGGGGGCCGAGGTGGTGCGGGCGTCGGGGGCGCCGGCGCTGGAGCCGGGCGACGTGTCGCTGGCGGAGGCGGTGACGTTCCCGATCGATGCGGCGGGTGGGGTGGCGCACGCGCTGTTCTATCCGCCGGCGAGCGCGCGCTTTGCGGGGCCGGAGGGGGAGAAGCCGCCGCTGATCGTGGTCAGCCATGGCGGGCCGACCAGCATGAGCACGGACGCGTTCTCGATCCGGGTGCAGTGGTGGACGTCGCGCGGCTTCGCGGTGGCGGACGTGAACTACGGCGGGTCGACGGGGTTCGGGCGGGACTATCGGCAGCGTCTCTGTGGGCAGTGGGGCGTGGTCGACGTGGGGGACTGCATCGCGGCGTCGCGTCACCTGGCGGCGAGCGGGCGGGTGGACGGGGCGCGGATGGCGATCCGCGGCGGCAGTGCCGGGGGGTTCACGACTCTGGCGGCGCTGGTGGGGTCGGACGTGTTCCGGGCGGGGGCGAGCCACTACGGGGTGGCGGACCTGCGTCTGTTGGCGGGAGACACGCACAAGTTCGAGTCGCGCTACCTTGACGGGCTGATCGGGCGGCTGCCGGAGGACGGGGCGGTGTACGACGCGCGCTCGCCGATCAGCCACGTGGCGCGGCTGTCGTGCCCGGTGATCTTCTTCCAGGGGCTCGACGACAAGGTGGTGCCGCCGAACCAGGCGCGGGCGATGGTGGCGGCGATGCGGGCGCGCGGAGTGGCGGCGGCGCTCTACGAGTTCGAAGGCGAGGCGCACGGGTTCCGGCAGGCGGGCACCATCCGGCGGGTGCTGGAGCTGGAGCTGGACTTCTACGGGCAGGTGTTCGGGTTCGTGCCGGCGGGGGAGATGGAGCGCGCCGACGTGCGGGCGTGACGGCGGGGGCTGCGTCCGGGCGGGCGTGTTGGCAGGGCGGGGCGGCCGCCCATCTCTCCCCTGCCCCGGCGGCCGGGCCGGGCGTGACGGGTCGCGCGGCTGCGTGCCCAGGAAGGGGATCGCGATGGACGAGCCGTGGCGCCACCAGGTCAGGGTCACGCTGGACGACGCGATGGCGGCGCGGCTGCGCGCCGACCGGGGCGACCCGGCGCTGCGGCCGCTGCAGGACGTGCTCGACGCGCACCGGGCGACGATGCGGAGCCAGTTCGACGCGTTCTCGGCCTATGTCGCCGAGGCGGAGCGCGAGGGGCCGGACGCGTTCCCGCTGTACCGCTGGACCAAGGCGACGCTGGACGATCCGGTGAAGGGCGCGGCGCATGCCAGGAGCTTCGCGCTGCACGTCGCCGGGCAGGAGGTTTACTCGCTGGCGGAGGCGGACGCGCTGGCGGCGGGGCTGCAGCCGCTGGTGGGCCAGGGAGTCGTCGCGGGGATGACGCGGCACGACACGAACCCGGCGAACAACATGCCGGTGCCGGCGGAATACCGGTCGTAGCAAGGCCAGGGGCTCTGCCCCCGGACCCCGCCAAAGGCCGAGCCTTCGGACTCCGATTCTCAAGCCCAGGGTTTCCAAAGGGCTCGGCCCTTTGGCGGGTTCGGGCAGAGCCCGACCTTGCTTCGGGCCGCGGCGGCGCCGGATACCTGCCGCAGTGTTGCCGCTTTCCTCGGGCTTCCTGGCCTGCACAAGAGATCAGGAGCCGCGTCCCCATGCGTATCGCCCAGATTGCCCCGCTCCACGAGGCCGTGCCGCCGAAGCTGTACGGCGGGACCGAGCGGGTGGTGTCGTTCCTCACGGAGGAGCTGGTCGCGCTGGGCCACGAGGTGACTCTGTTCGCCAGTGGGGACTCGCAGACCAGCGCGACGCTTGCGCCGATCTGGCCGCGGGCGCTGCGGCTCGACCCCGCGATCCGCGACCCGATCGCGCCGCACATGCTGCTGATGGAGGCGGTGCGGCAGAAGGCCGACCAGTTCGACGTGCTGCACTTCCACATGGACTACTGGTCGTTCAGCCTGTTCTCGCGCCAGCCGACGCCGTTCGTCACCACCATGCACGGGCGGCTCGACCTGCCGGAGCTGCAGCCGGTGTTCGATGCGTTCCCGCAGGTTCCGGTGGTGTCGATCTCGGACAGCCAGCGGCGGCCGCTGCCGCAGGCGAACTACGTGAGGACGGTGCTGCACGGGCTGCCGGAGCGGCTGCTGACGCCGGTGGCGAACGGGGATGGCGGATACCTGGCGTTCCTCGGGCGGATCGCGCCGGAGAAGCGGCCGGACCGGGCGATCCGCATCGCGCGCGCCTGCGGCATGAAGCTCAAGATCGCGGCCAAGGTGGACGTGGTCGACACCAAGTATTTTGGCGAGGTGATCCAGCCGCTGCTCGGGCCGGACGTCGAGCTGATCGGCGAGATCAATGACGCGCGCAAGCCGGAGTTCCTGTCGAACGCGAGGGCGCTGCTGATGCCGATCGACTGGCCGGAGCCGTTCGGGCTGGTGATGATCGAGGCGATGGCGTGCGGCACGCCGGTGATCGCGTTCAACCGCGGCTCGGTGCCCGAGGTGGTCGAGGACGGGCTGACCGGGTTCATCGTCGAGGACGAGACCAGCGCGGTCGCCGCGGTGTCGCGTCTGGGGACGCTGTCGCGCGAGAAGGTGCGGGCGGAGTTCGAGCGGCGGTTCACGGCGAAGCGGATGGCGGAGGACTACCTGGGGATCTACCGGCAACTCGCGCGGGAGAAGACCGGGGGGCTGCGCGTGGTTCGCTAGGGGCTGCCAGGCCCGGTGTTGTTCGCGGCCGCGGGAAGGAAGCGAGTTCTTTCTTGAAAGAAAGAACCAAAGAACTTTTGCTCATGGGATTCCGGAGCCGCCAGCGCGCCCGGAACCCAAGGGGCAAAGTCTTTTTGCTTCTTTTTCTTCAGAAAAAGAAGGCCTTTGCTTTCCTGCCTGAAGCAGCGGGTTGCTCCGGTGTCGCCGGGAGTGCGGGCCTCGCTGCTGGACATGGGCAGGCCTCGGCTGCGCCGACTCAGGTCTGGCGCGCGAAGGGGGAGGTTCGCTTGGCGGCGTACCAGCCGAGCGCGAGCAGCAGGGCGACGACGGGGGCGGCGGCGACGGTGAAGGTTCCGTCCGGGTAGTCGAGCGCCGTCAGGACGACGACGACGGCGAGGAAGCCCAGGGTGAGCCAGGCGGTGGCCGGGGCGAGCGGCATCCGGAACGCGACGGGCTCGTTCTCGCCGCGGCGGATGCTGGCGCGCAGCCGCATCTGGCAGACCACGATGAAGGACCAGGTGCTGACGACGCCGATGGCGGCGATGTTGAGCACGACCTCGAACACCTGGGACGGGACGACGTAGTTCAGGGCGACGCCCAGCAGGTAGACCGCGAGGGTGACCAGGATGCCGCCGTAGGGGACCTTCTGGGCGTTCATGCGACCGACGAAGGCGGGGGCGGCGCCGTCCATCGCCAGGGCGCGCAGGATGCGGCCGGTGGCGTAGAGGCCGGAGTTGAGGCTGGACAGGGCGGCGGTCAGCACCACGACGTTCATCGCGGTGCCGATGCCGGGGACGCCAAGGGCGCCGAAGAAGGTGACGAACGGGCTGGTGCCTTCCTTGTAGGCCGAGGCGGGCATCAGCAGGGCGAGCAGGGTCACGGAACCGACGTAGAACAGAGCGATCCGGTAGATCACGCTGTTGATGGCGCGCGGCAGGGTGTCGGCGGCGTCCTGCGCCTCGCCGGCGGCGGTGCCGATCAGCTCGATGCCGGCGTAGGCGAACACCACGCCCTGCACGATGATGATCGCGGGCAGCACGCCGTGCGGGAAGATGCCGCCTCCCTCGGTGACGAGCGAGTATCCCGGGGCGTGGCCGGCGACGGGGTGGCCGATGCCGAGCAGGACCGCGCCGGTCAGCAGGAAGGCCACCAGGGCGCCGACCTTGACCATGGAGAACCAGAACTCCAGCTCGCCGAACCATTTCACGGCGACCATGTTGGTCAGGCCAACGACGGCCAGCGCAGCGAGGGCGAACACCCATTGCGGGGTGTCGGCGAAGGTCTGCCAGTGCCGCATGTAGAGGGCGACGGCGGTGATGTCGACGATGCCGGTCATCGCCCAGTTCATCACGTAGAGCCAGCCTGCGGCGAAGGAGGCGCGCTCGCCGAGGAACTCGCGGGCGTAGGAGACGAAGCTGCCGGAGCAGGGGCGGTGCATCACCAGCTCGCCGAGCGCGCGCAGGATCAGGTAGGAGAAGAGGCCGCAGACCAGGTAGACCAGGGCCAGCGCGGGCCCTGCGGTCTGCAGTCGGCCGCCGGCGCCGAGGAACAGGCCGGTGCCGATGGCGCCGCCGACGGCGATCATCTGCACCTGGCGGGGCTTGAGGCCCTTGGCGTAGCCCTCGTCGTCCGGGGGGGCGGTCATGTGCGGGCTCCGGGGCGGATTCTGTCGCGCGAGTAGAGGGTCGCGGGAACGGCGACGCAAGGACGGCCGGAGCGTTGCGACACCCCAACGGATGCCGGTCCAGGGGCGCCGCCCCTGGCGGGTCCAGGGCAGAGCCCTGGCCTTCCTTCCCGCCCGCCCATATCCGGAGAAGCAGGTGGACGGAGGCAGCGATGGCGGGATGGACCCAGGCGGCGATGCCGGACCAGTCGGGCCGGGTCGCGGTGGTGACGGGGGCGAGCAGCGGCATCGGGGCGGTGGCGGCCGAGATGCTGGCGGCGAAGGGGGCCGAGGTGGTGCTCGCGGTGCGCGACCGGGCGCGGGGCGAGGCGGTGCGCACGCGCATCCTGGCGCGCAGCCCGGGGGCGAGGGTGTCGGTGTCGCTGCTCGACCTCGCGGACCTGGCGAGCGTGCGGGCGTTCGCGGGGCGGCTGGACGGGGAGGTGGCGCGGGTGGACGTGCTGCTGAACAACGCGGGGCTGGGGATGCAGCCGCAGCGCGGGGTGACGGCGGACGGGTTCGAGCGGCAGTTCGGCACCAACCACCTCGGGCATTTCGCGCTGACGGGGCTGGTGATGCCGGCGCTGCTGCGGGCGGAGGCGCCGCGGGTGGTGGGGATCGCGAGCCTGGCGCACCGGCGGGCGCGGCTGGATTTCTCTGATCTGATGGGGGAGCGGCGGTATCGCGGGCAGGCGGCGTATGGGCAGTCGAAGCTGGCGAACCTCCTGTTCGCGTTCGAGCTGGACCAGCGGGCGCGGGCGGCGGGGTCGCGGCTCCTGAGCGTGGCGGCGCATCCGGGGATCGCGACGACCGGGTTCATGGCGGCGACGCAGCTTCCGGCGGTGGTGCAGGCGGTGGCGGGGCTGGGGATGCGGGCGGTAGGACAGGACGAGGGGCGGGGCGCGCTGCCAGGGGTGTATGCGGCGACGGCGCCGGGGGTGGAGGGGGGCTCGTACTGGGGGCCGGACGGGGTGCTGGAGATGCGCGGCGCGCCGAAGCGGGCGGCGGTGGCGCGGCAGGCGATGGTGCGGGAGGACTGGGCGCGGCTGTGGGGGGTGTCGGAGGGGCTGACGGGGGTGGTGTATCCGGCGCTGGGGTGAGGAAACTGGGATCGGCAGGTCTGAAGCGCGTAAGCTCACGGGCTCGGGACCTGCGGTGGTCTGTCGGGATTGGGGAGCGAGTGATGGACGAGCAACAGACCGACTGGAGTGGGTGCAGCCTGGTCGAGAGGGTGGCGGGGCGGCTGTCGGGCACCGCGGTGCTGAGGGGAACGCGGATGCCGGTGCAGGGCATCGTGGACAACTACGATGCGGGGCTGACGCCGACGGAGGTGGCGGAAACGTTCAACGTGCCGCTCGCTGATGTCAGCATGATCCTGGCCTATCGCGACGGACGGCATGGACGTCCTGCTTGACCATAACGTGCCGGTTCCGCTCGCGGCGCTGCTCCATGGGCATGCTGTCCGCACGGCAGTGCAGGAAGGCTGGGACGCACTAAGCAACGGGAGGCTTCTGGCCGCAGCCGCAGCGCGCTTTGATGTCCTCGTGACGTGCGACCAGAACATCGTGCATCAGCAGAACCTGTCGGGACACACCATCGCCATCGTCGCGGTGGACACCAATCTGTGGCCGGTCATCAGGGCCGATCCAGACAAGATCAGGTGCGTAGTGAATGGGGCGACTGCAGGAAGCTACCAAGCAGTGAGTTATCCCAAGATCACGCTTCGGCGGCGACCATATCCACTTATGGGGTGAACTGGGCATTTGAAAAAGGCTTCCAGTCGTGACTGGTGCTGGCGCGTCCATCAAGTCCGCGCTGCCGCGAGAACGCGTGCGCGCATCGGGCGGAGCACGAACAGCGCGAGACCTGCAGTGAGGAAGTCGGCACCGATCGCCAGCGCGAACACCGGCGTCCAGGTGCCCGTTGCGCCGTGCAGGTAGGAGGCCATCGGGCCGCCGAGGATCGAGCCGAGCCCCTGGGCGATGTAGAGGCAGCCGTAGTTCTGCGTGGCCCAGCGCACCCCGAAGGTGTCGGTCAGGGTGGAAGGGAACAGGGAGAAGATCTCGCCCCAGCCGAAGAACACGACACCGGACAGCAGGGCGAAGGCCAGTGGGTCGGCGCGGCAGGCGAGCCAGGCGGTCATGGCGCAGCCTTCCAGGGCGAAGGCGAGGGCCATGGTGGGCTCGCGGCCGATGCGGTCGGACACCCAGCCGAAGAACGGGCGGGTCAGGCCGTTGGCGAAGCGGTCGATGGTGAGCGCGAGCGGGATCGCGGCCAGGCCGAACACCGTGGCGTGGGACAGGCCGAAGTCGGCGGCGAAGGTGGCGAGTTGCGAGGTGACCATCAGGCCGGAGGTCGACATCAGGGTCATCATGACGAACATCAGCCAGAACACGGGGTGGCGGAGCATCGCGGCGGTGGGGGTGTCGCGGGGATCGGCGGCGGTCGCGGCGCGGGGGGCGGCCGCCGTGGGAGCGGCGCGCAGGCCGGCGGCGGCGAGCACGCCGATGGCGCCGAAGGCGAGGCCGAACCAGAGCAGGGTGGGACGGACGCCGTTGGCCGCGAGGCTCGTGCTGACCGGGAAGGTGGTCAGGATGGCGCCCATGCCGTAGCCGGCGGCAACGACCCCGGCCGCGAAGCCGCGGCGGTCGGGGAACCAGCCGCACACCAGGCCGACGACGCCGACGTAGACGATGCCGGTGCCCAGGCCGGCGGTGACGCCGTAGGCAAGGTAGAGGCCGAGGAGCGTGGTGACCTGGGAGGCGAGGACCCAGGCGAGGCCGGTGAGCGCGGCACCCAGGGCGATCAGGCGGCGGGGGCCGAAGCGCTGCACGAGCCAGCCCTGGAAGGGGGAGAAGAAGGTCTGCAGGACGACGAGGAGGACGAAGGTCCACTGGATCGCGGCGGGGGTGGCGTTGAGCGAGGCGCCGAGAGGCTTGGTGAACAGGGTCCAGACATACTGGGGGGAGCTGATCGCCATCATGCACAGCAGGCCGAGGCCGAGCTGGGTCCAGCGGGCGGTGTCGGCGGAGTCGCGCGGGGGTGCGAGGGCGGTGGCGGACATGCGGGTGTCTCCGTGGACGGGCTGTTCACGGGGACGGGAGGCAAGTTCCGGGCCAGGGGAGAAGGAAGGCCAGGGCTCTGCCCTGGACCCGCCAGAGGCAAGCCTCTGGACTCCTGGGGTTAGCAGAGAGGAAGGGGCCGGAGCGGGTGCTCCGGCCCTTTCGCAGGGTTTCCAAAGGGCTCGGCCCTTTGGCGGGTCCGGGCAGAGCCCGGCCTTGCTTGCTACCGGCCGAGGGCCTGGACGATCTCCTCGGTGACCTTCTTGGCGTCGCCGAACAGCATCATGGTGTTGGGCCGGAAGAACAGCTCGTTGTCCACGCCCGCGTAGCCAGAGGCCATGGAGCGCTTGATGAACAGGACGGTGCCGGCCTTTTCCACCTCGAGGATGGGCATGCCATAGATGGCGGAGGTCTTGTCGGTCTTGGCGGCGGGGTTGGTGACGTCGTTGGCGCCGATGACGAAGGCGACGTCGGCGGAGGCGAACTCGGAGTTGATCTGCTCCAGCTCGAAGACGTCGTCGTAGGGGACGTTGGCTTCGGCCAGCAGGACGTTCATGTGGCCGGGCATGCGGCCGGCGACGGGGTGGATGGCGTATTTCACGTCCACGCCCTCGGCCTTGAGGATGTCACCCATCTCGCGGAGCGCGTGCTGGGCCTGGGCGACGGCCATGCCGTAGCCGGGGACGACGATGACCTTGGAGGCGTTCTTCATGATGAAGCCGGCGTCGTCGGCCGCACCCGAGCGGACGGAACGCTCGCCCTGGGCGCCGGCGGGGCCCGCGGCCGCGCCGCCGGCGGTGCCGAAGCCGCCGAGCAGCACGTTGAAGATCGAGCGGTTCATGCCCTTGCACATGACGTAGGACAGGATCGCGCCGGAGGCGCCGACGAGGGCGCCGGTGATGATCAGCGCCAGGTTCTCGATGGTGAAGCCGATGCCGCAGGCGGCCCAGCCGGAGTAGCTGTTCAGCATGGAGACGACGACCGGCATGTCGGCGCCGCCGATCGGCAGGATCAGCAGGAAGCCAAGCGCCAAGGCGGTCAGCGCCACGAGCCAGAACACGACCTGGCTGGAGGTCAGCACGAAGACGACGATCAGGGCGACGGCGAGGCCGCCCAGCGCCGCGTTGAGGATGTGCTGGCCGCGGAAGGTCAGCGGGTTGCCCTTGATCAGCGCCTGGAGCTTGGCGAACGCGACGAGGGAGCCGGTGAAGGTGATGGCGCCGATGGCGAGGCCGATCGACATCTCGACCAGGCTCTCGGTGTGGATGTGGCCGGGGGTGCCGATGCCGAAGGCCGCGGGGGCGTTCAGCGCGGCGGCGGCGACGAACACGGCGGCGAGGCCGACGAGGGAGTGGAAGGCGGCGACGAGCTGCGGCAGGGCGGTCATCTGGATGCGCCGCGCGACGACGACGCCGATGGCGCCGCCGATCGCGATGCCTGCGATGATCAGGACGTAGCCCTGGCCGGAGAAGCCCTGGCGCAGCAGGGTGGCGACGATGGCGACCGCCATGCCGGCGATGCCGAAGCGGTTGCCGGTGCGCGAGGTCGAGGGATGCGACAGGCCGCGGAGTGCCAGGATGAAGAGGACGGCGGCGACGAGGTAGGCGAGCGCGGTCAGGCTGGGGGACATGCTGGGATTACTTCCGGGCGCGGAACATGGACAGCATGCGCTGCGTGACGGTGAAGCCGCCGAAGATGTTGATCGAGGCGAGGACGACGGCGAGGAAGCCGAACAAGGGGGCGGCGACGCCGTGGCCCAGCCCGGTGGCGAGCATGGCGCCGACGATGATCACCGAGGAGATGGCGTTGGTCACCGCCATCAGCGGCGAGTGCAGCGCGGGGGTGACGTTCCAGACGACGTAGTAGCCGACGAAGCAGGCCATGAGGAACACGGCGAGCAGGAACACGAACGGCTCGACGGCGGCGCCGACGGGCGCGAGGGCGTCGGCGTGGGTTGAGACGGAGTCGGCCATCATGCGCAGCTGGGCCGCGAGGTTGGCGGACTGGGCGGAGATGCCGTCGGCCTGCTGGGCGAGGGTGTCGGGGTTCATGCCTGCGTCTCCGGGGCCTGCTCGGACGGCATCGGCGGGGGGGCGAAGCTGCCGGTGGCGGGCGCTGCGGGGTGCGGGGTGGCGTCGGCGGCGGCCGGGGCGGGCGCAGGCTGCGGGGTGGCGGTGTCGCCGGACTGCAGCAGCTCGCCGGCGGGGAGGTCCGGAGCGGGCATCGGCGGGGTGCCGGGCGGGGTGAAGCTCAGGCCCTCGGCGGCGAGCTTCGGGTCGGCGTCGTCGGGGGTTGCGGCCATCTGCGCGCCTCCTGGGAATGCGGCCGGGGCGCCTGCCGCGGCGGTGGGGACGAGGGTGGCGGCCTGCTCGTGGGGCGGGGCCGGCGCGGGGCGCGGCAGGCCTTCGGCCTCGCCGGACGCGGTGCCGGCGGGCGCGGGGGCCGCGTCGGGGGCGAGCGGGGCGGCGTCGCGGAACTGCTCGGCGACGACGCTGCCGTCGCGGGTGAGCAGGACGCCGCGCACGATGTCGTCCTCGGGCGGCAGGACGGGCTTGCCGGCCGCCTTGTCCCAGAAGGTGGTGATGAAGGTCAGCAGGTTGCGCGAGTACAGGGCGCTGGCGGCGACGGGGATGCGGGCGGGCCAGTTGCGCCAGCCGAGGATCTTCACGCCGTTCTCTGTGGTGGTCTGCTCGCCGGGCACGGTGGCCTCGCAGTTGCCGCCGGTGTCGGAGGCGAGGTCGACCACGACGCTGCCGGGCTTCATGCCCGCGAGCATCTGCTGGGTCACCAGGGTCGGCGCCTTGCGGCCCATCACCAGGGCGGTGCAGATCACCAGGTCGTTCTTGGCGACGGTCGCGACCATCAGCTCGGCCTGCTTCCTGCGGAAGGCGTCGCTCATCTCCTTGGCGTAGCCGCCGCTGGTCTGGGCGGCGGCGCTCTCGTCGTCCTCGACGCCGACGTAGGTGGCGCCGAGCGAGCGGATCTCCTCCTTAGCGGCAGGGCGGACGTCGGTGGCGGACACGATGGCGCCGAGGCGGCGCGCGGTGGCGATGGCCTGCAGGCCGGCGACGCCGGCGCCGAGCACGAACACGCGGGCCGGCGGCACGGTGCCGGCGGCGGTCATCATCATGGCGAAGCCGCGGTCGAAGGCGCCCGCGCCCTCGATCACGGCGCGGTAGCCGGCGAGGTTGGACTGCGACGACAGCACGTCCATGGACTGGGCGCGGGTGATGCGCGGCAGCAGCTCCATGGCGACGAGGTCGACGCCCGCCTGCGCGAGCGTGGGCACCAGGCCCGGGGTGCCGAGGGCGCCGGAGATGCACAGCAGCAGGGCGCCGCGCGGCAGGGCCGCGCGGGTGGCGGCATCGGGGGCCTGGACCGCGAGGACGATGCCGGCGCCGGCGAGCGCGGCGGCGGCGTCGGGGGCGAGCTGCGCGCCGGCCTCGGCGTAATCCTGGTCGGGAATCGCGGCGCCGGCGCCGGCGCCGGACTGCACCGCGACCTCCAGGCCGAGAGCGAGCAGCTTCTTCACCGTGTCCGGGGTGGCGGCGACGCGCGCCTCACCGGGCCGGGTTTCCTTGAGCACAGCCAGACGCATCGTGTTCCTCCGGGACGCGCGCCGGAGGCGTGGCGGGTCCGAAGCGCAACGATGCTCAGCTAGGTGACGGGGCGCAAGGGGCCGCGGCGGCCGGGGCGAGGGGGCAGGGCCGGGTTTTGCTCCGGCCTGCCCGGGGCCAGGGGCGTTCGGACGCCCACCCGTTGGGGGGCTCGCGCAAGCGGGCCTGCGGCAAAGCCCCTGCCCTGCCCCGGTGGCGGCTGGAAGGGGCCACGGACCTGAGGGCCCCGGTCTCCTGCGAAAGAGCGGAAAGGAAGCATGTTCTTTCTTGAAGGAAAGAACCAAAGAACTTTTGTCCACTGGGTTCCGGGGCCGCCCGCGCGCCCGGAAACCCATGGGCAAAGTCTTTTTGCTTCTTTTTCCTCAGAAAAAGAAGACTCCTGCTGCCCTGCCTCGCACCAACGGCAGTCTTCAGTCCATCGCGAGGCGCTGGACGGACTCGAAGCCCTCGAACTCGGGCGGGCCGAGGTACATCTCGCGGGTGCCGCCGGCGCTGCGGTGGGCGGCGCGGAAGGCGTCGGAGCGGGTCCAGGCCTCGAACTCGGCGTAGCTGCTCCACACGGTGTGCGAAGAGTACAGCACGTGGTCGTCGCGGGTGGGGCCGCGCAGCAGGTTGAACTCGACGAAGCCGGGGGTCTCGCGCAGGTGGCTGTCGCGCGAGCGCCACATCTCCTCGAAGGCGGCGCTGTGCTCGGGGACGACGCGGAAGCGGTTCATGGCGAGATACATGGTGGGCTCCTGGGAGGGTGGTGGGCCAGATATCGGGAGCGGCGGGCGATTGCGAGGGTGCGCGGTCGCCGGGGACTGCGCCCGGGCTGTCGTGAGCGGGGCCGGGGTCAGCGGGGGCGCGTCACGGCCCTGGCGATCTTGCGGTCGGTGTGGAACTGGCTCAGCCCGTAGACCGACCACAGGGCGGCGGGAATCCAGCCGATGACGGTGACCTGGAGCACGAGGCAGAGCAGGCCGGCGACCGGCCTGCCGATGGTGAAGAACTGGAGCCAGGGCAGCAGGATGGCGAGAAGCAGGCGCATCGGTCGTCTCCTGGGGGTGCCCGGCGTCGCCGGGCGGGCGCGGTTGGGGGCATCGGGGCGGCGCTCAGGGGCCCGGAGCCTGGTGCGGGGTGCAGTCGGTGCGGCCGGAGGCGGCGCAGTCCTGGAACGCCACGTAGCCCTGCAGCACAGGGAACAGCCACCAGCCAAGCAGCGCCAGCCCCAGCAGGACCGCCAGCGCCAGGGCGGGCAGGGCGCGCTGCAGGCGGTCCTGGGCGGCGGGGGTCACGGGCGGGCGACGGCGCTGTGGCGGGGCGGGTGCTGCAGGGGCGGCTCGGGCATGGTGCGCACTCCAGGGGCGGGGACAAGCGTAGTCCCGATCCGGCGAACTCCCAACGGAGCGTGTCGCCGGTCGTCGCGACGGCGCACGGGCCTTTGGGCCTGCGTCGCGCGCGGGGCGCACGATGCGGCCCGTCGTGCTAGGTCTGGTTGCGCGGGCGGGACCGCTGGAGCGGGGCGGCATCCGGAAGGGGGCGGGCATGGCGGCACAGTTGACACCGGCCGAGTGGAGCGCCACGGCGGCGCACCGCGAAAGCACGCACCACCGCGGCGCGCTGCGCCAGGTGGGCCGGGGGTGCTGCTTCTACTGCCTGCGGCGGTTCGGGGTGGCGGCGGTCGGGCGCTGGATCGACGACGGGGCGACCGCGCTGTGCCCGCACTGCGGCATCGACGCCGTGCTGCCGGACCGCGGCGACCTCTCGGACGAGCGGCTCGGGGTGATGCACCACCTGTACTTCGGGCGGGCACCGTGGCCGGTGTGAGGAGGAGAGCAAGGGAAGGCCAGGGGCTCTGCTCCCCATGCTTGAAGGCGGGGACCCCGCCAAAGGCGAGCCTTTGGAATCCATTCCTTAAGTCAAGGGATCAAAGGGCCTCACGGCCCTTTGCGGGTCTGGGCAGAGCCCAGCCTCGCCTGCTTCGCGCATGACCCCCCTCGACCCCGCCAAGTTCCGCGACCCGGCCCGCACGCTGGGCGGCGCGGTCCGGGCCAGCGTGGCGCTGCGGGCGCTGGACACGCTGTGGGTCAACACCGGGACGCTGTGCAACCTGGCCTGCGCGGGCTGCTACATCGAGAGCTCGCCGCGCAACGACCGGCTGGCGTTCCTGACGCGGGCGGACCTGCGCGGGTATCTCGCCGAGATCGCGTCGGGGGGACTGGGGACGCGGCTGGTGGGGTTCACGGGGGGCGAGCCGTTCATCAATCCGGCGCTGCCGGGGATGCTGGAGGACGTGCTGGGGGCGGGGCTGAACGCGCTGGTGCTGACCAACGCGATGCGGCCGATGCGCAAGGCGGAGGCGGCGCTGCTGTCGCTGCGGGCGCGGTTCGGCGGAAGGCTGCTGCTGCGGGTGTCGCTCGATCACCACGGGCGCGAGGTGCACGACAGGGAGCGCGGCGCGGGGAGCTGGGAGGCGAGCCTGGACGGGCTGGCGTGGCTGCTGCGGCACGGGGTGCGGACGCATGTCGCAAGCCGGATGCTGTCGGGCGAGGACGAGGCGTCGCTGCGCGCGGGGTATGCGGCCCTGTTCGCGGCGCGCGGGCTGGCGGTGGATGCGGCGGACCCGGAGGCGCTGACGATCTTCCCGGAAATGGACGGGGCGCGCGACGTGCCCGAGATCAGCGAGGCGTGCTGGGGCATCCTGGGGCGCTCGCCGGGGTCGGTGATGTGCTCGGGGAGCCGGATGGTGGTGCGCAGGCAGGGAGCCGCGGGGCCGGCGGTGGTGGCGTGCACGCTGCTGCCGTACGACCCGCGGTTCGAGCTTGGGGGCAGCCTGGCGGAGGCGGCGGGCCCGGTCGTGCTCAACCATCCGCACTGCGCACGCTTCTGTGTTCTCGGCGGCGCGTCGTGCGCGCGGGGCGGCGGCTGAGCGGCGGGCAAGGCGGGGCGGCGGGCGGCCCGGCCGGGCGGGCGCGGCGCGGGCAGCACGCGATACGCTCTTGCGGACGGTGATTGCGGCGCGGCGGACGGTGCGGAGGGATGCGCCGCGGCGGCAGCCTCCTCCGCGCGGCGCACAGTGCAGACCGCACCCAGACGCATGGATGACAGGCCGCGGGCGGCGTCGCGGCATCCGCGGGGTCACAAATGTTCTTTCCAGGTCCGGCGGGGGGACTATGTACCGCGGTCGAAGCCGCGGCGGTTGGCGCGCGGGCGAGCAGGGACAGGGACGAATGCCAGATACAAATCCGGGCAGCACGGGCACCGGGCGCCGTCTCGGCGTCCTGATCGTGGGGCTCGGCGGTGCGGTCGCGACCACTGCCGTGGCCGGCATCGAGATGATCCGGCGCGGCTCCAACGACTTCGCCGGGCTGCCGCTCGCGTCGTCGGACGCGCAGGGGCTGGCGGCGTACCGCAACATCGAGTTCGCCGGCTGGGATCTCAACGGCGACGACCTGAGCACCGCGGCGGCCGGGCACCACGTGCTGGAGCGCGACCAGGCGGAGCTGGTGTCCGAGCCGCTGTCGCGGCTGCGGCCGTGGCCGGCGGTGGGCAGCGTGGATTTCTGCGCCAACGTGGACGGGGCGAACAAGGTGGTCGCCGGCAGCCACCGCAAGGCGGTCGAGCGCATCCGCGAGGACATCCGGCGCTACAGGGAGGGCAGCGGCGTCGAGGACGTGGTGGTGATCAACCTCGCCTCCGTCGAGCGCTGGCCGTCCGACATCTCGCCGCTGGTCGACCCGGCCTCGTTCGAGCGCGGGCTCGACGACAACCATGCCTCGATCAGCCCGGCGATGCTCTACGCCTATGCGGCGATCACCGAGGGCGTGCCGTACGGCAACTTCACGCCGAGCCTGGCGGCGGACATCCCGGCGCTGGTGGCGCTGGCCGAGGCGCGCAACGTCCCGGTGGCGGGCAAGGACGGCAAGACCGGGCAGACCTTCCTCAAGACGGTGCTGGCGCCGGCGTTCCGGGCGCGCAGCCTGTTCGTCGAGGGCTGGTTCTCCACCAACATCCTGGGCAACCGCGACGGCCAGGCGCTGGAGAACCCGGACAGCCTGCAGAGCAAGCTGAACACCAAGGGCTCTGTGCTCGACAACATCCTCGGCTATCCGGTCGAGGACCACGTGGTGAACATCCAGTACTACCGGCCGCGCGGCGACAACAAGGAGGCCTGGGACAACATCGACATCGTCGGCTTCCTTGGCCAGAAGATGCAGATCAAGCTGAACTTCCTGTGCCGCGACAGCATCCTGGCGGCGCCGCTGGTGATCGAGATCGCGCGCGTGCTCGACCTGGCCAACAAGCGCGGGGACGGCGGGGTGCAGGAGCAGCTCGGCATCTTCTTCAAGGCGCCGATGACGGAAGCGGGCAAGCGCGAGGAGCACTCGTTTCCGGTGCAGCAGCAGGTGCTGCTGGACTGGCTCGCCGCCGCCTGAAGGGGGAGAGGTGAGCGCGTCGCGGCCGCCGGCGTGGCCGCCCCTGGGGCTGCCAGCGGCGCTGGAGCCGGCGGCCGGCTGGTGGACCGCGGACGGGCCGGCGGCGGGTGGGCCCGGGGCTGGCGGTCCGCCGTTCGTCACGCCCGGGCGGGCGGGCGCGGAGGCAACGCAGGCCGGCGGGGCGCTGGGCGCGCTCGCCGGGCTGGCCGCGGAGCTGGCGACGCTGAAGCGGGTGCGCGACGCACAGTCGGCGGACAGCGTGGCGACGCGGCTGTTCCGCAGGGCTTGGGAGGCGGTGCTGCTCGGCCAGGACATCGGCGAGGTGGCGCTGGCGACGACGGCCGACGCGCTGGCGGCGCTGCGCATGGGGGCGATGGACAGCGCGCTGCTGTCGCGCCTGGGCATTCCGGCACATGCGATCGGCGACATCCTGGTGGCCTCGTTCGACGAGGTGGCGGCGCCGGTGCCGGGCGCGTTGCGCGCTGGGCTGCGGGCGCGCGTCGGCGAGCCGATCCCGACGGCGGGGGTGGTGCCGGGCTTCGTGGAGTCGCTGATCCGTCAGCCGCGGGCGGGCGCCACCTGCCCCGGCAAGGTGCGCATCATCCTGGAGCCGCAGGAAGGACATGGCGACCACTGCCTGGTGGTGGCGGTGCTCGGCGTGGTGCTGGCGGGGCACTATGGGGCGCGGCCGGCGGTGCCGTTCCTTGCCGGGTTGGCGCACCACCTGCACAACGCGGTGATGCCGGACTCGGGGTTCGCCGGCGAGATGCTCCTTGGCGGCTACCTGCAGCCGGCGATGCAGCGGCTGTTCGAGACCACGGTCGAGGCGATGCCGCGCGCGCTCGGCCTGGCGGTGCAGGAGGCGATGCGGGCGGCGGGGGGTGCGGACACGGCGGAAGGGCGCGCGTTCAACGCGGCCGACGTGATCGACCGGATCATGGAGATGCGGCATTTTGCCGGTGTCGCGGGATTCACCACGCAGCAGGCGCTGGGCGAGATGGAGCTGGTGCACGCCGGGCCGCTGCAGCAGTTCCACCACGGGGTGATGCGCGAGGCGGGGCTGATGGAGGAGGCGGGGCCGGCGAGGCCGGACGTGGGGCACCCACCCGCCAGCGCCGGGGCGCGCGGGGCGTTCGACGTCGGCGACGCGGTGGTCGATGCGGTGATCGACGACGGGGATGCGCCCTCTGGGGACGTGGCGTCCGGGGGCGCGGGGCCGCTGGGCGGGCGATGAGCGTTCCGGTGCAGGCGGGCGGCGGGGCGGCGGTGACGGTGGCGGGGCGGCCCTGGGGGGACGGGGAGTTGCGCAGCCCGGTGTCGGGGACGGCGCTGCTGGCCGGGGCGCACGACCTGCACGCGGCGGGCGAGCGCTGGCCGGTGGTGGACGGGATCGCGTTCCTGCGCGCGGACCGGCGGGTGCTGGCGGACGCGGCGCTGGCGGCGCTGGACGCGGGGAACGCCGAGGGGGCGGCGGTCGTGCTGCTGGCGGACCAGGACGGCTGGGCGTCGACGCCGCCGCCGGGCGAGGCGTCGCGGCGTGCCGTGGTGCGCGGACGGGCGACGCTGGGGTTCCGCGAGGCGATGGGGCTGCTGGCGTTCGGGCCGGTGGCGACGTATTTCGCGCACCGCTGGTCGGACCCGACGTTCCTGTCCGGGCTGGCGCTGGCGGAAGCGCACTGGCACCGGCCGGCGGTGGTGGTGGAGCTGGCGTGCGGGGCGGGGCATTTCCTGCGCGAGTTCGGGCGCTGCGATGGCGTGGCCGAGGTGGTGGGCGGCGACCTGGTGTTCGCCAAGCTGTGGCTGGCGCGGCATTTCGTGTCGCCCGGGGCGCGGCTCGTGTGCTTCGACGCGGAGCGGGCATGGCCGCTGGCGGATGCGTCGGCGGGGCTCGTGTTCTGCCATGACGCGCTGTATTTCCTGCCGGAGAAGGGGCATGTGGCGGCGGAGATGCTGCGCGTCGCGGGGCCGGGGCGGGTGCTGGTCGGGCACGCGCACAACGCGGCGGTGGACAACCTGTCGCACGGCGCGCCGCTGCTGCCCGAGGGGTATGCGGCGCTGTTCGGGCATGCGCGGCTATATGACGACCGCGAGCTGACGGCCGCGCTGGTCGAGGCGCGCGCTCCCTGCCCTGCCGAGGCCGGCGCGTTGCGCGGGGCGGCGGCGGTGGCGCTGGCGGCGGGGGTGGCGGCGGGCGACGCGCCGCGGGCGGTGCGCGGCGGGCTGGCGGTGCCGGCGGACGGGCAAGCGGTGCGGCGCAACCCGCTGTACCAGGCGGGCGCGGACGGGGTGGCGCGGGTCGCTTGGCCGTCGGCGCGCTACGAGGCGGAGTACGCGGGGCTGGCGACGTATCCGGGCGTGAGCGTGGCGCCGGAGCGGGCGGTGGCGGGCGAGGCCAGCGTCGGGGCGATGGTGCGGCGGCGGGAGCTGCTGGACCTGCCTGAGCGGTGGTGAGCCTGGGGCGAAGGAAGGCCAGGGGCTCTGCCCCTGGACCCCGCTCAAGGCGATTGCCTTGAGAATCCAATTCTTAAGTCAAGGGATCAAAGGGCCTCACGGCCCTTTGCGGGTCTGGGCGGAGGTGCCCGAAGGTTCCGATGGCCCGCTTGGGCCATTGGAATGGGCACCGGAGGGAGAGCCCAGCCTTGCTTGCTTCGTCGGAGGTGCGGCGTGACACGGCTGGGCTGGGGCATTGCCGGGTGCGGCTGGGTGGCGCGCGACTACGTGGCGCCGGCGATCGGGGAGTCGTCGAACGGGGCGCTGCTGTCGGTGTACGACCCGTCGGAAGGGTCGCGGGCGCAGGCGCGGGCGGCGCTGCCGGGGGTGGCGTGCCACGGGTCGCTGGCGGCGTTCCTGGGGACGCCGGGGCTGGGCGCGGTGTACGTGGCGAGCCCGAACGACGCGCATCGGGCGCTGGTGGAGGCGTCGGCGGCGGCCGGGCTGGCGGTGCTGTGCGAGAAGCCGATGGCCACGACGCTGGCGGACGCGGAGGCGATGGTGGCGGCGTGCGCGGCGGCGGGGGTGGCGTACGCGACGGCGTTCGACCAGCGGTTCCATGCGGCGCACGTGCATCTGGCGCGGCTGGTGGCCGACGGCGCGGTCGGGAAGCCGGTGGCAGTGCGGATCGTCTATGCCTGCTGGGTGGGGGACGGGTGGGCGGCGGACAACTGGCGGGTGGACCGGGCGCGGGCGGGCGGGGGCGCGCTGTTCGACCTGGCGCCGCACGGGCTGGATCTGGCGGCGATGATCCTGGGGGAGCGGATCGGCGACGTCGCGGCGCTCGGGCAGGCGCGGGTGCACCGCTATGCGGTGGAGCAAGGGGCGGTGGAGGACGGGGCGCTGCTGATGGCGCGCTCGGCGGGGGGCGTGCTGCTGCAGATGCATGTCGCATACAACTGCCCGGAGACGCTGCCGAGGCGGCGGCTGGAGGTGGTGGGCGACGGCGGGCAGATCGTGGCGGTGGACACCATGGGGCAGGTCGCGGGGGGTTCGCTGTGGCTCACCGGCGCGGCGGACGGGGTGGCGCGCGAGGTTGCGGTGCCGGGGGCGGGGCGGTCGCCGTTCCTGAACCAAGTGGAAGCGTTCGCGGGCTGCGTGCTGGCGGGGGAAGCGTTTCCGTTCACGCCGGAGCATGACCTGCACACGATGGGGCTGCTGGCGAAGGCGCAGGCAATGGTGCTGGCGTGAGTGGAGCAAGGCCAGGGCGCTGCCCTGGACCCGCCAGGAGCGAGCCGCCCCTGGACCCGGCGCACATGGTTTGGGCTGCCCGTGCCATTTCTTTCAAGTGGATTGCAAAGGCCCCGGCTTTGCCGGGTCCAGGGCAGAGCCCTGGCCTTGTCTTCCTTTCTTCCGGACGATGCCCATGACCCTCCCTGCCCTGCCGCCTGCGGCACGCGCCTACGTGGACTCGATGCCGGAGGGGCAGGTCGAGCTGTTCCCGCTGGCCGGGCTCGACGTCACCGGCATCCCCTGCTGGAACGCGATCTTCCACGACGCGGGCGCGCGGAGCTGGGTTGGGGTGGCGCCGCACGGGGTGGGGTACGGCAGCACGGACGACGAGGCGATCGTCGGCACCACGGGGGAGCTGGCGGAGGCGGTGCACTCGGCGGCGGGCATCTGGCGAATGGAGCGCCGGCGGGGGAGCTTTGCCTCGTTGTCGCGGGCGCTGGGCGAGAGGGCGGTCGCGGACCCGCTGACGCTGTGCCTGCCGGCGGGGTGCGAGGTCGACGGGGAGACGGAGCTGGAGTGGGTGGCGGCGCGGCGCTGGCCGGACGGGGCGGCGGTGTGGGTGCCGATCGACATCGCGGCGTGCTCGTACGGGGATCTGAGCGAGGGGTACGTGGCGTTCACCAGTCCGATCACCAACGGGCTCGGGGCGGGGCCGACGCTGGATTTCGCGGTGGGGCACGGGCTGTGCGAGCTGTTCCAGAGGGACGGCAACGGGCTCGGGTTCCGGGCAATGGACCGGGGGATCGTGCTGGACTTCGACGGCGACGAGGGAGAGGACACCTATCCGCGCGACCCGAGGACGCGGGCGCTGCTGGCGCGGCTGCGTGGGCTGGGCATCGACGTGCTGCCGAAGTTCGCGTCCGACGAGTTCGGAATCTGCAACGTGTACTGCGTGGGGGACCAGCCCGAGGGCGCGGCGTTCCCGCTGATGGTGACGGCGGCGGGGGAAGCGGCGTCGCTGGATCGCGAGCACGCGCTGCGCAAGGCGATCCTGGAGTTCGCGGCGGCGCGGGCGAGGAAGACGTTCAGCCACGGGCCGCTCGGGCGGGTGGGCGGCGTGGCGCCGGCGGGGTACCTGGACAGCTACCGGGCGCGCCACACCCTGGCCGGCGAGGAAGGGCGGACGATGGCTGCGATGCGCGAGTGGCTCGGGCTCGACGCCGCGGCGCTGCGCGGGCGGATCGCGGGGAGCGTGCTCCGGCAGGCGACGACGCGACGGTTCGACACGCTGCCGGAGTGGGACGGGGCGATGTCGGGCACCGGGCTGGTGGAGGAGCTGCACCGCAGGCTGGCGGCGGCGGGGATGGAGGTTCTGGTGCTCGACTGGTCGCCGCCGGGGCACCCGGGGGTGCACGTGGTCAAGGTCGTGGTGCCCGGGCTGGAGGTCGAGACGATGAGCTACCATCGCATCGGCGAGCGGGGGGTGGCGAAGCTGCTGGCGCGGGGCTCGCCGCTGGTGGGGTTCGGGCCGGGGCCGGCGGGGGCGCAGCCGGTGCGGCTGCCGAAGGGCGCGGCGGAGCGGCTGGGCGGGGCGCCATGGCTGGATGTTGCAGAGGTGGACCGGATCGTCGGCGGGCTTTATCCGCTGTATCGGGAGCCGGAAGCGCATTCGGCGCCGATCGCGATGGAGGCGGCTTGAGGAAGGCAGCAAGGCCAGGGGCTCTGCCCCTGGACCCCGCCAGGGCGAGCCGCCCTGGACCGGCCTCCTGTCTTTCATGGGCAGGTCCAGGGGCGCTGCCCCTGGCGGGTCCAGGGCAGAGCCCTGGCCTTTCTTCTTCCGGGGCGGTGCGATGAGGTTCGCCTTCAACACCAACGGCTGCGCGCACCACCGCCTGGACGACGCGCTCGGGCTGATCGCGGACAGCGGCTACGACGGCGTGGCGCTGACGCTGGACATCCACCACCTCGACCCGTTCGCGGACGGGTTCCGGGCGGAGCTGGCGCGGGTGGCGGCGCGGCTGCGGGCGCTGGGGCTGGGGTGCGTGGTGGAGACGGGGGCGCGGTTCCTGCTCGACCCGAGGCAGAAGCACGAGCCGACGCTGGTGAGCGCCTCTGCCGAAGGGCGGGCGCGGCGGGTGGAGTTCCTCACGCGGGCGCTGGAGGTGGCGTCCGAATGCGGGGCGGAGGCGATGAGCTTCTGGGGGGGCGTGCCGAAGCCGGGGGTCGATGCCGTGCAGGCGCGGGCGTGGGTGTCGGAGGGGGCTGCGGAGGTCGTGCGGCGGGCTTCGCGGCTGGGGACGGTGGCGGCGCTGGAGCCGGAGCCGGGGATGGCGATCGAGACGGGGTTCGAGTGGGAGGCGCTGGCGGTCGAGGGGCTGCGGCTGGCGCTGGACACCGGGCACTGCGTGGTGACGGGGGAGATCGAGCCGGCGGCGGCGGTGCGGCGCTGGGCGGGGCGCCTGGGGACGGTGTCGATCGAGGACATGGCGCGGGGCGTGCACGTGCACCTGCCGTTCGGCGAGGGGGACATGGACGTGCCGGGCGTGCTGGGGGCGCTGGGCGAGGTGGGGTTCGCCGGGCTGGTGTGCGTGGAGCTGTCGAGGGAGAGCCATCGGGCTGACACAATGGTCCCGCAGTCTCTGGCCTGGCTTCGGCGGCACCTCCCGGAGAGTGCGACGCCTGCGGCCGCTGCGGCTCGGGAGCCCGGCGAGGGTGCGGCCGGGAGGCCGGGGAAGGAAGGCGCGTGAGGATCTGTTTTGTCAGCCGTCGCTACTTCCCCGCGATCTCGGGGATGAGCGTGTACGCGCGCAACCTGCTGCACGAGCTGGCGGGCGCGGGGCACGAGGTCACCATGATCAGCCAGTATCGCGGGGACGCGTTCGGCCGCGCGGTGTACGGCGGCGGGCCGCCGCCGCCGGTGGCGGGGGTGCGCGTGGTGGGGCTGGAGCAGCTCGGCGAGCAGACCACGGGCGACTTCGAGCGCGACGTGGAGACGATGGTGGAAGCGATCCGGCGCGAGCACGCGCGGGCGCCGTTCGACGTGCTGCACGCGCAGTACGGGTATCCGACGGGGTGGGCGGTGCTGCTGGCGTCGCGCCTGCTGGGGGTGCCGAGCGTGGTGTCGATCCAGGGCGGCGACGGGCACTGGGTGGGATCGTGCTGCGAGACGCACCGGCTGGCGATGACGCGGGTGCTGGACCACGCGGGCGCGGTGCTGATCGGCTGCCGCTCGTTCGCCGACGAGGTCGAGGGGCGGCTGGGCACCGATCCGGCGCGGTTCACGATCGTGCCTGGGGCGGTGGACGTCGGGCGGTTCACGCCGGCCGAGGGGCGGGCGCCGGCGCTGGGGTTCGGGGCAGCGCGGGACGCGGGGCCGCCGGTGCTGCTGTACCACGGGCGGGTCGACGCGCGGAAGGGCGCGCTGGACCTGCTGGCGGCGGCGCGGGTGCTGGCGGACGAGGGGGTTGCGTTCTCGCTGGTGTACTCGGGGATCGGGCCGGACTTCGATGCGGTGGCGGAGCGGATCGTGGCGCTCGGGCTGTCGGAGCGGGTGCGGATGACGGGGCACGTCGCGTACGACGACGTGCCGGCGGTGTACCGGCAGGCGGACGTGTTCGTGTCGCCGACGTATGCGGAAGGGTTCTCCAACACGATCCTGGAGGCAATGGCGTCGGGGCTGGCGTGCGTGTCGTGCCGTGCGGTGGGCGTGGTGGACTGCCTCCGCCATGGGGAGAACGGCCTGCTGAGCGAGCCGGGCGACGTGGCGGGGCTGGCGGACTCGCTGCGGCGGGTGATCGCGGACCGGGCGCTGCTCGGGCGGCTGGCGGCGTCGGGGCTGGAGGAGTGCCGGCGGGTGTACTCGTGGGCCTCGGTCGGGCGGCGGATCATGGACGTGTATGCGCAGGTGGCGCGCGCGCCGGTGGACCGCGGCGTCGATCCGGGTCTGCCGGTCACGCCGTGCCGGTTCAGGGCGGAGCCGCACCTGCTGTGAGCGCCACTTTTTCCGCGGGGCGGGACGCGCCGTGCGCGCTGTTCGTGTCGCCGCACCTCGACGACGTGGCGTTCTCCTGCGGGGCGCTGGCCGTGGTGCTGGCCGACGCCGGATGGCGCACGGTGCTGGCGACGGTGTTCACCCGCTCGGTGGTGCCGGCGCGGGGGTTCGCGCTGGCGTGCCAGCTCGACAAGGGGCTGGGGGCGGAGGTGGACTACATGGCGCTGCGCCGCGACGAGGACCGGGCGGCGGCGCGCATCCTCGGCTTCTCGGAGTGCCTGCACCTCGACCTGGAGGAGGCGCCGCATCGCGGCTACGGCAGCGCGGCCGAGCTGTTCGCCGGCGTGCGCGGGGACGACGCGGCGTGGCAGGACGTGGCGGAGCTGGTCGGCGGGCTGGCGGTGCGGGTGGCGCCGGCGCTGGTGCTGGCGCCGCAGGGTCTTGGCGGGCACGCGGACCACCTGCAGGTGGTCCGTGGGGTACGCGAGTCGGTGGCCGGGGCGGGGCGGGCGCCGGTGTGGTGGTATCGCGACACGCCGTATGCGATCCGGCACGGCGACGGCCCCGCGCCGGCGGCGCTGTCGGGGTGTGCAGGCGTCGCGGTGGCGGCGGGGGCGGCGATGGCGCGCAAGCTGGCGGCGGCGGGCGCGTATCGCAGCCAGGTCGGGTTCCAGTTCGGCGGCGAGGCGGGCGCGGCGGCGGCGCTGCACGGCTTCGCGCGCGACGAGGCGGCGCGGGCGGTGGCCTGCGGCGAGACGGTCGAGGCGATCGGGGCAGAGGGCGCGGGCGAGGCGGAGCGGTTCCTGTGCGAGGCGCGGGACCGTGCGGCGGCGTGCGCTGCGATGCGGCGGGCGTCGTGAGCCGGGCGTTCCTGCTGCTCGGGCCGCTCGCGGGGCTGACGCTGGCCGGGGTGGCGTGGACGGCGGACGGGTTCGGGCCGGCGCTCGGCGTGCTGCGCTGGCCGCTGCTGGCGCTGTTCGTGGCGATGCTGGCAGGGCTGGCGCTGCACGCGGTGCCGCCGCTGCTCGGGCTGGGGCTGCGCGCCCTGCGCGGGCTCGGGCTGGCGGGGCGCGGCGGGACGCAGGACGCGGCTGGGCCTGGCTGGGAGGCGGGCGGGGGCGCGTTCGGGGCGGCGCTGTCCGCCGGCGTGAACGGGGCGGACGCGGACGGGTTGGGGCCAGGCGCGACGGACAGCGCTGCGGGGGCGGCGGCGGCGGCCTCGCTGCGCGGCGGGGCGGGGGCGCGCACGGCGGTGCTGCTGCCGGTGTGCAACGAGGATGCGGCGCGGGTGTTCGCCGCGGTGCGCGCGATGCGTGCCTCGCTGTGCGACGCCGGGCTCGACGCGGTGGACCTGCACGTGCTGAGCGACACCACCTCGGCGGAGCTGGCGCGCGAGGAGGCGGCGCGGTTCGCGCTTCTGGGCGATCCCGGGGTGTTCTACCGCAGGCGGGTGGTCAACACGGGGCGCAAGACCGGCAACATCGCGGAGTTCTGCGCGCGCTGCCGCGACCGCTACGCCCTCATGGTGGTGCTCGACGCAGACAGCCTGATCAGCGGCGCCACCATCGGGCGGCTGATGGCGCGCATGGCGGCCGAGCCCCGCGTGGGCATGATCCAGACCATCCCGTACGCGGTGAACCGCGAAACGCTGTTCGCGCGGATGACGCAGTTCGCGATGCGGCTGTACACGCCGCTGTGGGCGGAGGGCGCGGTGCTGTGGCAGGGCGCGCAGGCCAACTACTGGGGGCACAACGCGATCATCCGGATCGCGCCGTTCCTGGAGCACTGCGCGCTGCCGGTGCTGCCGGGGCGGGCGCCGCTGGGGGGCGAGATCCTGTGCCACGACGTGGTGGAGGCGGCGCTGATGCAGGCGGCGGGGTGGGAAGTGCACCTCGACCCCACCCTGGGCGACACCTTCGAGGAGGTGCCGCCGAACCTGATCGACCACACCGCGCGCGAGCGGCGCTGGTGCCAGGGCAACCTGCAGCACCTGCGGGTGATGCTGTGGCCGCGGCTGCGCTTCATGGGGCGCCTGCACCTGGGGGCGGGCATCTCGTTCTACGTGGCGGGGCCGGTGTGGGTGGGCTTCGCGGTGCTGCTCAGCCTGGCGCCGGCGGCGGCGGGGCGGCGCCTGGCTGCGGAAGCGTGGTGGCCGCTGCTGGCGCTGGTGCTGCTGCCGCGGCTGGCCTCGCTCGGGGTGGTGCTGGCGAGCCGGCGGCAGTCGGCGGCCTTCGGCGGGCGGGCGGCGGCGCTGGCCGGGGTGGCGCTGGACCAGGCGCTCACCGTGCTGCTGATGCCGCTGAACCTGGTGGTCTCGGCGCAGTTCGTCGCGGCGACGCTGGGCGGGCGCTCGGTGGGCTGGGGCACGCAGGCACGCTGCGACCGCGGCGTCGGCTGGGGCGAGGCGCTGCGGCTGCTGTGGCCGTATCTCGCGGCCGGCGCGGCGTGGGTCGCGGGGGTCGCGGCGCTGCGGCCGGGGCAGGAGGTGGTGCTGCTGCCGGCGCTGTTCGCGCTGCTGGTCTCGCCGGCGCTGGCGGTGTGGAGCAGCCGCACGAGCCTGGGGCGGCTGGCGCGGCGCGGCGGGCTGTTCTGCACGATCGACGAGGTGCAGCCCAGCCGGGAGCTACGCCAGTTCCGCAGGGCGATGGCGGCGGAGCGCGAACCGGCGGCGGTGGTGGCGACGCGGCGGGGCGGGCTCGCGCCGGTGGGGTTCGCGGGCGGGCTGGCGGGCGGAGAGGCTGGGCTGGCGGGGGGAGTTGCGCCGGGGCGGCAGCCGGCGGGGTCGGTGGCGGGGTAGGAGGCAGGGCCAGGGCGCTGCCCTGGACCCGCAGGGGCGGAGGCGGCCAAGGATTCAGGCGATTCGCCTGGATCTTTGGAGAGGCCACTGGAGGGGTTGTCCGTGGACCGGCCTTTGCTGGGACGCGGGCAGTTCCTGGACGTTGGGTTGTGCGTCGGGGCTCGGCAGGTGGTGGCGCGGCGGGGTCGGTGGGGTGCCGGGCCCCGGGTTCGGCCGGTGGCCGGTGGGAACGAGGGTCGTCATGGTCGGTGGTCGCCGCGCGTATCTGGCCGGAGCCTGCTCGGGTGCCCTGCTTCTTGCGGGGTGCGTGCCGCAGTCGGGCGGCTACGGCACCGCGGGCGGTGGCTATGCTGCGCCAGGGTACGGCGCGGCACAGGGTTACGGCGTGGCGCAAGGCTCCGGGGCGCAGGGCTATGGGGCGCCGGGATACGCGGCGCAGGGGTACACGGCGGCGGGCTACGGCGCGCAGGAGCAGCCGGTCCCCTCCGTGCCGGCCTACGGGTATCCGGGCGGGGGGACCGGCTACGGCTATCCGGCGGCGGACGGATCGGTGGGCGGGTACTACGCGCCGCCGTCGGGTGTGCCGTATGTCGGGCCGGACGGACTGACCTACGTCGATGGCGTGCCGGTCGAGGAGATCGAGGGCGAGCCGGTCCCCCTGGTGTTCGTGGGGGAGCAGGGCGGCTGGGGGTACTACGACCGGGGGCGCGGCTGGCACGGGGCGCCGCCTGGGCTGCGCGAGCGGCTGGAGCGGTCGCATCCCGAGGGTCGCGGGCTGCCGCCGCCGGGCGACGGCCGCGGCCCGTTCGGGCGGCGGGACGCGGGCGCCGCGCCGCAGCGGCCGGGCTTCGGCCGGGCGCCGTGGCAGCCGGATCGCGGAGGACTGCAGGAGCCGGGGCGAGAGGCAGGCCGGGGCGGGCAGGAGCGTCCCGCCGCGCCGCTGCCCGAAGTCATGCGTGGCAGCGGGCCCGGGGGCGGCGTGCCCGCCGCCGCGGGCTTTGGCGCGGCAGGCGTGCGTCCCGGGAGCGGGAGTGGCGGCCCGGGGGGCGGTGCTCCGGGCGGCGGTCCAGGCGGCGGTGCGGGACAGTTCAGGCCGGGGGGTCCGGGGTTCGGCGGCTTCGGCGGGGGCGGGCCGGGGCGGGGCGGAGAGCAGACCGGGGCGCGGCGCGAGGAGGCACCGCCAGGCGGGCCGATGGGTCAGCCTCGCCCGGGCGGGCCGCCGCAGGGCCTCGGGCAGGCACAGGGTTTCGGACAGTCGCAGGGACGGCCGGGCGGCGGCGGGCCGCAGCCGGAAGCCCAGCGGCCTGGCAGCCAGGGACGGCCACCGGCCCCCGCAGCCCGGCTGGATGCGCCGGCGCAGCACGCCTGCCCTCCCGGCCAGGCGCGCTGCTGACGGTCGCCGGGCCGTCCGCCTGCCGGCCCCGTCGACGATCCGGCCGGGGCATCGACCAGGATCGCCTGCGCCCTGCCTCGCCGGAACCCGGACTGCGGCGGCGTTTCCTGCCTGACACGGGCGCTTGGTTGCCATGACAGAACAGGAAGGCCAGGGGCTCTGCCCCTGGACCCCGCCAAAAGCGAGCCTTTGGAATCCAACCATCGAGAAAGCCGGTCCAGGACGGCTCGCCCCTGGCGGGTCTGGGCAGAGCCCAGCCTTGCTCGCTTCGGTAAGCCAAGGCTTTCGGCTGCTGGCACGCGTCGCGGTTTCCGGGAGCGTGCCTTCGGCGGGGCCTGGCCCCTGCCTTCAGGCGGCGGCCGCCACCGCGACCCCGGAGGACAGGCGGTAGATGCGGTCGAGCCGCTCCACGCCGGTCAGCCGGTGGGTGATGAGCAGCACGGAACGGCCCGGAGCGACGACGTTCAGGGTGGCGAGGAAGGCGCGCTCGGTCTGGGAGTCGAGGCCGGCGCAGGGCTCGTCGAGGATCAGCACCGGGGCGGGCGAGAGCAGCGCGCGGGCCAGGGCGACGCGGCGCCCCTGCCCGCCCGACAGGCCGGCGCCGCCCTCGCCGAGCCAGGCGTCGAGTTCGCCGGGGAGTGCGCGCACGGTGGCGCCGATCTCGGCCTGGTCGAGCGCGTCCCACAGCTCGGCGTCGGTGGCGGACGGGCGGGCGAGCAGCAGGTTGGCGCGGATGGTGTCGGCGAACAGGTGGGTGGTCTGGCCGAGCCAGGACAGGCGGGAGCGCAGGGCGTCGGACGGGAGGTCGGCGATGTCGGTGCCGCCCAGGGTGACGCGGCCAGAGTCGGGGACGCAGACGCGCAGCGCCAGCGCCGCCAGGGTGGACTTGCCGGCGCCGGAGGGGCCGAGGACGGCGACGCGCGCCCCCTGGGGAATGTCGAGGGTCAGGGCATCGAGCACGGGGGGACGGTCGATGGCGTAGCGGAAGGAGACGGCGTCGAAGCGCAGGCCACTGCCGGGCGGCAGAGGCTGCGGGGCGGCAGGCTCCGGGACGGCGAGCGGGCCCTCGGCCGCGTCGAGCACACGCGCGGCGGCGGCCGAGGCGGCGCCGGCGAGGACGCCGGCGCGCGACAGGCCGCCGGCGACCTCGAAGGCCGCGACCACGAGGAAGGCGCCGGGCACGGCGTACAGCGGGTGGCGCCAGGCGGCGAGCAGGACGCAGAACAGCGCCGCCTGGCCGCACAGGAAGGCGAGCGCCGCGGCGTAGCTGCCGCGGCGCGCGATGTCGCGCTGGGCGGAAAGCAGGGCGGCCTCGCGGGACTGCACCAGGGCGAGCGAGCGGTCCTCGGCGCCGAACGCGCGGACCTCGCGCAGGCCGGACAGGGTGTCGAGCGAGGCGACGCGCAGCGCGGAGGCGGTTTCCGCCAGGCGAGCGCCACTGGCCGCGGAGATGCGCGCGGCGGCCAGGGGCAGCGCGAAGGCGGCGAGCGCGAAGCAGGCGCAGACCTCAAGCGCGAGCGCCGGGTCGCGTCGGCCGAACAGCACCGCGAGCACCGGCAGCAGCAGCACGGCGGCGCAGGCGGGAACCAGGATGCGCAGGTAGAGGCCATCCAGCGCCTCGACGTCGCCGACCAGTCGGGACAATACGTCGCCGGCGCGGCGGAAGCCGAGGCCGCCGGCGGAGCGCACGGCCAGGCCGCGGAAGAACCAGACGCGCAGGTCGGCCAGCGCGCGGAAGGTGGCCTCGTGGGTGAGCAGGCGCTCGGCGTAGCGCAGGACGACGCGGGCGATGCCGACGGAGCGCAACAGGGCCGCGCCGGTGAAGGCGAGCGCCAGGCCGGCGCCGAGCGCGCCGGCGGCGGCGAGGGCGCGGCCGGCGTCGCCGAGCACGGGGTTGTCGAGCGCGGGGGCGACCAGGCCGGGGCCGTCGAGCGGGGTGCCGGCGACCACGGAGCCGATCCAGGCGCCGGACAGGGTCAGCAGGGCGACGGCGGAGGCGACCGAGGCCAGGGAAACCACGATGCCGAGCAGGAGCCAGCCGGTGCGGGCGCGCCAGAGGGCGAGGATGCGCAGGAGGGGGGTCATGGGGTGGGAATTCCAGGAAGGAAGCAAGGCTGGGCTCTGCCCAGACCCGCCAAAGGGCCGAGCCCTTTGGAAACCCTGGACTTAAGTATCGGGTTCCAAAGGCTTGCCTTTGGCGGGGTCCAAGGGCAGAGCCCCTGGCCTTGCCTTCTCATGCCGCGCCCCTGACCCCGGCGGCGCGGCCGTCGCGGATGTCGAGGCGGCGTCCGCCGAAGCCGTGGGCGGCGGCGGAGTGGCTGGCCAGGATCACGGTGCGGCCCACGGCGAGGCGGCGCAGGCTTTCGAGGACCTCGGCCTCGGTGGCAGGGTCGAGGTGGGCGGTGGGCTCGTCGAGCAGCAGCAGGGGGGCGTTGCGCAGGAAGGCGCGGGCGATGGCGACGCGCTGCGCCTGGCCGCCGGACAGGCCGTGGCCGGCGTCGCCGATCACGGTGTCGAGGCCGTCGGGGAGCACGGCGGCGAAGCTGTCGACCTGGGCGCGGCTGGCGGCCTGCTCGACCTCGGCGTCCGTGGCGTCGGGGCGGCCGAAGGCGATGTTCTCGCGCAGGGTGCCGGCGAACAGCACCGGCTTCTGGCCGATCCAGGCGGTGAGCTTCGCCAGGGCGGAGGGGACGATGGTCTCGATGGCGGCGCCGTTGAGCAGGACGCGGCCGGAGTCGGGGCGGGCAAAGCCGAGCAGTACCTCGATCACGGTGGACTTGCCGGCGCCGGACGGGCCGGCGAGGACGAGGGTCTCGCCGGCGGGGACGCGGAAGCTCATGCCGTCGAGCGCGGGCGGGCGGGCCGGGTCCCAGGACAGGCGGACGTCGTCGAAGGCGACGGCGACGCCGCGCGCGGCCACGGTGCGGATTTCAGGGGACGAGCCATCGGGGACGGTGGCGGGCGGCGGCAGGGAGGCCAGCACCTCGGCGGCGCCGGCGGCCTGCAGGCGGTCCTGGTAGGCCAGGGAGAAGACGCGCAGGGGGGCGAAGAACTCCGGGGCGAGCAGCAGGCAGAACAGCGCGGTGGCGGGGGTCAGGGCGCGGGCGGGGATGGCGCCGGCCGCCGCCGTCGCACCGGGCGGCAGCACGGTGGCGGCGAGCAGGGCGTGGCCGTCGTGCAGGGCGAGGATGACGAGGGCGGCGGCCAGGGCGCAGTCCAGGGCGGCGGAGGACAGGAAGGCGACGCGCAGCACGCGCATGGTGCGCCGGCGCAGCTCGTCGGCGGCGGCGGCGAGGGCGCGGGCCTCGTCCTCGGTGCGGCCGGACAGCACGATGGTGGCGATGCCGCGGACGCGGTCGAGGAAGCGGGCCTGCAGGCGCGCGAGGGCGAGGAACTGGCGCTTGGAGGCGGCGGCGGCGCCGATGCCGGACAGGGCCATGGCGACGGGGACCAGCAGGCCGGCGCAGATCAGCACGAGGGCGGCGAACGGGTCGGCGAGCAGGGCGGCGACGGCGACGGCGGTGGGGGCGAGCAGGGCCAGGGTGGCGGCGGGCACCCAGCGGGAGAACAGGCCGTCGAGCGCCTCGATGCGATCGACCACGGCGGCGGTCAGCTCGCCGGACGGGCGCAGGCGCAGCAGCGACGGGCCGGCCTGCAACAGGCGCGACAGGGCGTCGGTGCGCAGGCGGCGGCGGGCGGCGGCGCCGGCGGCGAAGGCGGCGCGCTCGGCGGCGAGCAGCAGCCCGGCGCGGCCGAGGGCGAGGATCGCGAAGGCCGCGAGCCAGGGGGCGGCCCGGAGCGACAGGGTGGCGGCGTCGGCCATCGGCAGGGTGCCGCCGGCGAGCGCCAGGTCGAGCACGCGGGCGATGCAGAACGCCTGGGCGATGGCGAGCAGGGTGGAGGCGAGGCCGGCGGCGATCGCGGGGGCGGCGGTGCGGCGGCCGAGGCGGGTCTGCTCGCGGGTCCAGGCACGGGCCTGGGCGCGCGCCGTGGCCCTGGCAGCGGCCGCGGGGTCGGCGGCAGCGGAGCCGGCGGCAGCGTCGGGGCGGGCGCCGCGGCGCGGCCTGGCGCGGGTCAGCGGCGGGGTGGGGTCTGCGGTGCTGGTCGTGCCGGTGTCCATCGCGTCCTCGTCGTCCTGCCTGGCGGTCCGCGCGGCCCGCCCGGGCCGCGCCGCGACGATGGCCGGCCAGTCGGATGTAGCGTCGCGGGGTGCGGATTGACAGGTCCGACTGCCGCGGTGGCAGGCTGTCGCCATGCAGGAGTGTGGGCAGGACGCGCCGGCGGCGGCGGGCGGGGTGGCGGCGGGCGGGGTGGCGGGGGACGCGTGCCGGGGGAAGGCCGTTCGGGC
>CAXSFU010000004.1:0-88967 GCA_964236695.1 uncultured Acetobacteraceae bacterium | reverse complement strand
GCCGCCACCCGCCACGCGCTGGCGCCGCCGCTGCTGCTGTGCTGCGCCCTGGGCGGCCCGCCGATGCTGCTCGCCTGGCGCGGTGCACTGATCTACCACGAGTCGATCCTCTGGGCCTGGTCGCTCGCCATGGGCTTCGTGCTGTTCGCGATGCGCAGCCTCCTGCGGGGCGCCGACGTCCGCGCGATGGCAGCCGCCGCCGCCTGCGCCGGCCTGTGCCTGCTCACCCGCAGCACCACCGGGGCAGGGCTGCTCGCGGCGCTCGGACTGCTCGTGCTCCGCGCCCTGGCGGCCGACACCCCGCGTCCCGCCTCCGCCGCGCCCCGCGCACTGGCGCTCTGGGCGGGCGGCCTCGCGAGCCGCCTGCTGCGGTCCGGACTCCGGCTGCCGTGCGGGATCGCCCTCGCGTCGGTGGCCGCGGCCCTGGCCGTCAACCAGGCCCGCTGGGGCAACCTGCTGTGCTTCGCCGACATGCACGCGCAGGTCCTGCAGATCGCCACGCACCCCGACCGCCTCGAACGCCTTGACCGCTTCGGCCTGTTCAACGTCCGTCGTGTCCCGATCGGCGTGCTCTACTACGCGGCCCCGGTCTGGAGCGCCGCGGCGGAGGCGGCGATGCCGCTCGACGGCCGCATCGCCCGGCTGTTCGACGCCCTGGAGCTGCCGTCGTCCAGCATCGTGCTGACGGACCCGCTGTGGTGCGTGCTGGCGTGGCGCGGCGCGGCCCTCATCCGCACGGGACGCGGCCTGCCCGGTGCCGGCGCCCTGGCCGCCGGGCTGTGCCTTGCCCCCGCGCTCATGCTCGCGGCCTGGTACATGGCGTTCCGCTACCGGATGGAGTTCACGCCGCTGCTGCTCGCGCTGTCTAGCACCGGCCTCGCGGCGTGGGCCCCGCCGCTGGACGGTTCGAGGACGAAACGCACGCGCCTGTGCCTGCTCTGCCTCTGCCTCGTGCAGCTCGTCCTCGCCGCGGCCATGGGCCGCAGCTACTGCTTCGCCCCGACGGGCCCCAGCCCGGGCCACGCCGGGATCAGCCTGCTCACGCCCTAGCCGCAGCACCGGCGCCAGATCCGGCGTCTCGGCCGTGCCGGCGTGACGATCCGCCCACCCTGCGGCCGCCGCGCCGCGACCATCGCGTCCACGCCCGATGCCGCTCGCGCCCCTGCAGGGCGGGGGACGCGGAGCAGTGCGCCCGGCCCGGCATGCCGCCTCTGCTGGCAGGAATCGTGCATGCTTATGGCAGGGACTTCGCGTCCTGGCATCGCGGCCTGTGCCCCGCCCGCGAGCGTCGTCCGGCCACCCGCGCCCCAGGAAGGTTCCGCCCGCCATGAAGTCGAGCCGCATGACGACCTACATCGTCGTCGCCATGATCCTGGGGATCGCCACAGGCGCCCTGGTCAACAGCCAGACCGCCGACCCCGCGACGCACAAGCTGTTTGCCGGCTACATCTCGTTCGGCAGCATGATCTTCCTGCGCCTGATCAAGATGATCATCGCGCCGCTGGTGTTCTCCACCCTGGTGACCGGCATCGGCCACATGTCCGACACCGGCGCGGTCGGCCGCGTCGGCGGCAAGGCGATGCTGTGGTTCGTGTGCGCGTCCCTGGTCTCGCTCACCCTGGGCCTGATCCTGGTCAACCTGTTCGGCCCCGGCATCGGCATCCACAAGGTCGCGACCGCCGCCGCAGCCAGCGTCGTCGGCGGCATCGACCCGCACGCGCTCACGCTCGACGGCTTCGTCAAGCACGTGTTCCCCGACTCCGCGATGCGCCCGATGGTGGACAACGAGATCCTGCAGATCGTCGTGTTCTCGCTGTTCTTCGGCGTCGCCTGCGCCGCCATGGGCGAGAAGGCCCACGTGGTGCTCCTCGGCATCGAGGGCCTGTCGCACATCATCCTGCGCGTCACCGGCTACGTGATGAAGCTGGCACCGCTGGCCGTGTTCTGCGCCATGGCCGCCACCATCGCCACCAACGGCCTCGGCATCCTCGTCAACTACGCCAAGTTCATGGGCGAGTTCTACTTCGGCCTGGTCTGCCTGTGGGGCCTGCTGGTGCTCGCCGGCTTCCTGATCCTCGGCCCGAGCGTGTCGCGCCTGATCCGCCTGGTGCAGGAGCCGTTCCTGCTCGCCTTCTCCACGGCCTCCTCGGAGGCCGCCTACCCGAAGATGCTGGAGCAGCTCGCCAAGTTCCCCATCGCGCCCAAGATCACCAGCTTCGTCCTGCCGCTCGGCTACTCGTTCAACCTCGACGGCACGATGATGTACTGCACCTTCGCGAGCGTGTTCATCGCCCAGGCCTACGACATCCAGCTCGGTCTCGGCACCCAGATCGCCATGCTGCTCACCCTGATGCTCACCTCCAAGGGCGTCGCCGGCGTGCCGCGCGCCTCGCTCGTCGTGATTGCGGCCACGCTCAGCCAGTTCTCGCTGCCCGAGGAAGGGCTGCTGCTCCTGCTCGGCATCGACACCTTCCTCGACATGGGCCGCTCGGCCACCAACGTGATCGGCAACTCGCTCGCCGCCGCCGTCGTGGCCAAGTGGGAGGGACAGCTCGTCGCCACCCCCGAGACACGCGAGGTCGTCGGCGAGATGGAGGTCCAGCCGGCCTGACAGGCAGGAAAGGAAGGCCAGGGCTCTGCCCTGGACCCGCCGGGGGCAGGCGCCCCCAGACCCGCGTCCTGGAGTCACCTGCTTCGATGAGCCTTGCCTTCCGTTGCGCCGGTCCAGGGGCGGCTCGCCCATGGCGGGGTCCAGGGGCAGAGCTCCTGGCCTTCCCTGCCTACAGCATCCGCCGCCCCGCAATCCTGAGCCACGGATGCCTGCGCTCCATGTCGTCCACCAGCGCCCGCTTGTTTCCCCGCTGCTCGGTCTGCGTGTGGATCATCGACCCCCGGTGCACGCGGTACTCCGCGAGCACCTCGCCCACCGCCTCCCCCCACAGCCCGCGCTCCACCAGCCGGCACCAGAAGTCGTAGTCCTCCCAGCCGAAGCGCACGTGGTCGTAGCCGCCGCCCGCCGCCCAGGCCCACTTCGCCACAAGGGCCATGGCGTCGACGTAGTTGCCGCTCATCAGCCGACCGGGAGAGAACGGCAGCACGCCGAACACCAGGTCGCTGTCGCCGAACGAGCGGATCTGCGGGTAGGCGAACGCGCCGCCGCCCGCCATCGCCGCCAGCAGCCGCGTGCAGCACCCCGGCGCCAGGCGGTTGTCCGCGTCGAGCGGCAGCACGAACGGCGTCTCCGCGGCCGCGAACGCGCTGTTGCGCGCGAAGCCGAGCCCGGCGTTGGCGAGGTGGCGGCGCACCACCACGCGGTTGAACCGCCCTGCATTTGCCCGCACCCAGTCGAGCACCATCGGCACCGACTCGTCGGTGGAGCCGTCGTCGATCACCACCAGGTCGAGCGGCCGCAGGTCCTGGGCCGCGACGCTTTCCAGCGCTTCCACCACGTAGTCGGCGTAGTTGTAGACGGGGATCACGACCGTGACCGCGGCGTCGCGCAGCCCGTCGTGGACGAACAGCACCTCGGAGTCGACCAGCACCGGCAGGGCAGGGCGGGACGCGCCGGCTCCGTCAACCGTTCGCGCTCCGATCGCGCCGGAGCGACGCAGCTCCAGCTCGAACCCGCGTGCGCCCTCGCGCCCGCCGGCGACCTGCGACAGCACGTCCTGCAGCGCCTCTGCGCGGGTGTTCGGCCCCCACTCCGCCAGCGCCGCATGGTAGGCGTCGCGCGCCATCCTCGCCCGCAGCGCCGGATCGGCCGCCAGACGCTCCAGCGCCGCCGCCCACGCCGCCTCTCCATCGGCCAGCAGCCCGGTGCGCCCATCCTCGATCGCGCGCGAGAACGGCCCGGTCGGCGAGGCGATCGTCGGCACCTCGACCAGCGCCGCCTCCCACCACTTCAGCTCGCTCTTCGCCTCGCAGAACGGATTCCCGAGTTCCAGCGGCGCCAGGTTGATGTCGAAGCGCGCCATCTCCGCCGGCAGCAGCGCCAGCGGCACCATGTCGCGCCACTCGATCTGCGCCGCCACCGCCTTCAGCTCCGGATACTCGCCCGCCAGAACCACGCCCTCGCCGCTCGACGGGTCGCGGAACAGCACCAGCCGCGCCTCCGGCCGCCGCGCCAGCAGCGCCGCCACCGCGCCGACCGCGAGGCCGAAGTCGCGCTGGTGGGTGCGCGAGCCGCCGGCGTAGCCGATGCGCAGCAGGCCCTCGCCCTCGCCGCTGTCGCGCCGCTGTCGCAGGGCGCGCCGCGCCGCCGCCAGCGACTCCTCGTCCCAGCCGTTCGGCAGCACGTGCGCGATCTGCTGCAGCTCGCGCACGTGGCTCGCCAGCTCGTCGGTGGTCACCGTCACGAAATCCGAGGCGTCCATGGTCCTGCGCACCCGGGCGAAGAACTCGCGCGTGCCGTCCTCGGAGAAGCGCTGCGAGCGGATGCCGTCGATCACCTCGATGGTGGCCAGCTCAGGGCGGATCATCAGGTCGTCCACGTCGAACACCACGGTCGTGCCCTGCCTGCGGCACACGGACACGATGCCGTCGATGTGGCCCTCCCACGCCACGCGCCACAGCACCACGATGTCGGCGCCGGCCAGCACCGCGTCGTCCACCCCGCGCAGGCCGAGCGCCTCCGCCTGCCAGCCCAGGGCGCGCGCGGTCGCGGCATAGCGCTCGACCCGGTAGATGCTCCCCGGCGTGTGCGCCTCGCCCGACAGGAACAGGATTCTTCCCCGGCGCCCCGCCCATGCAGCGCCCGCCCGGTCCGCGACACCTGCCGTCGTCATGTCCGTCATGGCCCGCTCGCCCGCGGCGCCATCGTCCCCGGAAGCCGGGTCCTGCAGCCCCGGGTCGTCCCCGGCCGACTCCATCGCCGCGTCCGCCGCGTCCTGCGCCGCCGGAGATGCCTCACGCGACACCCCGAGACGCAGCGGCGCTAGCTCCGGCAGCGGCGTCGCGTCGGACTCCGCCTGCGGCTCGCCCGCCCCGCCCGGACGCAGCATCCTCACCCCCGCGCGCAGCGGCTGCGTCACGCGCCAGGCCGTCGAGCCCAGGATCAGCCGGCGGTCCTCGCGCAGCCGCGCCACCTCGGCCCAGGCCGCGCGCACGCTGTCCACCGCCTCGCCGTGCGCCCGCCGCGCCGCCGCCTCCCACTCCGCCGAGCGCCGCGCCAGCTCCGCCTCGAAGGCCGCGCGCTCCGCCGCCGCCTCCGCCGCCCGCGCCGCCTCGCGCGCCGCCGCCGCCGCCCGCTCGCCGGCGCGCTCTGCCGCCGCCTCGCGCTCCAGCGCCGCCACGTTCGCCTTGGCCGCGGACAGCTGCAGCCGCAGCGCCCGACGCTCCGCCTCCGCGACCGCCAGCCGCGCCGGGCTGTCGCCGACCGTGGCCGCCAGCCGCTCGCCCCACTCGCGCGCAGCCACCTCCGCCGCCTGCACCTCTGCCGTGAACCGCCGCTGCAGCATCAGCGACTGCGTGACCTCGCCCCGCTCGCCGAGCCTGGAGAACCGCTCGCGCACCCGCGCCACCCCCGCCGGGTCCAGCGCACACAGCGCCGCCAGCGCGTCCGGCGGCGTGTCGCCCGCCAGCAGGACGCCCAGTCCGTGCGCGTGCAGGAACTCGAACGAGGGATGCCGCTCCCGCAGCTCCGCCCACAGCCGCCACACCCCGAAGCCGCGCTCCCTGACGTTGGTGTCGTGGAACAGCACCACGGCGCGCGGCGACAGCTTCGGCGTCCATGTGGAAAAATCGTGCGCCACGTCCTCGTAGCGATGCCGCCCGTCGATGTGCAGCAGGTCCACGCTGCCGTCCGGGACATACGGCAGCGCCTCGTCGAACGTGCAGCGCAGCAGCCGCGAGAAGGTGCCGTAGCGCTCCGCGTGGAACCGACTCAGCGTCGCGAACACGTCCTCGCCGTAGAAGCCCGCGTGCTCGTCGCCCGCCCAGGTGTCCACCGCGAAGCAGCGCGTCGCCAAGCCCTCGCGCCGCACCTGCTCGCACATCGCGGCATACGACACCCCGTTGTGCGTCCCCAGCTCCATCAGCACCTCCGGCCGCGCCGCCGACACCACCCAGTGCGCGAACGGCACGTGGCCGTGCCAGGCGCTCTCCGTTTCCAGCAGCGTCGGGCGCTCGAACACCGGGTCGAGCGCGGGCGTCGCCAGGGCGGCCACCATCGCGGACTGGGTGGGCAGGGTCTGGTCCATCGCGGCGTTCTCCGAAGCAGGCAAGGCCAGGGCTCTGCCCTGGACCCGCCAGGGGCAGCGCCCCTGGACCGGCGTTTGACAGGAAAGCCCAGGCGGGGATGCGGCGGAAGGGCAGGGTGCGTCCTGGGGTTTCCCGAAAGAGCGTCCCGGGAGGCGGGCATTTGGCGTGGCGGAAGGCAGCCTTCAGGCCCCGTTCAGCGCAGTCCCACCCGCCGCAGCACCGCCCCGGCCAGCCGCCGCGCCCGTGACCGCCCGTCCGGCTCCACCACGCGCCGCAGGGCCACGTCGCAGTACATGTACGGCTGCAGCGCCAGGTGGGTCATCTCCCAGCCGTGCTCGACCATGAACTCGTGCGCCGCCTGGATCACCCCGTACGGCTCCAGCCTCGGGCCCACGACGTCGAGCATGGTGTAGTCGTTCAGCACCAGGATCCCGTCCGGCCGCAGCTTGCGCCGCACGATCGCCAGCTCGCGACGCACGGACTCGTAGGCGTGGTCGGCGTCGAGGTAGACCACGTCCACCGTGGCGTCGCCGAGGTTCTCCAGCGCCCGCGCGCTGTCGTCGTGCATCACCAGCATCCGGTCCGCGGCGATGGGCGCTGCGAAGCGTTCCCGGTAGTACTCGACATGGCTGCGTCCGCCGAAGATCTCGGCCACCGGCCGGCCGGCCCACAGCATCGGCCAGGTGTGGAAGCGGAAGTCGTCGATCGCCACGAACCGGCTCGGCTGGCAGACGCGCAGGATTTCGGCGGAGAAATCGCCGGTCGCCACGCCGACCTCGACCACCACCCTGCCGCGCGGCAGCAGCGGCAGCAGGGCGTAGCGGTCCGGCAGCACCCGCGCATGGCGGAGCAGCCGGTCCGGCAGCGGCGCCGCGGCCATGACCGGCAGGCGTGGCGCCACCTCGCCCGGGGCCGCGCCGTCAGTCGCTGGCCGGGCGCTTTCCGGGCTGCCGGCCTGCCCAAGGTCGGCGTCCTGCTGCAGCGTCGTCATCGGCCATCCTTCCGGGTTTGTGCGGCATGGAGCCAGCGCCGGCGCGGCATCGCGCCCGGCCAGGGTGTAACGCAGCCCTCGGCGGACGCATATCGCCGGCCGCCCCGGTCCGGCGGCGTGCTGCCCACAGGACAGCCGCGCTGATCTCGGCCAGGGCCGCACCGACCCGGCTCCGGGCTGAGAGGCGTTAACATCTTCGGCATCGCGTCTCATTTAAAGGAATTATTCCAGCAATGCGTGTCTGCCGACTCGCAATGGCGTGCCGCGGAATCCGTGAGCGGCCGAGAAACCGTCATGGTGCACCGCGTCATTCCGCCACGCCCCGACCATGTCCAGAGTAGAAAGCCGGACGGGAAACCGAAACGACCATGGCCCTTCCGAGTAATTACTCTGCCGCTGCAGCGCAACATTAAGAAGATGCGATTGCATGCGGGCCTTTAGTCATCTGCTCTTGCCCGTTCTCTTTCTCAACTGCAAGCCGAGACCGTCGGCAGCGGGGTGTCGCACCGGTATATGCATATGACACCCTGGTTAAGATGCCCGTTTAAGCTTGCCTTCGGCGGTCCCGTTCGGTTAACCATTGGACCGACGCATCGTCGTGGCTGCCGCCATGGCCTGCTGACGTACAAAGGGGACTAACCCAATGACCGCCGTAACCGTGACGGGTGCCAACAACCAGATCCTGACCGTTCAGCTGAACGGCGTGACCAACTTCACCGTGGCCCAGCAGTTCGCCTCGATCATCAACCAGGCGGCCGGGGCTGGCACCCTGACCGCGTTCAACGTGACGAGCGGCGGCGTGACGCCTGCGGTGCCCATGGGCAACACCAGCGAGGCGGTCATCCTGTCCGCCTCCGCGCCGGTCGCCATGCCCGCCGGCTACACCTTCCTGACCGACGTAGCCACCACCCCGACGACGATCAGCGGCGCAACCGCGACCGGCGGGTTCGAGGGCGTGCTGTCCGGCACGGCAGGCGTGACCTTCAACGCGGGCGCCACGGACGGCATCTTTGTCGCCGGCGGCGGCGCCAACGTGTTCAGCGGCACGACCGGCAGCTTCTCCGTCTACACGGGCGACGGCAGCGACACGATCACCACCGGCGCCGGCAGCGATTACGTCGACGCCGGCACCGGCGCCAACATGATCACGCTCGGCTCCGGCGGCACCTACGTCGCCTCGACCAGCAACGACCTGATCACCGGCGGTTCCGGCCTCAGCACAGTCGGCGCCACCGGCCATGGCGCGACCATCAACGGCGGCACCGGCGCGATCCTGATCAACAGCACCGGCGCCGGAGACGTGGTGACGCTCGGCTCCGGCGGCGGCTCGATCTTCGGCGGCACGAACTCGACCTACAACCTGGTCGGCGATGCCATGGTCATCGGCGACGACGGCTCCAACACCGTCAACGCCGGCGGCGCCACCGGCTACGTCTCTGCCGGGTCGGGCAACGTCCTCGTCAAGGGCGGCACCGGCGCCCTGACCTTCCTCGGCGGCGCGGGCAACTCCACCGTCACCGGCGGCTCTGCCCCCGTCACCCTGTTCGGCGCCAACGGCGGCTCGGTGACCTTCACCGGCACCGCGGCCGGCAACATGCTGACCGTGATCGACAGCGGCACCGTGGACGCCAGCGGCTCCACCGGCGCCGGCGACACCCTGTTCGGCGGCCTCGGCGCCAACACGATCCTCGGCGGCACCGGCGCCGACCTGTTCGTGGTGCGCTCCGGCGCCTCGTCGCTCACCGGCGGCGCCAACGGCGTCAACACCTACGACTTCGTCGCCAGCAACACCGGCGGCGCCACCGACGTCATCAGCGACTTCAAGAGCGCCGACAAGGTTTCGATCTCCGGCTACACCGCCTCCACGCCGGGCGCCGTGCTGGCGACCGCCACCGTCTCCGGCGGCTCGACCACCATCACCCTGTCCGACCAGACCAAGATCGTGTTCCAGAACTACACCAACCTCAACTCTGGCAACTTCTCCTAGCCCACGGGCCGGGGGTTCTTCCCTCGGCGGTGATCAGGCCGGCTCCCTCGGGGGCCGGCCTTTTTCATGCGCGGTCGCCGGCCGCGTCCGGGCCGGCGGCATCGCCCCGGACTCCCGGGATGCAAGCCGGCACGGCCGGCAGCGCCCGTCGCCGCGGCAGGCACACCGCCCGGCAGGCGCCGGTCAGGCGATCGCGCGTCCCACATCCTGCACGTCGAACAGGGTCAGGTCGGTCCCGTCCGGCAGCGAGAGCGTGGACCCGTACGAGCCATGCTGCGCGGTGGCGACGGCGGAGCGGACGTCGGCCTGCGAGTAGCCGTACAGCGCCACCTGGTCCACGCCAGGCCTGAAGCCGACGATGGCGTCGCTCCCGCCGGACGCGCCGTTCTGCAGGATGTAGCGGTCGCCGCCGCCGCCGGCATAGGCGATCGCCTCGCCACCGCCGAAGAACACGGTGTTGGGCGCGTCGCTGCCGACCACCGTGCTGGAGCCGCCACCGGTGAACGCGACGTCGTCGGCGGACAGGAACAGGACGTTGCGGCCGCTGCCGCCGACCATGGTGTCGCCGCCCGGCTCGCTGCCCACGAACTCGGTGTCGCCCGCGCTGCCGTACAGGATGTCGGCGTTGCCGCCCACCAGCGTGGTGTTGCCGCCGGTCGCGATCAGGTAGCTGTTGCCCGCCGCCCCGCCCAGGATCGTGTCGTGGCCCAGCCCGGCGTACACCTCGCCCCGGCCGTCGCCGAGGTCGGCGTAGTTGTCGCCGTTGCCCTCCTCGACATAGAGGAAGCCCCGCCCGCCATGGACGTCGGTGTCGAAATCCGACGTGTACACCTCGTCGAAGCCGGTCGCGGCGTAGATCGTGTCCACCCCCTGGCTGGAGACGACATTGTCGCCACCCTGCAGGTAGACGACGCTCCTGGCGCCGACCGGCGTGGCGATGCTGGAATAGGGCGGCACCAGGAAATCCGACATCTCGTTGCCTCCGGAAAGAGCCGGCCGGATGGTCCGGTCGCGGCGGAACGCTTCTGGCGCCCGGACTGTGGCGAAAGCCCGGCGGGCGCCGCCGGGCTGGGGGGGCAGATCAGGCAAGCAAGGCTGGGCTCTCCCTCCGCTGCCATTCCAACGACCCAAGAGGGTCGTCGGAACCTTTGGCAGCTACGCCCAGACCCGCCAGGGGCGAGCCGCCCCTGGACCCGGCCTCCCTTAAGAAATGGATTCCAAAGGCTCGCCTTTGGCGGGGTCCAGGGGCAGAGCCCCTGGCCTTCCTTGACCGCTCACGGCAACCGACCGCCGATATAAGCCCGGCCCTGCTTCCTCCTTCCCCGCCCGCCGTGCCTACCGCGGCAGCAGCACCTCCAGCATCGCCAGCGCCGCCCGCTCCGGGTGCCACGCCGCGGCCGACGCGATCGCCCCCTGCCGTACCCCGGCCATGTCCAGGTCGCCCGCGCCGAGCTGGCGCACCACCTCGCGCGCCGCGTCGCCGTTCGCGGTCGGCACCAGGAACCCGTCCACCCCGTCGGTGATGAACTCCCCGGCCCCGCCGCGCTCCGGCCCGATCGCCACCAGCCCGGACGACATCGCCTCCAGCAGCGTCAGCCCCATCGCCTGGTAGCTCGACAGGTCCACGAACACGTCCATCTGGCGGAACAGCGCCGCCACCTGGGAGCGCCGCAGCCGCCCGTGGTTGCGCACCTCGCCAGGGTGGCGCGCGCGATAGCCCGCAAGGTCGGCATCGTCGCAGCCGAACACGTGGCACTCGATGCCGCGGCCCAGCCCGTGCGCCAGCCCGGCCATCATCCGCCAGGTCTGCTCCGGCCCGCGCCGCTCGCTGCTCGGCCTGACCATCGCGCACACCCGCAGCGTCGGGCGCACCTCGTCGAAGCGCAGCCGGTCGACCGCGCGGAACCGGTCGACGTCCACGCTCGGCCCGAGCAGCGCCGCCTCCACGCCGACCTCGCGCTGGAGGATGTCGCGGTTCCACGCGCTCTTGGTGAACACCACGCGCGCCGGGTCCTGCTGGTAGCTCAGCCGCGCCAGCGCATGGTCCGGCCCGAGCGGGTCGTAGAACAGCGGCTCGTAGTCCTGCACGTAGTAGCCCATGCGCGCCCGCGCCTCGGACTGCAGCGGCAGCCAGAACGCGCTCTGCTGCGCGGTCGCCACCACCGCGTCGTAGCCGCCCGACAGCACCCGGGACCGAAGCTGCGCCTCGTCGGCCTCGAAGCGCCAGGACTCCACCTCCGGGTAGGCGGCCCCTGCGCCGAACGCGTTGGCTGCGAGGTTGAGCAGCGTGACCTCGACGCCCATGCGCCCGAGCGCCGCGGCCTCCTGAAGCACCACGTTGGCCCCGCCGCCCTCGGCCGCCACCGGCAGCACGAACGCGATCCTCGCCCCGGACCAGCGCCGGCCCCGTGCCGCGACCCGCTCGCGCTCGAAGCGCTGGCCGACCCACGCGCGCACCCCGTGCATCGCCAGGCTGTGCCGGCAGAACGCCGCCGGCTCCTCGACCATCACCCGCGCGTCGTATTTCGCGGCGATCGCCAGCCCGGCCTGCTCGGCCAGCCGCAGCCGCCGCTCGTGCGAGAACGATTTTGATTGTGCGTGCCAGACGTAGCAGTCGTCGGCGACCCGCAGCGTCCAGCCCGCGATGCGCGCACGCACGCACCAGTCGTTCTCCTCGCCGTAGCCCTGGGGAAAGTTCGCCTCGTCGAGCGGCCCCACCACGTCGAGCGCCTCGCGCCTGATCGCGAAACAGAATCCGTTGATGAACGGCAGCGCCGGATGCACCGGGCGGCGGCCGGCCACCATGCATCCGGCCTCGTCCACCGTGACGCCCTCTGGCAGCGGGTTGCTCGCCCAGTCGCCGCCCTCGGACAGCAGCGGCACCGACTGCCACGACGCGGTGTTGGACAGCGGCCCGACCACGGCGCAGCGCGGGTCGGCGTCGAACGCGCGCAGCAGCGCGTCCAGCCAGCCCGCGGTCACCACGGTGTCGGAGTTGAGCAGCACCACGACCGCGCCCTCGGCCGCGCGCAGCCCGGCATTGGCCGCGCGCGTGTAGCCGAGCGCCTGCTCGTGACGGATCAGCCTGGCGCCGGCCATCGCCGGATGGGCATCGAGCATCGCGCGCGTGTCCACCCCGCTGCCGTCGTCCACCACCACCAGCGACCAGGGCACGCCCCCACCCTGCGCCGATCCGTCCTGTGCCGACCCGTGCCGCACCAGCGCGTCAAGGCAGCGCCGCGTGTCCTCGGCGGCATTGTGCACGCACACCACGACACCGACCCGCCGCGCGCCTGCCTCCCGTTCGCCTGCCGCCAGCGCGCCTGGCTCGCGCCCCGCGTGCCCCGGCGCCGCGTTCTCGCGCAGCGCCAGCGGCGGCGGCCAGTCCGCCGATCCGGACCCGCCACCCCCGTCACTTCCGACCAGCAGCGGCCCGTGCCGGCGTTCTGCGAGCCGCGCCGGAAGCTGCAGCGTCACCGTCCACCAGCCCAGCCGCAGCGCGCGGCGCAGCCCGGAGCGCCCGGCGGGCAGGCGGTGCAGCACCTGGCGCAGCGGCGCGGTCAGCCGCCAGGACGTGCTCTGCTCGACGATGCGGATGTGCTCGCGCGCCGCGTGCAGCTGCCCCCCCAGCGCCAGCACCTGCGCGCCGAGCGAGGTCGCGCGCCGCCGCGTCAGGTCGAGCTGCATCGCCAGCGCCGCCGGCGCCACCGCGCGGGTCGCCGGGGTGCGCGCCGTCAGCGCAGCCCGGGCCGCCGCGAGCTGCGCACGCGTCGTCAGATGCCCGCCGAGCCGCGCGTAGGCGTCGCGCACCGCCGCCGCGGTGGCGGGCTCGGCCTCGCGCAGCGCGGCCCCGGACGCCGCGCCGTCGGTCGCCAGCACCAGCAGCCCGCCGCCGTGGCGGAACCGGAACGCCTCGTGCGCCGAGCGGGGCATCGACCCGGGACGACGCAGCAGCACCACCGCGCGCGGCGACAGCCAGCCCAGGCGTCCGGCCAGCACCGCCTCGTCCTCGACCAGCATCAGGTCCACCGTGCCCGGCGCCGGCGGCCCGCCGAGCGGCTGCACCCGCCCGGCCTCGGCGTCGGCCCAGACCGGCGCCATTGCGCCCCCCTCCGTCGCAATCGCGTCCATTGCGCGCCCATCCGCCGCGCCCGCATCCTCGCCCGCACCGCCGGCGCCGGCCGGCGCCGCGTCGACGAGCACCAGGCATTCGAACCCAGCCTGCCGCGCCACCGCCGCCAGCAGCGCGGCCATGCCGCCCGCAGCCCCCGACCCCGGCGCCACCGCCACGCCCGGCCGTTCCGCCGCCGCCAGCCAGGCCACGAACGGCACGTGCTCCGCCCAGCCGTCGCCGACCGGCAGGGCAGGGGCCAGGAAGCTGGCCGGCGAAAGGAAACGCGACAGGTCCTGAGACACGCGACGAACGCCCGGATGTGCGCCACCGGCTATACCGGCGGCGTCCCGGCGGTGGTAGGCCCCGCACCGTGCCGATCCTGTCCCGCCCGATCCCGCTGGCCCTGGACGCCGTCCCGGCCCCCGCCGCAACCGCGGCCGCGCCGTGGCGCCCGGGCGGCCATCCTGCCAGAACGGCGATCCCGGCCTGGCAGGCGGCGCTGCCCGACGCCGCCCGCGGCCGCTGGTGCCTGCTGCGGGTCGCGGGCATGCCGCCCGGCAGCGCGCTGCGCCTGCGCCTTGCCGACGCGGCGCGCGGCCACACCGTGCGCGAACAGTTCCTGCGCCGCCCCGCACCCCGCGCGCCCCTGCTGCAGGCGCTGCTGCACGTGCCCGCAGAGGCGGGCGCGCTCGACCTCGACGGCTTCGGCCCCGGCCAGCCGCGCGGCGCCGGTCTCGCGGTGCTGTCGCGCCCGGAAGCCGCGCTGCGCCTGCTCGCCGCCGGCCTCGCCCGGCTGCCCGCGGCGCTGCGCGGCTCGCCGCTGGGCCTGCCCGGCCGGCTGCGCGCCACGCTCGGCCGGGCGGCGGCGGGCGAACGGCCGGACTATGCCGACTGGTGCGCTCGCTTCGACCGCTGGAGCGACGCCGACCGCGCCGGGCTGCTCGACGCGGCCCGTCAGGCGCCGCCGATCCATGCCGTGGTGCTGGGCGCCGACGGTGCGGCGCGCGCGGCCACCCTGCGCTCGCTCGACGCGCAGTGGCGCCCCGCCGACAGCCTCGCCGCATTGGTCGCCTGGCCGGCTGCCGCCGCAGGAACCGGGGACGGCTACATCGCGATCCTGGCGGCCGGCGAGATCCTGGCGCCGCACGCCCTGGCGCTGGTCGCGGCGCGCCTCGCCGCCTGGGCCGCCGACGGCGCGTGCCCCGGCATCGTCCACGCCGACGAGGACCGGCTGCGCCCCGACGGCACCCGCCATGCCCCGCTGTTCCGCCCGGAGCCCGGCGAGGCGCTGCTGCTCACCGGCCTGCTCACCCGTGGCCTCGTCCTGGTCCGCACGTCGCTGCTCCCGCCCGACCCTGGGCCGCGCCACCTCGACCCGCGCGATCCCGGCACGCCAGAGGCCGCCCTGTCCGCAGGGATCGCCCTGTCCGCAGAGGCCGTCCGGCTGCGCCTCTGGCTGCGCGCCGCGCCGCGGGCGCAGGCGCGCCACCTGCCGTTCGTGCTCACCCACCGCCGCCCGGACACCGTGGCCGGGCAGGCTGCCACCGCCGCGGTCGTGCAGTCTCACCTGGGCGCGCGCGGCACCGTCACGCCCGCCCACCCGCTGCGCATCCGCCGCCACCCTGCCGGCCACGCCGGGATCAGCGTCATCGTCCCGTCCGCCTGCCGCAGCCGCCACGTGCCGCGCTGCCTGGCCAGCCTGCTCGCCGGCACCGCCCACCCGATCCGCGAGGTCCTCGTCGCCGTCAGCCGCATCGACCCCCACGACCGCCGCCAGCGCCGCATCCTCGCCCGGCTCGCCCGCCTGCCCGGGGTGCGCGTGCTCGACCTCGGCCTGGACGCGTTCAACTACAGCCGCGTCAACAACCTCGCCGCCGCCCAGGCCGACGGCGACACCCTGCTGCTGTTCAACGACGACGTCGCCCCGCTCAGGCGCCCCGCCCACGCCGGCCGGCCCGACCCCCGGTTCTGGTTGTCGACCATGGCCGCGCACCTGGAGGACCCCGGCGTGGGCGCGGTGGGCGCGCGCCTGCTGTACGGCGACGGCCGCGTGCAGCACGGCGGCGTGGTGCTCGGCCTCGGCGGCCTGGCCGAGCACGCCGACCGCCTGCGCGCAGGCGCCGACCCCGGCCCGCACGGCCTCGCCCTGGTCGACCGCGAGATGTCCGCCGTCACCGCCGCCTGCCTGCTGGTCCGCCGCGCCACCTGGGACGCGCTGGGCGGCCTGGACGAGCGGTTCGCGGTGGCCCTGAACGACGTCGACCTCTGCCTGCGCCTGCACCGGCTCGGCCTGGGCGTGCGCCAGGCCAACACCGCGGAGCTGGTGCACCACGAGTCGCTGTCGCTGGGCCGGCACTACGCGGGCGAGCGCGCCGGCCTGGAAGCGCGGGAGGTGACGCTGCTGCGCGCGCTGCACGGCGCGGCGCTCGCGGCCGATCCGTTCCACAGCCCCAACCTGTCGCTCGAGCTGGGCGAGGAGCACCAGCCAGCCTTTCCGCCCAGGACGGCAGAGGCGGCAGGCAAGGCCGGCTCTCCCTGAACCCGTAAAGGGCCGCAAGGCCCATGACCGCGGCGCTGTCACGGACCGGGTTGGCCCCAGTCTCGTGCGTCATGGCGAGAAGAAAGCGTGTTTTTTCTTGAAAGAAAGAACCAAAGAACTTTTGCCCATAGAACTCCGGAGCCGCCTGCGCGTCCGGAGCCCAACGGATAAAGTCTTTTTGCTTCTTTTTCTTCAGAAAAAGAAGACCCTTGCTTTCCTGACTGAAGCTTTCTTCCTACCCGCCCGCGACCGCCTCGGCCGCCCGCGTCAGCCCGTCCGACACTGCGGCCGGCATCGCCAGCCCCAGCAGCATCGCGGCGCCCAGAACCGCCCACGCCGTCCCCCGCGCCAGCCTGCCGCGGGCCGGCCCGCCCGTCTCCCCGTGCAGACTGCGCCGCAGCAGGCCGAGCGCCGCCGCCGCCAGCCCGACGACGAGCACCGCCGCGAGTCCCGGCCGGCGTGCCAGCATCTCCGTCAGCAGCAGGAACTCGCCCGGGAGCAGGGCCAGCGGCGGCAGGCCGGCCAGCGCCAGCACCGCCAGCAGCATCAGCCAGCCGCGTCCGCCGGGCGCGGCCTCTGCCGCGGCCGCTGTGCCGTCGCGGGCCGCCGCATCGTCCACGCCGGCCAGCACCGCCGCCACCCGCGCCAGGCCGGACACCGCGAGGTGCAGCAGGCCGGCGTAGGTGGCGCCGCTTCCGCCCAGCCCGAACGCCGTCGCGGCGAGCCCGTCGTGCAGCAGCGTGGCCAGCCTGACCGTGCCGCCGGCCGGGACCCGCCACAGCGCCAGACCCGCCAGGGCCACCGACAGCAGGCCGGCGCCCAGCAGCGCCGCCGCGGGCAGCGTGCCGGCCGCGGCCCCGGCGGGCAGCGACGCGGCCGCAATCCCCGCGACGCGCAGCAGCAGGACCAGCGCCAGGCCTGGCAGCGGCGCGCAAAGCAGCACGCCCAGGTCGCGCGGGGCCGCGTCCTGCGCGGCGCCCAGCCAGCCGTGCAGCGGCGCCAGCCCGGCCGCGAGGCCGTATCCGGCCAGCAGCAGCACGCAGCCCAGCGCCAGCATCGCCGGGTCCGCCGCGCTCCCGCCGCCCCCCGGCGGCAGGCTCCAGCGCCCGCCGCCGCCCGCCGCCAGCAGCAGGGTGCCCAGCAGCGCCAGGGCGAGCGCACCTGCGGCGGGCGGCGCCATCGCCCGCATTGCGGCAGCTCCGGCGGCGCCGCGCAGCAGCGGCGCGGCGCTGGCGATCCCCAGCGCGGCGGATACCGCCAGCCAGGCCGCCGCCACCGAGTCGCAGAGCAGGCCCAGCAGCAGGCTTCCCAGAAGCGCCAGTGCGGCTGCCGGCGCGTATCCCGACGCGCCGCCGCCGCCGCCCGCCGGATCGCCGTCCGGCGGGGGCGTGCCGTCGTGGCCGGCCGCCTGGCCTGGCGCAGACAGACCCGCGACCGCTCCCGCCAGGGCGGCCGCCGCGGTGAGCGCCGCAGCACCCAGCGTCAGCGGGTCGCCCAGCCAGCCCGCAGCAGGCGGTTGCCGCCACAGCGCCAGCACCAGGGCCAGCGTCGCCGCGCATGCCGCCGCCTGCAGCCACCGCGCCGCACCGCGTCGCGCCAGCGCCGCCGCCAGCACCGCGGCGGCCCAGGGCAGCAGCACGCACGCCGCCGCGCCGCTCACGCCCGATGCCCGATCCCGCCGTCCGCAGACCCCCCCGCGGCGGGGTCCGTGTCTGCCGCCGGGCGCACGGCGAGCGCGGCCACCAGCAGGCCCGCCAGCGCCGCCACGGCCAGGGCCACCGGCCCCGCGCCCAGGCCCGACCCGCCCATGCCCACAGCGCCCTCCGCCGGCCCGAGCGCCGCCAGCGCCACGCCGTGCAGCGCCGAGACCATCGCCGCGCCCCGCACCGCCGGATCGTGGCGCAGCGACGCCGCCAGCAGCCCCAGCAGCAGCGCCGGCAGCGCCAGCCCGAGCGTGTCGCGCAGCGCCGCGTCCTGCAGCAGCGCCGCCTGCCGCCCCGCCGCAGCACCGAGCACCACCAGCGCCAGGCCCGCCGCCACGGCGCCCCAGCCGCCCGTCCCGCCATCCCCTCGGCCCTGCACGGCGTCGCGCGCACCCGGCACGGACCGCAGCCGCAGCGTCCAGGCACCTGCGGCCAGCAGCGCCGCGGCGCCCGCCAGCTCGCGCCACGACGCCGCCGCCAGCCCGCGTCCGGCCAGCACGACCGCCAGCAGCACCGCCTGCGCGACCACGGCGCGCACCGCCGCCGGCCGACGCGCGAGCAGCGGCAGGCAGCCCAGCGCCAGCATCGCGCCGCCGAGCAGCCCTGCCCCGCCATGGGCCGTGCTCACGCGCCCGCCCCGCCCAGCAGCGCCAGCAGCGCCGCGAGCCCGGCGAGCAGCGTCGCCACCCCGGCGAGCCCGCCGCCCGCCGCCGTGCCGCGCCAGGGCGCCACCGCCCGCACGCCGCCGAGCAGCAGCGCCTCCGCGCCGATCTTGATCGCCCAGCCCGCCAGCCCCTGCGCCCACAGCCCGGGCAGCTCGGCCAGCGTGCCGCCCGGCAGCAGCGGCCCTGCCCCGCCGTCGTTCCCGGCCCCTGCCAGCCCGCCCTCGCCCGCGACGCCCGAACCGGCCCAGCCCGGCACGATCCCGCCGCCCCACGGCCAGGGCGCACCCGCCGGCGCCGGGTGCAGCGGCAGGAACAGCGCCGCCGCCAGGCTCAGCCACACCAGCGCCGACAGCATCTCCGTCGCCTGCACCAGCGCCAGGTCGCGCCCCGACCACTCGCCCGACGCCGCCACGCCCTCCTCCGGCGCGAGGCGCCCGGCCCGGTCCAGCGCCGCCAGCACCGCCGCCGCAAGGGCGAGCGGCAGCGCCAGCCGCCCGCCCGCCCGCCCGTCGTGGCCCGCGTCGTGCCCGGCGTCGTGCAGCGCCGCCGCCGCCGCGTCGAGGTTCGTGCCGCCGGCCAGCAGCGCCACCGTCAGCACCACCAGCGCCAGCGCCGCCGTCCCCGCCACGCCGCCTGCCACCAGCCGCGACGCCGCCACGCCGCCCGCTGCACCCCCGCCGTCGATCAGCCCGCAGCACAGCACCGCGCGCGCCGCCGCCAGCAGTCCGCCGACCACCAGCAGGTCCGCGAGCGGCGCCGTCGCCATGCCCAGCGTGAACGAGGGCACCAGCGCCGCGCACCCCAGCAGCAGCGCCAGCGCCGCCGCCGGCGCGCCCGCGAACACCCACGACGTGCCTTCCGGCCGAGTCGCCGGCTTGCGCGCGAGGCGGCGCAGCGTGCGCCACGGCTGCAGCACCGACGGGCCCTCGCACCCGCCGAGCCGCGCCGCCGACCACCCCGCCAGCCCGGCGACCAGCGGCGCCGCCACCGCCATCGCCGCCAGGTGCAGCAGCAGCGCGATCACCCGCCCGACCCCCAGGCCAGCAGGCACAGCAGCGCCGTCACCGTGGCGAGCAGCCAGGGCAGGGGGGCCGCGCCGATCCACGCCTCGCAACGCCCCGCCGCGCGCAGCAGCGACAGCGCCCCGTCCCGCAGGACCGGTGCGCGCGGCGCCCGCCCGAGGGACCGCGGCAGCCCCGCCATCTCCGCCATCCGCCGCAGCGGCGCCTCGATCGCGTGCGGCCCGAGCTGGGTTGCCGGGTCGCCGAACGGCAGCCACGGCGGCGGCGCCGCGAACCCGCCCTCCCAGCCGGCCCGCTCCACGACGCCCTGTGCCATCCGGCGCCGCATCGCCCACAACACCGCCCCCGCCGCCAGCGCCACGAGCCCGGCCAGCGGCAGCGCCGCGTAGCCCGACCCGTCGCGCAGCGGCGAGACTGTCCAGGCCGCGCTCGCCGCCCCTTCCGGCACCGCGAGGCTGAGCTGCGTCACCGCCGGCCCCGCCAGCGCCAATGCGAGCGGCGGCATCGCCCCGATGGCGCCCAGCACCGCCGCCAGTGCCACCAGCACCTGCCGCGCCGGCGCCGCCACGTCGTCGGCCGCCGCCCCGCGCGGGCTGCGCGGCCGGCCCAGCAGCGCGGTGCCCACCAGGCGCAGCGCCGCCGCCGCGAACAGCGCCGTGCCGCACGCCCCCGCCGCCAGCGACGCCGCCAGCACCACGCCCAGCCACGGCCCGCCCAGGTGCTGCGCCTGCAGCAGCGCCTCGGCCACCATCCAGCCGCCGGGGAACCCCGCGGACACCGGCAGCCGCGCCACCGTGGCCGCCGCCGCCAGCAGGCACGCCCCGGCCACCGGCATCCGCGCCAGCAGCCCGCCGAGCCGCGCCAGCGACGTGCCGCCCGCCGCCCGCCCCACCGACGCCACCCCCAGCCCCAGCAGCGCCACCAGCGGCCCCTGCGCCAGCACCAGCAGCCCGCTGCCGCCCAGCGCCAGCGCCGCCAGCAGCGGCAGGTCCGCGGCACGCCCGAGCAGCGCCACCCCGAACCCGGCCAGCGCCAGCCCGACAGCGCCCGCGACCACGCCCTCGACGATCTCCTCCAGCCGCGCCTCCGTGGCCGCGCGCAGCCCGCCGGCCGCGACCGCCGCGCTGCCGGCCACCAGCAGCGGCACGCCCCACCACAGCGGCGTCGCCGGCCCGCACAGGTCCAGCACCAGCCGCGCCAGCACGTACAGCCCGGCCAGCGGCACCGCCACGGCCAGCACAGCCGCCCGCTCCGCCTCGCCTGCGACGGACGCCCCTGCCATGCCCGCGGACGGCGCGGTCACGTCAAAAGTCAGCCCGCACAGCTGCGCCGTGCCGAGCAGGGCGAAGCCCAGCACCGCCGTCGCCCGCCAGCCCTCGGGCGGGTGCGCCCGGATCGCCGCGAACAGCGGCCCCGGCCGCAGGCCCGACACCGGCACCAGCAGCGCCACCGCAAGCGCGAGGCACAGCCCCGCCAGCACCGCCCAAACCACAGGAAACGCCACGCCGCCGAGCGGCATCCCCGCCCCGCCGTCCGGCCCGGCCATCGTCCCGGGCGCCGGCTCCGGCGGGACAGGCCCGTCGCGGTCCGCCATCGTGGCCAGCACACCGAACTGGCGCGTGCTGCCCGCCGCCGCGGGTGCCGCCACAGCCGAGCCGCGCCGGCACAGCGCCGCCATGCCCGGCACCGTGGCCGCCGCCAGCAGCAGGGTGAACCCGTCACCGGCCAGCAGGGTCAGCATCAGCACGGCCAGGCAGCACGCCAGCGCCGGCGTCCCCGCGGCGGCCCCGCGCCCGCGCCGCCCTGCCGGCTCCACGCCGCCGACGCAGCAGGCCCCGGCGCCCGCCAGCATCGGCAGCAGGAACAGCCCGGACAGCGGGTCGAGCGACAGCGTGGCGTCGAATCCCGGCAGTCCCGCCGGCAGCTTCAGCGAGGCCGCCGCAGCCCCCGATGCCAGGAACCCGAGGTCGAGCCCGGCGCCGGCAAGGCAGATCCCCGCCACCGCCAGGGTCCGCGCGCGCGGCGCAAGGCGCGCCACCGCCGCGACCGCGGGCAACGCCGCCATCAGCCCGGCCAGGGCAAGGAGGATCAGGAGGCTCAGAACAGAACCGGAGTCGCGCTCACGCCCCAGGCTAGCAGCGCCGCGTCCCGCGCGGAAAGCCGCCGGCGCGCGGATCGTGGCCGGCACGGCTGGGGGCTGTCAGGGCGTTGGAACCAGCTTGTTGTTTCAGGAAGCAAGGCAAGAGTCTTCTTTTTCTGAAGAAAAAGAAGCAAAAAGACTTTGCCTGTGGGGTTCTGGGCGCGCGGCTGGCTCCGGAACCCAATGGATAAAAGTTCTTTGGTTCTTTCTTTCAAGAAAGGACACGCTTTCTTCCTGCCTGCGCGTAGGAAATCGGCGTCGACAGCCTCTACAGCATATCCAGCCGCTGCTTGCGCGCGGGCGGCGCGAAGGCCGCGTCAATTTCGGCCAGGTCCTCGGCCGCAAGCCGCAGCCGCGCGGCCGCCGCGTTCTCCGCCACGTGCGCCAGCCCGGACGCCTTGGGGATCGACACCACGCCGCCGCCGCGCAGCGACCACGCGATCGCCACCTGCGCCGTGCTGGCCCCGTGCCGCCGCGCCACCGCCTGCAGCACCGGGTGGCGCAGCAAGGCGCCGCCCTGGCCCACCGGTGAGTAGGCCATCACCGGCATCGCGTGCGCCCGGCACCACGGCAGCAGGTCGAACTCGATGCCGCGCGCCTCGGGGTTGTAGAGCACCTGGTTCGACGCGCACCCCGCCTGCGCCAGCGCCGCCATCGCGTTCGCGTCGAAGTTCGACACGCCCCAGCGCCCGATGTGCCCGGCACGGCGCAGCGCCTCGAACCCCGCCACCGTCTCCTCGACCGGCACCCGGCCGGGCCAGTGCAGCAGGTAGAGGTCGATCCTGTCGGTCCCCAGCCGGCGCAGGCTGCGCGCGCAGGCATCCTGCACCCCCTGCCGCGAGGCGTTGGACGGAACCACCTTGGACACCACGAACACCTCGTCGCGCCTGCCGGCGATTGCCTCGCCCACCACCCGCTCGGCACCGCCGTCGCCATACATCTCGGCCGTGTCGACCAGCGTCATGCCGGCATCGAGGCCCACGCGCAGCGCCAGCACCTCGGCCGCGCGGTCGCCGCCCTCGCCCATGCGCCAGGTGCCCTGGCCGACCGGGGGAACGGTGGCACCGTCTGGGAAACGGATCATGCGCAGAGGTCCTTCTGGGAGGAAGCGAGCAAGGCCAGGGTCTCTGCCCCTGGACCCCGCCAAAGGCGAGCCTTTGGAATCCGATTCTTAGGTCAAGGGATCAAAGGGTCCTCGAACCCTTTGCGGGTCTGGGCGGAGCCCAGCCTTGCCTGCTACGCCGCCTCCGCCTGCCGCATCAGCCGCAGGAAGTTGCCCCCCCACAGCAGCGCGATCTCCTCTGCCCCGAACCCGCGCCGCACCAGCTCCGCCGTCAGTCCGCCACTCTGCGAGGCGTCGCCGTATCCCGGCACGCCACCGCCGCCGTCGAAGTCCGAGCCGATGCCGACGTGGGCGACGCCCATGCGCCGCACCGCATACTCGATGTGCTCGCCAAGGTCGGCAACGCTGGCCTGGTCGAAGCGGGCCTTCCAGCGCAGGAACGACGGCACCGCGGTGATCTGCACCAGGCCGCCCGTGTCGCGCAGCAGGTCGAGCTGGCTGTCGTCGAGGTTGCGGGGCACGTCGCACAGGGCGCGCACGCAGGAATGCGTGGCCACCACCGGCACCCGCGACGCCGCCACCGCCTGGCGCATCGAGTCGCGAGAGACGTGCGAGACGTCGACCAGCAGCCCGAGACGGTTCATCTCCGCGATCGCCTCGCGCCCGAAGCCGGACAGGCCGCCGTGCAGGGTCTCGCCGTCGCCGAGGTCGCCGCGCGGGTTGGAGCTGTCGCACAGCGCGTTGTGGCCGTTGTGGGTGAGCGTCATGTACACCGCGCCCAGCGCCCGGAAGCGCGCGAGCAGTGACAGGTCCTCGCCGATCGCGGCGCCGTTCTCCACCGCCGGCACCACGGCCAGCACGCCTTCGCCCGCCGCCGCCTCGATCTGCGCGGCGCTGGCGCAGATGCGCGCGCTCAAGTCGCCCGCGCTGCCGCCCATCGCGGCGATGGTGTCGAGCATCGCCAGGGCGCGCGACGTGGCGGCGGCGTGGCCCTCCGCGGTGCGCGGCCCCTGCGGCACGTAGGCGGCGAAGCAGGCGGCGCGCAGGCCGCCGCGGCGCATCTTCGGCAGGTCGGCGCGCCTGGCACCATCGCTGAACGGGTCGGGCCCGGTCGGCCAGGGGATGTCGATGTGGCTGTCCAGGGTCAGCGTTGCGGCATGGATCGCCGCGGCCGCGGTCTCGTCCTGGACGGCGTCGGAGGGGGGCACGGCGGGAAGATCGTTCATCCCCGGTGAATCGGGCCTGCGTGGCCGCGTTGCAAGGTGCTGACGCCGGCGCGGGGGTTTGGTATGGAGGCGGCGGTTGTCTCCGTAGCTCAGCCGGATAGAGCGCAGGATTCCTAATCCTGAGGCCATGGGTTCGAATCCCGTCGGGGACGCCAGCCTCCGCGACCAGGCGGACGGCCCGTGCGACCTGCCGTCTCCCGACCACGCCCCTGGTGCGACAGCGTCCTGGCCCGGGCAGTGCCTCAGTCCGAGGTCCAGGAAGGAAGGCCAGGGGCTCTGCCCCTGGACCCCGCCAAAGGCGAGCCTTTGGAATCCACTTCTTAAGGGAGGCCGGGTCCAGGAGCGGCTCCCCCCGGTGGCCTTTCCAACGATCCAGGCGGATCGTCGGAACCTTTGGCCACCTCCGCCTGGCGGGTCCAGGGCAGAGCCCTGGCCTTCCCGAACCGAGGCACCATCCTGGCCCCGCCGCCGCGCGCGCTCAGCCGAGCAGCGCCGCCAGGGTGGTCGCGGACACACCGGACAGCACGATGCGGGTTCCGTCCGCCAACCCCACCGTGGTGCTGCGTCCGGACGACGTCAGGGTCGCCGCGCCGGCATAGCCGCTCGCGCGCAGATGGTCGGTGCCGACCCGGAAACCGGAGACGGTGTCGGTGCCGCCCGCGCTGCCCGAGGCTACGGCGATCACCGAGGCGGCCCCGGTGCCGAGGTACAGCGTCGCGTTGCCGGTCCCGAGCTGCACGGTGCCGCCGCCCGCGCCGCCCGCGAAGGTGTCGGCCCCCAGGCCGAGGCTGATGGAGTCCTCGCCGGCGCCGCCGAAGACCAGGTCCGCCGACGCCGCCCCCGCCCCGGCCAGCGTCTCGTTGCCCGTGCCCGCCGCCAGGATGTCGCCGCCCGCCGCCGACGCCTGGAGCCGGTCGCCGGACACGTTGCCGGCCAGGAAGGTGCCGGCGCCGTTCGCGAACAGCGTGCTGCCCCCGGTGCCGGCGAACACCGCGCCGACGCCGGCGTGGATGGTCTCCGACCCGGCGCCGCCGACGACGGTGTCGGTTTCCGCACCGCCGGCGAGGGCGAGGCTGCCGGCGCCGCCGAACACCAGCAGGCTGCCGCCGCTGCCGCCGGCCAGGTCCAGGCCGCCGTCGCCGCCGATGATCTCGTCCGCGCCGGCGCCGCCGACGTAGCGGGTGGCCGCGTGGCCGGTGAACGCCACCAGCGAGCTGGCGGACAGCCCGCCGCCCAGCAGGAGCGCGGTCGACCCGCCTGCCACCACCACGCCGCTGCCGCCGCCGTTGGCCAGGCTGATCGTGCCGGCGGTGCCGAACACCGTCAGCGCGCCGGCCGGGTCCGCGCTGGCGGCGATCGACGCCAGGCCGCCATCGACCACGACGAAGCTCGTCCCGGGCGTCGCGGCGTAGCCTTCCGCCTGGTCCGCGGTGCCCTGCAGGGTCACGAGCGTCTGGGTGCCCGCCGCGCCGGACAGGCCCAGCGCCGGGACCGAGGACACGCTGACGGTGCCGGAGGAGGCGGCATCGTGCACGACAACGAGCGGCCGCGACGCCGCCGAAACGTTGCCGGCGGCATCGGTCGCGGTGGCGGTCAGGACGGCGGCGCCGAGCGCGAGCGGCGCCGCAAGCGTGACGCCCCACGCCCCGTTGCTGGCCGCGACGACGGCGCCGAGCACGTCGGAGCCGTCGAGCAGGGTGACGACGCCGCCGGCTTCCGCGGTGCCGGAGAAGGCAGGGTCGCCGTCCGCGACGCCGCCCGCGGCCACGCCCAGGGTCGGCGCACCCGGCGCCACCGTGTCCAGCGTCACGGCCAGCGTGGTGGCCGAGGACATGTTGCCCGCCGCGTCGCTCGCCGTGGCCACCAGGGTGTTGACGCCCTGCGCCAGCGCCGGCGCGACCAGGCTCCAGGCGCCGCCGGACGCGACGACCACGCCGAGGATCGCGGTGCCCGCCGCGGTGACGTCGGCGACCACGACCCTGCTGCCGGCCTCCGCGACGCCGGACAGCGTGGGACGGGCGACGTCGGTGATGCCGTCGGCGTCCGAGGCCCCGGAGTCGCCGGCCGCGTCCAGGACCAGGGTCGGCGCGTCCGGCGCGGCAGCGTCGACGACCAGGGCCAGCACGGCCTGCGCGGACACGTTGCCCGCCGCGTCCGTGGCGGTGGCGCCAAGGCCGTGGCTGCCCGGTGCCAGGCCGGCCATGTAGCTCCAGCGCCCGGACGCCGACGCCGTGACGGTGCCGAGCAGCGCCCCGCCGTCGGTCAGGGTGAGCAGGCTGCCCGCCTCCGCGCTGCCGGTCAGGGTCTGGATGGCCGCGCCGGTGATGCCGTCGCCGATCACGCCGGTGTCGCTCGCCGTGGCCAGCGCCAGGGTGGGAATGCCCGGCGCCAGCGTGTCGACGACGAGGCCCGTGGCCGCACCCGCCGTGGCCGCGGTCACGGCCAGCGACGCGGCCGCGCCGCCGGCGTCGGTGATGGTGGCGCCGCCGGCCAGCGTCAGCCCGGTCACGGTCAGGTTCGCGGCGCCCTGCCCCGCGGCCACCGTGGTGGTGAACGCCAGGCTGGTCGGGGTGGAGGCGGCGGCGTCAAAGGCCGCGAAGCCGCCGTCGCTCAGCGTCAGCCCGAGGCTGCCGGCCGTGCCGACCGTCACCGCACCGCCGGTGGCAAGGGCGAACTCGACCCGGCGCCCGGCGTCGAGCGGACCCGCGACGGACGGCAGGGCGGCCAGGGACAGCACCCTCGGGACGGCGACGGCGGTCGGCGCAGGGATCGCGGCGGCGCTGCCGGTGGACACCAGCACGACGCCGACGCCGAAGTTGCCGAAGCTGTCCACGGCCGCGAGCTGCACGGTGTCGGTGCCGCCCGCCGACACGGTGTCGACGAGCGAGGCCAGTTCCGTCCCCACGTCGGCCAGGCTGCCGGTCAGGACCAGCGTCCGGCCGTTCGACGCCGCGGCGACGCTCCCGGCCCCGGCCCGGGTCGCCGACAGGCGGCCGGCGGTGTCGGTGACGGTCAGGCTGAGCGTGCTCGACGTGAACGCCCCGGTGTCGGACAGGGTGAGGCCGCCGATCGAGCTGGCCGCGCCCGCGACAACCGTCGCCCTGCCGGGGCCGCCCACGGTGAGGGTGCCGGCCATGCCGGTGACGGGAACACCGATGTCGGCCAGGATGCCGAGGTCGACAGCGGAGATCGCGCGGCGGACGCCGGTCGGCAGGCCGAGGCCGGTCATCAGGTCCCGGGCGTTGGGGTCGGCGGCGGAGTTGGCGAGGTGCGCGTAGCCCTCGCCGTTGTCCAGGGTCGTGACGTTGACGAGGACGCCGCCGTTGGCCGCCGTCGCGTTGGCGCCGGCGAACACCTCGGTGCCGCCCACGCTGGACAGGTCGTGGTCCCAGCCGGTCTCGAAGGTGGCGTCCAGGCTGCCGGTCGGCGAGGTCTCGCCGCCGAAGCCCAGGCCGTGGGCGATCTCGTGCTCGAACAGGCTCAGGCCGTCGTACTGGCCGGCGGGCACGCCGGCGCCGGTGCCGAGGTACTCCTGGCCGAGGTAGGCCGCGTTGACGTCGATCGTGATGTCGGAGCTGCCGCCGCCCAGGTGGGTGCCGTTCGACAGCTCGTAGATGGCGCCTGACTCGATCAGGCTGCGCCCGTCCTCGGTGCCGACAACCGCGTCCAGGGTGGGCGCGCCGTCGGCAAGCAGCCCGTTCTGGCCGTCGTCCACCAGGTTGACCTGCACGGCGAGCGTGCCCAGCCCGCCCAGATGCGTGAGCCAGGCGTCAAGAGCCTGCTTCACGTCGGCGACAAGCGCGGTGCCGTAGGACCCTGCCATGTTGCTGGGATCGTTGAGGATCACGGCATCGGTCAGCGGGGGGGCAGATGCGCTCACGGACTCGTGCTCCAGTCACTTCTGCGACATATCTACAATTTGAGACACTGCCTTTTGGTTAATGGATCACGGATTCGCGAGGCTGTTGTGCCGCGAAACCCCCTGATGTCGCGAGGTCCGGATACCCGGCCGTCCGAACTCTGCCGAAGCGCATGGAACGCTGCCGCAGGCATCTCGGCCAAACATCGCCGGTGGCGATCCGGCACTGTCGCCGCGGCACACCTGAAGGACTCCCGGCGCTCAATCCCAGCCGGAACGCTGGCCCGGTCGCGTCAGACCAGCCCCGGCTCCGCGCCCTCGAGGCTGGCCGCGGCGTCGGTCTCCGGCAGGAACCCGCCCGACTGCCGGGCCCACAGCGCCGAATACGCGCCGCGCCGCGCCAGCAGTTCCGCGTGGGTGCCGCTCTCGACGATGCGCCCGGCGTCGATCACCGCGAGCCGGTCCATGCGCGCGATCGTGGACAGGCGGTGCGCGATGGCGATCACCGTGCGCCCGCGCATCAGCCGGTCGAGCTGCTCCTGGATCGCCGCCTCCACCTCGGAGTCGAGCGCCGAGGTCGCCTCGTCCAGCACCAGGATCGGCGCGTCCTTGAGCACCACGCGCGCGATGGCGATGCGCTGGCGCTGGCCGCCGGACAGCTTGACGCCGCGCTCGCCGACATGGGCGTCGAAGCCGCGCCGCCCCTGCCAGTCCTCCAGCTGCTCGATGAACTCCAGCGCGTGCGCCCGTCGCGCCGCGTCGACGACCTCCGCCTCGCTGGCATCGGGCCGGCCGTAGCGCAGGTTGTCGCGGATCGAGCGGTGCAGCAGTGAGGTGTCCTGCGTCACCATGCCGATCTGCGCGCGCAGGCTCTCCTGGGTCACGCCCGCGATGTCCTGGCCGTCGACCAGGATGCGGCCGGACACCGGCTCGTGGAAGCGCAGCAGCAGGTTCACCAGCGTCGACTTGCCGGCGCCGGAACGCCCGATCAGCCCGACCCGCTCGCCCCCGGCGATCGCAAGCTCGAGGCCGCGCAGCACGCCGCCGCGCTCGCCCTCGCGCCGGACGCGGCCGTAGTCGAAGCCCACCGCCTCGAACCGGATCGCGCCGCGTCCGGTGCCGTGCCCCGCGCCGGACCCGAGGCCGCGCCCGGCGTCGTGCTCCAGGTCGTAATCAACCCCGCCCCCCGCGCCGCGCACCGTCGCAGCGGCAAGGCGCAGCGGCACGGCGTCGGCGCGGTCCGCCATCTGCCGCGGCACCGCGATCGAGCGCATGCCGTCCTGCACCACGCCGACGTTCTCGAAGATTCCGGTGATGTTCTGCGCCACCCAGCCGGCCATGTTGGAGATCTGCCACGCCAGCGGCAGCGCGGTCGCAACCGTTGCCAGCGGCACCCGCCCGGCCCGCCACGCCAGCACCGCCACCGTGGCCACGCCGACCATCATCGCGGCGTTCATCACCGCGAGCGACAGGCTCCACAGCGTGATCAGCCGCAGCTGCGCCTGGAAGGTCTCCGTGTGCTCGTCGACGGACTCGCGCACGAAGGCGTCCTCGTCGCGCGCCGCCGCGAACAGCTTCACGGTGAGGATGTTGGTGTAGCTGTCCACCACCCGCCCGGTGAGGTTGGAGCGCACCTCCGACATGCGCCGCGAGCGCTCGCGCATCCTCGGCACGAACAGCCGCAGCAGCCCCGCGTATGCCGCGAACCACAGCACGATCGGCATCGCCAGCCGCCAGTCCGCCCGCGCCAGCAGCACGATCGCGCTGCCGCCATACACCAGGAGGTACCAGACGGCGTTGGTCGCCTGCACCACGCTTTCGCGCAGGCTGGGCCCGGTCTGCATCACCCGGTTGGCGATCCGCCCGGCGAAGTCGTTCTGGAAGAACGTCCAGCTCTGCCGCACCACGTGCCAGTGGCTCTGCCAGCGCACCAGGTTGGTCATGCCCGGCGCGATCGCCTGGTTGGTCACCAGGAACTGCACCAGCAGCGCCGCCGGCCGCAGGAGCAGCAGCACCGCCGCCATGCCAAGAAGCTGCCCGCCGGCGTCGTGCAGCAGCGACTGCGGGCTGTGCGTCGCGACCAGCGAGGCCACGCGGCCGATGAACACCGGGATCGTGGTGTCGAGCAGCGCCACGACGAGCCCCGCCGCGAACAGGGCGGCGACCAGGCCGGGCGCCTGTCGCACGAAATGCCAGTAGAAGCGCGGCAGGGCGCGCGGGCTGTCGGCCTCGGGCGGCGCCAGCTCTGGCGGCGGGGCGGTCGGCAGGAGCAGGCGTTCGAAGAAGCGCAGCATGACCCCAGCGATGGGGGCGGACCCGGCAGGCGTCAACCGCAGGCAGGAAGGAAGGCCAGGGGCTCTGCCCCTGGACCCCGCCAAAGGCAAGCCTTTGGAAACCACTCCCTGGGTCCGGAGTCTCCTGCGCCGCGGTTCGTGCCGCAGGCCTGACGTCGCGCCGGTCCAGGGCGGCTCGCCCTGGCGGGTCCAGGGCAGAGCCCTGGCCTTCCCTTCAGCGCCCCGGCGCCACACAGCGGAACGTCACGTCGAACGCGGTCGGATAGTACGGCGTGTAGGGATCGCCGTCCGGCCGCACGGCCAGCGGGACGGGCACCCCGCCCTGCCGGCGGCAGAACCCGTCCGCTTCGGCCAGCGCCACGCGGCGCGCCTCCGCCCCGCCCCCGAGCGCGGGGGCGCGCATCTCGGAGACGGCGTAGGTGCCGGGCGCCACAGGCACGACCCCGGTGGTGCTTCCGCACCCCGACAGGGCGAGCGCGGCCGCGGCCAGCAGGGAGGAGATCCGTGTCATCGCGCGAGCATAGCGCGCAACCCGGCCCGGCCCGCCAGCCCTCCTGCCGAACCCCGGGCGGCTGCGACAATCCGAAACCTTTGCGCCATGCGCCGGCCACGATGCCCCGCCACCAACACGCCCGGACAACACAGGAGTCGGACATGACCAGATCCACCAGGAAGCGGATCGTCGCGGTGCTCGCGCTGCTGCTCTCGGCCGGCACGCTGTCGGCGTGCGGCTGCGGGCCGCTCGGGCTGCACCGGTGCTACGGCGGCGGCTACGGCGGCGGCTATGGCGGCGGCTATCACGGCGGCTACCGCTGATCCTCGCGCGGCGCCTGCCCCGGCCGCGACAGGCGCCGCCGCGCGCGGGTCCGGGGGCGCCTGCCGCCGGCGGGCCCCCATCTTCAGCCATGGGGCAGAGACCCGGCCGTGCCATCCGAACCACATCCTCCGCCGGACGTCATCACCGCACGACGGCGCCGACGGCCCGTCCGGCGGAAAGGGGAATGCGCGATGGCTGAGAACGAGACCCCGGTGTGGCTGATCACCGGCTGCTCCACCGGCTTCGGCCGCGAGCTGGCCCGGCTGGTGCTGGAGCGCGGCTGGCGCGCCGCGGTGACCGCGCGCGACGCGGGCAAGGTGTCCGACCTGGTCGAGGGCCGCGAGGACCGCGCGTTCGCCCTGGCGCTCGACGTGGACGACCGGGCACAGGTGGAAGCGGCCGTGCGCGCGGCGGAGGCGCGGTTCGGGCGCATCGACGTGCTGGTGAACAACGCCGGCTACGGCTACCTCGCCGCGATCGAGGAGGGCGAGGACGACGAGGTCCGCGCCATGTTCGAGACCAACGTGTTCGGCCTGATCGCCTGCACCCAGGCGGTGCTGCCGGGGATGCGCGCGCGCCGGCACGGGCACATCGTCAACATCTCCTCGATCGGCGGCATCGTCAGCTTCGCCGCGACCGGCTTCTACCACGCCACCAAATACGCGGTGGAAGGGCTGTCGGAGTCGCTCGCGCTGGAGGTGGCGCCGCTCGGCATCCGCGTGACCATCGTCGAGCCCGGGCCGTTCCGCACTGACTGGGCGGGCCGCTCGATCCGCCAGTCCGCCACCCGCCTCGCCGACTACGAGCCCACTGCCGGCGAGCGCCGCCGCCAGACCGAGGCGCGCTCCGGCAACCAGCCGGGCGATCCTGTGCGCGGTGCGGAAGCGATCATCGCCGCCGTGGAGGCCGCGGAGCCGCCGCTGCACCTCGTGCTCGGCAAGCCGGCGCTGGGTCTCGCGCGCGCCAAGCTGGACGCCCTGCGCCGCGACTTCGACGGCTGGGAACCGACCACCCTCGGCGCCGACTATCCCGAGCACCGCGGCGCCTGACGGGGCCGGGGCCGGCCCGTCGCCGGCCGCCCCGGACGCCGCCGCAACCATCGGGGAACACCGGGCCATGCGACACATCCACCTCGACCCGCTCGGCGGCGCGGCCGGCGACATGTTCGTCGCCGCCCTGCTCGACGCGTTCCCGGAGCACGCCGAGGCGGCCGCGCAGGCCGCCGCGCGCCTGTCCGGCACGGCCTGCCGGCTGCTGCCCCACGACGACGGCACCCTGACCGGCCGACGCTTCGTCGTCGACGTGCGCCCGGACGTCGAACCGCCGCACGGCCATGCCGACCACCCCCACGGCCACCCTGCCCGCGAGCCCGACGAGCACGGCCATAGCCACAGCCACGACCACGCCCAGGATCATGACCACGCCCGAGACCACGCTCACGCCGGGGAGCGCGGCCACGCCCACGCTCCCGGCGGTCACGGCCACCACCACGGCCCCGGCGGCCGGAATATTTCCGGCGACGCCCCGAACGCCCCGTTCCGTTCCCGTGCCGGACCGGTGTCTCACGTGGAACACCATGACGATACCGCAACATCGGCTTCCGGTCAGGCGGACGCGCCCGGGTCCGGCTCCTGGCAGGCGCTGCGGGCGCGCATCGCGTCGTCCGACCTGCCGGATGCGGTGCGCGACCAGGCGCTCGGCATCTTCGGCTGCCTGGCGGAGGCGGAAGGACGGGTACACGGCGTGTCCGCCGACGCCGTGACGTTCCACGAGGTGGGCGCCGCAGACTCCTTGGCCGATATCGTGGCGGCGGCGTGGCTGATCGCGGCGGTCGGGCCGGCCGCCTGGAGCGTGGGCGCGCTGCCGCTGGGTGCGGGCACGGTGCGCACCGCGCACGGGCCGATGCCGGTGCCCGCGCCGGCCACCGCGCTGCTGCTGGAAGGCTTCGCGGTGCGCGACGACGGGGTGGGCGGCGAGCGTGTCACGCCGACCGGTGCGGCGATCCTGCGCCACCTCGGCTGCGCGGGCGCCGCCCGCCCGCGCGCCGCGACGCTGCGCGGCTCCGGCACCGGCTTCGGCAGCCGCGTGCTGCCGGGGATGAGCAACTGCCTGCGCGCCCTGGTGCTCGACACGCCGGAAGCGCAGGGCGCGGAGCCGGCACCCGGGAACGGGGCGCAGGCAGCGGGGGCGCACGCAGCGGTCGCGCCCGGCCCGGCGGCGGCGGGGCAGGGCGCCTCCAGCCACCGCGCGCTGGCCGTGATCGCCTTCGAGGTGGACGACCAGTCCGGCGAGGAACTGGCCGCCGGCCTCGACCTCGTGCGCGGCACCGAGGGCGTGCACGACGTCGTGCAGATGGCCGCGTTCGGCAAGAAGAACCGCATGGCGGTGCACGTGCAGGTGCTGGTGCGCCCGGACCGGCTGGAGGCGGCGGTGGAGGCGTGCTTCCGGGAAACCACCACGATCGGCCTGCGCACCCACCTGGTGCAGGGCCGCGCCCTGCCGCGCCGCTTCGCCGAGGTGGCGGTGGACGGCCGGCCGGTCGCGGTGAAGCTGGTGGAGCGCCCGGGCGGGACTACCGCAAAGGCGGAATCGGACTCGGTGCGCCAGGTTGCCGGGCACGCCGCGCGCACCAGCTTGCGTCGCGAGGCGGAACGGCGGGCGGAGGAAGGATGAGCGACCTGGGGCGCCTAGAGGCGGTGCTGCGCGAGATCGGGCCGTCGGCGGTCGCGGTGAGCGGCGGCATCGACAGCCTGACCCTGGCCACCGCGGCGCACCGCGTGCCGGGCGCGAGCGTGACCATGCACCACGCGACCTCGCCCGCCGTGCCCGCAGAGGCGACGCAGCGCACCCGCGCCCTTGCCGCGGCCGAGGGCTGGGCACTCGACGTGTTCGACGCCGGCGAGTTCGACGACCCGCGCTACCGCGCCAACCCGCACGACCGCTGCTTCTTCTGCAAGACCAGCCTGTACGGCGCGGTGTCGCGGCGCACGACGCGCACCGTGCTGTCCGGCACCAACCTCGACGACCTCGGCGACTATCGCCCCGGCCTCGCGGCGGCGCGCGAGCACGCGGTGCGCCACCCCCTCGTGGAGGCCGGCATCGACAAGGCCGGGGTGCGCGCGCTCGCATCGTCGCTCGGCCTGGGCGCGCTGGCGGAGCTGCCGTCCGCGCCTTGCCTGTCCAGCCGCATCGAGACCGGCCTGCGCATTGAGCCGGCCGAGCTGGCCATGGTGCACGCGGCCGAGACCCTGGTCGCGGCGGCGCTGCGCCCGGCCACGGTGCGCTGCCGGGTGCGCGCGGCCGGCGTGGTGGTGGAGCTGGACCCGGCGACGCTCGACCGGATGGCGCCGGAACTGGCCGAGGCGTTGCGCGCCGAGGTGGCGGGGCTGGCGCGGGGCGCAGGGTTGGCGCGGCCGGTGTCATTCGCGCCGTACCGCACCGGGAGCGCCTTCCTGCGGCCGGTGGCGGCGCCGTGACAGAAGCCAAGGAAGGCCAGGGGCTCTGCCCCTGGACCCCGCCAAAGGCTGGCCTTTGGAATCCGGTTCTTAAGTTGTGCCGGGTCCAGGGGCGGCTCGCTCCTGGCGGGTCCAGGGCAGAGCCCTGGCCTTGCTTGCTCGCCTGCGCGGAAGCCCCGCGGTGAGCGAGTTCGTGCTCGACCCCGCGCGCACCGCCCGGCTCGGCCTAGGCGAGGCGGTGTTCTGCGCCGGCAAGTCCCCCGCCCAGATCGCCGCGATCCTGGAGGCCGCCGAGGTGCCGATGCTGTTGACCCGCCTCGACCTCGCGCGTCACGACGCGCTGCCGGCGTCCGCGCGTGCGGCGCTGGACTACGATCCCGTGTCCGGCACCGCCTGGTCCGGGCCGCCGGCGGCGTTGCGCGGCCCGGCCGAGGTGGCGCTGGTCACCGCCGGCACCTCGGACGTGGCGGTGGCGCGCGAGGCGCAGCGCACGCTGCGCTTCTCCGGCCACGACGCCACCCTGGTCGCCGACGTGGGCGTGGCGGGGCTGTGGCGGCTGATGCGCCGGCTCGACGAGCTGCGGGCGATGCGGGTGCTGATCGTGGCCGCCGGCATGGACGCGGCGCTGCCCAGCGTGATCGGCGGGCTGTTCGGCGGCGTGATCGTCGCCGTGCCCACCTCGGTCGGCTACGGCGTGGCGGCCGGCGGCCACGCGGCGCTGAACGCGATCCTGTCGAGCTGCGCGCCGGGGATCGTCACGGTCAACATCGACAACGGCTATGGTGCCGCCTGCGCCGCGATGCGCGTGCTCGGCGCCACGTAGGGAGGTTCGCATGGAACGACGCGACTTCATCAAGGCCACGGCGCTGGCCGCCGCCGCCGCGGCGGCCGGGATCGACGCCGCCAGGGCCGCCGCGACGCCTGCCGCGGCAACCCCGGCGGAGGCCGCCGGGCAGCAGGCGCTCGAGGGCCGCGAGCGGGACGCCGCCGCGCAGGCCGCCGCCGGCGAACCGGTTCTGCGCGCGCTGATGGACCAGGCGCAGGGCGGCGTGCTGCCGGCGGCGCCCGGCCTGGTCACGGCGTCGATCGCGCAGCACCCGGAGATGAAGTACCGCACCCTCGGCCACACCGGGGAGCGCATGTCGCTGGTCGGGCTCGGCGGCTACCACCTGGCCAAGCCGGGCGGCGCGTCCAGCGAGGAGGCGGTGCGCCTGGTGCACGCGGGCATCGAGGCCGGCATCAACTTCTGCGACAACTGCTGGGACTACAACGGCGGCGAGAGCGAGATCCGCCTCGGTCGCGCCCTGTCGCAGGGCGGCTATCGCGACCGCACCTTCCTGATGACCAAGATCGACGGCCGCACCGCAAAGGCCGCGACCGCCCAGCTCGAGGAATCGCTGCGCCGGCTGCGCACCGACCACCTCGACCTGCTGCAGTTCCACGAGATCATCCGCATGGGCGACCCGGAGCGGGTGTTCGCCCCGGGCGGTGCGCTGGAGGCCGTGCTCAGGGCGCGCGAGCAGGGCAAACTCCGCTACATCGGCTTCACCGGCCACAAGAGCCCGGCGATCCACCGCCACATGTTCGACGTCGCCGACGCCCACGGCTTCCGCTTCGACACCGTGCAGATGCCGCTCAACGTCATGGACGCGCATTTCGACAGCTTCGAGCAGGGCGTGCTGCCGGTGGCGCTGGCGCACGGCACGGCGGTGCTCGGCATGAAGACCTTCGGCGACAACTTCATCCTGAAAAGCGGCGTCGCCACCCCTGCCGAGATGCTGCACTACCCGATGAGCCTGCCGGTCAGCATTCAGGTGTGCGGCATCGACAGCCCGATGGTGCTGCAGCAGGCGCTCGACGCGGTGCGCAGCTTCGTGCCGCCCACCGACGCGGAGCGCGTGGCGCTGCTGTCGCGCACCGCGGTCGCGGCCAAGGACGGCGGCACAGAGCGCTACAAGGTCTCGGACCACTTCGACGGCACCGCGCACAACCCGCAGTGGCTCGGCTGACGGCACCCAACGCCTGCCTTGACGCGACCGGCCTCACCGGTCAGGACAGGAAGGCCAGGGGCTCTGCCCCTGGACCCCGCCAAAGGCAAGCCTTTGGAATCCACTTCTTAAGGAAGGCCGGGTCCAGGGGCGGCTCCCTCCGGTGGTCCTTCCAACGATCCAAGCGGATCGTCGGAACCTTTGGCCACCTACGCCTGGCGGGCCTGGGCAGAGCCCAGCCTTGCTTGCTTCGACAAGCCCGGCCCGACTGCGGCCTAGCGGTCAGCGAACGTCGGCCTCCTCGTTGGCCGCGGGCTGCTTCGCGGGCTCCGGTTCGGCTGCGTAGCCCATCGCCGGCTGCGACACCTGCACCGTCTCGCCCTCCAGCAGGCCGGCCGACGGGTCGTTGACCAGCCGGTCCTCTGGCTTGAGCCCGCCCGTCACCTGGACGTTGCGGCCGAGGTTGAGGCCGAGCGTCACATTCTGCAGGTGCACCCGGTTCTGCGCGTCCACCAGGGCGACCTGCATGCCCTGGGCGCGGAACAGCAGCGCCTGCTCCGGCACGATCAGCACAGCGGTGTCGGAGGGCACGGTGAAGTGCACGTTGGCGAAGGTGCCGGGCCAGATCGCGTGGTCGGGGTTGTCCACCGTCAGCTCGGTCGTGACACTGCGCGACTGCGGGCTGAACGCTCCGGCGGTGGTCTCGTAGCGCGCCTGGAAGGTGCGGTTGGGGAACTGCGGCAGCCGCAGCGTCGCGGTCAGGCCCGGCTTGAGCACGTCGGCGTAGTCCTCGGGCACGGAGACGAACAGGCGCAGGCGGTGGATGTCGGCGACCGTGAACAGCTCCGACGCGGCGGCCGGCGCGCCCGCGTCGCCGCCGGCGGCATTAACGTAGCTGCCGACGTCGGTGCGCCGCGAGGTGACCACGCCGTCGAACGGCGCCACGATTCGCTTGAACGCTTCCAGCGCCTGATAGCGCCCGACCTCGTGGCGCGCGGCCTGCACCTGCGCCTGCTGAGCGACGGCGCCTGCGACCTGCACGTCGATGTCCTGCTGCGCCACCGCCTGGGTGCCGGCCAGCGACTTCCAGCGCTTTGCCGTCACGTCGGCCAGCTTCGAGCGGGCGTCGGCGACGGCAAGGTTGGCCTGCGCGGTGCCGAGCTGCTCGTCGAGCGCCGGCGCGTCGATGGTGGCGAGCAGCTCGCCCTTGCGCACCGTGGCGCCGATGTCCTTGTCCCAGCTCCTCACGTAGCCGGCGACCTGGGCGTAGATCGGCGCCTCGTACCAGGCGTTGATGTTGCCGGGCAGGTCGAGGCTGCGCGTCGCCGGGCCGCGCTGCGGCGAGATCAGCTCGACACGCGGCACGGATTCGTCGTCCGCCGTGGCCTTGAGGGCGGCGAGCGCGGCGCTGCGGCTCCACAGGCCCCAGGCCACCAGACCACCGGCGGCCACCGCGAGGACAAGCAGGGCGAGGATGGTGCGTCTCATTGGGCCAAGTCCTGCGGCAGGAAGGCAAGGCAAGGCCGGGGGGCGAGGCCGCCCCCCGGACCCCGGCGTCCCTGGAGTCCAGACGGCGCGGCCGGGAACTCCGGGGGTGCCGGTCCAGGGGCGGTTCCCTCCGGTGGCCTTTCCGACGATCCAGGCGGATCGTCGGAACCTTTGGCCACCTTCGCCTGGCGGGTCTGGGCAGAGTCCAGGCTTTCCTCCTTCCGGCGCGCGCTCATCGGGCGTGGGTCATCGCGTACGGCGCGTCATGCGCCGGCTCCGCGCGCGCCGGGGCGGGCCTGCGGCGCCCGCCGTGCACCAGGGCGAACACGCAGGGCACGAACATCAGCGTGGCGAAGGTCGCCACCAGCAGCCCGCCGACCACGGCGCGGCCGAGCGGGGCGTTCTGGGTGTTCGACACCGACATCGGCAGCATGCCGATCATCATCGCGAGCGCGGTCATCAGCACCGGGCGCAGCCGGCCGAAGCCGGCCTCCACCGCCGCGCGGATCGCGTCGCCGTGCTCCGTCAGGCGCTCGCGGGCGAAGGAGACCACCAGGATCGAGTTGGCGGTCGCGGTGCCCATGCACATGATCGCCCCGGTGAGTGCGGGCACCGACAGCGTGGTGTGCGTCAGGAACAGGCTCCACACGATGCCGGCGAGCGCGCCGGGCAGGGCGGTGACGATGATGAACGGGTCGAGCCAGGACTGGAAGTTCACCACGATCACCAGGTAGACGAGCGCCACCGCGAGGGCCAGGCCGCCGATCAACTGGCGGTAGGCGCTGCCCATGGTCTCGGCCTGACCGTGCAGCGCGATGGAGGCACCGTGCGGCAGCTCGGGGCGCATGCGGTCGATCTCGGCCACCACCGCGTCGTTGACGGCGCCGAGGTCGCGCCCGGCGTTGCCGGCGTAGATGTCGACCACCGGCAGGATGGAGTGGTGCGACACCGACAGCGGCGAGCCGGTCTGGGTGATCCGGCTCAGTGCGCCGAGCAGCTGGGGCGGCGTTCCGGACGGGTTGCCGTCGCCGCGGTCGATCGGCACCGTCTCCAGGTCGCCCAGCGTGGTGAGCTGGGATTGCGGCGTCTGCAGGTTCACCAGGCGCGACACCCCGGTCTTGGTGTCGAGCCAGTAGGTCGGCGCCACCTGCCCGGAGCCGGACAGGGTGGACAGCGCGTTGCCGGCGATGTCGTTCTCCGTCAGCCCGGTGCCGAGCGCGAAGGTGCGCGCGGAGGCGATGCGCAGCGTCGGCTGGTCCATCGCCTGCTCGACGATCGGGTCGGCGATGCCGGGGATACGGCGCAGCCTGGCCGCGAGCTTCTGGGCGAACGCCATGGTGGCCGCCTGGTCGCGCCCGCTGACCTGCACGTCGATGGGCGCCGGCAGGCCGAAGTTGAGGATCTTCGCGGTGATGTCGCCGGGCAGGAAGGTGAACTGGCTGCCCGGGAACAGCCCCGGCAGGCCGTGGCGCAGCGTGGCCTGGAAGCGCTGCACTGGGGCGGCCGCCTGCGTCAGGCTGATGGTGATGTCGCAGTCCTGCGGCCCGATGGTGCCGGAGGAGTTGTAGGCCTGGTTGATCGAGCTGATCGGCAGGCCGCAGTTGTCGATGACGTTGCGCACCTGGCCGGGCAGCAGGCGCTCGATCGCCGCGTTGACCAGCACCGCGATCTTGCCGGCCTCCTCGATGCGTGTGCCGATCGGCGCCCTCATGTGCATGTCGATCTCGCCGGAGTCGATTCCGGGGAAGAAGTCGCGCCCCAGCGGCAGGACCAGCAGCAGCGAGGCGAGTGTCGCCGCGGTGAAGCCGAGGATGAAGCGGCCGCGTCGCTCGACCGCGCCCGACAGCAGGTCGCGGTAGCCCTCGCGGAAGCGGGAGAAGCGGCTCTCGAAGCCGCGCTGGAACCGCCGGAACGGGCCTGCGCGGCGGGGCGTGCCGCCGTCCTGCGCGGCCTCGGCCTCGGCGTGGCGGGCCGCGACCTGGGCGGGCAGCAGGAAGGCGGCCATCGTCGGCACCAGGGTGCGGCTGAGGACGAAGGAGGCGATCATCGCGAAGATGATCGCCTCCGCCAGCGGCAGGAACAGATAGCCCGCCACGCCGGAGAGCTGGAACAGCGGCAGCCAGACGATGCAGATGCACAGGGTGGACACGAAGGTCGGCACCACGATCTGGTTGGCCGCGTCGATGATCGCGGGCTCCAGCTCCGAGCCGTCCTCGAGGTGGGCGTCGATGTTCTCGATCATCACGGTCGCGTCGTCGACCAGGATGCCGACCGCGAGCGCCAGGCCGCCGAGCGTCATCACGTTGATGGTCTGCCCGAGCCAGGACAGCGCCAGGATCGAGCACAGGATCGACAGCGGGATCGAGGTCGCCACGATCAGCGTCGAGCGCCACGAGCCGAGGAACAGCAGCACGGTCAGCCCGGTGAGCACGGCGGCGGTCAGCATCTCCTCCACCACGTTCTCGACCGAGGAGCGCACGAAGCCGGAGACGTCGTTGAGTGGCGTGATGGTCACGCCCGCCGGCAGCGTCTTCTCGACGGCGGGGATCTTGGCCTTGATGCCCTCCACGACGGCCAGCGTGGAGGCGTTGCCGGTCTTGATGACCTGCAGCAGCACCGACTGCAGGCCCTTGACGAGCACGATGTTGGTGAGCGGCTGGGTGCCCAGGTAGACGTGGGCGACCTGGCCGAGCGTGATGGTGGCGCCGCCGACCTGCTTGATCGGCAGGGCGTTGAAGCTCTCGAGCTGCAGCGGCGAGGCGTTGGTCTCGACCAGGTAGTCGAGCGCGCCGATCTTCTGGTCGCCCGCCGGCAGCACGATGTTCTGCGTGCCCAGCGCGCGCGCCACGTCGGCGGACGACAGGTTGTGGGCGAGCAGCTTCTGCTGGTCGAGGTCGACCTCGACGTTGGAGGTGTTGCCGCCGTACGGGAACGGGATCGCCGCACCCTTCACCGAGACCAGGGCGGGGCGGATCAGGTTGGTCGCGATGTCGAACAGCTGCGAGCCGGTCATCCCCGCGCCCGCGATCTGCAGCGACAGCACCGGCACCGAGGAGGCGTTGTAGATGAGCACCTGTGGCGGGGTGACGCCCGTGGGCATCTGCTTGAGCACGCTCTGCGAGGCCGCCGTGATCTGCGCCTGGGCGACGGCGACGTCGGTGCCGGGCTGGAAGAAGATCTTGACGATGCCGCGGCCGTACAGCGACGTGCTCTCGATGTGCTCGATGTTGTCCACCGTCGCGGTCAGCGAGCGCTCGTAGTAGTAAACGATGCGGCCCGACATGTCCTCGGGGGTGAGCCCGGTGTACGTCCAGACCACCGAGACCACGGGGATGCCGATGTTGGGGAACACGTCGGTCGGCGTGCGCAACACCGCGAGCCCGCCGAACAGCAGGATCATGATCGACAGCACGACGAAGGTGTAGGGCCGCTTCAGCGCGACCACGACGACGGCGTTCATGCGCGCGGCGATACCGGGCGGCGTCGGGCTGCGGGGCGGATGCTCGGCATCGTCGGGACGGACCTCGCGTTGCGCTGCAGTGATAGTCGAGACGCAGGGGACGGGGGGTGAAATAGCAGCAATCCCTGCCTCGCGGCCACCGGCCGTTGCGCGGTGGTGCCGGGCGCCGGCGATCGTTGCCACGGCGGATTTGCGGGCCCGTGCACGCGGGGACGGCGGCTTCCGCGCCACGCCGGGCGGCGCCAGTCGAAGCCCACCCGTCCCAGGTCGGGGGACGTGATGGAGACCACGATCGCGCAGATCGGAACGCAGCGGACGTGATTGGGGCGTGAAGCAAGGCCAGGGCCCTGCCCCTGGACCCCGCTCAAGGCGAGCCTTGAGAATCCTTGACTTAAGTCATGGGATCAAAGGGTCCTCGGACCCTTTGCGGGTCTGGGCAGAGCCCGGCCTTGCTTGCTACGCCACGCTCACCGCATCGCCCACCGCAATCCGCCCGTCCTCCACGACCTCCAGGTAGACGCCCAGGTCCGGGTGGCCGAACGCCTCCACGATCGCCTTCGGCAGCCGGGTGTCGCGCTCAGCGGTGAGGGGGTTCACGTCGATCGCGGCGCAGCGGACCGTGCGCTTGGCGCAGCGCAGCCGGAGCGTGCCGATGCGGACCTCGCGCCCGACCCAGCCCAGCTCCTCGCCCGCGTCCGCGCCGTCGAGCGCGATGTTGGCGCGGAAGCGCAGCGGGTGCAGCGCGGTGCCCACGGCCCCCGACAGGGCGCGCACGGTGGCCAGGTTGATGACGGACACCGCGCGCATCATCGCCGGCGACAGCTTGCTGACGTCGGTGAACTTGTGGCCGGGGGCGCGGACCACGCGGATCTCGCCCTTTGCCGCAGGGCCCGCGAAGGCGGTGAAGAACGCGCCGGCCGTCTCGCGCCCCTCGGGCGTGGACAGGTCGGCGCGCAGCAGGGCGGTGCCGTCGCGCGACACGTCGAGCACGTGGGTCGCGGGGTCGAGCCGGGTGCACAGCCCGGCCAGGCCCTCGTTGGTGCGCAGCATCAGGAAGAAGCCCTTGTCGAGCGGGACGGGGTGCGCCTCGTCGAACGCCGTGGTGCCCAGGGCGAGGGCGTAGGCGCGGTCGTGGGCGAGGCCGCCGTCGCGGGTCAGGTCCAGGAAGGGCAGCGGCTCGGGGGACAGGCCCTTGACCGGGTAGCGGTGCAGGTCGACGACGTGGGGCATTGGGGGCGTCCTTGGGCGGAAGGAAGCAGGGCCAGGGCTCTGCCCTGGACCCGCCAGGGGCAGCGCCCCTGGACCGGCGCACACAAGCAAGGACGAGAGGTGGCGCCGGCCCGGGGCGGGGTTTCCAGGGGCAGGGCTCCCGGCCGTTTCTTACGCCACCTGCATCTCCCCCAGGTAGGCCTCGCGGATCACCGGGTTGGCGCGCAGCTCCGCCGCGCTGCCGGACAGCACGACGCGCCCGGTCTGCAGCACGTAGGCGCGGTGGGCGATGGACAGCGCCATCGCCGCGTTCTGTTCGACCATGAAGATCGTCGTGCCCTGGCGGTTGATCTGCCCGATGATGTCGAAGGTCTGCTCGACGAGCAGCGGCGACAGGCCCATCGACGGCTCGTCCATGCAGATCAGCCGCGGGTGGGCCATCAGCGCGCGGCCCAGCGCCACCATCTGCTGCTCGCCGCCCGACATGGTGCCGGCGACCTGCCCGGTGCGCTCGCGCAGGCGGGGGAACAGGGCGAACACCCGCTCCAGGTCGCGCGCCACCTCGGGGCCGCGCTTGCGCACGTAGGCGCCCATCTCGAGGTTCTCCAGGACGCTCATGCGCGGGAACAGGCGCCGTGCCTCCAGCACCGGGGCGATGCCGCGCCGCACCCGCTCCGCGGTGGACAGGCGCTCGATCGGCGCCCCGTCGAGCAGCACCTGGCCGCGCGTCGGGCGCACGGTGCCCATGATCGTCTTCATCGTGGTCGACTTGCCGCAGGCGTTGCCGCCGAGCAGGCAGACGATCTCGCCGGCCTCGATGCTGTAGTTCACCGCTTTCAGGACGTGCAGGTCGCCGTAGTGGGTGTCGACGTCGCGGAACTCTAGCAGAGGCATGGGGGCGTCCTCGCTGTGAGGCGGGCAGAGCCGGCCCGCCCTTGATCGTCGGTCACGCGATCAGCGCGATCAGCTTGGCGCGCACCTCGGCGAGCTCCGTGGCGCTGATCCGGCCCTTGCGGACGGCGTTGCGGGCGCGCCAGTCCTGGCTCTTCACCTGGTCGGCCAGCACCACGCTCGGCGGCGTGCCGGCGAGCGCCACCTCGAACGGACAGCCCTTGATCCGCGTCGTGGTCGGGCAGCAGACGATCATCCCGGCGCGCCCGCTGTGGCTCGCCGGGCTGAGCACCAGGGCGGGGCGGTGACCGGCCTGCTCGTGGCCCGCCTGCGGGTCGAACTGGAGCCAGACGATGTCGCCGGCGTCCGGGACGTAGCCCAGAGCGTGCTTCGGAGCGGCTACCAGGGTTCGCGGCCCATAGGTTCGTCCATGTCGAATGGGTCGTGGCAGTTGTCGTCGGTGATGCCGGCGACCAGGGCCGCAAGGTCGTAGCGGGCCGGCGCGAGCGGCTCGATGACGATGCGGCCGCCTTCCTCGCGCACGTCGACGGGCTGGTCCAGCCGCACTTGGGCAGCCTCCAGCACGGCGGCCGGGATGCGCACTGCAGCGCTGTTGCCCCACTTCTTCACGACGCCCTGCACGGTGATCCTCGCTTCCAGGTGTCTCTGCATCGTGGACACGGGTCGCGGGCATCGGCAAGGCAGCGGTCGAACAGCAGGCAAGGCCGGGCTCTGCCCAGACCCGCCAGGGGCGAGCCGCCCCTGGACCGGCATGACAAGCAGCAGACGAGATGGGCCTGCCTTTCAAGGGGGATTCTCAAGGCGAGCCTTGAGCGGAGTCCAGAGGCAGAGCCTCTGGCCCTGCTTCCCGCGCCCCGCGCCCGAGATAGGCGCTCAGCACCCGCTCGTCGCGGCGCACCACTGCCGGTGGCCCTTCGGTGAGCTTCACGCCATGGTCGAGCACGATCACGGTGTCGGCGAGGCGGACCACGACGTCGAGCTTGTGCTCGATCACCAGGATCGTCAGGCCCGACTGGTGCAGGGCGCGGATCTGCTCGGCCAGCTCCAGGGTCTCGGCGGGGTTCATGCCGGCGGTCGGCTCGTCGAGGAGGAGCAGGCGGGGGCCGGACGCCAGGGCGCGGGCGATCTCGACGCGGCGGCGGTTGGCGTAGGACAGGCCGCCGACGTTCTGCGCGAGGCGGGGCAGCAGGCGGTTGCCGAAGCAGGCGACGATGTCGGTGGCGCGGGTGCGGGCGGCGGCCTCCTCGCGTCGGGTGGCGGGCGGGCGGAGCACGGCGCGCAGCGGGCCGGCGCGCAGGCGGGCGTGGGCGCCGACGAGGACGTTGTCGAGCACGCTCAGCGTGGGGAACAGGCGGATATTCTGGAAGGTGCGGGCCAGGCCGCGGGCCAGGATGCGGTCCGGCCGCAGCCCGCGGATTTCCGCGCCGTCGAACAGGATGGAGCCGCCCTGCGCGCGGGCGAGGCCGGTGATCGCGTTGAACAGGGTGGACTTGCCCGAGCCGTTGGGGCCGATCACCGCGACCACGCCGCCCTCGGGCACCACGAGGTCGACGGCGTCGAGGGCCACCAGGCCGCCGTAGCGCACCGTCAGGCCACGCACCTCCAGCAGGGGACGGGGATGCGCGGCGCCGTACGCGGCGCCCTCCTGGTTCGACGCGCCGCGCGGCGTGGAGAAGCCGCCGAGCGTGGCAAAGCCCTCCTGGGTGGCGCCGGGGCGCGACACGTCGGCGTGCTGCTGGGCGAAGGTCAGCGCGGCGGCGGCGCGCTGGGCGGGGATCAGGCCGTCGCGTCGGAACAGCATCATGGTCACGAGCACGACGCCGAAGATCAGCTCGGTGGCCTGCGCCAGGTCGGCGCGCTGCATCGCCGCGTTGCCCAGCGCGCGGCCGGCGTCGTGCAGCCATCCCGTGAGGTCGGGCAGCAGCCAGGACTGCAGGAGCTGCAGCGACACGGCGCCGAGGACGACGCCCCAGACGCTGCCCATGCCGCCGAGCACGACCATCACCAGGACCATCACGGAGACGGGGTAGCCGAACATTTCCGGCGTCGCGGTCTGCAGCTTGGCGACGAAGAAAGTGCCGGTGGCGCCGGCGAAGCCTGCGCCGATGGCGAAGGCGAGCAGCTTGAAGCGCACGGTGTCGATGCCCATCGCGGCGGCCGCGGTCTCGTCCTCGCGGATCGCCATCCAGGCGCGCCCGACCCGGCTGTCGCGCAGGCGCAGGCTCGCGAAGATCAGGACGCCGACCAGGGCGAGCATGACGTAGTAGTACGGCAGGGCGTCGACGCCGAAGCTGTGGCCGAGCAGGGACGGGGGTGCGATGCCGTTCAGGCCGGCGGCGCCGTTGGTCAGCCCCGGCGTGTTGCGCACCACGATCGGCACGATCTCGCCGAAGCCCAGGGTGACGATCGCCAGGTAGTCGCCGCGCAGCCGCAGGGTGGGCGCGCCGAACGCCATGCCGCACAGCGCGGAGATCGCGGCGGAGAGCGGCAGCATGATCCAGAACGAGACGGTGAAGTGCACCGTGCCCGGCGTGTCCGCGTCGCCGGCGAGGTGCTCGACCAGGCCGAGGCCGGCGAACGGCTGCCAGAACGGGGTCCACTCGGGGGAGAGCTGGTAGGAGGACAGGATGCCGTAGGCGTAGGCGCCGATCGCGAAGAACGCCGCGTAGCCGAGGTCGAGCAGGCCGGCCATGCCGACCACGATGTTCAATCCCAGCGCCAGCGCCGCGTAGGAGCCGGCGTTGGCGGCGGCGTCGATGTCGGCGTCGTTGCCGTGCAGCAGCGGGAACGCGAGCGCCGCCAGCGCCAGCAGCGCCACGGTCGCACGGCGGCCGGGCGTGCTGGCCAGCCAGGGGCGGAACAGGGCCGGCGCCCCGGCGCGCGGCCGGGCGGGGGGATTGCCGAGCAGCTGGCCGGGCGTCTCGTCGGGGGCGCTCACGAGCGGTTCAGCGCCATGCGGCCGAACAGGCCGGCGGGGCGGAACACCAGCACGAGGACGAGGATCGAGAAGATCACCACGTCGGCCCAGGCGGTGGCGATGTACTGGCCGCTCAGCGTCTCGACCAGGCCGATGATCAGCCCGCCGAGCATGGCGCCGGGCACGTTGCCGATGCCGCCGAGCACGGCCGCGGTGAAGGCACGTAGCCCGGCCGCGTAGCCGATCAGGAAGCTGGTGAAGTCGTAGTACAGCCCGAACACCAGCCCGGCGGCGCCCGCCAGCGCGGAGCCGAGGAAGAAGGCGGCAATCACGACCCGGTCGACCTCGACGCCCATCATGCGCGCGGCCTCCGGGTCCTGCGCGGTGGCGCGCATCGCCCGTCCCAGGCGGGAGCGCTGCACGAACAGCCACAGCGCGCCCATCAGGGCCAGCGAGACGACCCAGATCAGGATCTCGCGCAGGCGCAGCACCGCGCCGCCGAGGGCGAACTGCATCGGCGGCAGGGGATTGGGGTAGTTCTTCGCCTCGGCGCCGACGCACAGCAGCACCAGGTTGAACAGGATGTAGGACACGCCGATCGTGGTGATCATCGCCGCGGGTCCCCGCACGCCGCGCAGCGGGCGCAGGCAGACGCGCTCGACCAGCACGCCGAGCGCGCCGGCGCCGAGCATGGAGGTGGCCAGCGCGCACAGCAGCACGCCGGCCAGCGGCAGGCCGGTCATCAGCACGGCCTGCCCGGACAGGCCGAACGCCTGCAGCGTCCACAGGCCGATGAAGGAGCCGATCATGAAGACGTTGAAGTGGGCGAAGTTGATCAGCTCGAGGATGCCGTAGACCAGGGTGAAGCCCAGCGCGAGCAGGGCATACATCGCGCCCAGGCTCAGGCCGTTGATCACCTGCTGCAGCAGCAGGTCGCCGGCGGTCATGAAGACAGGAAGGCCAGGGGCTCTGCCCCTGGACCCCGCCAAAGGCCGAGCCTTTGGAAACCTGACTCAAGGGAAGGGTTTCCAAAGGGCTCGGCCCTTTGGCGGGTTTGGGCAGAGCCCAACCTTTCTTGCTTGCTCAATGCGCCGGCGCCACGCCCACGTACTTGAACTGCGACGCCACGTCGTCGAGCGGCGCCGAGGTGTCCTTGCGGACCTGGAACACGCTGACGACCTTGGAGTTGACGTCGCCGTTGGCGTCGAACGCGACCGGGCCCTGCAGCGTGTCTGTGGAGCTGGCGGCGATCGCGGCGCGCACCGCCTCGCGGGTGACGTCCTGCTTGGCGGCGACCAGGCCCTTGATCGCGGCAAGGATCACCTGCGTGCCGTCGTAGCCGGTGATGGAGTAGTCGCCGGCGGAGACGCCGTACTTGTCCTTGAACGTCCTCGTCCAGGCGGCAAGCTTGGTGTCCTCCAGCATGTGGGGCGCGGCGATGGTGACGTACCAGCCCTGGGCGGCGGGGAAGCCGGCGCCGGTGAGCACGGCGCCGTCGAGCAGGCCGTCGCCGCCGCCCTTCATCGCGGCGGGGATGATGTCGTAGGACTGCTTGATGACCTTCACGCCGGCTTCCGACACGCCGCCGTAGTAGAGGCTGTCGGCGCCGAGCGACTTGATCTTGGTCAGCACCGAGCTGTAGTCGGCGGCCTTGGGGTCGAGGCGGTCGCGGCCGAGCACCTCGATGCCCTTCGCCTTGGCCTGGGCAGCGAAGTGGTCGGCGAGGCCGACGCCGAAGGCGCCGCTGTCGTCGAGGATGTAGATCTTCTTCGCGTGCAGGGTGTCGGCGAAGAAGTTCGCCATGTCGGGGCCCTGGAAGGCGTCCGTGGTCACGGTGCGGAAGAAGGTGACCTTGCCGGACGGGCGATACTGGCCGGCGAACTTCGGGTCGGTGAGGTCGGGGTTGGTGGCCTCGGGCGTGATCATCGCGAGGTCGCCCATGCTCAGGATCGGCGCCATCGCCTTGGCGGCGCCGCTCATCTGCGGGCCGATGGCGGCGAGGACGTCCTTGTCGGAGACCATCTTGCGGGCGTTGGTCGCGGCCTGGGCGGGGTCGTACTGGCCTGCGGTGGCGGTGGCGTCGTCGAGCAGCACCGGCTCGATCGTCACGCCGGGGATCAGGTGGCCGGCGTTGGCCTCGTCGATGGCGAGCAGCACGCCGTCCTTGACCTTGTTGCCGCTGTCGGCGTCGGCGCCGGTCAGCGACAGGTCGACGCCGAGGCGGATCACCTTGTCCGCGGCGCGGGCCGGCAGCACGCCGAGCAGCACGGCCGCCAGGACGGCTGCGGCGAGCGGCGCGGCCGCTGCGGGCGGCGCGGCCGCGGTGGGCGGGTCGGCGAGGCGGCGGGCGCGGCGGCGAGCGGTCATGCGGCTGTGGTTCCCGGGTCGGTGTGGCAGGTCGAGGCGGCGGGAGCTTATGGACGCGCCGCCGCGCCGGTCCACAGGAATGTGATTGGCAGGACGGCCCGCCGCACCGGCTTCGCCGCCGCTTCGGGCACGGCGGGGGAACACTGCGCGATCGGTCGGCAGACGGCGGCTGCGGGACGCGCGCCTGCCACGGCGGTGCAGGAGTGGCGCCCGGTCCCCCGGAGGGGCGGCCTGCATACCATTGCATGTATCCCACGGGCGTGCCGTCATGATGTCCTGGCAAACGGGGACGGCGCGTTCTCCCCGCGCAGAACCCGTCCGCGTTTCGCCGCCTGGTCCGGAACCATCGGGGAGAGCTGTCATGGCCAGGCACGACATCGTCGTGATCGGCGCCTCGATCGGCGGGGTGGAGGCGATCGGCATTCTGGTGCGCGGGCTGCCGCCCGGGTTCGATGCGGCGGTGTTCGTCAGCCTCAGCCTGGGCGCCGACCCGGTGCGCTACCTTCCCGACGCCCTGAGCCGGGCCGGCCCGCTGCCCGCCGTGCATCCCGCCGACGGCGACAAGGTGGAGGCCGGGCGGATCCACGTGGCGCCGTCCGGATGCCAGATGCTGCTCGAAGGCGGCAGGGTGAGGCTGCGCGAGACGCCCGCCGGCCGAGGCGGACGGGAGATGGACCTGCTGTTCGAGTCCGCGGCGCTGGCCTATGGCGCGCGGGTGGTCGGCGTGGTGCTCACCGGGTGGGACGGCTATGGCGCCGCAGGGCTGGCGGCGATCGGCAGGGCGGGCGGCGCCAGGATCGTGCAGGACCCCGCGGAAGCCGTGGCGCCGAGCATGCCGCTGTCCGCCCTGGCCAGCAGGGGGGCGGAGGTCCTGCGCCTGGATGCCATCGCGGCGCGGCTCTCGGCGCTCAACCTGGGCGAAGAGTGAGGGCGGGGCCGGACGCGGCTGCGCCTCGGCCCCTCATGCCTCAGGGGCCGCGTCTGATGCGCGGTCGCGGGCGAACGCGGTGACGCCGCCTGCGACCGTCACGCGCACCGTCTCGCCCGCCGCCGGCACGCTGTGCCCGCCCACCCGCGCGGTCACGGCCGCGCCGCCTTCCAGCAGCAGCCCGACGCTGGCGTCGTGCCCGTAGAACGTGACCTCGCGCACCAGCGCCGCCACGCCGCCGGCCTGGTCCAGCCTCAGCTGCTCCGGACGCAGCAGCACCTCCACCTCGCCGTGCAGCGTCGCGTCCGTGGGTGACGCGAGCACGAGCCGGCCCAGGCAGCACGACACCGCGCCGCCTTCCGCCCGGCCGGGCAGCAGCACCGCCTCGCCGACGAAGCGCGCCAGCTCCGCGTCGGCCGGATGGCGGTACAGAGTCTCGGGCGAGGCCATCTGCACCAAGCGGCCGCGGCGCAGCACGGCGACCTGCTCGCCCATCGACAGCGCCTCGGACTGGTCGTGCGTGACCAGAAGCGCCGTGGCGCCGGCCTGCGACAGCGCGGCGGCGACCGCGCGGCGGGTCTCGGTGCGCAGGGCGGCGTCCAGCGCGGAGAACGGCTCGTCGAGCAGCACCAGGCGCGGCCGCGGCGCCAGGGCGCGGGCCAGGGCGACGCGCTGCTGCTCGCCGCCGGAGAGCTGGTGCGGGCCGCGCGCGGCGTGGGCGGCTGGCAGGCCGACCAGCTCCAGCAGCGACGCCGCCCGGCGTCCGTCGCGCCGCTCGCGGCGGGGCAGGCCGAACAGCACGTTGTCCTGCACGCTCAGGTGCGGGAACAGCGCGCCCTCCTGCGCGACGTAGCCGATGCGGCGGCGCTCCGGGGCGAGGTGCAGGCCGGCGTCGCACACCGCCTCGCCGGCGACGGCGATGCGGCCGGAGTCGGCGCGCTCGAAGCCGGCGAGCAGGCGCAGGAGCGTGGTCTTGCCGCTGCCGGACGCGCCGAGGATCGCGACCAGGCTGCCGGAGCGCACCGACAGGTCGACGCCGGACAGCACGGGGGCGGGGCCGAAGGACTTGCACAGGGCCTGGATGCGGACGTCGGACATCAGGAAGGCAGCAGGGCCAGCGGCGCTGCCCCCCATGCCTGGACGTGGGAACCCCGCCAAAGGCAAACCTTCGGAGTCCGATGCTTAAGTCCAGGGTTTCCAAAGGGCTCGGCCCTTTGGCGGGTCTGGGCAGAGCCCAGCCTTGCTTCCTTCACGTCCCTCACCCCCCCGCCAGCGCCGTAGCGCCGAAGCGCCGCGCCAGCACCCAGGTGGAGACGAGCGACAGGGCCGCCATCAGCGCGGCGTAGGGCGCCGCGGCGGCGAAGGCGAGGGTGGAGGTGTCCGCCCACACGCGGGTCGCCAGCGTCTCGGTGCCGATCGGCGAGAGCAGCAGGGTCGCGGTCAACTCGGTCATCACCGAGACGAACACCAGGGCGGCGGCGGCGCCCAGCCCTGGGCCGGCGAGCGGCAGCATCACGCGCCAGGCGGTGGCGGCCCAGCCGAGGCCGAGCGAGCGTCCGGCCTCCTCCAGGCCTGCCTGCGCCTGGGCAAGGGCGGCGCGCACGCTGACCAGGGCCAGCGGGAGGAACAGGATGGCGTAGGAGACCACGAGCAGCGCGGAGGTCTGGTAGAGCGGCTCGGCGGCCTGGATCGTGAGCGAGACCAGGGCGAGTGCCACCACGATGCCGGGCACGCCCTGCGCCAGCCAGGCGGCGCGCTCCAGCAGGGCGATCAGCGGGCCGTCGTAGCGCACGGTGAGCACGCCGAGCGGGATCGCCAGCACCATGGTCAGCGCGGCGCCGGCCAGGCCGAGCGAGATCGAGGACAGCGCGGCGTCCAGAAGCAGCGGGCCGGAGGCGGCCACGGTGGAGACGGCCGCCGAGTTGTGCCGGGTCAGCCAGAACAGGACCGTGCACAGCGGCACGACGACCGTGACCGAGGCCAGCGCGGCGAAGCCGGCCAGCACGGGGACTGCGCGCCAGCCGAGTCGAGCCGGCGTGGCGCGGCGGCCGGTGAATCGGGCGACGCGGGCGTAGCGGGCGCGGCCGCGCCCGCGGGCCTCGATCACGAGGCAGGCGACGCACAGCGCGATCAGCACGACGGCGAGGAGCGCGGAGTCCGGACCGTCCAGGCCGGTGCGGTACTCGGCATACAGCTCGGTGGTGAAGGTGCGGAAGCGCAGCAGGGTGAATGCGCCGAACTCGACCAGGGTGTTGAGCGCCACCAGCAGCATGCCGCCGAGCAGGGCAGGCCGCAGCTGCGGCAGGACGACCCGCAGGAAGCTGCGCCAGGGGCCGTGGCCGAGGGAGCGCGCGCTCTCCTCCAGGGCGGGGTCCATGCCGCGCAGGGCGGCGGCGACCGGCAGGGTGACGAACGGGGTGTAGGCGCCCGTCACCACCAGCAGGGCGCCGGCGAAGCCCTGCAGCGAGGGCGCGATCGACAGCCAGGCGTAGGAGGTGATGAACGGCGGGATCGCCAGCGGCACGGCGGCGAGCACGGCCCATGCGGTGCGGCCGGGCAGGCGGGTGCGCTCGATGCACCAGGCGCAGGCGGTGCCGATCAGGCCGGCGCAGGCGGTGGTGGCGAGCACTAGGCCGAGAGTGTTGAGCAGCAGCTCGCCGACCATCGGGCGGAACAGCATGTCGCGGGCGTCGGCGGGATCGGCGCCGCAGGCCTGCACGACGGTCCAGACCAGCGGCAGCAGCACCAGCAGCGAGCCGCACGCCCCGGCGAGCAGCAGCGGCATCGGCGGCCGGCGGCGGCCTGGCGCCGCGCGCCGGCGGCCGCGCCGTGTGGCGGTCGCGCCGTCGGGGATCGCGGGGAGCAGGGCCGGGTGGGCGGCGGCGGTGGCCGGCAGGACGATTGCCGGCGGGTTGGCGGCGGGCTTCCTGTCGGGGGCCGTCACGGCCGGGTCAGAGCAGCCCGGACTGGCGCAGCAGCTTCGCGGAGTCCTGGTCGTCGCCGAGCTGCTTCAGGGTCAGGGCCGGCGGCTGCAGCTGGTCCATCGGCTTCAGGGCGGCGTTGGGGGCGACGCCGGGCACCAGGGGGTACTCGAAGTCGATGTCGCTCCTGGCCAGCATCTCCTGCACCGGCCGGCTCGCCATGAAGGCGAGGAAGCGCTGCGCCGCGTCCTGGTTCCTCGACGACTTCAGGATCGCGGCGCCGGACACGTTGAGCAGGCCGCCGACGTCGCCGCCGCCGAAGTGGTGGATCATCGAGCGGGTCTTGTCGGCACCCTGCTCGGTGCGGGCGCGGTAATAGTAGTAGCTGTTGATCACCCCGGCGGCGACGGTGCCGCGCTCCACGGCGGCCACCACGCCCTCGTCATCGTCGAACACCTGGGCGTTGGCCTTGAGGCCGCGCAGCCACGCCAGCGCGGCCTCGCGGCCCTTGAGCACGACCACTGCCTGCACCAGCGGCAGGAAATCGGCGTCGGACGGCGCGATGGCGACGCGGCCCTTCCATTCCGGCTTGGCGAGGTCGAGCAGGGAGGCGGGGAGGTCGGCTTCCTTCAGCTTTGCGGGGTCGTAGGCCAGGACGTTCTCGCGCGCCAGCACGCCGAGCCAGTGGCCGTCGGCGCTGCTGTACTGCGGCGGCACCTGCGCCAGGGTCGCGGGCGTGACCGGGGCGAGCAGCGACTTCTCGTCGAGCAGGGTCAGCTCCGGCGAGTTCTCGGTGAAGTAGATGTCGGCCGGCGAGCGTGCGCCTTCGCGCGCGATCTGGTTGGCCAGCTCCGGTGCCTCGCCGAAGCGCGAGCGCACGGGGATGCCGGTCTCCTTGGTGAAGGCCTGCGCCACCATGTCGACGAGCTGGTGGTGCTGGGCGGCGTAGATCGTCAGCGGCGCGGGCGCCGGCGCGGCCAGGGCCGGCAGGGGCGCCAGGATGGCGAGGCCAAGGACGATCGCGGCGCGGCGGCAGGGTCGGGTCATGGCGGCTCCGTGCGCGACGTTGATGCGACCGCGTCGCAGTTGCGCTTCGGGCGCGGTGCTATCACCCAGGCGGGGCGGGGTCAACGCGGGGCGGGGTCGGGCAGTGTCTCGGTTCGAGAAGGTCAAGGCTCTGCCCTGGACCCACCGGAGGAAGCCGCCCCCGGATCCGGCCTTACTTAGAAAATGGACTCCAAAGGCTTGCCTTTGGCGGGGTCCAGGGGCAGAGCCCCTGGCCTTCCTTTCTGGACCTAAAACCGAGACACCGCCCGGGGTCGGCGTGCGGCGGGGCAGCGCCGGGTGGTTACGATGCAGGGCGGTCGGGCCAAGCGCGAGGGCAATGGCAGGCCATCGTCGGCCGCGCGTCTTGCCGCCAAGGTTCGGCTTGGCAAGGTCAGCGGCCCCGCATACCGTCGCGTGCGCTTCAATCAAAGATGCCCGGACGTCTGAACCCCGGGTCCAACGGGAGAACGACCATGAAATCCTTGCTGCTGACGGCCTGCGCCGTGGGCGCCCTGCTGTGCGGCCCCGCGATCGCGCAGAAGGCCGCCGTGACCGACAACCCGCCGTCCGGCAACACGCCCGCGGAGAAGGCCGAGGCCAGCACGATGGGCAAGCTGGAGGACTTCAAGTCCACCGGCGCCACCACCCTTGCCTCCGTGCCGCAGGGCGGCCCCCAGGCGGATGCGATCCGCAAGACGCTCGCGGACATCAAGATGCCGCCGGGCTTCAAGATCAGCCTCTACGCGCTGGTGCCGGACGCGCGGATGATCGCGGTCGGGCCGCAGGGCGTGGTGACCTTCGTGTCCACCCGCAAGACCAAGGTGTACAGCCTGACCGACCGCGGCCACACCGGGGCCGCCGAGGACGTGCGCGAGTTCGCGCCGGGCGTCGGCTTCAACAACCCCAACGGCCTGTGCTTCTCCAGGGACGGCTTCCTGTTCTCGGTCGAGCAGAACCGCATCCTGTCGTTCCCGGCCGCGGAGTTCTTCTACGAGAACCCCGACGTCGCGGTGGCGCCCGTGGTCAAGCAGGGCGAGCTGATCCCGGTCGCCGAGCAGAGCTTCAACCATTCGGCGCGCGTCTGCCGCATCGGGCCGGACAACAAGCTGTACGTGGCGCTCGGCCAGCCGTACAACGTGCCCGCGCCCGACAAGATGGACCTCTACAACAAGGTCGGCATGGGCGGCATCGTCCGCATGGACCGCGTCGGCACCAACCGCGAGGTCTACGAGCACGGCATCCGCAACTCGGTCGGCATGGACTTCGCCAAGGACAAGACCCTGTGGTTCACCGACAACCAGGTGGACGGCATGGGCGACGACATCCCACCGGGAGAGATCAACCACGCCACCAAGATGGGCGAGAACTTCGGCTTTCCCTGGTATGGCGGCGGGAACGTCCGCACAGCGGAGTACAAGGACCAGACGCCGCCCGCCGACGTGGTGTTCCCCGTGGTCGAGGAGACCGCCCACGCCGCCGACCTCGGCATGATGATCTACTCCGGCAAGATGTTCCCCAAGGAGTATCAGGGCGCCATCTTCTCGGCGCAGCACGGCTCGTGGAACCGCACCGTGCCGGTGGGCGCGCGGATCATGGTCACCAAGATCGACGCCGACGGCAAGGCGCCGGAGGGCTCGAAGCCGTTCGCCGAGGGCTGGCTCGACGAGGACGGCGAGTACAACGGCCGTCCGGTCGACGTCGAGCAGATGCGCGACGGCTCGCTGCTGGTGTCCGACGACCTCGCCGGGGCGGTCTACCGCATCACCTACCAGGCGCCGAAGTAGGCAGCGGATTCGTGCAGGGGCCGGGCGCCGCGACGCGCCCGGCCACGACCACCGGAGCATGCCATGAGCCGACCCCACAGCGCCGCGACGCGACCGCGCGCGCCGTTCCTGATCCTGCCCTGCGTGCTGGCCGTGCTGGCCGCCTCCCCCGCCAGGGCGGACGACCCGCCCACCGATGCCCCGGCGGCGGCGGCCCCGGGCGAGACCGCCGGCTCGGTTGAGGCCGGGGCGAAGCGGATACGCACCGCGGGCTGCACCACCTGCCACGGCCGCGACGGGCTTTCCAGGCTGGCGGAGGCGCCCAACCTCGCCGGCCAGGTGCAGGCCTACCTGGTTTCGGCGCTACAGGCCTACCATTCCGGCGAGCGCAAGAACGAGATCATGAACACGGTCGCGGCGCCGCTCAGCGACGAGGACATCGCCAATCTCGCCGCCTACTACTCCAGCATCAAGATGAGCGTGACGCCGCCGCCGAAGCCATGACCCGGCCCGTCGGCGCGTCCCTCCCGGCCGTTCCGCGTCCGGCCGTCCTGGTTCTGGCCACCGTGGCGCTCGCGTCGGGAACGGGCGGCGTTCACGCGCGCACCATGCAGCAGCGGCTGGAGCAGGTCTGTGCCGGGCCGATCGACGCGCTGTGCGCCAAGGCCAGGCCGGACGGCGACAGGATCAACGCCTGCCTGGCGTCGCATCGCGCCGAGCTTCCGCCGGACTGCGCCAGGCTGGTGGACATCGCCGACTAAAGGTCTTCATGGAGCTGCCGGCTCCGATATTCCTTGCCGTGGCAGGAAGAAAGCGTGTTCTTTCTTGAAAGAAAGAACCAAAGAACTTTTATCCATTAAGCCAGGGCGCTGCCCGCGAGCCCGGATTTTTATCGAGCAAAGTCTTTTTGCTTCTTTTTCTTCAGAAAAAGAAGGCCTTGCTTTCCTGCCCGAGGCAGCGAGCTGCCACGACAGCCGCTAGCGGAAGTCGCGGGTCGGCACGCGGATGGCGCAGGGGTCAGGGGCGTCGGGGTGGGTCGTGCCGTCGCCGCGGCCGCCTTCCTCCGTGTGGCCGAGCGAGCGCAGCAGGGCGGACAGGTCGGTCAGCCGCTCCGCCACGAGGTGGGTGACGCCGCCCTCGTCGCGCTGCACCTGGCCGTGGCAGGCGATCATGCGGGCGGACAGCACCAGGCTGCGGCTGGCCTCGAACACGGACGGCCAGAGGATGAGGTTGGCCAGGCCGGTCTCGTCCTCCAGGGTGACGAACATCACCCCGTTCGCGGAGCCGGGCCGCTGCCGCACCAGCACCAGCCCGGCGACGGCGGCGCGGCTGGAGTCGCGCGTGCTGGCCAGGCGCGCGCAGGGGATGGCGCCGCGCCGGGCGAGGCGGGGGCGCAGCAGCGACACCGGGTGGCGGCGCAGCGACAGGCCGACGCTGCGGTAGTCCTCGACCACGAGGCGGCCCTCGTCCATGGCGGGGAGCGCCACGGCGGGCTCGTCCCCGTGGAGCGGCGGCGCGTGGGCGGAACCGGAGGCGGTGTCCTCGTCGTCGGGGGCGGGCCCGGGTGCCGCGTCGCGCGCGAGGCGGGGGGCGGGGGCGCGCTCGAACAGCGGCAGGGGGGCGCCGTGCAGGCCGCGCACCGCCCAGGACGCCGCGCGCCGGTCCAGGCCGAGCGAGGCGAACCCGTCCGCCTCGGCCAGGCGCTCCAGCGTGGCCGCGGTCAGCGCCGCGCGGCGCGACAGCTCGGCGACGGACGGGTAGGGGCGATCGCGCCGGGCGACGAGGCGGGCCGCGTCGGCTTCCGCCAGGCCGCGGACCATGCGCAGGCCGAGGCGGACCGCGAGCCGCGGCGTTCCGGGCGCAAGGTCGTGCCGGCCCGCGACGGTGCCGGTCCCCTCGCGCCCATCCCCGTTCCCGTCCGGCTCCAGGGTGCAGTCCCAGTGCGAGGCGTTGACGCAGACCGGGCGGACCCTGACGCCGTGGTCGCGGGCGTCGGCGACGAGCTGGGCGGGGGCGTAGAAGCCCATCGGCTGGGCGTTGAGCAGGGCGGCGCAGAAGATGTCTGGGTGGTGGCACTTCACCCAGGCCGAGGCGTAGGCGATCAGCGCGAAGGAGGCGGCGTGGCTTTCCGGGAAGCCGTAGGAGCCGAAGCCCTCGATCTGGCGGAAGGTGGCCTCGGCCAGCGCGAGGGGGTAGCCGCGCGCGACCATGCCCTCGATCATCCTGGCGCGGAAATGGCTGACGCCGCCGGTGACCTTGAAGGTCGCCATGGAGCGGCGGAGCTGGTCGGCCTCGCCCGGGGTGAAGCCGGCGCACACGATGGCGACCTGCATCGCCTGCTCCTGGAACAGGGGCACCCCGTAGGTCTTGCCGAGCACGCGCTCCAGGTCGGGGTGGGGGTACTCCGGGTGCTCCAGGCCGGCGCGGCGGCGCAGGTAGGGCTGCACCATGTCGCCCTGGATCGGGCCCGGTCGGACCACTGCGACCTGGACGACCAGGTCGTAGAAGGTGGCGGGCTTGTGGCGCGGCAGCATGGCCATCTGCGCGCGGCTCTCGATCTGGAAGGTGCCGATCGTGTCGGCCGCCTGGATCATGCGGAAGGTGGCGGGGTCTTCGGCGGGGATGTCGGCGAGCGCCAGCACCAGGCCGCGGTGGGCGCGCAGCAGGGCGAACACCCGGGTCAGGCAGCCGAGCATGCCCAGGCCGAGCACGTCGACCTTCATCCAGCGCAGGGCGTCGATGTCGTCCTTGTCCCACTCGATCACCGTGCGCCCGGCCATCGCGGCGGGCGCCACCGGCACCAGCTCGTCGAGGCGGTCGCGGGTCAGCACGAAGCCGCCGGGATGGGTGCCGAGCTGGCGCGGGAAGCCGATCAGGGTGCGGGCGAGGTCCAGCGTGAGCGCGAGGCGGCGGTCGGCGGGGTCGAGGCCGAGGGCGGCCGCGTGCCCGGCGCCCACGCCCTCCTCGGAGAAGCCCCAGACCTGGCCGGCGAGCGCGCCGGTGATGTCCTCTGGCAGGCCCATGACGCGGCCCACGTCGCGCACGGCGCCGCGCGGGCGGTAGCGCATCACGGTGGCGCACAGGGCGGCGCGCTCGCGGCCGTAGCGTCGGTAGATCCACTGGATCACCTCCTCGCGCCGGCCGTGGTCGAAGTCGACGTCGATGTCGGGCGGCTCGTGGCGCTCTGCGGAGATGAAGCGCTCGAACAGCAGGCCGGAGCGCACCGGGTCGATCGCGGTGATGCCGAGGACGAAGCACACCGCGGAGTTCGCGGCCGAGCCGCGGCCCTGGCACAGGATGGCCTGCGACCGGGCGTAGCGGACGATCGCGTGCACGGTCAGGAAGTACGGCGCGTAGTCGAGCCGCGCGATCAGCGACAGCTCGTGGCGGAGCTGGCGGGCGACGTCGGCTGGCACGCCGTCCGGGTAGCGTGCGGCGGCGCCGTCCAGGGTGGCGCGCTCCAGCGCGGCCTGCGCCGCGCCGCCGTCGGGGCCGGTCTCGTCGGGGTACTGGTAGCGCAGGTCGTCGAGCGAGAAGCGGGCGCGTTCGGCCAGCTCCACGCTGCGCGCCAGCGCCGCCGGGTGGCGCTCGAACAGGCGGACCATCTCCTCGGGCGGGCGCAGGTGGCAGTCCACGCTGCGCTCGCGTCGGAAGCCGGCGTCGTCGATGGTGCAGCCCTCGCGGATGCAGGTCAGCACGTCCTGCAGGATGCGGCGCCCGGGCGTGTGGTACAGCACGTCGCCGGTGGCCACGCCCGCCACGCCGGACTGCGCCGCGAGCGTGTCCAGGTCGTGCAGGCGCACCGCGTCGTCCGGGCGGCGGCGCAGAGTCAGCGCCACGGAGGCGCGCTCGCCGAACTCCACGCGCAGCCGGTCGAGCCGGGCGCGCAGCCCGGCCGCCCGTGCCGCGGGGGCGTCGTCGCCGCGCGCCGCGGCAGTACCCCAGGTGGCGTCGGGCGGCACCAGCACGGCGAGCAGGCCGTCCGCGTGCTCCGCCAGGGCGTCGCGCGGCAGGTGCCAGACGCGTGCGCCGGCGCGAGCGGCGTCCTCGCGCGCGATCTCCGTGCCGTCCGCGTTCCGCCGGGTGCGGCCGAGCGAGACCAGGCGGCACAGCCGCGCCCAGGCGGCGCGGTCGGTGGGATAGAGCAGCAGGTCGGTGCCGTCGGAGAAGCCGAGCCGGGCGCCCGCCACCAGCCGCACCCCGGACTCCGCGGCGCGGGTGTGGGCGCGGGCGATGCCGGCCACCGAGTTGCGGTCGGCGACGCCGAGCGCCGCGTGGCCGGACAGGGCGGCCTGCGCGAACAGCTCCTCCACGCTGGAGGCGCCGCGCAGGAAGGAGTGGTTGGTGGTGACCTGAAGCTCGACGTAGGAGGACATGGGCGGGGAGGGTAGACGAGCGGACTGGACGGAACAAAGGAGAAACAGAAGCAAGGCCGGGCTCTGCCCGGACCCGCCAGGGGCGAGCCGCCCCTGGACCGGCGCATGAAGGATTCCGGCAGGGGCGGCAGTTCGCGCCGGGGCGCCCTTCCGTGTGCCGGTCCAGGAGCGCTGCCCCTGGCGGGTCCAGGGCAGCGCCCTGGCCTTGCTTCCCGTCAGGACGGCGGCTGCCACACGTCCTTGCCGACATCCACCGCCGACGGGATCAGGCGCAGGGTGCGGAGGCTGTCCGCGATGGCCTGCTGCTGCGCCACGATGTCGGGCGTGACCGGCACCACGCCGTAGCTCAGCCGGGCCAGCGCGGTCTCGACCGTGGGGATCGGCAGGCCGGCGCCGTGGGCCAGCAGGGGGGCGACCTCCGCGGGGGTGGCGGCCGCCCAGCGGTCCAGGGCGGCGATCTGCCCCAGGATCGCCTGGACGATCGCCGGCTGGGCGGCGGCGAACGGGCGGCTGGCGAGGTAGAACTGGTGGTTGGGCACCAGGCCGGTGGCGTCGGCGATGATCCTGGCGCCGGCGTCGGCCTGGGCGGAAGCGAGGTAGGGGTCCCAGATCGCCCAGGCGTCGATGCGGCCGCTGGCGAAGGCGCTGCGGGCGTCAGGCGGGGAGAGGTAGACAGGGGCGATGTCGGACCAGTGCAGGCCGGCGGCCTCCAGGGCGCGCACCAGCATGGCCTGCACGTTGGAGCCCTTGTTGAGGGCGACGTGTTTTCCGCGCAGTTCGGCGACGCTGGCGATCGTGCTGCCGGGGGGCACGACGATGGCCTCGCCCTTGGGCGCGGGCGGCTCGGTGCCGACGTAGAGCAGGGGGGTGCCGGCGGCCTCGGCGAAGATCGGCGGGGTCTCGCCGGTGGTGGCGAAGTCGAGCGCGCCCGCGTTGAACGCCTCGAGCAGCTGCGGGCCGCTGGTGAACTCGGACCAGGCCACGGTCCAGCCGAGCCTGGCGAGGGCGGGCTCGAGCCAGGCCTTCTCCTTGAGCAGGATCAGGGTGCCGTATTTCTGGTAGCCGACGCGCACGGTGCCGCCGGCCCTGGCGGGGGCGACCGACAGGGCCAGCAGCCCGGCGACGGCCGTGGCGAGGCGGGCCTTGTGGAGGAAGCGCATGGGCGGGCTCCGGAGATGTGCCCGGACGCTGGCGTGGTTTCTCAAAAACTGCAAGTCCACGTCGTGGAATAGCGGGTGGTCAGCGGCAGGTGCCGGCCGGGCTGTCCTGCGGTCGTGTCCCATGGCAGGGTCGCGGGATGAGCGATGTCGTGAACCTGAACCGGGAGCGCAAGCGGCGGGGCCGGGCGGCCGCAGCGCGGCAGGCGGCGGAGAACCGGGTGGCGCATGGGCAGACCAGGGCGGAGCGCCTGGCGCTGGAGCAGGCGGCGCTGCGACGCGCGGCCGTGCTGGACGGGGCCAGGCTGGAGGCAGGGGCCGCGGAGGGCGAGAGTCCGGAAGGCGCCGGCGCGACGCCGGGTGGCGACACGGGCGCCTGAGGGCCCGTGCAAGCCGGCCGGCTGGTGAGATGCGGCGGTTCAGGCCTTCGATCCGGCGGCCCTAGCGCCGGCCGCTGCCGAAGGTGATCGACGCGTCGTTGGGCACCTGGGCGTTGGGCCCGCGGCCGATGCCCTCGGCGCCCAGGGGAAGGCTGTTCACGGTCTGCGGCATCTCGTTGGCGCCGCCGTTGGCATTCGCCGGGCTGTTGCCGGAAACCAGCGGCGGCTGCTCGCCGTAGCGCAGGTTGCAGGCGGCGAGCAGGAGGCAGGCGGCGAGGGCGGCGTGGCGCAACAGGCTGGGCATCGGTGGCCTCTGGCAGTCCAGGGTTCAACGATCCCGGACGGGCCCGGTTCGATGCCCCTGGTCCCGGCAGGGCGGCGCCCGGCGCACCGGGTGCCGCCGGTGCGGCCTGGAGGCTGTCATGAAGCTGGTGGCGGCTCGCTCCATTGGCAGGATAGGAAGAATCTTCTTTTTCTGAAGAAAAAGAAGCAAAAAGACTTTGCCCATGGGGTTCCGGGCGCGCGGGCGGCCACGGAGCCCAATGAGCAAAAGTTCTTTGGTTCTTTCTTTCAAGAAAGAACACGCTTTCTTCGTGTGGCCCTGCAGAGCACCGGGGCTGGCAGGTGCATGACGCGGCCTAGTGCAGCTGGAACCGGTCTGTGACGGTGTGCCACCGTGCCGGGCCGACCAGGCTGGCGCTGGCGACGCGGACGGAATGCAGCCTGCCCTCGATCTCTCGCTGCCAGAATGCCAGGAAGCCGCCGAGCACCGGGAAGGCGGGCGCGATGTCGAGGTCCTGCCAGACGTAGGTCTGCAGCACCGCCGGGTGGTCCGGCAGCCGGTAGAGGATCTCGGCCGTGGTCAGCCGGTAGTCCTTCAGCTGCAGCGACAGGCTCATGGGCGATTCTCCGTGCGCGGTGTCCCGATAGGGTGTGATTCGGCTCGGACCCGGACGGCCGGAACCGGGTGCATCCTGGCGCAGCGGCGCCCGCGGTTGCAATTCCCGTTTTGGATCAGAGGTTTGGCACTCCCGTGAGCCGAGTGCTGCCGGGTGCTTGACTTGGCCTGCCCGCCACCCTAGGTCTCCTGCACACCCGCCCTGGCACTCAGGCGTCGGGAGTGCCAAACCGCCGGCGGGCTCCGCCTTCCGGCCAAGATCCACCATCCGGACCGTGCGGCGCAGGCTGCGCGTCCGATGTTGCTGAGGATGTCCCGCATGGCGAATTTCCGTCCCCTTCACGACCGCATCGTGGTTCGTCGCCTCACTGCCGAGGAGAAGACGTCGGGCGGGATCATCATCCCCGACACCGTCAAGGAGAAGCCGATGGAGGGCGAGGTCGTGGCCGTCGGCGCCGGCGCGCGCAACGACGCCGGGGCCCTGGTGCCGCCTGACGTGAAGGCGGGCGACCGCGTGCTGTTCGGCAAGTGGTCGGGCACCGAGGTCAAGCTCGACGGCGAGGATCTCCTGATCATGAAGGAGACCGACATCATGGGCGTGATCGAGGGCGGCGCGGCGCAGAAGGCAGCGGCCTGATCCCGCCTGGCGCCGGTCGCGGGGGTTCGTCCCGCGGCCGGCGCCGGGGCTGAGGCCGACGGGGCTTGCCCCGGCGGCAGGCTGAGAAGGGGGCGCAGCGATGCGTCCCGGCCCGTCATCCGATCCGGAGCGGGTTGATGCGGCGCCGGTCCGGGACGGGCTTCGTTTCCGGGCCGCAGGGCGCACAGAAAGAAAGGCCTTTTACATGGCAGCCAAGGAAGTACGGTTCGGCGGCGACGCTCGCGGCCGCATGCTGCGCGGCGTGGACATCCTCGCCGACGCGGTGAAGGTCACGCTGGGCCCCAAGGGCCGCAACGTGGTCATCGACAAGAGCTTCGGCGCCCCGCGGATCACCAAGGACGGCGTCACCGTCGCCAAGGAGATCGAGCTGGCCGACAAGTTCGAGAACATGGGCGCCCAGATGGTGCGCGAAGTGGCGTCGAAGACCAACGACCTCGCCGGTGACGGCACGACGACCGCGACCGTGCTGGCGCAGGCGATCGTGCGCGAAGGCGCCAAGGGCGTGGCCGCCGGCCTCAACCCGATGGACCTCAAGCGCGGCATCGACGCGGCGGTGAACGCGGTCGTCGAGCAGCTCAAGAGCCAGACCCGCAAGATCACGACCCCGGCCGAGACCGCCCAGGTCGGCACGATTTCCGCCAACGGCGAGACCGAGATCGGCGAGATGATCGCCCAGGCGATGCAGAAGGTCGGCAACGAGGGTGTCATCACCGTCGAGGAGGCCAAGGGCATCCAGACCGAGCTCGACGTCGTCGAGGGGATGCAGTTCGACCGCGGCTACATCAGCCCGTACTTCATCACCAACGCCGAGAAGATGGTCGCCGACCTCGACCAGCCTTACATCCTGATCCACGAGAAGAAGCTGTCGGGCCTGCAGCCGCTGCTGCCGCTGCTCGAGAGCGTCGTGCAGTCGGGCCGTCCGCTGCTGATCATCGCCGAGGACATCGAGGGCGAGGCGCTGGCCACGCTCGTGGTGAACAAGCTGCGCGGCGGGCTGAAGATTGCCGCTGTGAAGGCACCGGGCTTCGGCGATCGCCGCAAGGCGATGCTCGAGGACATCGCCGTCCTCACGGGTGGCCAGGTGATCTCCGAGGACCTCGGCATCAAGCTCGAGAACGTGACGCTCGCCATGCTCGGCCGCGCCAAGAAGGTGCTGATCGAGAAGGAGAACACCACGATCATCGAGGGCGTCGGCGAGAAGACTGAGATCCAGGGCCGCTGCAGCCAGATCCGCGCGCAGATCGAGGAGACCACCTCGGACTACGATCGCGAGAAGCTGCAGGAGCGTCTGGCGAAGCTGGCCGGCGGTGTGGCCGTCATCCGCGTCGGCGGCTCGACCGAGGTCGAGGTGAAGGAGCGCAAGGACCGCGTGGACGATGCGCTGCACGCCACGCGCGCGGCCGTCGAGGAGGGCATCGTCCCGGGCGGCGGCGTGGCGCTGGCGCGGGCCAGCCTGACGCTGTCGGGGCTGAAGTTCGCCAACGAGGACCAGAAGTTCGGCATCGAGATCGTGCGCAAGGCGATCCAGCAGCCGCTGCGCCAGATCGCCGAGAACGCGGGCGAGGACGGTGCGGTGATCGCCGGCAAGGTGCTTGAGAACGGCGACTACAACTACGGCTTCGACGCGCAGACCGGCGAGTACAAGGACATGGTTGCGGCGGGCATCATTGACCCGACCAAGATCGTGCGCTCTGCGCTGCAGAACGCCGGTTCGGTGGCCGGCCTGCTGGTGACCACCGAGGCGATGATCGCCGAGAAGCCGGAGAAGAAGTCCGGCGGCGGCATGCCCCCGGGCGGCGGCGGCATGGGCGGCATGGGCGACATGGACTTCTGATCCATCCCGGCGGGCGTCGTGCCCGCCGAAGCCTGGGCTTCTGGGAAGGGTGGGCGGCTTGGCCCGCCCTTTTCCGTGCGGCCCTGGCGGGCATTGCGGTGTCCGGTGGGTCCGGGCGGCGCGATGGCCAGGTCCGGTCCGGTTTCGACACGATGGCGATTGACTCTTCCCTGAATCTCTGGCCCCATACCCCGGCAATCGACGTCTTGGCTTGCCTTGCTGCGCTTCCGTCTTCGGGTGCCTCAAGTCGTCCAGCGGCCCGGTTGTCTGACGTGGCGCACGATGCGGCACGCCGCCAACGACGGAGAGTGACTGAGAATGGCGACCGGCACTGTCAAGTGGTTCAACACCACCAAAGGCTTCGGCTTCATCATGCCCGAGGACGGTGGCAAGGACGTGTTCGTCCACATCACCGCGGTTCAGGCAGCCGGGCTGCGCGGCCTCGACGAAAACCAGAAGGTCAGCTACGAGGTCCAGATGGAGCGCGGCAAGGCCGCGGCCACCAACCTCAAGCCGCTCTGAGGCCGGGGCACCAAGCCACCACAAAGATTTGCGAGGTCACCGTGCTGTTACCCAGCGCGCGGGCCATCGCAGGCATATTGCCGACCGCGCAGGCGAGCGGCGGCGCGACAGTCACCGCGGCGACGCGGGTTTGGCGCGCACGGGAAGGAAGCAGGGTTATGGCGACAGGTACGGTCAAGTGGTTCAACGCCACCAAGGGTTTCGGCTTCATCATGCCGCAGGACGGCGGCAAGGACGTGTTCGTGCACATCACGGCGGTCCAGGCTGCGGGCCTGCAGGGTCTCAATGACGGCCAGAAGGTGAGCTACGAGGTCGAGATGGAGCGCGGCAAGGCCGCCGCGACCAATCTCAAGCTGGCCTGAGTCTTTCGCGGCTTGGCCGCGATCCTTGCCGACGGCGTGCCGCCTTGCGGCCGCTGGGACGGATGGATGAAGCGTCCCGGATTGCGTCGGGATGGTGTCTACCACAATGGTCGATGGCGCGGGTTTTGCGTGCACGACAAGGGATTTCGAGAATGGCGACAGGTACGGTCAAGTGGTTCAACGCCACCAAGGGTTTCGGCTTCATCATGCCGCAGGACGGCGGCAAGGACGTGTTCGTGCACATCACGGCGGTCCAGGCTGCGGGCCTGCAGGGTCTCAATGACGGCCAGAAGGTGAGCTACGAGGTCGAGATGGAGCGCGGCAAGGCCGCCGCGACCAACCTCCGCCTCGCCTGACACCAGTTTAGATTGACGATCAGGGGCCGCCGGCTGAGAAGCCGGCGGCCCTTCGTGTTTGCGGGGTCAGCCGGTCCAACTGGAGGAATCCAGGGCGTCGACCGCAGCGTCGGTGCGGCGCACGGCCTCGACCCGGGTGGCGCCGCACTCGCGCATGATCGTCTCGGCGCGCTGGCGCTTCTCGGGGTCGGCGACGTGGGCGGCGAGAATCAGCTCGCCGACCGCGGCGGCGGCCTTGCGGTCGCTGAGTTCGGAGGCCTGGGAGGCACCGCTCGCGCCCTCCACGGCACCGCCGGCGATCAGGCCACCTGCGGCCGCGGCGCCCACCGCGGCCAATGCCACGCCGCCGGTCGCGATCACCACGCCGGCCGCCGCCATCGCGGCGCCCACGCCGAGCGTGCTGGCGCCCAGCGTGCGCATCTGGCGGCGGTCCTCCTCCGTGGTCGGGTTCTCGGCACCCTGGTTCGGGGTGGCGATGGCGCTGCTCGGGCTGGTGCGGGGCAGGGACAGCTCGGCACGGTCGAAGCCGTTGCCCAGCAGGCGCTTCATCGCGGCCTGGATGGAATCGTCGGTCGGGAAGATGCCCTGGACCTCGTCAACGGTGTCGCCAAGCTCAGGGGATGCGTTGTTGTCGGACATGGGAGCGCTCCTGGTTCGACAGGAAACGTTGCGGAGAGGGGTGCGTTGCCCGGGAAAGGCAAGGCCAAGGCTCTGCCCTGGACCCGCCGGGGGCAGGCGCCCCCGGACCCGTGCACTTGAGGCTCCCTGTCGAGGGCCTTTGGTGGGGTCAGCCTAGCTGTTGCGTTCGACCTGTTGGTAGCGGGCACGGACGCCGCGCTCGATGGCGGCGGCGACCAGGGGGTCGAGGTTCAGTTCGCCCATCACGAACTCCAGCATCTGCAGGATGCGCTGGCCGTGCACCTCGTCGGCGGCGACCACCTCGCAGGCCAGCACGTAGGCGGTCTCGCGCAGCCGGGGCTCCAGGGCGTCGCGGATCAGGCTGCCGGCGTGGGCCAGGCCGTCCTCTTCGCCAAGCAGCCGGATGGTGGCCTCTGTGGCGGCCTCCAGCTGGGCGGTGGTGAAGGTGCGGAACACCGGCAGGGTCTGCACCAGGCCGGCCATGACGCCGATCTCGCGGTCGGAGATGCCGCCCTCGGCGGCGGCCACCAGGACCATCGTGCAGATCAGGGCCTCCTGGGCGTCGAAGCCTACGCGAGCGAGCATGGCCGGGCCTTCCTCGGGGGTGACGCGGCGGACCGTGCCTCCGGGGGGAGCGGTTGGCAAGACCGGGGCGGCGGGGGTCGCGGGATGGTGTAGGGGAAGGAAGCAGGGTTGAGGCTCTGCCTCAAACTCCGCCAGGGGCAGCGCCCCTGGACCGGCCTCCCTTACGTCAAGGGGTCAAGGGGGCCTCACGGCCCCTTGCGGGTCTGGGCAGAGCCCAGCCTTGCCTGCTTTCTGTCCCGCCGCGCAGGACAGCGGGTGTCCTGCCGCCCGGGACTTCCCGCGGCTTTTTCGTGGCGGCGTCCTGCGCGGCAGGACGGTTCCGGCGTAGGGCGTGTGGCCCTGCGGGCAGGGTCAAGCGGGATCGAGGAAGCTGCGGACGCCGGCGACGGTCTCGGCGAGGCCGGCGCGCTGCACGGCGACGCCGGCGGGGAAGGCGGACAGCAGGCGGGTGGGGGTGCGGCGGTCGAGCAGCACGAAGACGCCACGGTCGGAGGCGGTGCGGATCAGGCGGCCGAATGCCTGGCGCAGGCGCAGGCGGGCCTCGCGGTCGTCGTAGCCGGTCGTGTCGCCGCCCGAGAGGTGCAGGCGGCGCTCGCGGTGCAGGATGTCGGGGCGGGGCCAGGGCACGCGCTCGAACACGACGAGGCGCAGCGCCCGGCCGGGGACGTCGACGCCGTCGCGCATGGCGTCGGTGCCGAGCAGGCAGGAGTGCTCCTCGGAGCGGAAGACGTCGATCAGGGTGGCATTGTCCATGGCGTCGACGTGCTGGGCGAGCAGGGTGATGCCGGCGTCCTCCAGGGCGGGGGCGATGCGCTCGTGGGTGGCGCGCAGGCGAGAGATGGCGGTGAACAGGCCCAGCGCGCCGCCGCCGGACGCCGCGAACAGGGCGCGGAAGGCGCCGGCCAGGGCGGCGGGGTCGTGGGGGGCGAGGTCGTTGACGACGAAGCAGCGGGTCTGGGCGGCGTAGTCGAACGGCGAGGCCAGGGCGGCGCGCAGCGGGGGGGAGGGCAGGTGGGTGGCGCCGACGCGGGCTTCCGCGGCGGCCCAGGCGGGCTCTGCGGCGGCACCTTCCGGATCGTCGCGCAGGGTGGCGGAGGTGACGAGCAGGCCGTGGGCGGGGGCGGCGAGGGTGGCGGCGAAGGGGATCGTCGGGTCGAGCCAGTGGCGGTGCAGGCCGACGTCCCTGTCCAGAAGGGGGGGCGCGGCGCGTCCGGGGAAGGCGGGACCGGGGGCGGCGAGGTTGGGGAGCGAGGGGGCGTCGCCGCGGGGGCCGGGGGCGCGGCGGCGGTCGAGGCGCAGCAGGTGGACGTGCTCCGGGCGGGTGCCGGGGGCGGGCGGGTCCTCGGCGGTGGCGCGGAGCATGGCGCGCCAGGCGTCGAGGCGGCCGGCGGCGCGGCGGCGCAGGGTGCGGCTCATCGCCTCGATGCGGCCGCGGGTGGCGGGCTCCAGCTCCTCCGCCTCGTCGTCGAGGCGCGCGGCGAGGCGTTCCTGCAGGGTGCGCAGCGGCTCGGCGATGCGGCCCAGCGCGCGCTCCAGGCGTTCTGCGGCGCGGGCGAGGGGCTCTGACACTGGGTGCAGGTCGCATTCGGGGGCGAACTGCGCGGCGCGGCCGGTGTCGGCGGCGCCTGCGATGCGGGCGAGGATCTGGCGGCGCAGCAGGCGCAGGAAGGCCTCGGTCGGGTTGTCGGCCGGGGCGCCGGTCAGGGCGGCGGGCTCGGCGGGGGCGTTCTCCGGGGCGTCCGCGTCCTGCGCCAGTGTGTGGGCCGCGGGGTCGTCCTCGGCGAGGCGGAGCGACCAGCCGGGGGCGGGCAGGGCCTTCGCGGCGAGCAGGGCGGCGTCGAGCGGGGCTTCCAGCTCCGGGCGGCCGGACACCAGGTCGTCGAGGCGGCGGCGCAGGCCGCGGGCGCGCGAGCGGCCGCCCTCGGCGCCGAGCAGCCAGCGTCGCAGCTCGGCGGCTTCCAGGCCGCTCAGCTCGGCGGAGAAGGCGCCGTCGGCGGCGGCGAAGATGTGGTGGCCCTCGTCGAACACGTAGCGGGTGGGCAGGGTCTCGTCGCCGGCGTCGCCGCCGCCGGCCGCGGGGCTGGCCCAGGCGGCCTGGGCCATGACGAGGGCGTGGTTGGCGACCACGAGGTCGGCGGCGCGGGCGCGGCGGATCGTGTGCTCGACGAAGCACGCCTTGTAGTGGGGGCAGGCGCCGTGGATGCACTCGCCGCGCCGGTCGGCGAGGCCGGTGGCGGCGGAGGCGCCGAACAGCTCTGCGAACCAGCCGGGCAGGTCGCCGCCCTGCAGGTCGCCGTCGTTGGTGGCGAGCGCCCAGCGGGCGAGCAGGGCGAGGGGGATCGTGCTGGTGGCCGCACCTCGGCTGGGCGTGGGGCCGCCGCCGTCGCCCTGGGGGGCGTAGCCGGTGCCGGGGGCGAAACCGCCGCCGGCGAGGCTGGTGTTGACGGCCTCCTCCATGTTGAGGAGGCACAGGTAGTTCTCGCGGCCCTTGCGGATCACGACGCGGCGGCGGCGCTCGTTCGTGTCGGGGTGCAGGCGGGCCAGCTCTGCGTCGATCTGGCGCTGCAGGTGGCGGGTGTAGGTGCTGATCCAGACGGCGCCGCCGTTGCGCTCTGCCCACAGGGAGGCGGGGGCGACGTAGCCCAGAGTCTTGCCGGTGCCGGTCCCGGCCTCTGCGAGCACGACGTGGGGGTCGCCGCGCACCTCGCGGGGGGCGAAGGCGGCGGAGGCGGCGTCGGCGTAGTCGGCTTGGCCCGGGCGCTGCTCGGCGTGGGGGCCGAGCATCTTTGCCAGGCGGGCGCGGCTGTCGGCGGGGGGCACGGGGCTGGAGCCGGGCGGCGGCGGCGGGGCGGTGTCCTCCCACTCCGGCAGGCGCTTCCAGACGCGCAAGGCGTCGGGCGAGGCGGGGGCGTCGCTGGCCAGCGCGTCGGTGACGGCGGGCGCCCAGGGCCAGCCGGCCTCGCCCATGCGGCGGGCGAGGCCGGCGGCCTCCTCGTTGATCGGCAGGGCGCGGCCGGCGGCGAGGCGGGCCAAGAGCGTGGCGGCGATGCGGGGGAGCAGGGCGGCGGCGGCCTCGAGGTCCCCGGGTGGGTCGAGGTCGAGGGCGAGGGCGAGGCCGCGCGGGGTGGGTGTCACCGGGCGGGCGGGCAGCACGAAGGCCCACAGCTCCAGCAGGTCGAGGCAGGGGGCGGGGCGCAGGCCGAGGCGGCGCAGGGTAGCGGGAGCGTGGACCAGGAGCGGCGGGGCCATGACGGGACCGAAGCCGCGCAGGGTGGCGGCGGCGGCGTCGCAGGACAGGGCGAGGAGCTCGCCGTCGGCGGTGAGGACGGCGGCGCGGCGGTGGCCGGCGACCACGGCGGCGGACTCGTCGAGGGTCATGGCAGGAAGCAAGGCCGGGCGCTGCCCAGACCCGCAAAGGGCCGTGAGGCCCTTTGATCCCTTGACTTAAGTCGGGGATTCTCAAGGCGAGCCTTGAGCGGGGTCCAGGGGCAGAGCCCCTGGCCTTGCTTGCCTTGGCCGGTCGCGGGGGAGGGCGGCATCATCGGCAGTATATGGCGGCTGCGTGATTGACCAAGCCACCCCCCCTCCCTAGCGTCTGGCCATGTCCGAGTTCCAGCCTGCCCAAGCTCCCGCGGCCCGCCGGGACGCTCCGCACGCGCGGGCCGACGCCGTGCCCCGTGCGTGGCCGTTCGAGGAGGCGGCGCGTCTGGCCGGGCGGCCGGGGTCCTCGGACGGGCGGCCGGCGCTGTTCGAGACGGGGTACGGGCCGTCGGGGCTGCCGCACATCGGCACCTTCGGGGAGGTGGCGCGGACGTCGTGGGTGCGCCGGGCCTACGAGGAACTGACCGGGCGGGCGACGCGGCTGCTGGCGTTCAGCGACGACATGGACGGCTTGCGCAAGGTGCCGGACAACGTGCCGAACCGGGAGATGCTGGCCGGCTTCCTGGGGCGGCCGCTGACCCGGGTGCCGGACCCGTTCGGGACGCACGAGAGCTTCGGGCACCACAACAACGCGCGGCTGCGGGCGTTCCTGGACGCGTTCGGATTCGAGTACGAGTTCGCGTCGGCGAGCGAGTACTACGGGAGCGGGCGGTTCGACGCGGGGCTGCGCCGGGTGCTGGAGTGCCACGGCGAGATCGTGGCCGCGGTGGGGCCGACGCTGGGGGCGGAACGGCGGGCGACGTATTCGCCGGTGCTGCCGATCCATCCGCGCACCGGGGTCGTGATGCAGGTGGCGATCGAGGCGGTCGATGCGGCGGCGGCCACCGTGGTGTGGTCGCACGAGGGGGAGCGGTTCGAGACCTCGGTGCTGGGCGGGCGCGCGAAGATGCAGTGGAAGGCGGACTGGGCGATGCGCTGGTTCGCGCTGGGCGTGGACTACGAGATGTCGGGCAAGGACCTGATCGACAGCGTGAAGCTGTCGGGGCGGATCTGCCGCATCCTCGGGCGCGAGCCGCCGGTGGGCACCACCTACGAGCTGTTCCTCGACGAGCACTCGCAGAAGATCAGCAAGAGCAAGGGGAACGGGCTGTCGGTGGAGGAGTGGCTGCGCTACGCGCCGGCGGAAAGCCTGTCGCAGTTCATGTTCAACACGCCGCAGCGGGCGAAGCGGCTGACCTTCGACGTGATTCCGCGCGCGGTGGACGACTACGTGGCGAACGTGGCGAAGGCGCGGGCTCTTGTCGGCGCGAACACCGACGAGGCGCGCGACGCGCTGCTGGCCAACCCTGCGTGGCACATCCACGGCGGGGTGGTGGCGCGCGGGGCGGAGGCGCCGGTGGGGTTCGCGATGCTGCTGAACCTGGCGGGGGTGGTGAACGCGGACGAGCCGTCGCTGCTGTGGGGGTTCCTCGGGCGCTACGGGGTGGAGGGCGGGCCGGAGGCGAACCCGTTCCTGGCGCGGCTGGTGGAGCATGCGGTGGCGTACCACCGCGACTTCGTGCGGCCGGGCAAGCGGTATCGCGCGCCGGATGCGCGGGAGCGGGCGGCGCTGGCGGATCTGGCGGAAACGCTGCGCGGGCTGGAGCCGGGAGCGGGAGGCGCTGCGCCGGACGCGGAGGCGGTGCAGGCCGTGGTGTTCGAGGTGGGCAAGCGGCACGCGTTCCCGGAGCTGCGGGCGTGGTTCGGGTGTCTGTACCAGGTGCTGCTCGGGCAGCAGGAGGGGCCGCGCTTCGGGGTGTTCGCGGCGCTGTACGGGGTGGGCGAGACGGTGGCGCTGATCGAGGCGGCGCTGGTGCGGCCGGACCCGGGGAGCGCGGAGGCGCAGGGTCCGGGGGGCGGGGGCTGAGGCGGTGGCGGCGGGTGCGCCGGGAGGGTGCGCGTCGGTGACGCGGGTGGCGATGGCCGTGGCGGTTCGGGGCTGCCCGCGGGGCGCGGCGTGAGGGGCGTGGGATTGATGCGGGGCGGGGCGGTGGCGGCCGTCGCCGGCGGGGCTGGGCTGCGCGAGAGCGGGGCGCACGGGGTCGGGGCGCAGAGCGGCGGGTCGCTTGCCACGCAGGGCGCGGCGGGGCCAGGGCATGATCCCGGGCCGCCGTCCGTGTGGCGCCGCTGGCTGCGCAGGCTGCCGGCGCTGCTCGGCGTGCTGCTGCTCGCGGGGGCGGTGTACGTGGTGCAGAAGGAGTTCCGCCATCTGCGGGTGGCCGACATCCGGCTGGCGCTGGCGGCGATCCCCGGGCGCTCGCTGTGGCTGGCGGCGATGTGGACGGTGCTGTCTTACGGGGTGCTGACCTTCTACGACCGGCTGGCGACGATCTATGCCGGGCACAGGGTGGCGTTCCGGCGCACGGCGTTCGCCTCGTTCTGCGCCTACGCGCTGGCGCACAACCTGGGGTTTGCCGCGCTGTCCGGGGCGGCGGTGCGCTACCGGCTGTATGCGCACTGGGGGCTGAGCCCGGTGCAGATCGCCAAGGTGGTGGCGTTCTGCTCGCTGACCTTCGGGCTGGGCGGGCTGGTGCTGGGCGGCGCGATCCTGTTCGGCGAGCCGGGGGTGGTGCCGCTGCTGGGCCGGCTGCTGCCGCACTGGGCGATGTGGGCTGCGGGCGGGCTGATGTGGGGGGTGGTCGGCGGCTACGTGGCGCTGGCCAAGGTGCTGGGCACGGTGCGGCTGCGCGGCCACGAGGTGGTGCTGCCGGGCGCGCGGATGGCGGTGCTGCAGGTGCTGCTGGCGACGGTGGACGTGGCGGTGACGGCGGCGATCCTCTACGCGCTGCTGCCGGAGGACGGGCGGCCGGGCTACCTGGCGTTCCTGGCGATCTACGTGTCGTCGTACACGGCGGGGCTGGTTGCCAACGTGCCGGGCGGGCTGGGCGTGTTCGACACGGCGATCCTGCTGGGGCTCGCGCCGTACATGCCGGCCTCGGTGGCGCTGGGCGCGGTGGTGGTGTTCCGGCTGTGCTACTACGTGGTTCCGCTGTTCCTGGCCGGGTCGATGTTCGCGGGCAACGAGGTGCTGCTGCGCGGGCGGGCGATCGTGGCGGCGCGCGGCGGCGGGGCGCTGGCCGTGCCGTCCGGCGCGGACGCGGGCCCGGCGGTGGCCGGCGCGGCGGCGGCGGCGGAGGAGGCGGCTGCGGGCGGTACGGCGCGGCGCGGTCCGGGGCGCGCGGAGGCGGCGGCGCGGTGGAGCGAGCCGGACTTCGCGGCGGCGGCGGCGACCGGGGTGGTGGCGCTGTGCGGGGCGTTGCTGCTGTCGCTGGGCGTGATCGACAGCCGGCCGGACTTCACCTGGATCGATCCGGACTTCGCGGGGCTGGCGTCGAGTGCCGGGCAGTACGTGCCGTCGCTGTTCGGCGCGGCGCTGCTGGTGTTCTCGCTGGCGCTGTCGCGCCGGGTGACGCTGGCATGGGGGGGCGCGATCGTGCTGCTGTTGGGCGCGGCCGCGTTCACGGCGTCGCAGGGCGAGCCGCTGTGGGTGCCCGGCGTGCTGGTGCTCGCGGTGCTGCTGGTGGCGCCGTTCCGCGATGCGTACTACCGGCATGCGCGGTTGCTCGGGGGCGCCGGGCGCGACGGGGCCGGGCTGGGCGTGGAGGCGGCGCGGCGGGGCGGGGTGGCGGTGGTGCTGCCGGGGCTGGTGCTGGTGGCGGGGGTGGCGGCGCTGGCGGTGCTGGAGCCGCAGGTCAGGTTCGTGGCGCAGAACTCGTGGTGGGAGGTCGTGGCGTCGCCGGAGCTGCCGGGGCGGCTGCGCGCGGCGGTCGGGGTGGCGGTGGCGGCGGCGGTGCTGGCGGCGTGGGCGCTGCTGCGGCCGGGCGACGTGGGATTCCTGCGCTGGGATGAGGCTGCGCGGGCCAGGCTGCGCGGGCTGGGCGGGCGGGCGGCGGGAGCGGACGGGCTGGTGCTGGGCGAGGCGGGGCGCTCCGCGGTGGCGTTCCGTCGCACCGGGCACGTGCTGCTGGCGCTGGGCGATCCCGCCGGGGCGGACAGCGACCGGGTCAGCGCGGTGTGGCGGCTGCGCGATCTGGCGCAGCAGGAAGGGCGCGACCTGGCGGTGTGGGGCGCGGGGCCGGGGCTGCTGGCGGTGTATGGCGGACTCGGGCTGGCGCCGCTGCCGCTCGGCGAGGACGGGCTGCCGTGCGGCGAGGCGGGCGCGGCAGGGGCGTGGTCGGGGCGGTCTCTGTACTGCGTGGCGGGGCGCGACCTGGACGAGCTGCTGCCGCTGCTGCCGGAGCTGGCGCGGGCGGCGCTGGCGGAGGGCGGGGCGGACAAGGCTGGTGTGGGTGAGCCTGGGGTGGACGGGCCTGGGGCGGATGGGTTCGGGGCAGGCAGCCGCGGGGTTGATGCCGGCGGGCCGGCCGCGGGCGGGACGGAGGAACACAGGGTGGCGGGGGGCGTGCCATGAGCGGGGTGCTGTCGGAAGGGCTGCCGCATCCGCTGGGGGCGACGTGGGACGGGCTCGGGGTCAACTTCGCGCTGTTCTCGGCCAACGCCACCAGGGTCGAGCTTTGCCTGTTCGACGAGTCCGGCACCCGCGAGGTCGAGCGCATCGAGCTGCCGGAGTACACGGACGAGATCTGGCACGGCTACGTGCGCGACGCGCGGCCTGGGACGATCTACGGCTATCGCGTGCACGGGCCGTACGCGCCGGAGCGCGGGCACCGGTTCAACGCCCACAAGCTGCTGCTCGACCCGTATGCGCGGGCCCATGTCGGCACGCTGACCTGGCGGGACGAGCTGTACGGCTACCGGCGCGGGCATCCGGACGGCGACCTCAGCTTCGACACCCGCGACAGCGCGCCGTTCGTGCCGAAGTGCCGCGTGGTCGACCCGGCGTTCACCTGGGGGGCGGACCGGCCGCCGCGGGTGCCGTGGGAGCGCACCATCGTCTACGAGGCGCATGTGAGGGGCTTCACCAAGCTGCATCCGGGGGTGCCGGAGGCGAGCCGGGGGACGTTCTCCGGGCTCGCGCAGCGCGAGGTGGTCGAGTACCTGCGCTCCCTGGGGGTGACCGCGGTCGAGCTGCTGCCGGTGCACAGCTTCGAGAGCGAGCCGCGGCTGGCGGAGCTGGGGCTGGCCAACTTCTGGGGCTACAACACCGTGGGCTTCTTCGCGCCGGAGCGCAGCTTCGCGCGGGTGCCGGACTTCGCGTTCGCCGAGTTCAAGGAGATGGTGGCCCGGCTGCACTCCGCCGGGATCGAGGTGATCCTGGACGTGGTGTACAACCATACGGCGGAGGGCTCGGAGCTGGGGCCGACGCTGTCGTTCCGGGGGATCGACAACGCGTCCTACTACCGGCTCGACGAGGCCAACCCGCGGCACTGCGTCAACGACACGGGGTGCGGCAACACGGTCAACCTCAACCACCGCCGCGTGAACCAGATGGTCACGGACAGCCTGCGCTACTGGGTCGAGGAGATGCACGTCGACGGGTTCCGCTTCGATCTCGCGGTGACCCTGGCGCGCGAGCCGCACGGGTTCGACGAGCAGAGCGGGTTCCTGGCCGCGTGCGGGCAGGACCCGGTGCTGTCCGGCGTCAAGCTGATCGCGGAGCCGTGGGACTGCGGGCCGGGGGGCTATCAGCTCGGGAAGTTCCCGCCGGGGTGGGCGGAGTGGAACGACCGGTTCCGCGACGACATCCGGCGCTGGTGGAAGGGCGAGATGCGGCCGGCGCAGATCGCGCCCCGGCTGTGCGCGTCGGCGGACACGTTCGCGGCGCGGGGGCGCAGGCCTTGGTCGAGCGTGAACTTCGTCACCGCGCACGACGGGTTCACGCTGGCCGACCTGGTCAGCTTCCGCGCCAAGCACAACGAGGCGAACGGCGAGGGCGGGCGGGACGGCACGGACAACAACAGCTCGACCAACTGCGGGGTGGAGGGGCCGACGGACGACCCGGCGGTGTTGGGGATGCGCCGGCGGCTGGTGCGCACCATGCTGGCGACGCTGCTGCTGAGCCAGGGGACGCCGATGCTGCTCGCCGGCGACGAGTTCGGGCGCACGCAGCGCGGCAACAACAACGCCTACTGCCAGGACGGGCCGATCTCCTGGGTGGACTGGGCGCTGGACGGGGAGGACCGGGCGCTGGTGGCGTTCGTGCGCCGGCTCGCGGCGCTGCGGGCGGAGTATCCGATCCTCAGGCGGGGACGGTTCATGACGGGGGCGTACGACCTGGCGCTCGGCGGGCGCGACGTGACGTGGGTGCATCCCACGGGCACGGAGATGACCGGGCTCGACTGGGACGACGCGAGGCTGCGCTGCTTTGGGATGCTGATGGACGGCCGCGCGCAGGCCACCGGAATCCGGCGGCCGGCGACGGACGTGACGCTGCTGATGGTGCTCAACGCGGGGGACGCGGAGGGCTTCGTGCTGCCGCCGTGCGCCGGGGGAGCGCGGTGGCGGCTGCTGTTCGACACGGCGGTGGGGGACGTGGCGGCGGTGTTCGGGATCGGGGAGCGCTACGCGGTGGAGGCGCTGTCGGTGGTGCTGTTCCGGCTGAATGCGTGAGGGGAGGTCGTGAGCCTGGCACCGGTCAAGAGGCCGTTGTGGATTTCGTGGTCGCTCGTTGCTTCGGACAGGAAGGCAAGAGTCTTCTTTTTCTGAAGAAAAAGAAGCAAAAAGACTTTGCACATGGGGTTCCGGGTGCCTGGGCGGCCCCGAGCCCGATCGGCAAGAGTTCCTTGGTTCTTTCTTTCAAGAAAGAACATGCTTTCTTCCTGCTGTGCTGCAGGAGATCGGGAATGGCAGGTCGATGATGCCCTCCGGGGCGGCCGGACAAGCGACGGTCTTTTTCTTCGGGAAGAAGAGGCAGGACTGCTTGCTCCATGAGGCCCGGATGTGCGGGTGGCGACGGTGCCTTGCGGGCGAAGGCGACCCAAGGTCCGGCAGTCCGGACGCCGGCGGGAACTTCGTCAGTTGTTCGATAGTTCATGAGCCATAATTCATGGAACGTGACGGCCGCTTGCGATTTGAGTCGGTGCACGGGCGCTGCGCCGCGTGCTGGATCATCGACCGGAACGGAGTACATGTCATGACCGTCGCCAGGGTCTGTGCCTTTGCCTTGGTCGCCGCCACCACGATCGGGTGCGCGGCACTGGCTGCCGAGGATGCCCCGAAGCCTGTGTCGCCGGGACAGCAGGCTGCAGACAACGATTTCGGGAAGCTGTCCAGCGACGGCATGAAGGCGTTCGGCGATCTCCGCATGGCGCGTCTTGCGATCTTCAACGGCGAGACGGACAAGGCCAAGACCCTTGCCCAGGACGCCCAGACCTCGCTGGGCAAGGCGAAGACCGACGACACCGTCTTCATGAAGGCCGAGTCTGACCTGAAGCCACACCCTGGCGCCGGGCAGGACGGCACCGCGAAGGCAGCGCCCAGTACCACCCCGGTCGCCTGGATCCCCGTCGACGGGGTCATGACCCTGGGGGAGAACTACGTCGAGACCCCGCGGAAGGCAGCGGGCGTGGCCAAGGCCGATGCCCAGCTCAAGGGCGGCGACAGCAAGAAGGCCATGGAGACGCTGAAGCTTTCCAACGTCGACGTGAACTTCGTCGAGGAGGTCGCGCCCCTTGCCGCGACGATCAGCGGCGTGGACAAGGCGGTGCAGCTCCTCGACCAGGGTCACTACTTCGAGGCTAACCAGGCCCTCAAGTCGGTCCAGGACGGCACGCGCTTCGAGGACGTGGCCCTGAAGAGCGGCGGCAAGCCCGGCGCGGCGAAGCATTCCTGAACGGCAGCAAGGCTGTTCGATAATCCAGAGTCACGTTGCCACCCGCCCGGTCGCCGCAGTGTACGGCAAGGTGACCTTCTCAGCCGCACGCGCATGACGGTGCGCGGCGGCGCGGCAGGCGCGGCAACTGGTCCGGGCCTGCGGCAGGGCCCATACCTTCGAGGCGTGCCGCAGGCCCAAGTCGAGGTTTCCAAAGGCTCGCCTTTGGCGGGGTCCAGGGGCAGAGCCCCTGGCCTTGCTTTCTTTCCCCGCTACTCCGCCGGGAAGTCGGTGGCGGCGCCGAGGTCGCGCCAGGCCTCGACCTCGGAAAGGCGGGCCTTGAGGCGGGTGGTCACGGCGTCGAGGCCGAAGGCGCCGAGGACGAGGTGGCGGGGCGGGTGTTCCACCTCGGTGATGCGGATCATGGCCTCGGCGGCGCGGACGGGGTCGCCGGGCTGCTTCCCGCTGTAGCCGGCGGTGGCGTCGAGGCGGGCGCCGGCGGTGGGGGCGTAGCCGGGGATGCGCACGGGGGTCTGGCGGAGGGAGCGGCCGGCCCAGTCGGTGCGGAACGGGCCGGGGGCGACGCAGGTCACGGCGATGCCGAGGGGAGCGACCTCCGTGTGCAGGGCGTCGGAGAAGCCTTCGACGGCGTGCTTGGAGGCGGCGTAGTAGCCGGAGCCGGGGAGGCCGGAGAAGCCGGCGATGGAGGTGACGTTGATCACGTGGCCCTGGCGGCGCCCGCGCATGCCGGGGAGCACGGCGCGGGTGAGGGCGAACAGGCCAAACACGTTGGCGTCGAACTGGGCGCGGATTTCCGCCTCGTCGCTCTCCTCGATGCTGGCCTGGTAGCCGTAGCCGGCGTTGTTCACGAGGACGTCGATGCGGCCGAAGCGCGCCTTGGTGGCGGCGACGGCGGCGGCGATCTGGGCGGGGTCGGTGACGTCGAGGGCGAGGGGGAGGGCGCGGTCGCCGGCGTCGGGGGCGATGCCGGCGAGGCGGGCGGTGTCGCGGGCGGTGACGGCGCAGCGGTGGCCGCGGGCGAGGACCAGGCGGGCCAGCTCGAGGCCGAAGCCGGTGGAGCAGCCGATGACGAGCCAGACGGGATCGGGGGGCAGGGCCATGGGGGTGCTCCGTGGTGGGCGGTTGGGTGTGCAACGCGGGTGGGGGACGCGGGATTGCGGCGCGGGCGGGATGGGGCGGCGGTTCGGGGCGCGGGGATGGGGCTTCTTTCCTGCGAGGGCGGTTTGCGGCGGGCGTGTCCCGGGGCGGCGTCTGGGGTCCTTGCCCGGCGTGCGTGGGAACCCCGGCGGCGGCCCGGGGGTTCGGAGCGTCGGGTTCAGGGAGGGTGCGGCGGTGCGGGTTCTTGGTCGCGGTGGTGGCGGTGCTGGCGGCGTGCGGGTGCGGGGCGTTCGGGCGGCTGGACACGGCGGCGATGCAGACCACGAACCGGGCGGCGGGGGTGCCGGCGGGCGGTCCGGCGGCGGCGCGGTGATGGGGTCGGCGGGGGCGGCGGAGGCGAGGGGGACTGAGGCGGGGCTGGGGGACGCGGGGGCGGGCGATCCGGGCGAGGTGCCGGGGTGGGCGGCGGCGCTCGTGGTGGCGGCGGGGCGGAGGATGGACGCGCGGGGATGGGTGCCGGCGACGGCGGGCAACATCAGCGTGCGGCTGGACGGGGCGAGGATGGCGATCACCCGGAGCGGGGGGCACAAGGGACTCCTCGACGCTGCGGGCGTGATGGCGGCGGACCTGGACGGGCGGGCGGTGATGGCGGGGGCGCGGCCGAGTGCCGAGGCGCTGCTGCACGGGCAGGTGTACCGGGCGTTTCCCAAGGTGGGAGCAGTGCTGCACGGGCATTCGGTGGCGGCGACGGTGCTTTCGATGGTGGCTGTGGCCGGCGGCGGCGGGGTGGCGGGCGAGGTTGCGGCGCCGGGCGAGGTGGTGCTGGCGGGCTACGAGGTGCTCAAGGTGTTCGAGGGGGTGGCGGGGCACGAGGAGTCGGTGCGGCTGCCGGTGGTGGAGAACGACCAGGACATCGCGCGACTGGCGGGGGTTGTGGCGACGGGGCTGGCGGGGATGCGGGCGGGATACCTGATCCGCGGGCACGGGGTATACGTGTGGGGGGCGGACATGGACCAGGCGATGGCGCGGCTGGAGGGGCTGGAGTTTCTGCTGGCGTGCGAGCTGGAGCGGAGGAAGCTGCGGTGAAGGGGAGCAAGGCCAGGGGCGCTGCCCCTGGACCCCGCCAAAGGCTCGCCTTTGGAAACCACTGTTTAAGCAAAGCCGGTCCAGGGGCGGCTCGCCCCTTGCGGGTCCGGGCAGAGCCCGGCCTTGCCTTGTGAGGGCCGTGGTGGTGGACGTGGAGGGCACGACGACGCCGGTGTCGTTCGTGCACGAGGTGCTGTTCCCGTATGCGCGGGCGCGGCTGCCGGCGCTGCTGCGCGAGCGGGCGGGGGAGCCGGAGGTGGCCGGGGCGCTGGCGGAGGTGGCGCGGCTGGCGCCGGGGCGGGACGCGCTCGGCGTGTTGCTGGGGTGGATGGACGAGGACGCGAAGGTCGGGCCGCTGAAGGCGCTGCAGGGGGTGGTGTGGCGCGCGGGGTACGAGTCGGGGGCGCTGCGCGGGCGGGTGTATCCGGACGTGGCGCCGGCGCTGCGGCGGTGGGCGGCGGCGGGGGTGTCGCTGTGGGTGTACTCGTCAGGGTCGGTGGCGGCGCAGAGGCTGATCTTCGGGCACTCGGACGCGGGGGACCTGGCGGGGCTGTTCTCGGGGTTCTTCGACACGGGGGTGGGGGGCAAGCGGGAGGTCGCGAGCTACCGGGCGATCGCGGGGCGGATCGGGGTGGCGGCGGGGGAGGTGCTGTTCCTGTCGGACGTGGCGGAGGAGCTGGACGCGGCGGCCGTGGCGGGGGTGGGCGTGTGCCAGGTGGTCAGGCCGGAGGACGGAACGGTGGCGTCGGGGCGGCATCCGGTGGCGGCGTCGTTTGACGGGGTGGGGTTCGGGCTGCCTTCGTAGTGCCCGCCCGGGGCGGCTCGCCGCAGTTCGAGAAAGAAAGCCAGGGCTCTGCCCTGGACCCGGCCTTCCCTGAGCAAGGCCATCCAAGGGGCTCCCTTGGCGGGGTCCAGGGGCAGAGCCCCTGGCCTTGCTTGCCTTCGCCCCCGCGGCCGCGGCTAGACTGCGGTCCTGTTCGAGAGGGAGGATTTCCATGGCCCAGCAGGATGCATCGGCGGCGGGGACGTTCCGGATCGGCGGCGACCTGGAGGTGTGTCGCCTGGGATTCGGGGCGATGCGGATCACCGGGGCTGGGATCTGGGGGGAGCCGGCGAGCCTGGACGACGCGCGGGCGGTGCTGCGGCGGGTCCCGGCGCTTGGGATGAGCCTGGTCGACACGGCGGACAGCTACGGGCCGTATGTGAGCGAGGACCTGATCCGCGCGGCGCTGCACCCGTACGACGGGGTGGTGGTGGCGACGAAGGGCGGGCTGACCCGGCACGGGCCCAACGTGTGGCGGCCGGTGGGGCGGCCGGAGTACCTGCGGCAGTGCGTGCTGATGAGCCTGCGCAGGCTGGGGGTGGAACGGATCGACCTGTGGCAGCTTCACCGCATCGACCCGAAGGTGGACCGCGAGGAGCAGTTCGGGGTGATCGCGGAGATGCAGACGGAGGGGCTGATCCGCCACGTCGGGCTCAGCGAGGTGAGCGTGGAGGAGATCGAGGCGGCGGGGCGGCACTTCGCGGTGACGACGGTGCAGAACCGTTACAACCTGGTGGACCGGGCGAGCGAGGCGGTGCTGGCCCACTGCGAGGCGGCGGGGATCGGGTTCATCCCGTGGGCGCCGCTGGCGGCGGGGTCGCTGGCCAGGACAGGGTCGGCGCTGGGCGAGATCGCGGGGCGGCTCGGGGTGTCGGCTGGGCAGGTGGCGCTGGCGTGGGTGCTCCGGCGCTCACCGGCGATGCTGCCGATCCCGGGGACGGGGAGCGTTGCGCACCTGGAGGAGAACGTGGCGGCGGCGGCGATCGCGTTGGGCGAGGCGGAGTTCGCGGAGCTGGACCGGCAGGGGCGGACGGCGTCGGCCTGAGGCCAGGGGCGAACGAGGCGCCCGGCGGGGCTTGCCGCCGGGCGCGCAGATCGGGGCGGAGCGTTTGGCGGGGCTAGGCCTGGATGTCGAGGGTCGAGCCGGAGAAGCTCCTGCGGTTGGCGGCCGTGGCGCCGGTCACGCCCGGCGAGACGATGCTGCCGCGGGCGTCGGTGACGATGGTGGTGGTCGAGCCGTTCGCGTTGGGGGTGACGCTCGTGGTGACGGCGGCGCCGGTCGGCTGGGTGCCGGCGGCGGGCCTGGCCGGCGCGGGGGACGGGGTGGCGAGGCTGCCGAGGGCGGTGCTGCCGCCGCTGCTAATGGCGCCGATGCTCATGGGATTTCTCCGGGGGTGATGGCGCCCGCAGTGTCGCCGGGACGGGTGAAGGCCGGGTTAACGCGGCGCGGCGGTGGGCGGCGGGGTGCTTGCGGCGGTGGCGGCTTTCGCGGAGGCGGGCGGGGCGGTAGAGAAGGCGGCCATGACCCTTGCCGAGCGACTTGCCGCCGCCGACGCCTGGCTGCTGGACCGGGTGTTCCAGCCGCTCAGCGACCGGCTGGACGGGTCGACCTCGGCGTTCGACGTGGGGCTCAGCCTGCAGCTCGGCGCGGTGGTGCTGGAGCTGGCGTCGGACGCGGCGCTGTACCTGGCGGGGATGCTGGGCGTGTCGAACGGGGTGTACGACGGGTTCAGCATCGCGTGCGGGATGTGGTTCTACGTGTACGTGGCGCGGCTGCGGGCGATGGTGGCGCCCGGGCGGCTCAACCCGCTGCGGGCGATGTTCCAGGTGCTCCGGCTGCTGGGGCTGGGGTTCGCGGCGTGGAGCGTGTTCAGCAGCGCCACGTCGGAGGCGGACGCGGCGCTGGCCTACGGGCTGACGGCGGCGTCGAACCTGGCGTTCGTCGCGGGGATGTACCTGGTGTCGTGCCGCAGGCCGCCGCCGGGGGAGCGGCGCAGGGCGTGGGCGGGGTTCCGGCGGGAGGCGCCGTCGCTGGGGTAGGAAGGCCAGGGGCTCTGCCCCATGCTTGAAAGCGGGGACCCCGCCAAAGGCGGGCCTTTGGAATCCACTCCTTAAGTCAAGGGATCAAAGGGCCTCACGGCCCTTTGCGGGTCTGGGCAGAGCCCAGCCTTGCTTGCCTACGCCTGAAGAAAGTCCGGCACGGAAAGGTATCGCTCGCCGGTGTCGTAGTTGAAGCCGAGGACGCGGCTGCCGGCGGGCAGCTCGGGCAGCTTGGCGGCGATGGCGGCCAGGGTTGCGCCCGAGGAGATGCCGACGAGCAGGCCTTCCTGGCGGGCGGAGCGGCGGGCGTAGTCCTTGGCGTCGGCGCCGGAGACGGGGATGGCGCCGTCGAGCAGCTCGGTGTCGAGGTTGCGCGGGATGAAGCCGGTGCCGATGCCCTGGATCGGGTGGGGGCCGGGCTTGCCGCCGGAGATAACGGCGGAGACGTCGGGCTCGACGCCGAACACCTTGAGGTTCGGCCACTCTGCCTTGAGGACGCGGGCGCAGCCGGTGATGTGGCCGCCGGTGCCGACGCCGGTGATCATCACATCGAGGCCGTCGGGGAAGTCGGCGAGGATCTCGCGCGCGGTGGTGGCCTCGTGGACCGCGGGGTTGGCGGGGTTCTCGAACTGGTTGGGGATCCAGGCGCCCGGGGTCTGCGCGCGCAGCTCCTCGGCGCGGGCGATGGCGGCCTTCATGCCGCCCTCCTTGGGGGTGAGGTCGAAGGTGGCGCCGTAGGCCTGGACGAGCAGGCGGCGCTCGATGGACATGGATTCCGGGATCACCAGGATCAGCTTGTAGCCCTTGACGGCGGCGGCCATGGCGAGGCCGACGCCGGTGTTGCCGGAGGTGGGCTCGATGATGGTGCCGCCGGGGCGGAGCGCGCCGTCGCGCTCTGCGGCCTCGATCATGGCGATGCCGATGCGGTCCTTGATGGAGCCGCCGGGGTTGGCGCGCTCGGACTTGATCCAGACCTCCGCCCCGGGGAACAGGCGCGAGAGGCGGATGTGCGGGGTGTGGCCGATGGTGTCGAGGACGCTGGCGGCTTTCATGGCGGCTCTCCTGGGGCGGTGGGGTGGCAACGTCCGGGCACGGGGGGCGGTTCGGGGCGGGGCGGTTGGCGCGCGGGCGGCGGGTGGTCCTGGCGGGCGGGTGCGATCGCCGCAGGGGTCAGGTCATGCGGGGACCGGGTCGGCGAGCGAGCGGATGCGGTCGGCGACGGAGCGTGCGACCGGGTTGTAGACGACCATGCCGAGGTCGGGCCGGCCGTCGACGGCGAACGAGGAGTATTCCAGCTCGATGAGGCCCAGGACCGGGTGGCGGATGCGCTTGACGCCTTCGCCGTGCACGTGGACGTCGTTGTTCCGCCACAGCGCCGCGAACTCCGGGCTTGCGCTGCACAGCTCGTCGACGAGCCGGCTGACCTCGGCCACGGCGCCGGCGCGCGTCGCGTCCGCCCGGAACGCGCCGACCACGAAGCGGGCCAGGCTGTCCCAGTCGTGCTGCACGGCGCGGACGGCGGGGTCGCAGAAGACGCGGCGGAGGATGTTGCGCTGGCCCGGCGGGAGCGCGCCGTAGTCGGTCAGCACCACGGCGGCGGCGCGGTTCCAGGCGATCACCTCCCAGGTGGCGGTCCTGATCAGGGCGGGGCTGGAGACCAGCGTGTCGAGCAGGCGCTGCAGGCGGGGCGTGATCCCCTCGGGGGCGCGGTAGCGGACCTCGGGCGGGCGGCCGAGGCCGAGCATGAAGAGGTGCTCGCGCTCCGGCTCGGTGAGCATCAGCCCGCCGGCGATCCGGTTCAGCACGTCCGCCGAGGGGGCGCCGCCGCGGCCCTGCTCCAGCCAGGTGTACCAGGTCGCGCTGATGCTGGAGCGCTGGGCGACCTCCTCGCGGCGCAGGCCGGGCGTGCGCCTGCGCCCGGAGAACCCGAGGGCGGCGGGGTCGAGCCGGGCGCGGCGGTCCTTCAGGTAGGACCCCAGGGGATTGTCGGTGGGAACGGGCATCGCTGATCCTGTTGGCCTCTATACCATGATGAGGCCACTGCTTTAACGGGACGCGGTGCCGGCCGATCCTCGGGGTCCTGAACAACATTCGGAGACCTTCCATGCGCGTGTTCGTCACCGGCGCGACCGGCTTCATCGGCACGGCCGTGGTTGCGGAGCTCGTCGGCGCCGGCCACCAGGTGCTCGGGCTGACGCGCTCTGAGGCGGGGGCGCGGCTGCTCGCCGCCGCCGGCGCGGAGGCGCATCGCGGCGACCTGGAGGACCCGGACAGCCTGCGCAGCGGGGCTGCCGTGTCGGACGGCGTGATCCACACCGCCTTCGACCACGATTTCTCTCGGTTCGCGGCGAACTGCGAGAAGGACAGGCGCGCCATCGAGGCGCTCGGGGCCGCGCTCGCGGGGTCGGGGCGACCGCTGGTCATCACCTCGGGGACCGGGATGGGGAGCGCCGGGCCGGGCCGGGCCGCGACCGAGGACGTGTTCAACGCGGGCCACCCGAACCCGCGTGTCGCGTCCGAGCTCGCGGGGGCGTCGATGCTGGCGGCGGGCGTCGCCGTGTCTGTGGTGCGGCTGCCGCAGGTCCACGACACGGTCAGGCAGGGCCTCATCACGCCCCTGGTCGCCTTGGCCCGCGCGAAGGGCGTCTCGGCGTACGTGGGCGACGGGGGCAACCGCTGGCCGGCGGTGCACGTCCTCGATGCCGCGCGTCTCTACCGGCTGGTGCTGGAGCGGCGGGAGGCGGGGGCGCGGTTCCACGCGGTCGCCGAGGAGGGGATCGCGGTGCGCGACATCGCGCAGGTCATCGGCCGCGGCCTGGGGGTGCCGGTGGCGTCCGTGTCCGCGGAGGCGGCGCCAGGGCACTTCGGGTGGCTCGGGGCGTTCGCCGGCCTGGACCTCCCGGCGTCGGGAGCGCAGACGCAGGCACGGCTCGGGTGGCATCCGGGCGGCCCCGGGCTGATGGCCGACCTCGAGGCGATGCGCTACGCCGACGCTGCGCACTGACGCGGGGGGGGCGGGACCCAGCCTTGCCTGCCGTGCGCCGCACCTTGGCAGTGTCATACCGACGGTCCTTTGTGTTGGCAGGCAGGCAAGGCAAGGCTGGGCTCTGCCCAGACCCGCCAGGGGCGAGCCGCCCCTGGACCCGGCCTCCCTTAGGAAGTGGATTCCAAAGGCTTGCCTTTGGCGGGGTCCAGGGGCAGAGCCCCTGGCCTTTCTTCCCCGACAGGCCGGGACTTGGGGCCGTTGGTGTCAGCCGGCCTGGTCGAGCCCGCTGAGCTTCGCGGCGACGAGGCGGAACTTCTCCAGGGCGAGTTCGAGGCTGTCGACGATCTCGGCGGCGATCTCGGCGGGGGGCGGGAGGCTGTCGGGGTCGGTGGCGGAGGCGTCCTTGAGCCAGAAGATGTCGAGGTTGAGCTTGTCGCGCTTGGCGAGCTCGGCGTAGGCGAAGCGGCGGAAGCGCTCGCTCTCTGTGCGTTCGTGCATCGTGGACTTGGTGCGGTAGGCGGCCACGAAGCCGTCGAGGTCGGCGCGGCGGAGCGGGCGCTCGCGCAGGGTGAAGCGCTGGTTGGTGCGCAGGTCGTAGACCCAGAGGTCGTCGGTGGCGACGCCGGCGCCGGGCGGGGCGCGGTCGAAGAACAGGACGTTGGCCTTGACGCCCTGGCTGTAGAAGATGCCGGTGGGCAGGCGCAGCAGGGTGTGGAAGTCGAACTCGTGGAGCAGGCGGCGGCGCAGGGTCTCGCCGGCGCCGCCCTCGAAGAGGACGTTGTCGGGCATGACGACGGCGGCGGTGCCGCGGACCTTGAGGATCGACATGATGTGCTGGAGGAAGTTGAGCTGCTTGTTGCCGGTGGTGACGGTGAAGTCGTCGCGGACGTAGTCCTGACGCTCGCTCTCGATCGCGCCGTCATCGCGGACGATGCGGAAGGACTGGCGCTTGCCGAAGGGCGGGTTGGTGAGGATCACGTCGTAGCTGGCGGCGCCGCGGTCGAGGAGGGCGTCCTTCTGGGTGACGGGGGAGGCGCTGCCGCCGATGCCGTGGAGGTAGAGGTTCATGGCGCAGAGGCGGACGACCTCGGCGACGATGTCGGTGCCGGAGAGCCTGTCCTCGCGCAGGGATTTCGCGACGCGGCGGTCCTGGGCGGCGGGCCTGCGGCGCATGTGGTCGTAGGCGGAGAGCAGGAAGCCGCCGGTGCCGACGGCGGGGTCGTGGACGCTCTCGCCGGGGTCCGGGTCGACGACCAGGGTGATGGCGTCGATGAGGGGGCGGGGGGTGAAGTACTGGCCGGCGCCGGACTTGACCTCGCCGGCGTTGCGTTCGAGGAGGCCCTCGTAGATCGTGCCCTTGACGTCGACGTTCAGGCCCATCCAGGTCTCGGCGCCGATGAGGGCGACGAGGCGCTGCAGGCGGGCGGGGTCGGCGATCTTGGACTCGGCCTTGAGGAAGAGGGTGCCGACGATGTCGGTGCGACGGGAGAGGCGTTCGAGGGTGGCGCGGTAGTGGCGCTCCAGGTCCTCGCCGGAGCGGGCGGCGAGCGCGTCCCACTGGCAGTCGGCGGGCAGGGCGGAGGGCTCGCCGAGGGCGTCGGTGCGCTCGCGGTCCATCTTGAGGAACAGCAAAAAGCTGATCTGGCCGAGGTAGTCGCCGAAGGAGACGCCATCGTCGCGCAGGACGTGGGCGTAGTTCCAGACTTTGGCGACGAGGGCCTGCTCGTTCACGCGACGAGGTCTCCGCGGAAGGCGGCGGCGAGGATGGACTGGCGGAGGGTGGCGGCAGCCACCGTGCTGAGATCATCAAGCAAATCACCTGCTGGCGAGGTCGCCTCATTGAGGCGACACAGGGTTTCTGCTTGCTCGGCCAGAGGACCAATGGCTATCGGCGTGGTCTCTAAAATGTCCTTGTTCAAGCCCGGTCGCGTCTGACCCTGAACGCTTCCAAATAGATAACCAACGGTTTTCGGATTTGAACGAAGCGCGTTCATGACAAAGTAAGCATCAGCGACTTCACTGGATAATGAAATCCTGTAGACGTGTTTTGTTATGATTGCATCCTCGACTCCATCTGGGACCACGCATGTTCGACCAATGGTGGCCATCACTGTCACGAGTACATCCTTTGGTCTAGCTCGGAATCTTGCAAGTTCCTGAAACTTTTGATCGCTGATCCTGTGATCGGAGCCAACCGAGAATGTCCCATGCCTGACATTATCGATTCCGATGACAAGCTTTCCGCTGTCCTGAAATTCCGAGTGCAGCAAAGCGCTTCCGAACGGTCCGCTCTGAAACGATCGTTCACGCTCCGATGCCAGTTGACCAAGGCTGGCCCAAACCCATCCCGGAGGTAGTTCGGGTAGATCAGCTACGTTCGGCGCTGCTGGTTCCGTATAGCGTTTGCTCTTGTTGCGGGGGTCGGCGAGCCAGCGGGTGCGGCGGTCGGCGAGGATGCGGGCGAGGAGGGCGGCGCCGGTCTCGGTCGGCGGGTTGGCGGCGCGCCAGTCGGCGGTCAGCTCGCCGGTGACGGCGGCCTTCAGCAGCGACTTGCGCCATGTCGACAGGTCGCTGCGCGCACGCGCGAGGGCGGCCTCGCCGTCGTCGATCTCGGCGAAAAGTTCGTCGATGCGGGCTACTATTGCACGTCCGGCATCCGGGCTAGGTACCGGAATGGGAATCTCGTTCATTGCTGCCTGAGTGAGTTTTAGGCGCGTCGTACCATTCACAACATTTTGGTAATTAAATGTATTTAGCCAATGGAGAAGCCAACGATTCTCTATGTTTTCTCCAGCCCGGAGCACATGGGCGTGGTTATTCACCCAAAATCTGTCGGAGACCATGTAAGCCTTATCTTTGAATAAATCCAGAAAAGGAGCACCATCTTCTCCTAAAAGGACATATTCTCCATCAGCAACAAAATCATCGATTTCGCCAACTAA
>CAXSFU010000003.1:0-101901 GCA_964236695.1 uncultured Acetobacteraceae bacterium | reverse complement strand
TGGGTCGGAAGCGGCCATTCCGGTGTCGCTCGAAGACAAGCTTCAAGTCACGGGATCAAAGGGTCCTCGGACCCTTTGCGGGTCTGGGCAGAGCCCAGCCTTGCTTTCTTCCCTAGGACGTCCGCGCCCCGCCCCCGCCCGGCAGCAGGGCGATCGCCAGGGCCAGCAGCAGCAGCGGCGGCGCCAGCGCGGTGACGGCGGGGCCGACGGAGAGCAGCTCGCCGAGGCGGCCCGCGATCTGCTGGGCGAGGGAGAACACGATCCCCAGGCCGACGCCGCGCGCCATCCGCTGGCCGCTGCCCTGCTGGCGTGGAGCGCCGAACACCAGGGGGGCGGCGATCATCACCATCGCGGCCATCGACACCGGGATCGCCGCGCGGGTCCACAGGGCGCGCTCGAAGCGGGTGGCGGCCTGGTGCTGCTTCCGCAGCCGGGCGATGTGGCGGACCAGCGCGAGGGGGGCGAGGCTGTCCGGCGGCAGGGTCAGGACGCCGAGCCGGCCGGGCGGGACGAAGGAATGCCAGTCGAGCCGGGCCAGGTGCTCGGTGGCGAGGCGCCCGTCCTCGACGGTGCGGCGCGAGACGTCGCTGAGCGCCCAGGTGCCGTCGGCGCCGATCTCGCCGCGCGCGGCGTGCACCAGGCTGTCGAGGCTGCCGTCGGCGCGGAAGCGGTAGAGGTCGATGCCGACCGGCACGGTGCCGTGCTCGAAGCGCGCGACGCTGAGGTACTCGCGCCCGTCGTGCGCCCAGACGGCGTCGCCGCCCTGGGCGGCGCCGGGACCGAGGGCGTCGGCGCGCCAGTCCTGCGCCCTCTGCTGCGCCGGGGGGATGACGAACTGGGCGAGCAGCAGCAGCACGGCCACCACCGGCAGGAGCAGGCGCAGCACCGTGCCGACGATGCGCCGCTCCGAGATGCCGAGGCTCAGCATGGCGGTCAGCTCGGAGGTCCTGGCCAGGGCGCCGAGCGAGAGCAGGGACGCCAGCAGCATCGACACCGGCATCACCTGCAGCAGGCGCCCCGGGGCGGTGAGCGCCACGTAGGCGAGGGCGTCGCCGACCCGATAGTCGCCCTGGCCGACCGAAGCGAGCTGCTCGACGAACTCCAGCAGGCTGAACAGGCCGCACAGCGCGGCGGCCACCAGCACCAGCGCGCGCAGCGCGGCGGCCTCGATGGCGCGGCTAAGCAGGGGGGACATGGGGGGCGGTGCGCTGTCGAAAGCGAGTAAGACTCTTCTTTTTCTGAAGAAAAAGAAGCAAAAAGACTTTGCTCCTTGGAGTCCGGGCGTGCGGGCGGCTGCGGAGCCTTATGGGCCAAAGTTCTTTGGTTCTTTCTTTCAAGAAAGAACGTGCTTGCTTGCTGGCTTCACGCACGGCGGGTGCAGGGCGGGGGGGCGTCACCGGCCGGCGCGGCCGAGCCTGGGGTGGTAGGTCGTGGCGAGGAGGAACGCGCCGAGCAGGGCGGGAGCCCACCAGATGCCGGGGAAGCGGCCGATCGCGCCGTGCTGGACCCAGGTGCGCGCCGAGGTGCACAGCAGGTAGTAGCCGAAGTAGACGAAGAACGCGGTGCCGAGCTTGGAGCCGCGCCCCTGCCGGGGGCGGCTCCGGCTGAGCGGGATGCCCATCAGGCCGAGCAGCAGGGTGGAGAGCGGGGTGGACAGGCGCCACTGCAGCTCGGCGACGTCCTCGGGGGCGCGGGAGGCGAGGAGGTGCGCGGTGCTGGCGGCGACCGCGCTGTAGCCGGGGGGGTCGGGGTCGCGGCCGCCGGGGTTGACGACGATGCCCTGCGCCTCCAGCGCCTCGTCGGGGCGGCCGTCGCTGCGGTCGATCTCGTAGATGTGGGCGTCGCGCAGGTGGACCTCCGAGCCGGCGTGGCCGTCGGTGCGGGGCACGGCGTCGGCGCCGCGCGCGGAGATGATCTCGGTGCGGTCGTGGTGGCGGACGCGGATGAACACGTCGCGCGCGGGCGAGCCCTCGCCGTCGCGGGCGCCGAGGAAGATCACGCGGGCGCCGTGCTGGCCGACGTAGAACGAGCCGGCGGCCATGGCGTCGACGTCGAGCAGGGCGGCGGCCTGGTCGGTGAGGGCGTGCAGCCTCTGGTAGGCCCAGGGGCGCACGACCAGCGACAGGCCGGCGACGGCGAGCGCCAGGCAGGCCGACAGCATCAGCACGGCGCGCGCCATGGTCGCGGGCGTCATGCGGAGCGCGAACATGGCGACGAACTCGGACTCGCCGCCCAGCCTGGCGAAGGACAGCATGACGGAGATGTAGAGCGAGGCGGGGATCAGCACCTCGAGCGAGATCAGGACCTTGAGGCCGATCAGGGCGGCGACGGCGTCGAGCGGCATCAGGCCGGCGACGGCGTCGGCGAGGAACACGCCGGCGCTGTAGCTGGCGAACAGGGCGACGAGGGTGCCGAGCGTGGCCAGCAGCGGGCGGCTCAGCTCGCGCACCAGGTAGCGGGAGATGATCACGGGCGGGGCGCCGCGCGGGCGTCGCCGCCCGGGGCGCGGGCCGGGCGCCCCGGGCACGCGCAGCTCATCCCGCAGATCCGATCGTTCCTGGCGGCGGCCGGCGCCGGGATGTCCGGGGCCGCGCGCGGAGGGGCATAGCAAATCCGGGCGGGGCTGTCAGCACGGCAGGCAGGCAAGGTCGGGCTCTGCCCGAACCCGCCAAAGGGCCGAGCCCTTTGGAAACCCTGGGCTTGAGAACCGGATTCCAAAGGCTCGCCTTTGGCGGGGTCCCCGCCTTCAAGCAGGGGGGCAGAGCCCCTGGCCTTGCTTCCTGCCCTGCCTTGGCGGCCCCGTCCGCCGCCCGTAGTGTCGCGCCGGCACAGGCAGGACGGGGTACGACGGTATGCGCACAGCGGTCAGCGGCCTGATGCTCGGGTGCCTCGCCCTCGGGCCGGCGCTTGCGGCGGAGGCGCCGGGCGCGGGGCTGCCGCCGCCGCCGGCGATCGCGCCCTCGCCGGTCACGGAGACGCTGTGGGGGCGCAGGCTCACCGACCCGTATCGCGGCATGGAGGCGCTCGACCCCGCGACGCTGGCGTGGATGAACGCGCAGGGGGACCGCACGCGGGCGATCCTGGACAGCATCCCGGCGCGCGCGGCGCTGGCGCAGCGGGTGGCCGACTTCACCGCGAGCTTCGGCTTCGTGCAGGAGTATGCGAGCTACGGCGGGCGGGCATTCTACGAGGAGCGCGCGCCCGGGTCGGACAGCTTCGACCTGATGGTCGCGGACGGGGCGGGGCGGCGCAGGCTGGTCGACGTGTCGGCGCTGCGGGCGGCGGCGGGCGGCACGCCGATGGCGATCAACTACATCCTGGCGGCGCCGGACGGGTCGAAGGTCGCGGTGGGCATCTCGGCGGGGGGCTCGGAGGACGCGTCGATCTCGGTGTACGACGCGGCGAGCGGGGCGCGGATCGCGGGGCCGGTCGACCGCGCGGAGTACGGCGCCAGCACCTGGAGCGCGGACAGCGCCACGCTGTATTTCGTGCGGCTCAAGCAGCTGGCGCCGGGCGAGTCCGACATCGACAAGTACAAGGACACCACGGTCGAGCGCTGGGACCTGCACGGCGCGCTGGTGCCGGTGCTGGGCTCCACGGTCGGGCACGGGCCGGCGTTCTCCCCTGTCGAGCAGCCGAGCCTGACCATCGTGCCTGGCGCCCCGCTGGCGGCGGCGCTGAGCATCAACGGGGTGCAGAACGAGCTGGCGGCGTGGCTGGCGCCAGCGGCGCAGGTCGACGACCCGGCGGTCGTGTGGACGCCGTTCCTGACTCGTGACGACGCGGTCAACGACGTCGAGATGCGCGGGGACGACCTCTTCCTGCTGTCGCACAAGGGCGCGCCCACCTTCCAGGTGCTGGCGCTCAAGGCGGGCGCGCCGCTGTCGTCGGCCACGGTGCTGCTGGCGGCGCGGCCGGACCGGGTGGTCGACTCGATCCACGCCGCCTCGGACGGGCTCTACGTGCTGACCCGCACCGGGGCGTACTCGCAGCTGCTGCGCATCCCGTCGGGCTCGACGGAGGCGCAGGAGGTCGCGCTGCCGTTCCGCGGCCACGTCGAGTCCGCGTTCAGCGACCCGCGCGCGCCGGGCGTCTCTCTGGAGCTGAACGGCTGGGTCGTCTCGCCCGCCGAGTTCGCCTACGACCCGCAGGCGGGGACGTTCCGCGACCTGGCGCTGACGCCGCGGCCGGACCTGGACCCCGCGGACTACGTCGTCTCCGACCTGGAGGCGAAGGCGGCGGACGGCGTGATGGTGCCGCTGTCTCTGGTGCAGCCGAAGGCCGCGTCGGGGCCGCAGGTGACGCTGGTGCAGGCGTACGGCTCCTACGGCATCTCGCAGCTCGCGGATTTTTCCCCGCGCGCCGTGGGCTTCCTGCGCGAGGGCGGGACCTATGCCTCGTGCCACGTGCGCGGCGGCGGCGAGCTGGGCGAGGCGTGGCGGCTCGCCGGCAAGGACGCGAACAAGCCCAACACCTGGCGCGACCTGATCGCCTGCGGCGAGGACCTGATCGCGCGCGGCGTCACCACGCGCGAGAAGCTGTTCATCCTCGGCGGCTCGGCGGGGGGCATCACCATGGGACGCGCCATGACCGAGCGGCCGGACCTGTTCGCCGGCGTGATCGACGCGGTGCCGGTGGCCAACCCGCTGCGCTCGGAGTTCTCGCCCAACGGGCCGTCGAACATCCCGGAGTTCGGCTCCGTCACCACCGAGCAGGGGTTCCGCAACCTGTTCGAGATGGACACGATCCAGCACATCGTTGCGGGTACGCAGTATCCGGCGGTGCTGATCACCACCGGGCTCAACGACCCTCGGGTCTCGCCGTGGGAGCCGGCGAAGCTGGCGGCGGCGCTGCAGGCGTCGGGGACGACGAACCCGGTGCTGCTGCGCATCGACCGCGAGGGCGGGCACGGCATCGGCTCGACGCGGGGCCAGAACGATTCGCTGGCCACGGACATGTACGCCTTCGTGTTCTGGCGCGCGGGGCTGGAAGGGTGGCAGCCGGAGGCGGCAGAGGCGGGGCGCTGACCGGGGGCGCGGGCTCGGGAAGGCAGGCAAAAAACTTCTTTTTCTGAAGAAAAAGAAGCAAAAAGACTTTGCCCATGGGGTTCCGGGCGGGCGGGTGGCTGCGGAGCCCAATGGGCAAAGTTCTTTGGTTCTTTCTTTCAAGAAAGAACGTGCTTGCTTCCCGACTTCGCTAAGGACGGCTTCTAGCGGCTGGTGGCCTCGGCGGCGGGCTTGCGGCCGCGGCGCGCGGGCTTGGGGGCCTCGTCCGGGAGCGTGGCGGCGCGGCTGGCGGGCTTGCGGCCGAGGCCGATCGACTTGGCGAGGGCGGAGCGGCGCTCGGCGTAGCTGGGGGCGACCATCGGGTAGTTCGACGGCAGGCCCCAGCGCGCGCGGTAGGCGTCCGGCGTCAGGCCGTAGGAGGTCTGCAGGTGGCGCTTGAGCATCTTCAGCTTCTTGCCGTCCTCCAGGCAGACGATGTAGTCGGGAAATACCGACTTGCGCACCGGGACGGCCGGCTCGGGCTTGTCTTCGGGCGCAGGCGTTGCGCCCAGCGTCGTCAGGGCCTGGTACACCTTCTGGATCAGGTCGGGCAGGTCGCCGGCCTGCACGGCATTGTTGGCGACATGGGCGGAGACGATCCTGGCGGCAAACCCCAAAACGGAGGACTGGTCGGTGGCAGCTGACATGAGTGATCCGATGCGAACAATGATGCGGGCACGCTACGCAGGACTGACAGCATAGGTAGTTTGCGACCAGGACTACAAGCGGCACGCGATGTTTCCGGCCGGTCGCGCCCAATTTTACTGCCCGCGTCTTGCATACTCCGGCACTGCGGCGAGTCGCGGCGCCTGGCGGCGGGGCGCGGGGGCTGCCGACTCGGGCGCGGCCCGTGCCGCCTGGCCGGGCAGCGACCGGGCGTGACCTGCCGCCCGGGCGGGGTGCCGCGGCGGGTCAGGTTCCGGCGCGGCCGGCGCCCGGGCGCGCCGCTGAGCGGCGGTGCCGCCTCCCTGCAGGTCTTTCCCGACCGGTTCGTCGCGAGCCCGCCACCCGGCACCCACGCCGCCCTGCCGATGGACCGGGCGGGCTGGCACATCGCCCACGCCCCACCGTCCCGGCCGACGTCAGCCTGGCCCGCCCGCCGCCCTGCAGCCCGGAGCCGAAACCCGGCCGGGCGGGTCTGGGCGCAGGTGCCCGGACATTCCAATGGTCCGCCTGGGCTATTTGGAGGGGGCCCAGCCTTGCTTGCTGCCTTGGCGTGTCCTGCGCCGCGGGACTTGCGGTGGCGGAGATGTGGCGGCGTCCTGCGCGGCGGGACGCGCGGGCGTCAGGTCCTGGGCTCGAAGCGCAGGGACACGCCGTTCATGCAGAAGCGCAGGCCGGTCGGGCGCGGGCCGTCGGGGAACACGTGGCCGAGGTGGCCGCCGCAGCGCGCGCAGTGCACCTCGGTGCGCGACATCAGCAGGCCGCGGTCCTCGCGGGTGCCGACGGCGGCGGCGTCGAGGGGCGCGGTGAAGGACGGCCAGCCGGTGCCGCTGTCGAACTTGGCGTCGGACGCGAACAGGGCGGCGTCGCAGCCGGCGCACAGGAAGCGGCCGGGACGATGCTCGCGGTCGAGCGGGCTGCTGCCGGCGCGCTCGGTGCCGTGGCGGCGCAGGACGCGGAACTGCTCGGGGGTGAGGCGGCGCTGCCACTCGGCCTCGTCGTGGGCGACCTCGCGGGCCGGGGCCGGCGAGGACTTCAGGCTGGCGAACAGGCCCATGGCGCGTCTCCCCTGGCGGCCGCCTCGGTCGGGCGGCTTGGTGTGCGGGAGGTGGGAGCGGGCAGCGGGGAGCGCCAGGGCCGGCAAGGTCGAGGCTCCGACTCGAACTCCGCCAGGGGCGAGCCGCTCCTGGCGGGTCCGGGCAGAGCCCGGCCTCGCTTTCCTGCGTCAGGCCGGAGCCGGCGCCGCGAGGTGGTGGTAGGCGCGGCCCAGGTAGATCAGCGCCTTCCCGTCGTCGCCGGTGCGGATGGACTCGACCTCGCAGAACAGCACGCTGTGGGTGCCGATCTCGATGACCTGGGCGATGCGGCAGTCGAAGGCGACGCGCGCGTCGTCCAGCACCGGCGCCCCGGTGCTGAGCGTGGTCCAGCGCCCTTCGGCGAAGCGGGCGCCGGAGTCGAGCGGGCCGGCGAAGGCGGCGGACAGCGGTTCGTGGCGGGCGGCGAGCACGTTGACGCAGAGCACGCCGTTGCGCTTGAAGCGCGCGTTGCTGGCGCTGGTGCGGTTGAGGCAGACCAGCAGGGTGGGCGGGTCGTCGGTGACGCTGCACACCGACGAGGCGGTGAAGCCGCAGCGGCCGGCGGGGCCGTCGCTGGTGACGACGTTGACCGCGGCGCCGAGCCTGGCCATGGCGTCGCGGTAGGCGGCCTGGCCCACGGCAAGCGGGGCGGCGGCAGGCGGGGCGTCCGCCTGCGCTGGGGCGGCCGCGGGCGGCAGGGTGTCGGGGGGAACGGCGCCGGGCGGGGTCACGCGGGGGGGGGCTCAGGCCAGGCCGGCGAACAGGGCGGTGGACAGGTAGCGCTCGGCGAAGGAGGGCACGATGCCGACGAGCAGCCGGCCTGCGAAGCGTGGCTCGCGGGCGAGGTCGAGCATGGCGTGCAGCACGGCGCCCGAGGAGATGCCGATCGGGATGCCCTCGGTGCGGGCGCAGCGGCGGGCGGCGGCGATGGCGTGGCGTTCGGAGACGGTGAGCACGCTGTCGAGCAAGTCGAGGTCGAGCACGGCGGGGCGGAAGCCCGGGCCGATGCCCTGGATGCCGTGCGGGCCGGGCTCGTCGCCGTTGAGCACCGCGGATTCCGCGGGCTCGATGCCGATGACCGCCATGCCCGGGCGGCGCGGCTTCAGGGCGCGGGCGATGCCGGTGAGCGTGCCGCCGGTGCCGACGCCGCCGACCACTGCGTCGACCTGGCCGTCGGTGTCGGCCCAGATCTCCTCTGCGGTGGCGCCCGCGTGGATCGCGGGGTTGGCGGGGTTGTCGAACTGGCGCGGCATCCAGGCGCCCGGCGTTTCGGCGACGATCTGCTCGGCGCGGGCGATGGCGCCGGCCATGCCGGTCTGGGTCGGAGTCAGCTCGATGCGGGCGTCCATGATGCGCATCATGCGGCGCCGCTCGATCGAGGCGCCCTCCGGCATGGTCACGATCAGGCGGTAGCCCTTGGCGGCGGCGACGAAGGCGAGCGCGATGCCGGTGTTGCCGGAGGTCGGCTCGACCAGGACGGAGCGCTCCGGCGAGATCAGGCCCTCCGCCTCCGCGGCCTCGACCATGGCCAGGCCGATGCGGTCCTTGACCGAGCCGAGGGGGTTGAAGAACTCGAGCTTGAGGGCGAGGCGGGCGTCGAGCCCCTCCTCCGCCTCCAGGCGCGGCAGGCGCACCAGGGGGGTGCCGCCGATGGTGTCGAGGATGCTGTCGTAGATGCGGCCGCGCGGCGGCACGCGTGGTGCCACGGCGGGCGCCGCGCCGGTGCCGTCAATGCCGCGGGCGCCGATGCCGAGCACGTCGGCGCTGCGGATTCCGGCGTGTTCGCGGGCGCGCGGGGGGGCGATCTGGCGGGGAAATGCGTTCATCTGGCGTGACATCCGGCGCGAGTTGGCACATGTCTCGGGGAGCGCCGTGCGGGCGTTCCCGTGCCGTGCCCTCGGGTCGGGCAGGGCCGTGCGTTGGGAAGGAGATGGGGATGCTGGTGCGCCGCGACAGGGCGATGGTGGCCGTGCTCATCATGCTCGATGTCGGGTTCCACGCCGGGCGCTCCAGCACGGTGAGCGCCGCCGAGATCGCGGAGCGGGCCGGGCTGGCGCGGCGCGGCATCGAGCCGCTGCTGCAGGCGCTGTCGCGCTCCGGCCTGCTGGAAAGCGTGCGCGGGCCGCGCGGCGGCTACCGCCTGGGGCGGGCGCGGCGCGACATCTGCCTGTGCGACGTGGTGCGCACCGCGACGGCCGAGGATTCGTGCGCCGAGGACGGGCCGCGGGGCGAGCTGCAGGACGCGGTGGTGGACAAGCTCTGGCATGAGCTCGATGCCTCGCTGTGCGAACGGTTGCAGTTGATGACGCTCGACGACCTGCTGCGCCGCGCCGAGGCGGCCGGGTTGCGACGGCCGCTGGCGGAACCGATCAGCTTCTCTATATGATCGCCAAACCACGGTCGCAAGCCGTGGTTGACGACAATACGCCGACGTCCCACGTGGAGTTCCGGCCGGCGCGGCGGAGGCTCCAGGGGCGCGGCGCAGCACGGGGCGTGCCATGACCATCCAGCTGGGCCAGATCGCGCCGGACTTCGAGCAGGATTCCAGCCGGGGCCGCATCCGCTTCCACGAGTGGCTGGGCGGCTCGTGGGCGGTGCTGTTCAGCCACCCGCGCGACTTCACGCCGGTGTGCACCACGGAGCTGGGGGTGGTGGCGCGGCTCGGCCCGGAGTGGCGCCGTCGCGGCGTCAAGGTGATCGGCCTGTCCGTCGACCCGTCGGAGCGGCATCTGGCGTGGGAGGCGGATGTCGCGGAGACGCAGGGCTCGGTGGTGGACTTCCCGATGATCGCCGACCACGACCGCACGGTGGCGACGCTGTACGGCATGGTGCACCCCGACGCCGACCCCGCGGCCACGGTGCGCACCGTGTTCGTGATCGACCCGCAGCGGAAGGTCAGGCTCACCCTGTGCTATCCGACCAGCGCGGGGCGCAACTTCGACGAGGTGCTGCGGGTGCTCGACAGCCTGCAGCTGAGCGACGCCCACGCGGTGTCCACGCCGGCCGACTGGACCCAGGGCAGGCCGGTGATCATCGCGCCGTCGGTGTCGGACGAGGAGGCGGCGAAGCGGTTCCCGAAGGGGTGGGTCACGCTGAAGCCGTATCTGCGGATGGTGGAGCAGCCGCGGGTGGGTGGCGGCGAGGACTGAAGAAAGCAAGGCCAGGGGCCCTGCCCCTGGACCCCGCCAAAGGCGAGCCTTTGGAAACCACCACTTAGGAGAGGGGATCGAAGGGCTTGTGGCCCTTTGCGGGTCCGGGCGGGGCCCGGCCTTGCTTCCCTGGCTTGCTGCGACCGGCCTACGGGCCCGAACGGATGGAGGCGGCGATGGCCGAGGCGGTGAAGCTTTCCGCGGTGGAGCACCTGAAGCTGGCGAGCCACGGCCTGCGCGGCCGGCTGGCCGACGAGCTGGCGGAGGGCGGCATCCAGGTCAGCGAGGATGCCTACAACCTGCTGAAGTTCCACGGCAGCTACGAGCAGTTCGACCGCGACACCTCGACGCCGCGCAAGCAGGCGGGGCTGGAGAAGGAGTACCAGTTCATGCTGCGCGTCCGCATGCCGGGCGGGCAGATGACGGCGGCGCAGTATCTCGGGCTGGACCGGCTGGCGGACGACAGGGCGAACTCGACGCTGCGCATCACCACGCGCCAGGGCATCCAGTTCCACGGCATCGTCAAGGGCGACCTCAAGCCGGCGGTGGCGGCGATCAACCACACGATGCTGTCCACGATGAACGCGTGCGGCGACGTGAGCCGCAACGTGATGGCGACCCCTGCCCCGCGCCGCGACGCGCAGCACACGCGGCTGCACGCGGACGCGCGGATGCTGGCCGACGCGCTGCGGCCGCGCTCGCGGGCGTACTACCAGATCTTCATGGACGAGCTGCCGGACCCGCGCGTCGACGAGACGGAGGTGCTGTACGGCGAGACCTACCTGCCGAGGAAGTTCAAGATCGGGCTGGTGGTGCCGTCGGACAACACCGTCGACGTGCTGAGCAACGACCTCGGGCTGGTCGCGGTGTTCGACGACGAGGGACGGGGCGAGGAGCTGCTCGGCTACAACTTCATGCTCGGCGGCGGGCAGGGCATGACGCACAACAACGCGCGCACCTTTCCCAGGCTGGCGACGCCGGTGGCGTTCGTGCCGGCGGGCGAGCTGCTGCGCGGGGTGGAGGCGGTGGTCCGGCTGCAGCGCGACCACGGCGACCGGACGAACCGGCGGCGGGCGCGGCTCAAGTACGTGTTGGCGGACCAGGGGCCGGAGTGGGTGGCGCGCACGCTCGCCGAATACTACGGCGGCCCGATGGAGCCGGTGCGGGCGGTGGCGCCGCTGAAGGTGCCGGAGCTGCTCGGCTGGCACGAGCAGGGCGACGGGCTGTGGTGGCTCGGCGTGCCGGTGCCGTCGGGGCGGATCGCGGACCACGAGGGCGGGGCGCGCCTGCGCACGGCGGTGCGCGAGGCGGTCGAGCGGTTCGGCTGCGACCCGGTGATGACGCCGCAGCAGGACGTGCTGCTGACCAACCTGCGCGGCGAGGACCGGGACGCACTGGACGCGCTGCTGCGCGGGCACGGGGTGGTGCCGGCCGAGGCGATGAGCTCGTTCGCGCGGTTCGCGCTGGCGTGCCCTGCCCTGCCGACCTGCGGGCTGGCGCTGACGGAGGCGGAGAGGGTGGCGCCGGAGTTCGTGGCGGGGATCGACGCGGTGCTGGCGCGCCACGGGCTGTCGGGGCGGCAGGTCAGCCTGCGCATCACTGGGTGCCCGAACGGGTGCTGCCGGTCGTACTCCGGCGACATCGGCATGGTCGGGCGGATGCCGGGGTTCTACGCGCTCTATGTCGGGGGCGACTTCGAGGGCACGCGGCTGTCGTTCAAGCTGCTGGAGAAGGTCGCGGCGGCCGAGGTGGTGCCGACGTTCGCGCCGCTGCTGGCGGCGTGGGCGGCGCAAGGGGAGGCGGACGAGGGGTTCGGCAACTTTTGCAGCCGGGTGGGGCTGGAGGCGCTGCTGGCGCTGCTGCCTGGGGCGGAGTCGGCGGCCGCGTGAAGCAAGGCCAGGGGCGCTGCCCCTGGACCCCGCTCAAGGCGATTGCCCTGAGAATCCCCTCCTTGAGTCAAGGGATCAAAGGGCCTCACGGCCCTTTGCGGGTCCAGGGCAGAGCCCTGGCCTTACTTCGTGGGCGGCGCGGGGTGGCCGGAGGTGTACGCCTCGCCCACGGGGGTGACGACCACGGTGAGGTGCAGCAGGCTGTCCAGCTTGGCGGTGCGCAACCGGACTATGAAGCTGTCGCTGCCGACGAAGCCGCGGGACGGCGTGTAGTCGATGTCGGTCTTGGTGCCGACGGTGTGGATCAGCGGCTTGCCGTGCACCGGCGGCGCGGTCACCAGGCCGACCTCGAACGGGCGGCCGTTGCCGTCGGCGAGCGACGCGGCGCAGAAGCCGCCGTCGTTGGTCACGGTCATCGTGGTCGTCGATTCACCGCCGTCGCGCAGCACGATCGGGGTGACGGTGCAGGCGCGGGCCGGGACGCGGCCGTAGAGGTCGGGCGACGGCGCCGCCTCCTCGACGATGGAGGGCTTCGGCGCGCAGCCCTGCAGCAGCGCCACGCCCAGCAGCATCGCCGGAACCCCGAACCGAATCGCGCCTGTCATGCTGCCCGTCCCCACTGCCTGCCCCGTCGCCTCGACGGGCGCGAACCGCGCCCCTGCAAGCGGCGACAGCGATACCCCGGCGCGGCGCCGAGGGAAAGATGGCGCGGCCGAGGATTCGGCGCGGGTTGTGCCGTGATGCGTGCGACAGGAGCGGGTGCGCAGCCTGCGCGGCGGGCGAGGTGCAGCGGCTGCGCCACAGGACCGGGCGGACAGAGGGGCCGGGCGGATTTTGTTGTTGCATTCCTGGGCCATAGACAGTCTAGCTCGCACGGTGCTTCATGGCAGCGACCCGGCCGGCCGGTGCTGCGCCCGTCCTGGTCCTGGGAGATCTCCATGCGTATCCTGATGTCCGGCCTGCTCTGCGCCGGGCTGCTCGGCCCGCAGCTCGCCGCCGCCGCAGAGCAGTGTGTCCGACCGGCCGACCACGCCGCCTTCGACATGCAGGGGCTGAAGAGCGAGCTGATGGTCACGGCGCTGTCGTGCGGCGTGCAGCCCAAGTACAACGCGTTCATCAACCGCTTCCATTCCGACCTCGGCGTGCAGGAGAAGGCGCTGAACACGTATTTCTCGCGCTCCTACGGCCGTTCCGGCCAGAAGGCGCACGACGACTACGTGACGCAGCTCGCCAACGAGCAGAGCAGCGACGGGCTGAAGGCGGGCACGGCGTTCTGCGCGCGCAACGTCGGCATGTTCGACGAGGTGCAGGCGCTGCACGGGGCGTCGGAGATGTCGAGCTACGTCGCTGGCAAGGACATCATCCAGCCGGTGTCTCTGGAGGACTGCGGCGCCGCGCAGCCGGCGGGGCGGGCGGGCGTGCACCAGGTCAAGGCGACGCGGACGGTGGCGTCGCACCACAGGAAGTAGGTTCGGCGGGCAGGGCTGCGGTCGGGGGGCGCCTTCGGGCGCCCTTTTTCGTTGGCGGGCCGGACAGGAAGCAAGGTCGAGGCTCTGCCTCAAACTCCGCCAAGGGCCGAGCCTTTGAAATCCACCACTTAAGTGAAGCCGGTCCAGGGGCGGCTCGCCCCTGGCGGGTCCAGGGCAGAGCCCTGGCCTTGCTTCCTGCTCAGTGCAGGATGATCTCGACGCGCCGGTTCTGCGGCTCGCGCACGCCCTGGGCGGTGGGCACCAGCGGGGCGGCCTCGCCGTAGCCGTGGATGGCGATCTCGTTCTTGGCGACGCCGTCGTGGATCAGCTCCGCCTCCACGCTCTGCGCGCGGCGGAGCGACAGGCGCTGGTTGTACTCGGCGGTGCCGGAGAGGTCGGTGTAGCCGTTGACCTCGATGCGCGAGGTCTGCACGCGGGTGGAGGCCTGGGCGGCCTCGGCGATGATCTGGCGGGCGCGGGTGGTGAGGTCGGCGCGGTCCCAGTCGAAGAACACCAGGTAGGTGCGCGCGGCGGCCGGCAGGGCGGGGCGGGAGGCGGCGGGCGCGGGCGGGGGCGCGGGCGGGTTGAACTCGTAGCGCAGGCCGACGAGGAAGCTGTGGTTGTAGTCGGTGGAGATGTCGACGTTGCCGCGGGCGACGCCTGGGGCGCGGCGGCCGTAGGCGCCCTCGGAGCCGGAGGAGCCGGCGTTGAACTGCTCCGGGCCGAGCACGCTCATGAAGCGGTACTCCGCGGTCAGCGACAGGCCGGGGACGTAGGAGACGGGGAACGAGGTGCCGAAGATGCCCTGGTAGGCGAAGTTGCCGTAGGTGCCGCTGGCGCTCTGGGCGTAGTCAGCGTTGGTGGCGATGGCCTGCACGTGGTCCCAGCGGGTCCAGCTGTAGCCGGCGCCGGCGCCGAAGTACGGGTAGATCCAGTTGAAGCCGATGTCCATGTCGAACAGGGCGTTGACCATGGCGCCGTAGTTCTGCTGCTCGCCGCCGGCGCGGGTCGGGTAGGGCGTGCCGAGGAAGTGCTGCACGCCGTTGTAGCGCCAGGAGCCCTCTGCCTCCAGGCGCAGGCCGTTGCCGAAGCCGTAGCCGGCGCTGCCGAGCGCGGCGGTGCCGACGTCGAAGCGCTCCTTGCCGCCGGGGAAGGAGGGCGACAGGCGCACTGTCTCGTCCTGCAGGAGGTTCACGCCGCCGCCGCCGCCGACATAGAGGCCCGACACCGGCTGCGCGGAGGCGGTGCCGGCCAGCGCGACCGACGCGCCAAGAAGGGTTGCAGACACCAGCGCGACGCGCAGCCTCATCAGACACTCTCCCGTGGTCAGCCCGGCACCACATGCCCCAGCGATCCCTGCGGTAACGTGGCGGATGGCATTGTGCCACAGCGGGGCATGGCGAATCCCGGGTTTTCGGGCGCTTGTGGCCGTGCCGCCACAAGCCGGACGTGGCAGGGGCGCCTTGCGGCGCCCCTGCCCTCTTCCTGTTCCCGCGTCCGGGGGCGTCGTGCCGCAGGCGGGGCGCACCCCGCCTGCGACGCCTGCGCTCAGCGCAGGATGATCTCGACGCGGCGGTTCTGCGGCTCGCGCACGCCCTGCGCGGTGGGCACCAGCGGGTTGCTTTCGCCAAAGCCGTGGATGCCGATCTCGCCCCGCGGCACGCCGTCGCGGACCAGCTCCGCCTGCACGCTCTCGGCGCGGCGGATGGACAGTCGCTGGTTGTAGGCGGCGGTGCCGGACAGGTCGGTGTAGCCGTTGACCTCGATGCGGGTGGTGTGGACGCGGGTGGAGGCCTGCGCCGCCTCGGAGATGATCTGGCGGGCGCGGGTGGTCAGGTCGGCGCGGTCCCAGTCGAAGAACACGAGGTAGGTGCGGGCCGGGGCGACCGGCGGGGTGGCGACCGGGGCGGGGGCGGGCGGGGGCGGCGGCGGGGCGGCGTTGAAGGCGAAGCGCAGGCCGACCAGGCCGGCGTGGTTGTAGGTGCCGTCCTCGCGTATCTTGATGCGGCGCTCGACGCCGCGCTCGAAGTACTGGCCCTCGAAGCTGGTCGGGCCGGGGATCGTGGTGAAGCGGTACTCGGCGGTCAGCGCCAGGCCGGGCACCGCGTCGATGTTGTAGGCGAGGCCGGCGATGCCCTGCGCCGCGAGGTCGCCGGCGCTGCCGGTGGAGCGGGCGTAGAACGCGGTGGTGGTGCCGCCGTAGAAGCGGGCGTTGTTGAACTTGGCCTGCTCGTAGCCGACGCCGGCGCCGAGGTAGGGGGCGAGGCCGGGCACGCCGAACGGGGTCAGGTCGAAGTCGTAGAGCACGTTGACGAAGCCGCCGTACTCCTGCTTCTCGCCGCCGGCGCGGTACTGGCCGAAATGGTCGATCTTGTTCTGCCGCCAGTCGCCCTGGATTTCGGCGCGCAGGCCGTTGCCGAGGCCGTAGCCGACGCTGCCGCTGAACACCGGGCCGGCGTCGGTGCCGACCGAGCCGCCGATGGCGCGGCCGGCGCGCGGCGTGGCGCCGGTGCGGCTCAGCGACTGCACGGGGAAGGAGGACCGGCCGAGGTCCTGGTCCTGCAGCACGCTGCCGCCGGCCGCGGCGCCGACGTAGAGGCCGTCCACCGGCTGGGCCAGAGCGGCGACGGGGGCCGCGACCGGTGCGGCCAGGATGCTCGCCGCCAGAAGCGCGTTGCGGAGCGTCATCGTTCAGTCTCCTCGTGGGCGGTGCCCGCGCTCGCACGCGGCAGGGGGTCGGTGCCGGGCGCTGCGCCGGTCACTCGCTGCATTCCAATATGACCGATCCCGCCCCGCCGCGGGAGGCATCCGTCTCGGATTGCCAACGTCTGTGGCCAGGATGCAACAGACGCTGCGCAGTTCCGCCACAGTGCTGTCATGGCCGGGCCGGCTCAGACGACGCGGGCCTCGAACGGCGGCGACAGATCCGGCGCCTCGAACTCCACCACCCACAGGTCGGGATCGTTGGCCACCTGCCGCGCCACGTAGGAATCCGCGGTTTCCTGGTCCACCGGGGCGGTTCCGGTGGCGCGCATCCAGCCGGCCGCGCCGTCCGGCAGGCGGAGCTGGCTGAGCACGCACAGCCCTGCCCGGCCGCGCAGAACGGCCAGCACGCCGCCGGCGTCCTCGTCGCCCTTGCGCAACACCGCGCCGGGATTGCCGTCCCGGCCGGCGAGCCGCAGCGCCGCGCGCACCCACAATCCGGCCTTCAGCCTCGGCTCGCCCATCGTCCCCGTCCTCCCGCAGGACGCCGCCGGGGAGCAGTGTCTCGGTTTGAGAAGGCCAGGGCTCTGCCCTGGACCCGGCCTCACTTAAGGAGAGCCATCCAAGGGGCTCCCTTGGCGGGGTCCAGGGGCAGAGCCCCTGGCCTTGCTTTCTTGTCAGACCCTGCCCGCCGGGGCGCGTTGTTGCAACGTCGCGGGAGGCCGCGCATCCTTCCCGGGAAAATGGCTGCACCGTGTTCATTCCCGCGTAAGCCGGACGGGACGATGATGCGCGGGCAGGAACAGCTGGACGGACCGATGGACACTGTGACGCCGGACAAGCCAGAGCCCGTGCCGACGCCGGGCGCCGCCCAGGACGGGCCGGGTGCCACAGAGCGCCGGGCGCCGCCCGACCCGGTGCTCGAGTTCCGCGGCCGGATCGTCGACCGGCTGACCTACGAGGTCGGCAAGGACCCGCAGGCGGCCGGCGAGCGCGACTGGTTCGTCGCCATCGCGCTGGCCACCCGCGACAGCGTGGTCGACGGCTGGATCGAGTGCAACCGCGAGGCGGTGCGGACCGGGGCCAAGCGCGTCTACTATCTCTCGCTCGAGTTCCTGGTCGGGCGGCTGCTGTTCGACGCGCTCGGCAACCTCGGCATCCTGGAGCTGGCGCGCGAGGCGCTGGCCGGGCTCGGCGTCGACCTCGACCGGATCAGGCTGCAGGAGCCGGACGCGGGGCTGGGCAACGGCGGGCTGGGCCGGCTGGCGGCGTGCTTCATGGAAAGCATGGCGACGCTGCGGATCGCGGCCTACGGCTACGGCATCCGCTACGAGCACGGGCTGTTCCGCCAGACCATCGAGGGCGGGGTGCAGCACGAGCTGCCCGACGACTGGCTGGCGTTTGGCAACCCCTGGGAGTTCGAGCGCGCGGAGGCCAGCTATGGCGTGGGCTTCGGCGGCCACGTCTCTGCCACGCGCGGCGAGCCGGGCGCCGACGGCGCGGAGGCGGTCCGCTACGCCTGGCACCCGGCGGAGACGATCTCCGCGGTGGCCTACGACACCCCGGTGGTCGGCGGCGGCGGCGGCGTGGCCACGCTGCGGCTGTGGTCGGCGCGCGCCAAGGCGAAGCTGCGGCTGGAGGACTTCAACCGCGGCGACCACGTCGGCGCGCTGGCCGACCGCACGCGCATGGAGGCGATCTCGCGCGTGCTCTATCCCGGCGACGAGAGCGCCGCCGGGCAGGAGCTGCGGCTGCGCCAGGAGTTCTTCTTCGCGTCGGCCTCGCTGCAGGACCTGATTGCGCGCCACCTGCAGCAGTTCGGCGACATCCGCCTGCTGCCGGACAAGGTGGCCATCCAGCTCAACGACACGCATCCCGCGATCGCGGTCGCGGAGATGATGCGCCTGCTGCTCGACCGGCACGGGCTGGGCTGGGACGAGGCGTGGCGCGTCACGGTGGCGTGCTTCTCCTACACCAACCACACCCTGCTGCCAGAGGCGCTGGAGATGTGGCCGGTGCCGCTGATGGAGCGGCTGCTGCCGCGCCACATGCAGATCATCTACCTGGTCAACGCCCGCCACCTGGAGGGCCTGCGCGAGGCGGGGCGCGGCCAGGAGGGCTTCGTCGCAGCGATGTCGCTGATCGACGAGCAGAACGGCCGGCGCGTGCGCATGGGCCATCTGGCGTTCCTCGGCAGCCACAAGATCAACGGCGTCTCGGCGCTGCACACCGACCTGATGCGCCGCACGGTGTTCGGCGACCTGCACTCGATCCTGCCGGACCGCATCACCAACAAGACCAACGGCATCACCTTCCGGCGCTGGCTGCACTACGCCAATCCCGGACTGACCGGACTGCTGGTGGAGGTGCTGGGGCCGCGCGTGCTGCAGGACCCGGAGGCGCTGCTCGGGCTGGAAGCGTTCGCCGGCGACGCCGCGTTCCAGGAGCGCTACGCGGCGCAGCGGCGCGAGCGCAAGGCGGCGATGATGCGCACCGTCGTCGAGCAGATGAACCTGTCGCTCGACCCCGACGCGATCTTCGACGTGCAGATCAAGCGGCTGCACGAGTACAAGCGCCAGCTTCTCAACATCCTGCACACCGTGGCGCTGTACGACGCCATCCGCTCGCGCTCCACCCACGACTGGGTGCCGCGGGTGAAGATCCTCGCCGGCAAGGCGGCGCCAGGCTACCACCAGGCCAAGCTGATCATCCGCCTCGCCCACGACGTGGCGGAGGTGGTCAACAACGACCCCACGGTGCGCGACCTGCTCAAGGTGGTGTTCCTGCCGAACTACAGCGTCAGCCTCGCAGAGACGGTGATCCCGGCCGCCGACCTGTCCGAGCAGATCTCGACCGCGGGCATGGAGGCGTCGGGCACCGGCAACATGAAGCTGGCGCTGAACGGGGCGCTGACCATCGGCACGCTGGACGGCGCCAACGTCGAGATCCGCGAGCGGGTGGGCCAGGAGAACATCTTCATCTTCGGCATGACCGCCGCCGAGGTGCAGGCCCGCCAGGCGCGCGGATTCGACGCGCACGCCGCCGTTGCCGCCTCGCCGGCGCTTGCGGAGGTGCTGGAGGCGGTGCGCAACGGGGCGTTCTCGCCGCACGAGCCTGACCGCTACCGCCGCCTCGTGGACGAGCTGCTGGCCCATGACCGGTTCTTCGTCACCGCCGACTTCGACGCCTACTACGAGGCGCACCGGCAGGTGGCGCACCGCTGGCGCGACCAGCGGGCCTGGTGGCGCTCGGCGATCCTGAACACGGCGCGCATCGGGTGGTTCTCCTCGGACCGCACGATCCGGGAGTATGCGTCCGAGATCTGGGACGTGCCGGTGGGCTGAGCGTCGCGGGTGCCGTGGTCCCGGCGGGAGCGGAGGCCTGCCTTCGGGCCGGGCCTTGCGCCCGGGCGGGACGTTGCGCGGCCGGGGCGTCCAGGGCGGCAGGGCGTGCGGGTCAGCGTTTCGGTCGCATGGCGGTCTTGCCCGCGGCGGGGACTGGCGCGGGCAGGTCCTCCTCCAGGATCGTCAGGTGCACCGAGTAGGACACCTCGCCGTCGTCGGTGTCGCGGTGCAGGGTGCCGATCACCTCGTCGTCCACCGCGACCTCCACCGACAGGCCGGTCCGCTTCGGCATCACCACCGCGACACGCTCGCTGCCGAGCAGGCGGCGCAGGTAGGCCTGGACGCGTTCGCAGTCGGATCTGGTCATGACCGGGTCGCCTTCGTCACGGTTCTGGCAGGCCTAACGCCGCAGGCCGCGAATCGTGCCGGCGGGCGGCCGCGTCGGCGCCTGGTGACGCGGTTCGAGAAGGCCAGGGCTCTGCCCTGGACCCGGCCTCCCTTCAGTGAAGCCATCCAAGGGGCTCCCTTGGCGGGGTCCAGGGGCAGAGCCCCTGGCCTTCCTTTCTGATGGTCAGGCCGGGACACGCCCCTGTCGCCCGCGGGTTTGCAGGGCGTCCGAAGCCCCGGCATCATCGCGGCGCACACCATCTCCGGAACCATACCGATGCAGAAGCTCCCTGCCGCCGCCCTTGCCGCCGCCTGCGTCGTGGGCGCGCAGCTCGCCGGCAAGCGCTACAGCCCGACGCCCGACCATCCGCGCACCGCGATCTGGTATGCCTCGCTGCGCAAGCCGTCCTTCACCCCGCCCGGCGCGGTGTTCGCGGTGGCGTGGACCGGGCTGGACGCGCTGCTCGGCTATGCCGGCTACCGCCTGCTGATCGCGCCGGGCAGCCGGCAGCGCAGTGCGGCACTCGGGGCCTGGGCGACCAACATCCTCGGCGTGGCGGGGTTCTCGTGGGTGCTGTTCGGGCGGCGGCGCCTGGACGAGGCGCTCGGCGTCACGCTCGGCATGGTGGGCAGCTCAATCGCCGCGGTGGCGACCGCCGCGTCGGTGGACCGTGCGGCGGCCTGGAGCAGCGCGCCGCTCGCGGGGTGGGTGTCGTTCGCGGCGCTGCTCCAGGAGGAGGTCTGGCGGCGCAACGCCTGACGCGCCCGGTCGCGGGCCGGGGATCGATGCCCGGGCGGGCGGTGCCCCGGTGCCGGGTATGGGGAGCGGCTCCAGCGGCTGTTACGGGTTTCGTAGCGGCTTGTTGCTTTAAGCAGGAAGACAAGGATCTTCTTCTGAGGAAAAAGAAGCAAAAAGACTTTACAAATTGGATTCAGAGCGCGCGGGTGACGCGCGAACCCAATGGGCGAAAGTTCTTTGGTTCTTTCTTTCAAGAAAGAACATGCTTTCTTCCTGCTGTGCTGCAAGAAACCGGGGATGGCAAGTCGGCAACGCCCCCCAGGTGTCAGGCGCGGGCCGGACCGGTCGGCTTGTCAGCCCGGCTGGATGAACACGCTGTAGACGACCTGCCAGTATGGGCCGACGAACAGGATGGCGAGGGCGGCCACCCCGGTCCAGACGCCCACGGAGCCGAGCGCGAGGAGCCAGTTCAGCTTGCGGCGCCGCCAGGCCATGAACGAGCCGCCGGTCAGCCAGGCCCAGAGCACGAACACCACGATGAACAGCCAGAGGTACATCGCTCAGTAGGCCCCCTTGGTGGTGAGCTGGACGTAGACGCGCTCGGCGAAGTTGCTCATCGCCCAGTGCCGGCTGCCCTCGTCCAGGGTGGTGTCGGCGTTGGCGATCGGGCAGTAGGCGATGGCGAGGCCGTTGACGATGTCGGCCTGCTCCAGGTCGGGCGCCGCCTTCTTCACGCGGGCGATGATCTGGTTGGTGGTCTGCAGCATCGTGGGCAGGGTCATCTGCTGCAGCAGCTCGTCGACGCCGGTGCTCTTGTCGTCGATGACGCGTCTCAGCTCGCCCTCTGCGAGAACGGGGCAGCCGTCGGGGCGGGCGCCGTTCAGCAGGGTGCTGGTGTCGGCGCGCAGGAAGCGGGACAGGAACGGCGTGGCGTTGGCGGGCGCCGCGTTGCTCCAGGCCTGGCGGACGTAGTTGGTGGCGTCGGCGACGTCCTGGTTGCTCATGCCGGCGCCGACCCCAGGCATTATGGCGAACGGGCCGCGTGCTTCCAAGCCGCCGAGGATGACGCGGATCACGTCCTGCGGCCCGTAGGCGCGCACCATGCCGTTGCCGTCCAGCGAGGGGACCTTGTTGGCGATGCCGCGGCCGTCGACCTGGTGGCAGGAGGCGCAGTTGTTGAGGTAGGCGGTGCGGCCGGCGACCATCGGCCGCGAGTCCGGCCGCGCCTGGCGGGCCTCGTAGCTCTCCTGGGCCGGCAGGGTGTGCAGGTAGGCGACGATGGCGCGCAGCTCTCGGTCCTCGAGCTTCTTGGTGCTGTAGTCGATGACCTCGGACATCGGGCCGGCGACCGGGCCCATGAGCTCGGATTGGCCGTCGTGCAGCCACTTGACGATCTCGTCGTCGCTGTACGGGCCGAGGCCGCTGGTCTTGTCGAAGTGCAGGTTGGGGGCGTACCAGCGGGTGATCGGCCCGCCCTTCAGCTCAAGGGCGGCGGCAGTGTTGCCGAGGAAGTTGCGGTTGTTGTGGCACTCGCCGCAGTGCTCCAGGCCGTTGACGATGTAGGCGCCGAGGTTCTGCTCGTCGGTGAGCTTCGGGTCGGGCGTGAACACCTTGCCGGGCACGAACGCGGCGTCCCACAGGGCGATGACCGGGCGCAGGGTGAACGGGAACCAGATCTTGTTGGGGCGACGCGGCGCGTGCACCGGGTCGAGCGAGAACAGGTAGGCCTTGATGGCGAGGACGTCGTCGTCCTTGACCGTGGCGTACCAGGGGTAGGGCATCGCCGGGTAGATGCGCATGCCTTCCGGGTTGACCCCGTGGTGCATCAGCTTGAGGAAGTCGGCGTCGGTGTAGCGGCCGATGCCGGTGTCCACGTCCGGCGTGATGTTGGGGGTGGAGATGTCGCCGAACGGCATCCCCATGTACTGGCCGCCGGCGAAGTGCTTGCCGCCGTTGGCGCTGTGGCAGCCGATGCAGTCGCCCATGGTGGTCAGGTGCTCGCCGCGCGCGATCAGCTCGGGCGACGCCTGCGGGGTGTCGGGCCGCCTGCCGGCGGTCTGCTCCGGCACCGTGAGGTCGGCGTGGCCGGGGGCGGCGCCGAGGATGACCAGGCCGAGGACGGCGAGCCCCGCGACCGTGCCGAGCAGGCTGCGCCTCATGGCCGGGCCTCCGTCGCGGCGCGGCCGGCCGATGCTTCCTCGAGCGCCGCTGGGTGGGCCTCGGGCTGCGCCTCGAGGCTCGTGCGCGGCCCGGAGGCGGCGGCGATCTGGGCGGCGATGCTGCTGCGGGCGCTGTCGGGGAGGACGAAGGGCGCGTCGTCGGCCGGCAGGGAGGCCTGGCGTTCCGGCGCCGGGCCCTTCAGCTCGGGGTAGGACTGCAGCTCGCTGGCGCCGTAGAACGGCTTGTAGGCGCCCTGGTGGCAGGTGGCGCAGTTGATCTTGGCGACGTCGCCGGTCGGCCCGAGGCGGCCCGCCGGGAAGGTGCCGGTCAGCGGCACCATGAAGGTGTTGTTCAGGTCACGCACCATTTCGATCCCATGCCAGGCGGTGACGCGGTTCGGCGTGCTCTGGCTCCAGTCTGAGAAAGCGCGGGTGTTGTGGCAGAAGTTGCAGCTCACCCCGAGGGAATCGGCGAAGTGAACCATCAGCGAGTAGGTCCAGTCGGTTTGCGGGATCGACTGGCGGTCGCCGCTGGGCAGGGCAGTGGCGCCCTGCACCCGGATCTGGGCGGCGTTGAGCAGGAAGGGGGTGAAGGCGTCGCCCGGCAGCGAGGACTGCCCTGCGGTGGCGGCGGGGATGTCCATGCCGGTGTCGGACGCCATGCCGTGGCTGCCGGCGCGGGGGGCACGGGTGAACCAGTTGTTGACCGGCACGCCGTGGCCGCGGTGGCAGGTGTTGCAGGTGACGCCGGTTTTGCCGACGTGGGCGCCCCAGTTGGTGTTGATGTAGCGCACCATCTGGGTCATGCGCCGCGCCACGAGCTTGGTGTAGACGGTGTCGTCGGCCATGTTGACCGCGGAATGGCAGTAGGCGCAGCCCTCGGTGGGGGCGATCCAGGTGGCGTAGGCGGCCATCAGGCGCAGGAACTCGTTGCTGTCGACGTCGCCGAGCACCTTGACGTTCTCGTAGGCCTTCGACGAGGGCTCGCCGGAGGCCTCGATCTCCGGCTGCGGCTCGTCGAGCGTGTTGAGGGCGACCTCGCGCCGCTGGGTGCGGGCGTTGTACTGCACGATCTGGCCGACGCCGCGGTAGCCGAGCTGGATGCTGGTGACCGGCAGGCCCTCGAAGGTGAAGGCGAGGCCGACGCAGGCGAGCAGGGCCGTGCAGGCGCCGCCGACCAGCAGGCAGGTGCCGGGGCGGCGGCCGACCAGGCCGACGAGGCCGGACAGCGCGGCCGCCACCAGGCGGAACGGGGCGGACAGGATCTCCGTCACTTGCTCACCCCGCGCAGCAGGCCCGGGTCGGACATCGCCGGGTACATCGGCGGGTAGGTGGGGGCGATGCCGTGCTTGACACCCCACAGGTACCAGTTGTCGACCGCGGTGCCGGTGAGCAGGATGCCGATGCCGCCGGTGAGCGTGCACAGCACCGCGAACCAGATCGCCCAGCGGTGGATGCTCTCGAAGGTGGCGTTGAAGCCGATGGTCCAGCGCCAGAAGATGCCGCCGCGCTCCGCCGCGGTGCCGCGGTCGGTGGCCAGCTCGATCTCGCGCTCGCCCCAGTAGCGGCTGACGGCGAGGATGGTGCCGCCGTGCATGGCGAACAGCAGGGTCGAGCCGTAGAGGAAGACGATCGAGAGCATGTGGAACGGGTTGTAGTAGAGGTTGCCGTAGCGGATCGACAGCGAGGCGGTCCAGTCGAGGTGGGGGAAGATGCCGAACGGCACCGCCTCGCCCCAGGAGCCCATCAGCAGCGGGCGCAGGAAGCCGCACACGAAGTACAGCCAGATCGCGGACGCGAACGCCCAGGCGACGTGGGTGCCCATGCCGAGCGCCCTGGCGCGCTGGTAGACTCGCACCCACCACAGGCAGATCGACAGGGTGAGGAAGAAGCCGGCCATCAGCCACCAGCCGCCCTTGTCCAGCGGCGGGATGTGCAGGCCGTACGCCGGCGCCGGCGGCTCCAGGCCGAGCCAGGGCAGCTGGCGGATGAACTGGACCGGGTTCCAGTTCACCGAGGCGAGCATGTTCAGCCCGATGATCTCGAAGGCGATGAAGCCGCAGATGATCGAGGCGATGCCCACGAAGCCGAGGTAGAACGGCCCGACCTGGGCGGCGCCGATGAAGCCGAGGAGGTGGGAGGAGAACGGCGTTCCCCGCCGGTTCTCGGTGCCCCACCTCAGCGGCGCGCCCTCGTCGAGGGGGCCCTCGATGTGGATGCGGTTGAAGATGTTCTGGTACTCGACGCCGAAGCCGGTGCGATAATCGAACATGGTTTCAGTTCCAGAACGGCAGGTTGAGCCACCAGGACCACCACTCGGGCCATCCGCGCGTCCACAGCGGTCCGCTGATGACGATGCAGATGGCGCTCCAGACGCCGGCGTTGATGGCGCAGAACCAGCCCAGGCGGTGGATGCCGAGCGGTCCGATGGAGTAGACGATCAGGTCGCGGAAGAAGCTGTCCTCGAAGCCGGACGGGCGGACGCTCTCGCCCTCGTCGGGGTTGAGCGAGGACAGGATCACGCCGCCGTGCATCGCCAGGATGAAGGTGGTCGTGAAGAAGAACGTCACCGCGATCATGTGCGCGGGATTGTAGTGGAACTCGATGTGCTGGTAGCCGACGTTGCTGACCCAGTCGAGGTGGCTGAGGATGCCGTAGGGGAAGGCGTGGCCCCAGGCGCCGAGCAGCACCGGGCGGATCACCTCCAGGGTGACGTAGGCCAGGATGGCGCCGGCGAAGGCGATGGGCGTGTGCAGGCCCATGCCGAGCTTGCGCGCGATCTCGACCATGCGCAGGTCCCACGACACGAAGGCGCCGATCGCGCAGAAGGTGATCCACTGCCACAGGCCGCCGTCGCGCAGGGGTGCGAAGCCGAGGCCGTAGCTCAGGTCGGGGGGTGCGATGCTGATGCGCCACACGTTCCAGGTCGGGCCGATGGCGGCGCCGTAGATGATCAGCAGGGTGCCGACCACGGAGAAGAAGATCGAGGTGACGCCGAAGAAGCCGACGTAGAACGGCCCGACCCAGAAGTCGAACAGGTCGCCGCCGACCAGGGTGCCGCCGCGCACGCGGTACTTGTACTCGAAGTTCATCATCGCCATGGTCGGCTTCTCCGCTGCGTCTGGGGGCCGGCCCGCGCCGGCCCCGTTCGCGTGGGCTTCCCGGGCGTGGTCCCGGGGAGCCGGTTCTCAGGGAGCCTTGGGCGCCGAGGGCATCGGCGTCATCTGCCCCACCTGGCCGCCGGGCAGCCGGTCGTGGTTCGCGCCGTCCAGCCAGTTGAAGCGGTCCGTGCTGAGCAGGATGAAGTGGATCACCAGCGCCAGCGTCAGCAGGAACACGAACAGGGTGAGCAGCGCCCTGCGCGGGTCGAACAGCATCCAGATGCGAAACATCGCGTGCTCCCTCAGGCCAGGACGTGCAGCACGTGGCTGCCGAGGGTGGCCGCGTGCAGGGCGAAGGCGTGGCCCAGCAGGGCGCCGTGCTGCAGCATCGGATCGAGCATCGCGGTGCCGGCCGGGCGGGGCGCGTAGTTGCCACCCCACGGGCGCCACAGCCAGGCGAGGATGTGCGCCACCACGGCGATCCCGGTGAAGAGCAGGAAGCTCAGCACGAAGAGGCGGTTGAACTCGCGGGCCTCGGGCTCGCTCAGACCCGACAGGGTTGAGCGCCTGGCGACCTCGTTGGCCATGTCATCGACTCCTGGTTGCTGGAACCGGGTGGTTCCGGGGGTGGGTCACGGAACCGCCGCGGAGAGGCAGGCCTCGACGCGGGCGGCCGTGATCTCGCGCTCGCCGCCCTGTGCGGCATCGCGCTCGATGCGCTCGCGCAGCCGTCGGGCTGCGGAGATCCTGACAAGGAAGGGCTCGCGCGCGACCTCTCGGTCGAGCAGCGCGGCCGCTTCCGGGCTCCAGCGTGCTTCCGCGCCGGCCCGGTCCGGGCGCGCGGGCGTGGCGTCGATGCGGTCCAGCTCTGTGCCCAGCGGCAGCATGTTGAACAGCGCGTCGAACAGGGCGTTGCAGTATTCCTGCACGAGGTAGGTGGCGCCGGCGTAGCCCATGAACGGGGTGCCGGTGCTGCGGCGGATGATGGCGCCGGGGAACGAGGCCGGGATGTACATGGGCTTCAGGCCCAGCTCGGCCGCGTAGATGCGCTCGTTGTTGGAGCCGAACAGCACCATCGGCCTGGTGGTGCGCAGCTGCTCGCGCACCCCCTGGTTGTCCGGCTTGATCCCAGGGCGGCGGGCGTGGCCGAAGGCGCAGGGGATGCCGAGTTCCTCGCCCAGGAACTGGCGCAGGCCGTGCTCGTAGGTCGCGGTCGCCACCACGGCGAAGCTGGCGGTGGCGAAGAAGTCCTGGGTGACGGAGCGCCACAGGTCCCAGATCGGCTTGACGGTGGACAGCTTCTCCGCCGCGATGAACGGCTCCGGGTCGACGCCGGCCAGTTCGCCGAGGCTGCGGAGGAAGTTCGTGGTGGCGAACAGGCCGATCGGCGCCTGCAGGTAGGGCTTGCCGAGTTCCTCGCAGAGCATGCGGCCGAATTCGCGGTAGAGGCAGACGTTGACGACGGCGTCGGCGAGGCGGGGCGTGTCGTCGAGGTGCGCGCCCATCGGGTAGACGAGGTTGACCGCGCAGCCGATGCCCTCGACCAGGCGGCGGATCTCGGCCAGGTCGGACGGCATGTTGAAGGCGCCATGCATGGCGCCGATGATGTTGACCAGGGGCCTCGTGGGCGCGGGCTCGGCGGCGGGGGCGTCGGCGCCGGTGCGGCGGATGGTGGTGCCGCGCTTCCTGCGGGTGCCGAACTGGGCGTGGAGCCAGAACAGGGCGCGGTCGGCGCACTGCCACTGGTCCTCGTCGATGGTGCGCGGGACGAAGCGCAGCAGGCCGGAGCCCTCGGGGGTGACGCCGCCGCCGATCATCTCTGCGATGGAGCCGGTCACGACGACGCCGGGCATGTTCGGGTGCTCGGCGCTGCCGGCGCGGTTGGCCTGGCGCAGCGCGCCCTCGGTGCCGTTCTGCGACAAATCGTCCTCGGACAGGCCGGTGACGGCGATCGGCAGCTCGTGCGGCGGCAGGGCGTCGGTGTAGTGCAGCACGGCGGTCACCGGCAGGTTCTCGCAGCCCACGGGGCCATCGATGATGACGCGCAGGCCGCGCAGGGCGGAGAACGCGTATACCGCGCCCCAGTAGCCGCCGGCCCGGTCGTGGTCGATCACCAGCATGGCGTCACATCCCCCCGGTGTAGGCGGCGAGCGCGGGCGGCGGCGCGGCGGCGTGGATCGAGGGCAGGTCGGACAGGCGGACCGGGCCGGCCTGCACCGGGACCTGCTGCGCGGGGGCGGCCGGGGCGTCGGCGAGCGGCGGCAGGGCGGCGGGTCTGGCCATCGCGGCGTCGGCGTTGCCGAAGAAGGCGACCATGCGGGAGAAGCGCTCGCGGCCGCGGGTCTGGGTCGCGACGGTGGTGGCCAGGGCGGCGGCGCCGGGGATGCCGAACAGGGGGCGGGAGGAGACGATGTTGGTGAAGTAGATCGCAGGCGTGCCGGCCTCCTTGGCGCGCTGCACGACGGGGGTCGTGCCGATGGCGAGGTCGGGCCTGACCTCGCGGAAGGCGGCGAGGTCCTGCTCCAGGGAGGCGCGGAACTGCACGTGGGCGCCGTGGGCGGCGAGCCAGGCGCGGTCGTCCTCGTTCCAGGCGGTGCGCGGGCAGGCGGTGCCGACGTAGGGGACCTCGGCGCCGGCCTCGACCAGCAGGCGGGCGACCAGCAGCTCGGAGCCCTCGTAGCCGGACACGGTGACGCGGGCGGAGATCGGGTTGGCGGCGAGCACGCCGCGCAGCGCCGGCAGGCAGGCGGCGCGGGCGGCGTCGATCGCGGTGGCGCCCAGGCCGGCGGCGCGGCCGACGGCTCCGAGCCAGGCGTCCGTGGCCTCGACGCCGACCGGGCCGGAGCCCACGACCGGGCGGCCGGCGGCCTCGAACTCGCGGATGGAGGCGGTGTAGAACGGGTGGACGGCGGCGGCGACGTCGCAGTCGAGCGCGCCGTACAGGTCGCGCCACTCGCGGGCCGGGGTGGGCGGGGCGACGCCCAGGCCCATGGGGGCGAGCAGGCCGGCGATGCCGACGGGGTCGGCGGGGAACAGCTCGCCGATCAGGGCGACGGTGGGCAGCTCGGCGCGCGGGCCGCGCGGCCGCTGCACGGGGCCGGCCTCGGCCTCGGCGCGGGCGGCGCGCAGCATGGCGGCGGCGAGCACGTCCTTTGCCTCGGCGTGGGTGGGGACGCCGAAGCCGGGCACGTCGATGCCGATGACGCGCACGCCGTCGATCTGTTTCGGCAGGAGATCGAGCGGCACGCCGGAGGCCGTGGGCACGCACAGGTTGATGACCACGACGGCGTCGTAGTCCTCGGGCTTCGCGGTCTCGCGCACGGCGTCGCGGATGTCCTCGTAGAGCTGGCCGCGCACCAGGGTCTCGGAGTTGAACGGGACGTAGCCGACGCTGCGGCGCGCGCCGTAGAAGCGGGCGGTGAAGCTCAGGCCGTACACGCAGCACGCGGAGCCGCACAGGATGGTGGCGACGCGGCGCATGCGCAGGCCGACGCGCAGCGAGCCGAAGGCGGGGCACATGGACTGCGGCTGCTCGTGCGGGCCGCGCGGGTAGTCGGCGATCAGTCTTGCGAGTGCCTCGCCCTTGCCGGCGGCGCGGGCGGCGTCGAGCATGGTGTCGCGGCCGGCGTGGCAGCCGCCGGCGTCCGTACCGGGGGGCTCGTGCGGGGCGAGGCTGGGGAGGCCGTCCATGCTCAGGCGCCCTCGTACATCACTTCGAGGGAGGGGCGCGCGGCCAGGCTGTCGCCGGCGCACATATCCTCCATCGTCGCGGGGTCGAGCACCACGCCACGGCCGACGGACTCGCCCTTGAACAGGCCGAGCAGGCCGTCCTGGGTCAGGGGCGTCGGGCGCAGCGGCGGGGCGGCGGCGATCTCGGCGGCGAGGTCGGCGAACAGCGGCTCCCAGCGAGAGCCGGGGGCGCCGACGATCTCGTAGTTGGCGCTCTTGCGGCGGATGTCGTCGTCGGCGGGGATGGCGGCCAACACCGGGATGCCGACACTGTCGGCGAAGGCCTGCGCCTCGCCGGTGCCGTCGTCCTTGTTGATCACCAGGCCGGCGACGCCGACGTTGCCGCCGAGGCGGGCGAAGTAGTCGACGGCGGAGCACACGTTGTTGGCGACGTAGAGCGACTGCAGGTCGTTGGAGCCGACGACGATGACCTTCTGGCACATGTCGCGCGCGATCGGCAGGCCGAAGCCGCCGCACACCACGTCGCCGAGGAAGTCGAGGAGCACGTAGTCGAAGCCCCACTCGTGGAAGCCGAGTTTTTCCAGGAGTTCGAAGCCGTGGATGATGCCGCGGCCGCCGCAGCCGCGGCCGACCTCGGGGCCGCCCAGCTCCATGGCGTAGACGCCGTCGCGCTTGAAGCAGACGTCGCCGATCTGGACTTTTTCCCCCGCCGCCTTCTTGCGCGACGAGGTCTCGATGATGGTGGGGCAGGAACGGCCGCCGAACAGCAGCGAGGTCGTGTCGCTCTTTGGGTCGCAGCCGATCAGCAGGACGCGCTTGCCGTGCTGCGCCATGGTGTAGGACAGGTTGGCAAGTGTAAAACTCTTGCCGATGCCGCCCTTGCCGTAGATGGCGATGATCTGGGTCTCGACCTTGGCGGGGGCGGCGGCCTCGGGGGCGGCGAGGGTCTCGCTCATGCGGCGGCTCTCCAGTCGAGGATCATCTTGAGGCAGTCGGGGTCGCCGAAGGCGGTGCCGTAGGCGGCATGGGCGTCGGCGGCGCTGCTGCGGTGGGTGATCAGGCCGTCGAGCGAGAGCGCGCCGTCGGCGATGAGGCGGCGCACGGCGTCGAGGTCGTCCGGGCGGAACTCGGCGGCGATGCGCAGTCGGGCCTCGCGCATGAAGGCGGGGGCGAAGGCGAAGCCGACGGTGCCGGGGTAGAAGCCGGCGAGCACGACCTCGCCGCCGCGCGCGAGGCGGCCGATCAGGGTGTCGAGCAGCGAGGCGTCGCCGCTGGCGTCGAGGATGCAGGAATGGTCGCGGCGTGGGTCGTCCTCGGGGGAGAGCACGGCGTAGCCCTCGGCGCCGCCGCGGCGGCGGGGCTCGGATTCCCAGACGGTGGGGGGCGCGTCGCCGCGGGCCAGGGCGATGCGCGCCAGCAGTCGGCCGAGCACGCCGTGGCCGACGATCAGGCTAGGTGCGCGGCCTCCGGCGATGGCGTGGAAGGCGGTGGCGGCGAGCGCCAGCAGGGTGCCGCGCTCGCCGAGGCCGGCGTCGATCGGCAGGGCGCGGCTGCCGGGCAGCACGACGCGGGAGGCGGCGCCGCCGAACAGGCCGCGCACGTCGCCGAAGCATTTCGCGCCGGGAACGAACACGGACTCGCCTTCGGTGCGGCCGGACTCGGCGCCGGCGTGGGCGACGCGGCCGACCGACTCGTAGCCGGGGACCAGCGGGTAGCCCATGCCGGGGAAGTCGGGCATGCGGCCGGACCAGAGCAGGCGCTCGGTGCCGGCGCTGATGCCGCTCCAGTCGATGTCGACCACCACGTCGGCCGGGCCAGGCGCGGCCAGGTCGAGCGTGGAGAGCACCGCCTTTCCGGGAGCCTGCATCACCACAGCCCTGGCCTGCATGAAGGACCTCGACAACGGAAGGTGGGGAACGCCGGCACGGGTGTCAGCGGCGAGTGTCAGGCTGACAAGACACTCTAGGCAGACAAGTGAACTGGACACAACGGCTTTGCGCGGGATTCGCCGCGTTGTGGCGGGGGCGCGCGCAGGCCGCAGGCAAGGAAGGCCAGGGCCCTGCCCTGGACCCGCCAAAGGCTCGCCTTTGGCAACAATCCCGAAGGCAGGGCGCAATCCGGACCAAGGTCGTGGCGCGCAGCCCAAAAATGGATTCTCAAGGCAATTGCCTTGAGCGGGGTCCAGGGGCAGAGCCCCTGGCCTTGCTTGGCTACCGTGCCGGCACGGTCGCGACGATGACCCGCGCGACCAGCGGCGTGCGCGTGCGCAGCAGCCGGGAGCGGGCGAACCCGGCCTCGGCGAGCATGGCCTGGATGCGGGCGGGGGTGCGGGGGCGGCCGCTGCCCATGGCCAGCAGGTAGAAGCCGAAGTAGGCGTCGCCGGCCGGCTCTGCGCCGGGGGTGCCCGACATCGGCTCGCCGATCAGCAGGCGGCCGCCGGGGGCCAGGGCGTGGCGCACGGCGCGCAGCAGGGCGAGCGCGGCGGCGTCGTCGTGGTCGTGCAGGACGCGGACCAGGCTGGCGAGGTCGGCGCCTTGCGGCAGGGGATCGCGGGTGAAGTCGCCGCCGACGGCGTCGAAGCGGGTGGCGACGGGGGAGGCGGCGAGGCGGGCGCGGGCGAGGTCGGCGACGGCGGGCAGGTCGAACAGGGTCAGGTGAAGGTTCGGGGCGTGTTCGGCGGCGGCGAGCAGGAAGGCGCCGCTGCCGCCGCCGATGTCGAGCAGGTGGCGGTGGCGGCGCACGCGAAAGGCGGCGAGCACCTCGTCGGCGACGATGCGCTGCGAGGCGGCCATCAGCGCGGAGTACGGCGCGACGCTGTCGGGGCGGAGGGCGGGGTCGTGCGGGGCGGCGGCGGCGGCGTACGGCCAGTAGGCGGCGAGGCCGGTGGGCGGGTGGGCGCCGCGCAGCAGGGCGAGGGGGTCGCGCAGGTCGTCGTAGAGCAGGCCGTGATGCTCGATCATCGCGAGCACGCCGGGGTTGTCGACCAGGGCGGCGCCGAGCGGGCCGAGGCCGTAGCACGCCCTGCCCTGCTCCGCGCCGCGCACGGCCAGCAGGCGCAGGGAGGCGGCGGCGGCGAGCAGGCGCTCGGCGGCGGGCTCGTCGAGGGACAGCTCGGCGGCGAGGGAGGCGGCGGTGCGCGGGCCGTCGAGCAGGCGGCGCGGCAGGTCGAGGCGCACCACGGCAAGCAGGACCTGCGAGTAGACGAAGCCGGCGCACAGGTCGAACAGGGCGCGGGCGCGGGCGCGGGCGACCGGGCGGGTCGGGGGAAAGGCGGCGGCCAGGCGGCGGAAGGCGGGGTCGGCCTGGACGCGCATCGCGGCCTGGGCGAGGCGGGCGCGCCAGGCGGCGGGTGGGCTCATGGCGGGGGTTCCGGAGAAGCAAGGAAGGTTGAGGCTCTGCCTCAAACTCCGCCAAAGGCAAGCCTTTGGAATCCATTACTTAAGGAGGGGGTTTCCAAAGGGCTCGGCCTGGCGGGTCTGGGCAGAGCCCGGCCTTGCCTGCTTCAGGCCGCCGCGCGCATCACCAGCTCCGCGGGCAGCAGGCGGCGCAGCTCGGCGAGGATCAGCTCGCGCAGGGCGACGGGGTCGCGGCACGGCGGGATGGCGCCGATGGCGCCGGCGACGAGGGCCTCGACGCGGCCGAGCGCGCCGCCGAGGCCGTGGTGCAGGGCGGCGCTGGGGCGGCCGAGGGCGAGGTCGCGGCCGGCGGGCTTGCCCAGCTCGGCGGCGCCGAGGGTGGCGTCGCGGATGTCGTCGGCGATCTGGTAGGCCTCGCCGAGGCGCTCGCCCAGGGCGCGCCAGGGCTCGGCGGGGGCGCCGGAGGCCAGGGCGCCGGCCATGGTGGCGAGCGAGAACAGGGAGGCGGTCTTGGCGCGGTGGTAGGTGGCGAGCACGGCGGCGGGCTCGCACTCCCAGGCCTGGCCGGCGACCAGGCCGTGCGGGGTGCCGGACGCGCGGGCGAGCATGAGCAGCAGGGGCGCCAGGGCGGGCGAGTGGGCGCCAGCGCGGGCGAGCGTCTCGAAAGCGAGGACGATCAGGCCGTCGCCGGCGAGCACGGCCAGGGGCTGGCCGAACGCCTGGTGCACCGAGGGCAGGCCGCGTCGGGTGGCGGCGTCGTCGAAGCAGGGCAGGTCGTCGTGGACCAGGGAGGCGCAGTGCAGCAGCTCGATCGCGCTGGCGGCGCCGTCGGCGAGCGCGGCGTCGGGGCCGCCGCAGGCCTCGGCGACGGCGAGGCAGAGGCGGGGGCGGACGCGCATGCCGCCGGGGAACACGGCGTGGCGCAGGGCGGCGACCAGGGCGGGGGGCGCGCCGGGGGCGACGTCCTCGAGAGCGGCCTCCAGCGCGCGCTCGATCCTGACCAGAATGCCCATGGCCGATCTCCCCGGAGGCTTCCTGCGGACAGTGTCATGCAGGATTGTCGGTTGGAGTGTCAGGCTTTATTGACAGCGGGGTCAACAACGAAACGTCGTTGCAGGGTGCGGGAAGGAAGGCCAGGGCTCTGCCCTGGACCCGCCAAGGCGAGCCGCCCTGGACCGGCTTGACTTAAGTAAGGCCGGTCCAGGGGCGGCTCGCCCCTGGCGGAGTTTGAGGCCCATGCTTGAAGGCGGGGCCTCAACCTTGCTTGCTTCACCGGCCGTTCGGGTGGCCATCGGCAGGAGGGGACGATGGCGAAAAGGGTGGTGGTGATCGGCGCGGGGATCGGCGGGCTGGCGGCGGCGGTGCGGCTGGCAGCGCAGGGGGTCGTGGTCACGGTGCTGGAGGCGCAGGCGGCGCCGGGCGGCAAGATGCGCGAGGTGGTGGCCGGGGGGGGCGCGATCGACTCCGGGCCGACGGTGCTGACGATGGACTGGGTGTTCGAGGACCTGTTCGCGTCGGGCGGGGCGCGGCTGCGCGAGCGGGTCGGGCTGGTGCCGGCGGGAGTGCTGGCGCGGCACGTGTGGGCGGGGGGCGCGCGGCTCGACCTGTTCGCGGAGCGGGCCCGCTCGGCGGACGCGATCGGGCGGTTCGCGGGGGCAGCGGAGGCGCGCGGGTTCGTGGCGTTCTGCGAGCGGGCCGCGCGGATCTGGGCGACGCTGCGGCCGAGCTTCGTGTGCGCGGAGCGGCCGAGCGTGGCGGGGCTGGTGGCGCGCGCGGGGGTGCGCGACCTGGTGGGGATCAGCCCGTTCACGACGCTGGCGCGGGCGCTGGGGCAGCATTTCCGCGACCCGAGGCTGCGGCAGCTGTTCGGGCGGTATGCGACGTACTGCGGGTCCTCGCCGTTCGAGGCGCCGGCGACGCTGATGCTGGTGGCGCACGTGGAAAGCGAGGGGGTGTGGCTGGTCGAGGGCGGGATGCAGCGGCTGGCGGAGGCGATGGCGGGGCTGGCGGGGGAGCTGGGGGCAGTGGTGCGCTGCGGCGCCGCGGTGCGCGAGATCGTGGTGCGCGACGGGCGGGCGCGCGGCGTGGTGCTGGGCGGCGGGGAGTTCGTGGAGGCGGACGCGGTGGTGTGCAACGCGGACACGCATGCGGTGGCGTCGGGGCGGTTCGGGGCGCTGGGCGGGGCGGTGGCGCCGACGCGGGCGTCGTGGCGATCATATTCCGCGCTGACCTGGGCGTTGCTGGCGCGCACCGGGGGGGTGCCGCTGCTGCGGCACACGGTGTTCTTCTCAGGCGACGAGCGGGCGGAGTTCGCGTCGCTGCGGCGCGGGCTGCCGGGGGCGCCGACCGTCTACGTCTGCGCGCAGGATCGCGGGGGCGGCGAGGACGAGGCAGGGCCGGGCGGGCCGGAGCGGCTGCTGTGCCTGGTGAACGCGCCGGCCCGCGGGGATGGCGTCCCGCCCACGGAGGAGGAGATCGCGCGATGCGGGGAGACGACGTTCGGGCACCTGAGGGCGTGCGGGCTGGAGGTGGCGCCGGCGAGCACGCCGGGGCTGGCGGACGGGACGCTGACCGGGCCGGCGCAGTTCGAGGCGCTGTTCCCGGCGACGGGGGGGGCGCTGTACGGGCCGAGCTCGCACGGGTGGATGGCGTCGTTCCGCAGGCCGGGGGCGCGCACGCGGGTGGCGGGGCTGTATCTGGCGGGGGGGAGCACGCATCCGGGGCCGGGGGTGCCGATGGCGGCGCTGTCCGGGGCGCTGGCGGCGTCGGCGGTGATGGCGGACCTCGCTTCGACGGGGCGGTCGGGGCGGACGGCTACGTCTGGTGGTACGTCGACGCGCTGAGCGAGGACGGGCGGCACGGCATCACGCTGATCGCGTTCCTCGGCAGCGTGTTCTCGCCGTACTACGCGTGGGCGCGGCGCGGCGGGGGCGGCGCGGACCCGATGCGGCACTGCACGCTCAACGTGGCGCTGTACGGGCGGCCGGGGGGATGGGCGATGACGGAGCGCGGCGCGGCCAGCGTGGAGCGGGATGCGACGCGGCTGAGGATCGGGCCGAGCGGGCTGCGCTGGAACGGCAGGTCGCTGGTGTTCACGCTGGACGAGCGGTCAATGCCGTGGGGGCGGCCGATCCGGGGCGAGGTGCGGGTGTGGCCGGAGGCGCTCACGGGGTTCGCGGCGCGGATCGACGGGGCGGGGCGGCACAGGTGGCGGCCGATGTCGCCGCGGGCGCGGGTGGAGGTGGCGCTGGACCGGCCGGGGCTGGCGTGGAGCGGCACCGGGTACCTGGACAGCAACGACGGGGACGAGCCGCTGGAGGCGGGGTTCCGTCGCTGGGACTGGTGCCGGGCGCCGCTGGCGGGCGGGGACACGGCGATCCTGTACGACACGGAGCCGCGTGTCGGGGGGCCAAGGAGCCTGGCGCTGCGCATCGCGGCGGACGGGGGGGTGGCGCGGTTCGAGGCGCCGGGGGTGGTGGCGCTGCCGCGCTCGCGGTGGCGGCTGCCGCGGTTCACCCGGGCGGAGGACGGGGACGCGCGGGTGGTCAGGGGGCTGGTGGACGCGCCGTTCTACGCGCGCTCGGTGATCGGGACGCGGCTGCTGGGGGAAGCGGCGGAGGCGGTGCACGAGAGCGTGGACCTGGACCGGTTCAGGGCGCCGTGGACCCAGGCGATGCTGCCGTTCCGGATGCCGCGGGCGTGGGGGTAGGGAACCAGAAGATGTTATTGACCTGCCATCTCCGATCTCTTGCAATATAGTAAAAAGAAAACATGATCTTTCTTGAAAGAAAGAACCAAAGAACTTTTGCTCGTTCGGCTCCGGCGCCACTCGCGCGCCAGGAACCCCATGTGCAAAGTCTTTTTGCTTCTTTTTCTTTAGAAAAAAAAGAGTCTTGCCTTTCTGTCCGAAGCAGCGAGCTGGTTCGAGGTTCGTAACAGCCCCTAGAGGCGGGCTGTGCCAGGAAGACCCGGGTTCCGGGGGCATTGCCGGCTATGGCGGCAGGGTCGGCATGACACGCCTCATGTAGCTGTCGAACATGGGAACGGTGAACGCGATGTCGCCGTGCTGCTGGGAGTAGATCATCCCCTTCTTGATCAGGGTGTCCCTGAGCGGGGCCGCCCTTTGCGTGCTGGTCCGCATCTGCTTCGCCACCTCGCCCGACCTGTGCGTTCCTGGCCCGAGCTCCGCCAGCGTTCGCATGTAGCGTTTCTCGGAGTTCGTGCATCGCTGAAAGCGGGTGCGGAAGAAGTCGCTGTCGAGGGCGGCCAGCGAGACCGGGGTGGCGTTTCGCACGTCCTCGTCGGTGATCACGTCGCCCGCGGCGAGGTTCCATGCGTCGTGCGCCCATTGCTGGATGTAGTAGGGATAGCCCTGGGTCAGTTCCAGGATGTCGGTCAGTGCCTGCGGGGTGATGGAGGCGCTCTCCGCCTCGATGGGCCTGGTGATCGCGGTCAGGGCATCCTCTGCGGAAAGCGCACCGACCTCCGGATAGGTGAAGAGGCGTTCCGCGTAGGACTTGGATTCGCCCGCCATGCCGGGAATCTGCGGCAGGCCTGCTCCGACAAGCAGGATGGGCAGGCTGATCTGGTTCGCTCGATGGATCGCGATGATCAGAGCGCTGAGCTCCTCTGACGTGAGGTACTGCACCTCGTCGAGCAGCAGCACGACCGCGCTGTCGGCAGCGAGCGCCGCCTTCCCCACGGTCAGCAGGACCGCAGGAAGGTCGTGCTCAAGCTGTCCGCTGTCCGCCACGCCGTGCTCCGGCTCGATCGACAGCGACAGATCGAGGCTTCCGCTGGTGACCTTCACGCTTCCGATCAGGCCTTTCAGCACACGCAGGCCATACCGGGCCTGCTCCTTGGCCTTCTCGAAGGTGCTCAAGGTGAGAAGCTCCCTTCGCAGCAGGGGAACAAGCAGGTCAACCAGCTTCGTGCCTTCCCGGGCCTCGGCACTGATCACGCGATACTGCATGTCGGCCGCCGCCGTGCCGATCCGGTTGAGCAGCACCGTCTTGCCGACCCCTCGCAGCCCGATGAGGATCGTGCTCTTGGCCGGGCGGTGCAGGCCCAGCCGCCGCAGTGCCACGTCGACGTTGTCCAGGATTCTGGCACGACCCGCCAACTCCGGCGGCGGGAACCCTGCGCCAGGGGCAAACGGGTTGCGAACAGCGTCCATTGCCGACTCTCTGCCAATCTATGCATGTCTATATACGTTTATGGCGCCAATCGGGTATACGGGGAGATATTCTCCTAGAAGCGGACAGCCTGCGGGTCTGGAATGACGGGACGAGCAGGCCGGCACGGTCCGGCATTCCATTCAGCGGATGTCGCCATCCCGGGAACGCTGGCTGCCCGTCCAGGGTAGAGCTCCCTGTCCTGCCTGTCCTTCTGGCGCGCGCCAGCGCTCCCGCAGGTCTGCCAGATGCGCGAGGAGCGAGCCCAGCAAGCACAGGGCGAGGAGCGGCCACGGAGCGCCGCGGAGGGCAGAGCGCAGGGCGAGCAGGAGGCAGGCGCCGGCCGCGAGGTTGGGCAGCAGCGCGGCGGGGGGCGGGCCGCGGCCGGTGGCGCGGTGCAGCGCGAGCAGGGCCACGGCCTCGGCGAGGACCAGCAGCAGGATCAGGTCGACGATGCGGCCGCTGGCGAACAGCGCGCTCATGCGGCGGGGGCCGGGGCGGGCAGGTGCGCGTCGGCCATCCCGCCGATCAGTTCGGCGATGCGGGCGGGGTCCTCCTCGTGGGCGAGGTGGCCGAGGCCGGGGAGCAGCACCAGGCGGGCGCCCGGCAGCAGGGTGGCGACCTCGCGGGCGGCGGAGGGCGGGATCATGCCGTCGCGCTCGCCGGCCACGAGGGTCAGGGGCACGCGCAGGCGGGCGATGTCGAAGGCGTTGAGGTCCCAGCGCGCCATCATGCGCAGGGCGGCGGCGACATGGCGCGGCTGGGCGAACAGGCGGGCGTAGAGACGGGCGTCCCCCGGGTCGACGCGCGAGCCGGTGCCGGCGAGCATGCGGTCCACCAGGGCCTGGTTGGAGGCCTGGCGCGACACGATCCAGGGCAGCACGGGCAGGGAGGCCAGCAGGCGGGCAGCGGCGGGGAACAGCACGGACTCGCGGGCGGCGAGCGGCAGGAGGGCGCCGTTGAGGCTCATGATCGCGGCGGGCGCGACCAGGCCGTCGATCGCCATCTGCGCGGCCACGGCGGCGCCGGCGGAGTGGCCGGCGACCAGGGCGGGCGGCAGGTCGAGGGCGCGCAGCAGGGCGGAAACGCGGCGGGCCATGCCGGGGAGCGACATGCCCTCGGCGGGCGGCGCGGCGGTAAAGCCGTGGCCGGGGAGGTCGGGGGCGACCACGGTGAAGCGGCGCGCCAGCAGCGGGGCGAGCGCGCGCCAGGAGTGGGTGGCGGCGCCGGTGCCGTGCAGCAGCAGGAGCACCGGGCCCTCGCCCAGGACCTGGACGTGCCAGCGCAGGCCGGCGGCGGTCACGAAGCGGCTGTGGGCACGGTTGGGCCAGTCGCGGCCGGCGAGGTCCCAGTTCATGGCGGAGGAAGCAAGCAAGGCTGGGCTCCGCCCAGACCCGCAAAGGGCCGTGAGGCCCTTTGATCCCTTGACTTAAGTCGTGGATTCCAAAGGCTCGCCCTTGGCGGGGTCCAGGGGCAGAGCCCCTGGCCTTGCTTCCTCACGCCGCCTCCCGGATGGCCCGCGACAGCGCCGCCGCATCCGCCCGCGGCAGGAACAGGCATCGCGCGCCCATCGCCTCGGCGAGCGCCGCGGCCTGCGGCTGCGGCCGGGCGGAGATGTCGATCAGCAGCGCCGGCAGGGACGCGGCGCGCAGGTCGCGGGCGGCGTCGAGGGCGTCGGCGGTGGCGCGGGCGCGGTCGGCGGTGCCGTCGCGGGCGATGTTGGCGCGGCCGTCGGTCAGCACCACCAGCAGGGGGGCGGCGCCGCGGCGGCGGAGCGAGGCGGCGAGCTGGGCCGCGGCGTCGAGGCCGGCGGCGATCGGGGTTGGGCCGCCTCCCGGGAGGGCCGCGAGGCAGCGGCGGGCGCGGGCGAGGGCGCCGGTGGGGGGCAGGAGCAGCTCGGCGCCGGCGCCGCGGAAGGCGAGGAGGGCGACCTGGTCGCGGCGGACGTAGCACTCGGCGAGCAGCAGCTCGACGGCGCCCTTGGCCTCGGCGAGGCGGCTCATGGCGGCGGAGCCGGAGGCGTCGACGACGAACAGGGTGGTGGCGCGGGGCGTGGACTCGCGGCGCTGCACGCGCAGGTCGGCGGCGCGGACCTGCAGGCGGGCGGCGCGGCCGGGGCGGGGCGGGGACGGCGGGGCGTCGCGGCGGCGCAGGGCCTGCAGCGGGGCGGCGGCGCGCAGGGTGGCCAGGAGGTCGAGGCGTACGCCGCCGTCGGGGCGGCCGGGGCGGCTGCCGACCGGGCGGCCGTGCCGGCTGGCGCGGGCGCGGCCGGCGGCGCGGCCGGACTCGGCGGCGCGCGTGGCGGAGGCGGAGGCGCCGAGGCGGGCGAGCAGGCTGGGCGGCAGGGCGGCGAGGGTGGCGGCGATCACGGCGGCGGCGGCATCGCCGGGGGGCGGGGTGGCGGGCTCGTCGGGGCCGGGCGGCGGCGTGGGCGGGTCCCCTGCCCTGCCCTCGGCGTGGGCGGCGGCGTCCGGGGGCGTGTCGTGCGGGCCGGGCGGCGTGTCCGCCGGATCGGCGTCGTCGGCGGGGGCCGGCGAGCCCGGGTCCGCGTCCGGCGGGGCGGGCAGACGGGTGGCGCGGGGCAGCAGCACCAGGCGGGCGGCGAGCACGACGTCGGCCTCGGCCGGCGCGGCGCGGCCGTGCAGCGCGGCGCATCCCCTGGCCGCGCGCAGGGCGAGCAGCGTGGCGCGGGGCGAGGCCACGCCCAGCGCGTCCGCGGTGCCGCACAGGGCGTCGAGGAGCTGCGCCGGGGACAGCGGCGCCTGAGACAGGCCGGGGCCGGGTGGCACGGGGGGGTTGTCGCCGGGCGGCGCGGCGTCGAGGTCGAGGCGGAAGGCGAGGCGATCGCGCAGGGCGGCGGGGAGCTGCGCCGCGTCGGGATCGTCGCCGGCCTCGTCGAGAAGCACGAGGCCGATGCGGGCGGGGTGGCGGGTGGAGACGCCGTCGCGCTCGACCGCGACCTCGCCGGCGTCGAGCACGGCCGCCAGCCGTGCCGCCGTGCCGGCGTCGAGCCGCTCCGCGCCGCCCACCAGCACCAGGCCGCCGTCGGATTCGGCGAGCAGGCCGCGGCCGATGACGGAGCGGCCGGCGGCCAGGCTGGCGGCGAGGTCGAGGCCGCCGAGCAGGCGGGCGTCGGCGATCCCCGCGGGGCAGCGGCGCAGGGGGGCGCCGGGCGGCAGCGCCTCGCGCAGCAGCGCCAGGAAGCGGTCGCGGGCCGGGCCGGGCCGGGCGCGGACATGGACGCCGCTCCCCGCCGGGGCCAGGGCGCACAGGCGCGCGACCCACTGCGCCTCGTCCCAGGCGTCGGGACCAGGGGTCGTGGGGGCCGGGGTCACGCCGTGCCGAACAGCTCTGCGACGGCGCGCTGCACGCGGGGCGTGGCGCCGGCCTCGTCGAGCGGGGCGCGGCGCAGGCGGTGGCGCAGCGCGGGGACCGCGATCCGGCGCAGGTGGCCGGGGCCGACCTCCGCGTCGCCGTCGAGGCAGGCCAGGGCACGGGCGGCGCGCAGCAGCGTCAGCTCGCCGCGCAGGCCGTCGGTGCCGAGCGACAGGCACAGCCGGGCCGCCAGCTCCAGCGCGGAGTCCGGGGTGCGGGTCGCGCCGAGGCGGGCGCGGGCGTCGGCGATGCGCTGCCCGAGCGCGCGCTCCCGCTCGCCCCAGGTGGCCAGGAAGGCGGCCGGGTCGGTGTCGAAGGCGTCGCGGCGGCGCAGCACCTCCACGCGGTCGGCCAGCACCGTGGGCGTGCTCACCTCGACGGCGAGGCCGAAGCGGTCGAGCAGCTGCGGGCGCAGGTCGCCCTCCTCCGGGTTGCCGCTGCCGACAAGCACGAAGCGAGCGGGGTGGCGCACGCTCAGGCCCTCGCGCTCCACGACGTTCTCGCCGGACGCGGCGACGTCGAGCAGCAGGTCGACCAGGTGGTCCTCCAGGAGGTTCACCTCGTCGATGTAGAGGAAGCCGCGGTTGGCGCGCGCCAGCAGGCCGGGCTCGAAGCGTTTTTCTCCCGTGGCGAGCGCGCGCTCCAGGTCGAGGGCGCCGACCACTCGGTCCTCGGTGGCGCCGAGCGGCAGGTCCACGGTGGGCACCGGCGCCTCCGCGCTGCGCGGGCGCCGCGCCAGGCCGGCCGACGCGCAGTGCGGGCAGCCGGAGCGGTCGGACGCCGGATCGCACTGGTAGGGGCAGCCGGCGACCACGCGCATCGGCGGCAGCAGGCCGGCCAGGGCGCGCACGGCGGTGGACTTGCCGGTGCCGCGGTCGCCGAGCACCAGCACGCCGCCGAGGCCGGGGTCCACTGCGGCCAGCAGCAGCGCCAGCGTCATCTCCTCCTGGCCGACGATGGCGCTGAACGGGAAGGCGCGGCGCATGCGGGGGGCGACGGTCGCCGCGGGCAGGAGGCCGTCGGGGCTCATGAAGGAAGCAAGGCCAGGGCTCTGCCCTGGACCCGCCAGGGGCAGCGCCCCTGGACCGGCATTCCGAAAGACGTCACGGCACAGACCGGCCGGGACGTGCCACCGGCCTAAGTCGGGGTTTCCAAAGGCTTGCCTTTGGCGGGGTCCCCGCTTCAAGACATGGGGGGCAGAGCCCCTGGCCTTCCTTGCTCACGCCGCCCGCCGCAGGTTGCGCTCGAACCAGATCGCGCCGAGCGACTCCGCCAGGTGGGCGATGTCGGCGTCGCTGTGCTGCGGCGAAGGGGTGATGCGCAGGCGCTCTGTGCCGCGGGCGACGGTGGGGTGGTTGATCGGCTGGACGTAGATGCCGTGGCGGTCGAGCAGGATGTCGGTGATGGCGCGGCACTGCACGGGGTCGCCGACGATCACCGGGACGATGTGGCTCGGGTTGTCCAGGTGCGGCACGCCCTGGGCGTCGAGGGCGGCCCGGACGCGGGCGACGCGGTCGGCGTGACGGGCGCGCAGGGCGTCGCCTTCGGCGAGCACGCCGACGGCGGCCAGGGCGCCGGCGGCGATGGCGGGCGGCAGGGCGGTGGTGAAGATGAAGCCCGAGGCGAAGGAGCGCACGAAGTCGCACAGCGCGGCGGAGGCGGCGATGTAGCCGCCGATCACGCCGAACCCCTTGGCCAACGTGCCCTCGATGATGTCGAGGCGGTGGGCGACGCCGTCGCGGGCGGCGATGCCGGCGCCGGCGGGGCCGTAGAGGCCGACGGCGTGCACCTCGTCGAGGTAGGTGAGCGCGTTGTGGCGCGCGGCCACGTCGCAGATGGCGGCGATGGGGGCGATGTCGCCGTCCATGGAGTAGACGGATTCGAAGGCGACGATCTTCGGCGCGTCGGGCGGCAGGGCAGCGAGGCGGCGCTCCAGGTCGGCGACGTCGTTGTGGGCGAACACCTCGCAGCGGGCGCGGCTGTGGCGGATGCCCTCGATCATGGAGGCGTGGTTTGAGGCGTCGGACAGCACGACGCAGCCGGGCAGGCGCGCGGCCAGGGTGCCGAGGGTGGCCCAGTTCGACATGTAGCCGGAGTTGAACAGCAGGGCGGACTGCTTGCCGTGCAGGCCAGCGAGCGCGCGTTCCAGGGCGACGTGGCAGCTCTGGGTGCCGGAGATGTTGCGGGTGCCGCCGGCACCGGCGCCGTGGTGGTCGAGCGCCGCGTGCATGGAGGCGAGCACGGCGGGGTGCTGGCCCATGCCGAGGTAGTCGTTGGAGCACCACACGGTGACCTCGCGGGTGCGCTCGCCCTCGTGCAGCGTGGCGCGCGGCAGGTGGCCGGCGCGGCGCTCCAGCTCGGCGAAGCGGCGGTAGTTGCCCTGGCGCCTGAGGCCGTCGATGCCGGCCTGGAAGAACTGCTCGTAGTGCATCGTGGCTCCGGTCCTGGTCAGTGGGCGGGCGGGGTCGGGCGGCTCAGGCGGCGACGGGGACGGCGGTGCGGCCGGCGCGGGGCGGATCGGCGTCGGGGCGGCGCGCGCCGGAGGCTGCGGCGAAGGCGGCGGACAGGGCGGCCTCGTCCAGGTGGCGGCCGATGGCGACGACGCGCGCGACCTCGCCGGCGGGGGCGGCGAAGGCGGCGATCGAGGGGTGGCCGCCGGCCACGTCGAAGCGGAGCCAGCCGCTGCCGAGCGCCTCGCCGGAGGGGGCGAGGCCCTTCAGGCGCTCGACCGCGCCGAACGAGCCGGCGGCGACGCGGTCGAGCAGCGCGAGCAGGCGGTCGGGGTCGCAGGCGCCCTCGATCTCCTGGCTCCAGGAGTCGAAGCCGAGGCCGTCGTGGGCGGCGTGGCCGTGGCCGGCATGATCATGGCCGGTGTGGTCGTGCCCAGGGTGGACGTGTGCCGCGTGGTCATGGGCGGCGTGGTCGTGTGCCGCATGGTCATGGGCCGCACGGTCGTGCGCGGCGTGATCGTGGCCGGCGTGGGCGCTGTTGGCGTCGTGGGGAGCATGGGCTGCGTCGTGGCCGGCGCGGGCGTGGACGGGAGGGGCGTCGTGCGTCTGGTGGGCGGGGGCGGCGATGGGCAGCGGGGTGAGGTCGAGGCCAGGGCCGGCGATGCCGAAGGTGGCGGACACGATGCGCGCGGCGGGGTTGAGGGTGCGCAGCGTGGTCTGCACGGCGCGCAGGGTGGCGGGCGTGGCGAGGTCGGTCTTGTTGACCACCAGCACCGAGGCGAGGCGGGCCTGGGCGTCGAGGTGGGCGGGCATGCGGGCGTAGTCGCGCAGGAAGGCGCCGGCGTCGAGCACGGTGGTCACGCCGAGCGAGCGGACCAGCGGCTGGAGCTTGGGCTGGTTGAGCACGCCGAGGAGGGCGGCGAGGTCGGCGACGCCGGAGGGCTCGATCAGCACGCGCTCCGGCGCCCACTGCGCGACGACGGTCGTGAGCTGGGCGGCGAGGTCGTTGCGGAGCGAGCAGCAGATGCAGCCGTTGGGCAGCTCGACCACGTCGGCGCCGCGCTCGCGCAGCAGCGAGCCGTCCACGCCGACGGCGGCGAAGTCGTTGACCAGCACCACGGTCTTCGGGCCGGCGCTCGCGAGGCGGGCGCGCAGGAAGGTGGTCTTGCCGGCGCCGAGGAAGCCGGAGACCACCTCCACGTCGAAGGGCGCCACCGGCTTCGTCTTGCGCGAGGTCAGGCTCCAGCCCCACAGGGCGGCGGCGGGCAGCGGCAGGACGAGCAGCCAGTGCTCCAGCACGGCGAGCGCCATCAATACGGACAGGAAACAGAATCCGGCGGCGTCGAAGCGGCTGGCTCCCGGTGCGATCGCGGCGTCGACCAGGCGCACCAGGATCACGGTGGAGACGGTGATGGAGACGGGAAACAGCAGGTTCATCGGCTTCTTGGTGAGGAAGGAGCGGAGGAACTGCAGGTGCTCCGGGAGGAACTCCTCGTTGAGGTTGCGCACGCCGAGGAAGACGTTGAGCTTGGCGCTCTGGTGCATCCACCACAGCACCATGAAGGTCCACATGCCGACCTGGTTGGGCGCGTGCCAGGTGAGCGCCACCACCGCGAGGGCTGCGGCGATGATCGCCAGCTCGTGCCACAGGCTGGTCTGGATCGCGTGGCCGAAGTGGCGCCAGCCGCGGCAGCCTTCCTCGCAGGGCTGCTTCCGGGTGCCGGTCACGAAGCCCATGTAGAAGCTGATCTCCTGCCAGCCCCAGGCGAGCAGGCCGCAGGTGAAGCCGACGTAGGCGCCGCGCACGGAGGTGTCGCTGCCGGTCGCGTGCAGGCCGTAGAGCGAGGCGGCGAGGAGCGCAGTGGCGCCGAGCATGCTCCACTTGAAGGTGCGGGCAGGCAGGCCGTCGAGGTACATGATGATGCCGGTACTGAACCACCAGACGAACAGGGCGAACAGGGCCGGGAACACGTAGAGCGACATCGGGGCGGTCCTACCAGGCCGGGGAAAGGCGCACGTCGGCCGGGAGCACGTTGGAGCGCACCGGCAGGAGGTAGAGGCGGGCGAACAGCGTGGCGGCGCGGGCCTGCAGCGCCACGCGCGACAGGCGGGCGCCGAGGCCGGGGCGCCTGCGGGTGGCGCCGATCGCCTCGGCGGTGGTGCGCAGCCGTTCCAGGAGCGAACGGAATCTCGGGCTGTCGAGGTCGAGCGCCACCGGGAACACCTGGCGGCAGATCTCCTGGGTGATGTGGAACACCTTGTAGTCGTATTCGGTGGGGTCGAGGCCGAGGGCGGCGTGGAACACCGGGCGGGCGTGGTCGCGCACGTACATCGTCGCGAACACCGCGAGCAGGAAGAAGCGCACCCACAGCCGGTTGCGGCCGCGCAGGAGCTTCGGGTCCGACCGCATCAGCAGGGCGAAGGCCTCGCCGTGGCGGAACTCGTCGCCGCACCATTTCTCGAAGAACGAGAAAATCGGGTGGATGCGCCGCTCCGGGTGCGCCTCCAGCTGGCGGAAGATGGTGATGTAGCGGGCGTAGCCGATCTTCTCGGACAGGTAGGTGGCGTAGAACACGAACTTGGGGGTGAAGTACTTGTACTTCTTGGCGCGCGCCAGGAAGCCGAGGTCGACGCCGACGCCGAAGTCCTTGAGGCTGTCGTTGATGAAGCCGGCGTGGCGGGCCTCGTCGCGGGTCATCAGCGCGAACAGGGTGCGGATGTCGGGGTTGGTGATGCGCTTCTTGATCTCGGCATACAGCACGCAGCCGGAGAATTCGGCGGTCACAGAGCTGACCAGGAAGTCGAGGAACTCGCGGCGAAGCTCCGGCTCCATGGCGGCGAAGTCGGCGTCGAAGCGGGCGTCGCGCACGAAGTGGCCGCGGTTCGGGTCGGACTGCATCTCGGCGACCAGCGAGTCCCACTCGGCGCGCACCAGGCTGACGTCGAGGCGGTCCATGTAGGCGAAGTCGGTGGTGTAGAAGCGCGGCGACAGCACCGTATCCTGCTTGGCGGACTCCGTGCTCTCGTTGGGCGCGCGGGTGCGCGTGGGGTTGGCGCCGGAGGTGTCCAGGCGATCGAGGACGTCGCTCATGCGTGCTCTCCCGGCTCGAAGCCGACCTCGTACAGCTCGGTGATGGCGAACACCCCGCTCGCCCGGGTCCAGGCGCGGCGGAGCGGGCCGGCGCGGCGCACGGTGATGCGGCATTCGCGCGACAGGCTCTCGTTCCAGGCGACGCCCGTCGGCGCGTCGTGGATCAGCACCTCATCGCCGGGCTCGACCGCGACGTCGAGCGGGACGGAAAAGGCGTGGAAGCTGTCCGGGGTCTGCTCGATCTCGACGATGCAGCGGGCCTGCACCTCGCGGGCGTGTCGGGTCATCGTGCCTCCTGGGCGGGCGCGTCGAGCAGGACCGCGAAGCTGCGGGCGTTGGTGGGGCCGAACGAGACCAGGTCGATGGTGGTGTGCGTGGCGTCGTCGGCCAGAGTGAGCCTGCCATCGGACAGCGCCGTCAACCGGTAAGGCAGCAGCGGGTCGACGCCGTACAGGCGGCGGCTGACCGCGGTGCCGTGCAGGATGCCGCGCACGAAGCTTTCGCCGCCGGCCGGGATGGTCGCGGCGAGCGCGCCGGTGTCGGCGTCGCGCAGCACCACGCGGCCGTCGTCGGCGGCTTCCACGCGGAGCGAGCGGGCAGAGAGCACGCGCACCGGCGCCTCGCGCCCGGTCGGCAGCACGGCGACCAGGCCGATCAGCGCGACCAGGGCCAGCGCGATCCGCGGCGGCCAGGGCAGGCGGCGCGGGTGGCGGCGGGGAGTGCCGGAGAGGCTGCGGTCGAAGGTGGCGCTCATGGGGGGAGGACTCCGGGGAGGAAGCAAGGCTGGGCTCTGCCCAGACCCGCCAAGGGCCAGGGGCCTCTGGACACCCATGACTCAAGGGAAGCCGGTCCAGGGGCGCTGCCCCTGGCGGGTCCAGGGCAGAGCCCTGGCCTTGCCTGCTTCCTCACTCCGCCGCCATCAGCACCGCCGGCGCCGCCGTGGCCGCCAGCGCGTCTGCGAGCAGCCGCGCCACGCGGGCGGCGTCCGGGACGGCGCGCAGCATCGGCTGCACGCGCCGGGTGTGCCAGGGCCGCACGTGCGGCCACAGGGTGTTCATGCCGATGCGGGTCTGGCCGTCGAGCAGCAGGGCGATGTCGCCGCTGCCGTCGGGGTAGAGGCGCAGGTCGGCGGACTCGATGGAGCGGAACGGCAGGTTGATGCTGCCGCCGAGTGCCACGCCGATGCGCAGCACGATGCGCCGGTCGGTCAGGGTGTAGACGCTGGTGCGCGCGACCATCACGGCGAAGGCGCAGAGCAGGGCGACGGCGACGCTGCCCAGCACCATCAGGACGGCGAGCGAGAACCACATCGCGGGCGTGTCGAGCAGCAGCGCGCGCGCGAGGCCGATCGCTGCGAGGGCGGCGAAGTAGAACGCCAGGGTGCGGACGTGCAGCACCCGGCGGGCCACGCCGCGCCAGGACGGCGCGCCCTGCCAGAGCATTGTCTCGCCGGCGGGCAGCGGGGCGGGCAGGCCGTGCGGCGGCGTGCTCTCGCCGGCGCGCAGGCGGGCGGGGTCGCGGGGGCGCTGGCGGACGACGCGCAGCTTGCCGGTGGCGGCGGACATGCGCGCGCTCACAGCAGCGGCCCCAGTCGGGCGCGCGTGGCGTACATCGCGCCGCCGCCGAAGTAGGCGACGAGCCTGTCCTCCTCGAAGCGGGTGACCTGGTCGGGGTGGCGGGTGCGCGGCACCTCTGCGAACTGGGCGGCGAGGATGGAGCGCACCACGATGGCGCGGGTGCGCGGGCGGATGCGCATGAACGGCTGGGGCAGCAGGACGCGCTGGCCCTCGAAGCCGGGAAGGCCGAGGACGACCTCGAGGTAGCGCACCGCTTCCTCGATCTCGTCGATCCACAGGTCGACGCACAGGCCGGCGACCTCGCCGTCGGCGCCGACCACAGACATGCCGCGCGGGTCGGGGGAGCTGCGGTGGACCTTGTACTGGGTGGCGTCGCGCAGCGGCACGATCTTGATCGCGCCGTCGATGGTGAGGTCGGGCTCGTCCTTGCGCCAGGCGTAGGAGGCGGGGCCGACGCCGTCGACCAGCGGGTTGCCGGTGGGCTCCAGCGGCGCGCCTGGGAAGGTGGCGGCGGGGCGGGCGCCCTCGGGCGGGCGGGGCGGGTAGAGCGAGCCGGGCGCCTCGATGACGTCGCCGTGGAACAGGTGGAACACCTTGGGCACCGGGGTCGGCGGCAGGCCCTCGCAGACCACCTCGTCGGTGTGGCCGAGGATCTCGGACACCAGCGGGTAGCCTTCCCGCTTGTCCTCGCGTCGCAGGTAGAGGATCAGGCCGGCGAAGAACGCCCAGAAGGCGTAGAGCGCCACCTGAGCCACGTCGACGTATCCGGTGAAGCCGGTGTGCATGCCACGCGCTCCTATGGGCCGATGGTCAGCCCGGCGCGGCCGAAGGCGGCGGCGGGCGATGCTGAACCGAAGCGAACGAGAGGGCCGATCACCACCAGGGTGGCGAACAGCAGGGCGATCTCCAGGGCGTAGACCGCCTGGTAGCCGACCGCGGGGCCGGTGAGCGTGTCGCCGAGCGCGCCATGGGCGGACAGGGTGGCGACGCCGTCGCGCAGCAGGCCGCCGAGCGCGATCGCCGCACCCGCGGCGAAGGCCTGCACCGCGCCCCAGGTGCCGAGCGCCAGGCCCGCCGAGGCGCCGCCGGCGGCGTCCACCGCGCCGGACAGGGTGCCGACCGCGAACAGCGCGCCGCCGCCGCCGATCAGCGCTGTGCCGAGCGCGAACAGCGACGCGGACTGCATCGGCGCGGCGAAGGTCACCGCGGCGAAGGCGGCCAGCCCGACCAGGGCGCCGATGGCCGCGACCCGGTAGCGGTCCATGCCGCGGCCGAGGCAGCGGAACGCGACGCCGAAGCCGCACAGGCCGCCGGCGGCGAGCAGCGCGGTGAGCGCGGTAGTGGCGGCGACCGGGAGTGCCAGCACCTGGCCGCCGTACGGCTCCAGCAGCACGTCCTGCAGGCTGAACGCCACGGTGCCGAGGCCGACGGCCCACAGGCGGCGGCGGGCCTGCGCGGTGCGGCGCAGCGAGCGCCAGGCGTCGGCGAAGCTGGGCGGGGCCGCGGACCCGTCGCGGGGCACGGAGGCGGCGCGCGGCTCCTGCTTCCACAGGGCGCAGCCGTTGAGCAGGACGGTGGCGACGGCCGCGCCCTGGATCACCTGGATCAGGCGCATCTCGCTGAAGCGGGCGAGCAGCACGCCGAACACCAGGGAGCTGGCGAGCACGCCGACCAGCAGCATCATGCACAGCACGGTCACGACCTGCGGGCGCGAGCGCTCCGGGGCGATGTCGGTGGCCAGGGCGAGGCCTACGGTCTGCACCGTGTGCAGGCCGGCGCCGGTGAGCAGGAAGGCGCACCCCGCGGCGAACGGGCCGGCCCAGGGCGGCGCGTGACCGCCGCCGTCGCCGGACAGCAGCAGCAGGGCGAACGGCATGATCGCCAGGCCGCCGAACTGCAGCATGGTGCCGATCCACAGGTAGGGCACGCGGCGCCAGCCGAGCACGGAGACGTGGGTGTCGGAGCGGAAGCCGATCAGGGCGCGGGCCGGGGCGAACACCAGCGGCAGCGCCACCATGATCGCGACCAGTCGGGCGGACACGCCGAGCTCGACGATCATCACCCGGTTCAGGGTGCCGACCACGAGGGCGACGGACATGCCGACGGAGACCTGGAACAGCGACAGGCGCAGCAGGCGGGCGAGCGGCAGCTCCTCGGAGGTGGCGTCGGCGATCGGCAGGTAGCGGGTGCCGACGCTGTTCCAGCCGCGGGTGACGGCCTCGCCGTAGGTTGTGGGGGCACGCACCGGGGAGGAAGCAAGGCCAGGGGCTCTGCCCCTGGACCCCGCCAGGGGGAGCCCCCCTGGACCGGCTTCCCTTGAGTCAAGCCGGTCCAGGGGCGGCTCGCCCCTGGCGGGTCTGGGCAGAGCCCAGCCTTGCCTTTGCATCACGCCGCACCCTGCAGGAGTTCGAGCGCCTGCGACGTGTAGAAGCCGCCGGCGACGCGCTCGGTGCGGCCGCGGCGCCAGCCGGACAGGGCGGGCTCGGCGTCGAGGCGGCGGAACAGGGCGTGCGGGGAGACCGGCTCGATGGCGGGGGCGCGGTCGGCGCGGGGGAACAGGCGGCCGGCGGCGTGCATCACGCTGAGCGCCGGGGTGCGCGGGGCGAAGGTGGCGAGCACGGAGCGCTCTGCCTGGGCAGCGAGGGTGCGCAGGGCGTCGACCATCTCCGGGGCGGCGTAGTGGATCAGGGAGTCCATGGCGACGACGTGGTCGAAGCGGCCGGATGCTGCATGCAGCATGTCGCCGGGCAGGAACTCGACGCGGCCGGGCAGGTTCGCGGGCAGGCGGTCGCGGGCGAGGTCGAGCAGGGTGGCGGCGAGGTCGACGGCGACCACGTCGGCGCCGCGGCGGGCCAGCTCGACGGCGAGGGCGCCGGTGCCGCAGCCGGCGTCGAGGATGCGACGGCCGTGCAGGTCGGCGGGCAGCCAGGACAGCAGGGTGTCGCGCATCCGGGTGCGGCCGGCGCGCACGGTGGCGCGGATGCGGCCGAGCGGGGCGTCGGAGGTCATGCGCGCCCAGTTGGCGGCGGCGGTGCGGTCGAAGTAGGTCTCGAGCTGGCTGCGGCGGCGCTCGTAGGCTTCGGTGTGCGCGAGGGCGGCCATCACTCGAAGCCCAGCAGGTCGAAGATGTCGCGGTCCTTCAGCGCCCGGCTTTCCAGGTTGGGCGTGCCGGCCATGAGCGTGGCGGCGAGGCGGAGGTATTCGTTCTGGACGGACTCGATCTCGGGCGTCAGGTCCATCTCGAACACGGTGGACTTCTTCAGGCGCGAGCGGCGGATGGCGTCGAGGTCGGGGAAGTGCGCGAGGGTGGAGAGGCCAGTGGCGGCGTTGTAGCGGTCGATCTGGTCGGTGCCAGAGGAGCGGTTGACGATCACGCCGCCGAGGCGGACGTCGTAGTTGCGCGCCTTGGCCTCGATGGCGGCGACGATGCGGTTCATCGCGAAGATGGAGTCGAAGTCGTTGGCGGCGACGATCAGCGCCTGGTCGGCGTGCTGCAGGGGAGCCGCGAAGCCGCCGCACACCACGTCGCCGAGCACGTCGAAGATCACCACGTCGGTGTCCTCCAGCAGGTGGTGCTCGCGCAGCAGCTTCACGGTCTGGCCGACGACGTAGCCGCCGCAGCCGGTGCCGGCGGGCGGGCCGCCGGCCTCGATGCACATCACGCCGCCGGTGCCCTGCACCACGAAGTCCTCTGGGCGCAGCTCCTCCGGGTGGAAGTCCACGCCCTCGAGCACGTCGATCACGGTGGGGATCAGGCGCTTGGTCAGGGTGAAGGTGCTGTCGTGCTTGGGGTCGCAGCCGATCTGCAGCACGCGGTGGCCCTGGCGGGCGAAGGCGAGGGACAGGTTCGACGAGGTCGTGCTCTTGCCGATGCCGCCCTTGCCGTAGACGGCGAACACCTTTGCGGAACCGGAGCGGCGCGGGGCGTCCATGCGGACCTGGACGCTGCCGTCGCCGTCCGCGCCGCGAGGGGGAGCCTCGGCGCTGGAGCAGGTGCCGCAGCCGGCGGCGGCGCGCAGGCGGGCGGGTGCGGGGTCGGCGGGCAGCAGGGCCGTGGGCTTCACGTCGATGGTCATGCGGCAACTCCCATTGCGGACGCGCCGATGCCTTCGAGGCGGTCCTCGATCTCCTCGCCGGCACGGCGCAGCCGCTCCAGCACCGAGGGGTCGGGGGTCCAGTAGCGGCGCTCGGAGGCTTCCAGCAGGCGGTTGGCGATCTTGGCCGAGGCCTGCGGGTTCAGGGCCGCGAGGCGTTCGCGCATCTGCGGCTCCAGCATGAAGGTCTCGCTGAGCTGCTCGTAGATCCAGGGGGCGACCTGGCCGGTGGTGGCCGACCAGCCGAGCGTGTTGGTGACCTGCGCCTCGATCTGGCGCACGCCCTCGGTGCCGTGGGCGAGCAGCGCCTCGTACCACTTCGGGTTCAGCGCGCGGGTGCGGGTCTCCAGCGTCACCTGCTCGGCGAGGGTGCGGACCAGGCCGTCGCCGCGGGTCTGGTCGCCGATGTAGATGCTCGACGCGACGCCGTTGCGCTCGCGGCGGGCGGCGCGGGCGATGCCGCCGAGGGTGTCGAAGTAGTGGTCGACGGTTGTGACGCCCAGCTCGACGGAGTCGAGGTTCTGGTAGGCGACGTCGACGCCGCGCAGCACGTGTGAGAGGACCTTGTCGTGGCGCACGGCGTGGCCGGTGACGCCGTAGGCGAAACCCTTGCGGCGGACGAAGGCCTCGGCAAGCTCGTCCTCGTCGTTCCAGCCGCCGGCGTCGATGAGCTGGTTGATGTTGGCGCCGTACGCGTCCTCTGCGTTGCCGAACACGCGCAGGGCGGCGGTCTCCATGTCGCCGCCGTTGGCCTCGATGTAGGCGAGCGCGTGGCGGCGGACGTGGTTCATCTCGGCGGGCTCGTCGGCGCTGGCTGCGAGGAGTGCGGCCTCGGCGAGCAGGCGGGTCTGCATCGGCAGCAGGTCGCGGAAGATGCCGGACAGGGTGACCACGACGTCGACGCGCGGGCGGCCGAGGCGCTCCAGGGGCACGAGCCGCGCGCCGGCGAGGCGGCCGTAGCTGTCGTGGCGCGGCTCGGCGCCGAGCAGCCACAGCACCTGGGCGATCGGTCCGCCCTCGGTCTTGAGGTTGTCCGTGCCCCACAGCACCATCGCCACCGTCTCCGGCAGGCCCTGGCCGTCGGCGGCGTGGCGGGCGAGCAGGCGGTCGGCCTGGCGGGCGCCGTCCTGCACGGCAAAGGCGGAGGGGATGCGGAACGGGTCGAGGCCGTGCAGGTTGCGCCCGGTCGGCATGATCTCGGGGGTGCGGATCAGGTCGCCGCCCGGCGCAGGGCGGGTGTAGCCGCCGTCGAGGGCGTGCAGGATCGCGGGGATCTCGTGGTCGGTGGCGAGCAGGGCGTCCAGCGCGGCGCGGCGCTCCGGGTCGGTGATGCCTGCGGCGTCGAGCATCTCTGCGCGCGCGGCGGCTTCCGGCGGGCGGCCGACGACGTGCAGGCCGTGCGGGATCAGGGTGTATTCGAGGTCGAGCAGGGCGGCGCGCAGGCGGTCGATCGTGGCCTCCGCGTCGGCCTCGGCCCACAGGGGCTCGGCCTGCGCCAGCTCGACGCAGGCGGCCTGCGCCTGCACCAGGCCAGCGAGCGAGGCGCGGCCGGCGGGGTCGGCGCCGGGCTCCAGGCTGCGCCAGCGGTCGATGGAGGACTTCAGGTCGAGCAGGCCGCGGTACAGGCCGGCGGCGCTGAGCGCGGGGGTGAGATGGCTGACCAGGGTGGCGCCGGTGCGGCGCTTGGCGAGCGCGCCCTCGGACGGGTTGTTGCAGGCGTAGAGATAGATGTTGGGCAGGTCTGCGATCAGGCGGTCGGGCCAGCAGGCGGCGGACATGCCGGCGTGCTTGCCGGGCATGAACTCCAGCGCGCCATGGGTGCCGAAGTGCAGCACGGCGTGGGCGGCGAAGTCCTCGCGCAGCCAGCGGTAGAAGGCGGAGAAGGCGTGGGTCGGCGCGAAACCGTGCTCGAACAGCAGGCGCATCGGGTCGCCCTCGTAGCCGAAGGCGGGCTGGATGCCGACGAACACGTTTCCGAACTGCTCGCCGAGGATCTGGATCGCCGTGCCGTCGCTGTTCTGGCGGCCGGGAGCCGGACCCCACTGGCGCTCGATCTCGGCCAGGTGCGGCTCGCGCTTGACGTGGTCTGCGGCGGGGATGCGGGCGCAGACGTTGGCGTCGGTGCCGTGCTGCGCGGCGTTGCCGCCCAGGACGCGGGCGCGCAGGGCGTCGACGCCGGCGGGGACCTCGACGCGGTAGCCGGCGGCCGACATGGCGATCAGGGTGCGGTGCAAGGACTCGAACACCGACAGGTAGGCGGCGGTGCCGGTGCTGCCGCCGTTGGGGGGGAAGTTGAACAGCACCACGGCGACGCGGCGCTCGGCGCGCTCGGTGCGGCGCAGGGTGACGAGGCGGTGCACCCGCGCGGCGAGCGTGGCGGCGCGCTCGGGGTGGGACGCCATCTGGCGGGCGTGCGCGCCCTCGGCGGTGGAGCGGCCGCCGAAGGTCATCGGCCAGATCGCGCCGTCCAGCTCTGGGATCGCGACCATCATCGCGGCCTCCACCGGCATCAGGCCGCGCGGGTCGGCGTCCCACTGCTCCAGGGTCTGGAACTCGACGGGGTGGGCGGCGAGGTAGGGGACGTCGAGACGGGCGAGAATCTCCTCGGAGGCGCGGGCGTCGTTGTAGGCGGGGCCGCCGACGAGGGAGAAGCCGGTGAGCGAGACGAGGGCGTCGATCGTGGGGGCGCCACCCTCAAAGAAGAACTCCTCCATGGCGGGGCGGGAGTCGAGGCCGGCGGCAAAGGCGGGGATGACGCGCAGGCCGCGCGCCTCCATCGCCGCGATCACGCCGTCGTAGTGCGCGGCGTTGCCGGCCAGCACGTAGGAGCGCATCAGCAGCAGGCCGACAGTGCCGCGCCCGCCGGCGGACGACAGCTTCGGGCGCGGCAGATCGGCGATGCGCGCGGCGATGCCGCCGGCGACGGCGGGGTGGTAGAGGCCGGTGTCGGGGTAGTGGATCGGCGCCTCGGCCCTGACCGTGCCGGCGAGCGCCAGGCGGGGGCCGGCGGCGTAGCGGTCGACCAGCATGCGGACCAGGCCGACCAGGTTGGCTTCCGATCCGGCGAGCCAGTACTGCAGGGCCAGGAAGTAGACGCGCGCATCCTGGGCGGCGCCGGGGATGAAGCGCAGCAGCTTGGGCAGCCGGCGCAGCATCCGCATCTGGTCGCGGCCGGAGGACGGGGCGCCGGGCTTGCGGGTGCCGCGCAGGCGCTTGAGCATCGCCATGGCGCCGGTCGCCTCGCCGGCCATGCTGAAGCGGCCCAGACGGGTCAGCTTGACCACCTCGGTCGCCGACAGGCAGCCGAGCATGGCGTCGCAGTGCTCGCGGCGGGCGGCGAGCGCGGGCAGCACGGCGCGGATGTGCTCGTCGAGGAACAGCATGGTGGCGACGACGATGTCACCTCGCGCGATGTCGTCGAGGCAGCGCTGGAGCACCTGGGCGTCGTGGCCCCACTCGTCGGCGGCGTGCACGCGCAGCTCCAGGCCGGGCAGGTCGCGGCGCAGCACCGCCTCCGCGGACTCGGCGGTGCGGGCGAGGATGCTGTCCATGGTCACCACGACCACGCGGATCGGCACGGGCGCCCCTGGGGCGGGAGCGGAGTCGCGGGCGGCGGTGACGTCAGCGGGCATGGTGCGCCTTTGCGTCGTAGAGGGTGGCGACGGAGATCGTCGCGATGCCGCGCTCGCGGGCGAAGGCTTCCGTGTTGCGGCGGGCCTTGCCGCGCACGAACACCGGGACGCGCCTCAGCTCGCGCTCGGCGTCGGCGTGCCAGGCGGGGGGCGCCGGCTCGTCGGCAAGCAAGGCTGGGCTCTGCCCAGACCCGCCAGGAGCGAAGCCGCCCCTGGACCCGGCTTCCCTGGGGATGCGTTCCGCGGGCGCAGCCTTTGGCGGAGCTTGGGGCGGAGCCTCAACCTTGCCTGCTTCGCGGCTGCCCGTGACGGCGAGGGCGTCGGCGGCCAGGGCGGCGACGGTGGCGGCCTCGTGGGGGGTGGGGCGTGGCACGTGGGCGTGGCCGAGGTGGGACGGGGCGGCGCCCTCGCCGAACTCGGGGTCCTCGCGGAACATCGCCAGCAGGTGCTCCTCCAGGCCCATCATCAGCGGGTGGACCCAGGTGTCGAACAGCACGTTGGCGCCTTCGAAGCCCATCTGCGGCGAGTGGCGTGCCGGGAAGTCCTGCACGTGGACAGGCGACGAGATCACGGCGCAGGGGATGCCGAGGCGCTTGGCGATGTGGCGCTCCATCTGGGTGCCGAGCACCAGGTCGGGGGCGGCGGCAGCGATGGCGGCCTCCACGTCGAGGTAGTCGTCGCACACCAGCGGCGTGACGCCGTACAGCGCGGCGGCCTCGCGCAGCTCGCGGGCGAACTCGCGGCTGTAGGTGCCGAGGCCGACAACGGCGAAGCCGAGCTCCTTCGCGGCGACGCGGGCGGCGGCGACGGCGTGGGTGGCGTCGCCGAACACGAAGACGCGCTTGCCGGTCAGATACGTGGCGTCCACGGAGCGCGAGTACCAGGGCAGGTTGGAGTGGCGCTCGGCGTCGGCGGCGGCCTGCGCGGGGTCGAGGCCGGCTAGGGCGGCGACCTCGGCGACGAACTCGCGGGTGGCGCCGACCCCGATGGGCACGGTGCGGGTGTGCGGCTGGCGGAACTCGCGCTCCAGCCAGCGCGCGGCGACGCCGGCGGTCTCGGGGTAGAGCACGACGTTGAAGTCGGCCGCACCCAGGCGGGCGAGGTCGGAGGGTGCTGCGCCGAGGGGGGCGCAGACGTTGACGGCGACGCCGATGCGCTCCAGCAGCGCGGTGATCTCGCGCACGTCGTCGCGGTGGCGGAAGCCGAGCGCGGTGGCGCCGAGCAGGTTGCAGGAGGGCGCGCGGCCGTCGCGCGGGGTGCGCTGGCCGGCGGCGCAGCGGCGCACGACCTGGTAGAAGGTTTCGGAGGCGGCCCAGTTCTCCTTGCGCTGATAGGAGGGCAGCTCGAGGGCGATGGTCTCGACGCCGAGGCCGCGCGACAGGCCGGCGGGGTCATCCTGGATCAGCTCGCCGGTGCAGGACGCGCCGACCAGGAGCAGCTCCGGCCTGAAGCGTTCCACCGCATCGCGGGCGGACGTGCGGAACAGCTCGGCGGTGTCGCCGCCGAGGTCGCGGGCCTGGAACGTGGTGTAGGTGACGGGCGGGCGGGTGGCGCTGCGCTCGATCATGGTGAACAGCAGGTCGGCGTAGGTGTCGCCCTGCGGCGCGTGCAGCACGTAGTGGACGTGGCGCATCGCGGTGGCGACGCGCATGGCGCCGACGTGCGCGGGGCCCTCGTAGGTCCACAGGGTAAGCTGCACGGCGCTCAGGCCTCCAGCAGCGCGCGGCGGGCGAGCGGGCGGGCGAACAGCCCCGCCAGGTCGCCGGCCTGTTCGAAGCCGTGGATCGGGGAGAACAGCAGCTCGATCGACCACTTGGTCGTGATGCCCTCGGCCTCCAGCGGGTTGGCGAGGCCGAGGCCGCAGACGACGAGGTCGGGGCGGGCGGCGCGGCAGCGGTCGAGCTGGCGGTCGACGTCCTGGCCCTCGCTGAGGGTCGTTGCGGGGTCGAGAAGGTCCAGCTCCGCGGCGAGGTGCTCGCGGTGGATCGTGGGGGTGCCGACCTCGACCAGGCGCATGCCCAGCTCGCGCGACAGGAAGCGCGCCAGCGGGATCTCCAGCTGGGAGTCGGGGAAGAAGAACACGGCGAGGCCGGCGAGTGCCTTGCGATGGCGGGCGAGCGCCTGTTCGGCGCGGGCGAGGCCGGGGGCCATGGCGGCCTCCATGCGCGCGGGCTCTGCGCCCCAGGCGAGGGCGGCGGCGCGCAGCCAGTCGCGGGTGCCCTCGACGCCGATCGGGAACGGGGCGGCGACACGGCGGGCGCCGCGCTCCTCCAGCAGGCGTGCGGTCTCGGCGAGGAACGGCTGGGCGAGCAGCATCACCGTGTTCGGGCCGACGGCGGGCAGCGCGGCCGCGTGGCGCGGCGGCAGGAAGCGCACCGGGCCGATGCCGGCGTCGCGGAACAGCCCGGAAAACTGGGATTCGACGACGTCGGGCAGCGCGCCGACGACGAGGATCGAGGGGGCGGCGTCGTGGGGCAGTTCGGGGACCAGGGACGCGAGGCAGGCGTCCTCGCCCTGGGTGAAGGTCGTCTCGATGCCGGAGCCGGAGTAGCTCAGCACGCGGCAGGCCGGCAGGAAGCGGCGGGTCAGGCGGGCGGCGGCGCGCGACAGGTCGAGCTTGATGACCTCGGACGGGCAGGAGCCGACCAGGAACAGCATGCGGATGTCGGGGCGGCGCTGCAGCAGGCGGTCGACCACGCGGTCCAGCTCGTCGTCCATGTCGGCGCGGCCGGCGAGGTCGCGCTCCTCGATGATCGCGGTGGCGAAGCGGGGCTCTGCGAAGATCATCACGCCGGCGGCGGACTGCAGCAGGTGGGCGCAGGTGCGGCTGCCCACGACGAGGAAGAAGGCGTCCTGGATGCGGCGGTGCAGCCAGACGATGCCGGTCAGGCCGCAGAACACCTCGCGCTGGCCCCGCTCCCGGAGCACGGGCTCGCGGGACGCGGGCCGGGCCGCGGGAGCGACGGCGCAGCCGAGGGCGGCCGGGGCGGCGGCGTCGAGGGTGGCGGCCTTGTTCACCGCGCGGCCCGGAAGGCGGCGGGGACGGGCAGCTCGCGTCGGGCGGAGCGCATCTTGAGGACGAACTGCGCGGCGTTGACCAGGTAGGAGGCGTAGGCGGCGAGCGCCAGCAGCAGCAGCGAGCCCGGGCTGAGCACGCCGGTCAGCAGGGCGGCGACGTAGGCGGTGTGCAGCGCCAGCACCAGGAAGCTGACCAGGTCCTCCCACAGGAAGGCGGGGGCGAACAGGTAGCGGCCGAACACCTCCTTCTCCCACACCGAGCCGGTGACCATGATCGTGTAGAGCATCGCCGTCTTGACCAGGATCGAGACGGTCGCGGCCTGGTAGCCGGCGCCGGTCGACAGGGTGCGCAGCACCAGGGCGAGGCTGACCAGGAACACCAGGAACTGCAGCGGCGCCAGCAGGCCCTGCACCATGGTCCAGGGGGTGGCGTCGCGGCGTCGGCGCTGCTCGGGAGTGTAGAGCGGGCGGGGGGCGGCCGGCTCGCGTGGGGCGACGAGGTGGCCGGTGGTCGGCGTCCACTGGAAGCTGACGTAGCCGTTGAGGAAGTTGCTGACGCTGTCGATCATGGCCGTCCCTGCTGCCCCCGAGTGGATTGCACCGAAACCGAACACCGTTCCCCGTCGCGCCGGGCCGTCCGGCGGGGCAGGCCGCCTCGTCCGCCGCGCCGCCGGTGCCGCGACCCCGGCCGGGGTGGACAAACGCTAGGGCTGGGCCGTTCGGACTGTCAAGCGAGATTGACGTAAATCGGAATTGACACTCCTCCCGCGGATCGTCTCAGATGCGCCCGGGATCGTTCCGGAGGCTCCGGGGGCGACGCGCGGGGAGGGTCGGCATGACGCGGCAGGACTGCTCTCCCGTGGGCTCGGCGATGGCGTGCCAGGGCGCGCTGCATGGTTCCGGGGCCGCCACGGCCCGCGGGCGCACGGCGGGCCTGGACAGGGAGGAGGCGTCCCAGACGATGTCGGACCGGCTTGCGGAGTCGATTGGGCAAAAGGCGGGTGGGCAGAAGGGGGCTGGGCAGGCGGTGGCGGCGGACGAGGCCACGGTCCGGCGGCGTCGCGTCGCGGCGATCCTGCGCGCGGTGGAGGGCCAGGTGGTGCCCCGCCTGCTTTCGGCGCATGCGCGGCGGTCCGCGCTGCCGGCGGCGGAGGGACCGGGGGCCGGGTCGCTGCGGGCCGACTCGCTGGGGACGGCAGGCGGCGCGACGGTGTCGCGCGGCACGGGCGGCGGGTCTGGCGGCGGCGCGGACGGGTCTGGCGGCGGGGCGGACGACGCGGCGCCGGAGGCGCGGGTCACGCGCGAGGCGGTGCTCGGCCTGGCGGCGTCGCTGCTCGGGCCGAACCCGGCGGATGCCGCGGCGGCGTGCGTCGCCGGCTGCCGCGCGCAGGGCATCCCGGTCGAGGCGATCTGCCTGGACCTGCTGTCCGGGACGGCACGCCATCTCGGCGACCTGTGGGTGGAGGACCGCTGCTCGTTCACCGAGGTGACGCTGGCCGCGGTGCACCTGCACCGGCTGCTGCACGCGATGGCGCCCGGCGCGGACGGGATCGGGCGGGCCGCGGGCGCGGACGGCGGCGTGGCGGGCGCCGCGGCGCCGACCGGGCTGGCGCTGCTGGTCGCGGCCCCCGGCGAGCAGCATTCCCTGGGGCTGTCGATGCTGAGCGACTTCTTCCGCGGCGCGGGCTGGCAGGTGCAGAACCCCGCGGTGGCCGGCGCTGCGGACGCCGCGCGCGTGGTCGCCGCCCGGCCGGTGGACCTGATCGGCTTCTCGCTCGGCGCGGAGGTGCACCTGCCGCGGCTCGCGCCCTGCGTCGCCGCGGTGCGCCGCGCGTCGCGCAACCGCGACATCATCGTCATGGTCGGCGGCCCGGCGTTCCTCGACCGCCCGGAGCTGGCGATCCGGCTCGGCGCCGACGACACGGCGCGCGACGCCGCGGAGGCGCTGACCCGTGCCGCGGCCCTGCTCGCGCTCCGGCGCAGGCCGCCCGCCAGCCGCCGTGCCTCGACTGCGCGTGCCCGATGAGCCATCTCCTGAGCCTCAGTGACCCGGGCGCGCGCAGAACCATGAAATCCAAGCCTTCCCCTTCCGCAGACCAGGCGACCGAGGACGGATCGCCCGAAGACGGGTCGCTCGGGCCGCTCGACGGCGACGCGGCGGCGCGGCTGCTGGCGGCGGCGGCCGACGTGGCGCTGGTGATCGACCGCGACGGGGTGGTGCGCGACGCGCGCTTCCGCAGCGCCTCGCTGGAGGCCGACCTCGGCGGCGCCGTGTCGCTGACCGGCCAGCCCTGGGTCGAGACGGTGACGCTGGAAAGCCGGCCCAAGGCGCGCGCGCTGATGGAGGCGGCGCTGAACGACGACGTGCCGCGGCTGCGCCACCTCAACCACCTCGGCGCGGGCGTGGCCAGCAGCGGCGGCGACGTGGCGGTCGAGTACGCCGCGGCGCGCGCCGACCGCCACGGCCGCGTGGTGGCGTTCGGCCGCGACCTGCGCCCGCTCACCGAGCTGCAGCAGCGGCTGATCGACGCGCAGCAGGCGATGGAGCGCGACTATTCCGCGCTGCGCCAGGCGCAGACCCGCTACCGCATCCTGTTCGAGACCTCGCCCGAGCCGCTGATGGTGCTCGACGCGCAGAGCCTCAAGGTCGCGGAAAGCAACCCGGCGGGGCGGCGCCTGGGCGGGGCGCGGCGCGCGCAGGGCTGGCTGTTCCCGGAGCTGTTCGAGCCGCGCGACCGCGGCGCGGTGCTGCGCTTCCTGGCTGCGGTCAAGACCGGCGGGCGGGCCGAGCCGGTGCGGGTCAGGCTCGCCGACGCGGCGCGCGCGGAGGCCGGCCGGCCGGAGGCGGACGCCGCGCCGGTGCGGGCGGGCGGGTTCGCGGACGGCGACGTGTCGCTGTCGGCCTCGCTGCTGATCGAAGGCGACAGCTCCGTGCTGCTGGTGCGGGTGATGCCCGGCGCCCTGGCCAGCGGCACCACCCTGGTGTCCGAGGTCAGCGACCGGCTGCTCTCGGCGCTGGAGCAGGCGCCGGACGCCTTCGTGGCCACCGACGGCGAGGGCACGATCCTGGCCGCCAACACCGCCTTCCTGTCGATGACGCAGCTCTCGCTGGCCGAGCAGGCGCAGGGCCGCGCGCTCGGCACCTGGCTGGGGCGCGCGGGCGTCGACGTCGACGTGCTGCTCGCCAACCTGCGCCAGCGCGGCTCGGTGCGGCTGTTCTGCACGACGCTGCGCGGCGAGCACGGCATGCTGACCGAGGTGGAGATCTCCGCCGTCGCCGTGCTGGGCGGGGTGGCGCCCTCGTTCGGCTTCGCGATCCGCGACGTGGCGCGCCGGCTGTCCGCGGCGACCGCCGCGCCCGAGGTCAAGGCGGTTGTGCCGCGCTCCGTCGAGCAGCTCACCGAGCTGATCGGGCGGGTGTCGCTCAAGGAGCTGGTGCGCGACGCCACCGACGTGATCGAGCGTCTGTGCATCGAGGCGGCGCTGGAGCTGGCGGAGAACAACCGCGCGTCGGCCGCGGAGATGCTGGGGGTGAGCCGGCAGAGCCTGTATGCCAAGCTGCACCGCTACGGGCTCGGCGACCTGCCCGAGCCGGGCAGCAACTGGGAAGGCTCGTGAGCCGCGCCGGCCTTGCGCCGGGCGCCGGTGCCGCGCGCGTCGTGGCGGCGGGCGCGGGGCGTCGCGCGACAGGGGCCGGCGTGCCCGCGCCGGGCGCGCGGCCGTCGGCGGGCGCGATGCTGGAGCTGCTCAAGCCGCTGACCTGGTTCGCGCCGGTGTGGGCGTTCGGCTGCGGCGTGGTGTCGTCGGGCGTGGGCGGCGTGGGCCTCGGCGGGCGCTGGGGGCTGGTCGCGGCGGGCGCGGGGCTCGCGGGGCCGCTGGCCTGCGGCACCAGCCAGGCGATCAACGACTGGTTCGACCGCCACGTCGACGCGATCAACGAGCCGGGGCGGCCGATCCCGTCCGGGCGGGTGCCGGGGCGCTGGGGCCTGGGGCTCGCCGTGGCGTGGAGCGTGCTGTCCGTCGCGGTGGCCCTCGCGCTCGGGCCGTACGTGTGGGTGGCTGCGATGATCGGGCTGGCGCTGGCCTGGGCGTACAGCGCGCCGCCGGTCAGGCTCAAGCGCAACGGCTGGTGGAGCAACCTCGCGGTCGGCGTGTCGTACGAGGGGCTGCCGTGGTTCGCGGGCGCCGCGGTCACGCTGCAGGCCTGGCCCGGCGGGCGGATCGTGGCGCTCGCCGCGCTGTACAGCCTCGGCGCGCACGGCATCATGACGCTCAACGACTTCAAGTCGATCGAGGGCGACCGGCAGATGGGGCTGGGGTCCCTGCCCGCCCGCCTCGGCCCGGACCGCGCCTGCCGGCTGGCCTGCGCCGTGATGGCGGTGCCGCAGGTCGCGGTGGTCGCCCTGCTGGCGGCATGGGGGTTCGCGTGGCACGCGGCCGTGGTGGCGGTGCTGCTGGGCGCGCAGCTCGTGCTGATGCGCAGGCTGCTGGCCGATCCGCGCGGGCGGGCGCCCTGGTACAACGCGACGGGCACCAGCCTGTACGTGCTGGGGATGCTGGCGGCGGCGCTGGCGCTGCACGCGCGATGAGCGAAGCAAGGAAGGCCAGGGCTCTGCCCCATGCCTTGAGGAATGGGACCCGCCAGGGCGAGCCGTCCTGGACCGGCACACACAAGGGGCAGGCCGACATGGGACTCCAGGGAATGCCGGGGTCTGGGGGGCGGCCTCGCCCCCCAGCCTTGCCTTGCGACTTCGACGTCGTGGTGGTGGGCGGCGGCCCCGCCGGCGCCACGGCGGCCTCGGAGCTGGCCAAGCGCGGGCGCTCGGTGCTGCTGCTGGACCGCGGCGGGCGGGTCAAGCCGTGCGGCGGCGCGGTGCCGCCGCGGCTGATCCAGGACTTCGCCATCCCCGACAGCCAGCTGGTGGCGCGCGCGACGTCCGCGCGGATGTTCGCGCCGTCCTCCTGCACCGTGGACATGCCGGTCAGCAACGGCTTCGTCGGCATGGTGGACCGCGAGGGCTTCGACGAGTGGCTGCGCGCGCGCGCCGAGGCCGACGGCGCCACGCGGCGCACGGCGCTGTTCGAGGGGCTGTCGCGCGAGGGCGGGGTCGCGGTGGTGCAGTGCCGCGAGGCCAGCACGGACGGCAGCGGGGCGGCGTTCACGGTGCGGGCGCGCGCGGTGATCGGCGCGGACGGGGCACGCTCCGGGGTGGCGCGGGCGGCGGGCGTGAAGGGCGCGGCGTCGATGCGCTACGTGTTCGCCTACCACGAGATCGTCCGCTCGCCGGTGGGGCCGGGGTTCGACCCCGGGAGCTGCCAGGTGCACTACAACGCCAAGGTGTCGCCCGACTTCTACGGCTGGGTGTTCCCGCATGGGGCGACGACGAGCGTGGGGCTGGGCAGCGCGCGCAAGGGGTTCGCGCTGCGGCCGGCGACGACGGCGCTGCGCGCGGCCACCGGGCTTGCGGGGGCGGAGACGCTGCGCCGCGAGGGCGCGCCGATCCCGATGAAGCCGCTGGGGCGCTGGGACGACGGGTACTGCGTGCTGCTGGCGGGCGATGCGGCGGGGGTGGTGGCGCCGGCGTCTGGCGAGGGGCTGTACTACGCGATGCTCGGCGGGCAGCTCGCGGGCGAGGCGGTGGACCGCTTCGTGGAGACCGGAGACGCACGGGCGCTGCGCCAGGCGCGGCGTCGGTTCATGCGCGCGCACGGGCAGGTGTTCCGCGTCCTCGGGCTGATGCAGCGGTTCTGGTATTCGAGCGACGACCGGCGCGAGCGCTTCGTGCGCATCTGCCGCGACCGCGACGTGCAGGAGCTGACCTGGGCGGCGTACATGACCAAGGAGCTGGTGCGCGCCAAGCCGGTCGTGCACCTGCGCATCCTGGCGAAGAACATCGCGCATCTGACGGGGCTGGTCTCGGCGTGAGCTGGGACGTCGCGGTCGCGGCAGGGGGCGTGGCCGCGGTGCTGTTCGCCGGCGGGCTGCTGACGGAGATCGGGCCGTGGTACAACGCCCTGCGCACGCCGTGGTGGCAACCGCCGGGCTGGGCGTTCCCGGTGGTGTGGACCACGATCGGCGTGCTCACGGCCTGGGCCGCGGTGCTGGCCTGGCGGGGGGCGGACGCCGGCGAGCGCGGCTGGGCCGTGGCGCTGTTCGCGCTCAACGCCGTGCTGAACGTCGCGTGGAGCGGGCTGTTCTTCAAGCTGCGCCGGCCGGACTGGGCGCTGCCCGAGGCCGCCGCGCTGTGGCTCTCCGTGCTGGCGCTGGTGCTGGCGTTCTGGGCGTGGTCGCAGCTCGCGGCGGCGCTGCTGCTGCCCTACCTGGCCTGGGTGGGGACCGCCTTCTTCCTGAACCGCGCGGTGGTCGTGCTGAACCGCCCGTTCGGGCCGGCGGCGCTGGCCGCCGACCCTGCCCTGCCTGGCCCCGCCCTGCCTGGCCGGGCGCTGCCCGCACGGGAGCGCCGGCCGTGACGGAGTTCGACCGATGAACGCCCTTTCCGACCTGGTCGCGGCGCCCGTGCCAGGCCTCGAACAGGACGCGGCCTGCCCCGCGCCGGCGGCGGCGCGGCGCGGGGCGCCGGTGGCGCCGCGCCACCACCCGGTGCTGCCGCTGCGCATCGGCACGCGCGGCTCGCCGCTGGCGCTGCAGCAGACGCGCTCGTTCATGGCGACGCTGACCCGTGTGTGCCCGGTGATGCGCCAGTTCGACGTGTTCCAGGAGCACGTGATCCGCACCACCGGCGACGCGGTGCAGGACCGGGTGCTGGCCGAGATCGGCGGCAAGGGGCTGTTCTCCAAGGAAATCCACGAGCAGCTGCTGGCCGGGCGCATCCACCTCGCGGTGCACAGCCTCAAGGACCTGGAAACCGAGCTGCCGCCGGGGATCGTGCTCGGCTGCACCCTGGCGCGCGAGGACGCCCGCGACGCGCTGATCCTGGGCGACGTGTGCGGGCCGCCGGACGAGGCGGACCCGTTCGCCTGCCTGCCCGAGGGCGCGGTGATCGGCACCTGCTCCGTGCGTCGCCAAGCGCAGCTTCTTGCTGTGCGGCCGGACCTGAGAATCGCGATGTTCCGGGGCAACGTACATTCTCGGCTCGACAAGATCCGCCACGGGGTGTGCGCGGCCAGCCTGCTGGCGATGGCGGGGCTGCGTCGGCTCGGGCTGGAGGCGGAGGCGTCGCTGGCGCTGCCGGCCACCGCGATGCTGCCCGCCGCGTGCCAGGGGATCGTCGGCGTCACAGTGCGCGAGGACGCCACCGAGCTGCGCGAGCTGCTGCTGCTGGTCGAGGACCGCGCGGCGCGGGTGGCGGCGACGGCGGAGCGGGCGATGCTGGCGACGCTGGATGGCTCCTGTGCCACGCCGATCGGCGCCTACGCCCGGCTGGGGGCGGACGGGACGATGCGGCTCGACGGGCTGCTGGCGTCGGGCGACGGCGCGGTCGTGCGCACCGGGTCGATCACCGGCGCGGCGTCGGGCGCGGAGGCGATGGGCCGAGAGCTGGGCGCGCAGCTGCGGGCGTGCTTCCCGGCGGCGGCGTTCGTTTGAGCGCGGCGGGCGGGCGACCCGGGGCGGCGAGAGGCTGGTGCTTCAGGCAGGAAGGCAAGGCCTTCTTTTTCTGAAGAAAAAGAAGCAAAAAGACTTTGCCCATGGGGTTCCGGGCTCGCGGGCAGCTCCGGAGCCCTATGGGCCAAAGTTCTTTGGTTCTTTCTTTCAAGAAAGAACGTGCTTTCTTCTTGCCCTGACGCGAGAGACCAGGGCTGGCAAGCCGATGACGGCTTCTAGCCGATGCGGCCGCGCAGGGCTCCCACCATGCTGTACAGGCGGCCGACCGCCGTGTGGATCGGCTCGGCGCCCTGCCCGTCCAGCTTCACCGGCACCTCGCTCAGCGTGTCGATGACCTGCTTCAGCTCGGGCAGGGTGTCGGCGCTGCGCTCGTTGGCGGCCAGGTAGAGCAGCAGCATCGCCGGCAGCGCGGTTTCCGCGAACCCGGCCAGCACGCGCAGGGCGCGGTGCTCGTTCGCGGACAGCCCGGCGGTTGTGGCCAACTGGCCCGGGAGCGGGCTCAGGGAGGGGCCGGCGGCCTCGTGGTCCATTGCCATGCCGCCTACTCCCGCGCGGGTGGCCCGAGGGGCGGGCATCCCGCAGCCTGCAGGAAGGGGGCAGCCTGTCTGTTACCCTGATCTGTCACGTCCATCCCCTTTTCGTTTTCCAGTGACGCCGACTTTGTGCCGTTCGTCCATGCACGACCCGGGTAGTGAACCAGCCGACCTTCCGGGATGCCGTCCACGGCCGCTGTGCAACGCCGGGAGGTCCCGGCGTTTGTGGTCTGTTGCACGAGCAGGTCGGAACCGGGCCAGGCCTGGAAGAGCGTCCCCCGCGGGGTCGGGGGATAGTCCCGCGCCGACGGCTGTCGCAGGCGGGTTCCGCCTGGAGCATACCGGGGCGGGTATTCACGGTGCCGGTTAACACCGCCGAGTGCAAGCATCGCCGCCGCCCTGGGCGGCACTGCCCGCCGAGGCCGCCCAGGCGAGGGAGGCGGCGCGTCAGCCCGTCGACGGCGCCTGGAGGCGCGAAGGGTCGGGGTATCCGGGCACCGATCCCCCGGGCAGCGGATACCGGAGGCGGACCTCTGCCGGAACGTCGGGCCGAAACCTGGGGCGGAGCCTCGGCCCTGCCCGCCGCGCGTGCCCCATGGCGGGCCGGACGGTCAGGCCTGCACGCCGCCCCGGCCGGCCGGGGCGCGCTGCGCCGACGCGTCCTGCCTGGCGGGCGCAGGCCGACGGGCGAGCGAGGCGGCGGCCTCGAGCGACAGCAGCGCGAGCTTGCGGCGCAGCGGCACGACGCTTCGCCCGCGCGCCAGGTAGGCGGGGCCGGCGCGCAGGATCTGGCGGCCGATCTCCTCGTACAGCCGGCCGGCGACGCGGATAGCGAGGCGGGCGCGCGGCGGCAGGAAGCGGAGGCCGCGCGCCGCGCTGCGGTAGCGCGCGTCGGCCAGCGCCAGCAGGCGCTGCACAGCAGCGAACACGCTGTCCGGGTCGGCGGCGACGTCGGCGGGGCCGAAGCCGTGCGGCAGCCAGGTGGCGGGAAGGTAGAGCCGGCCGCGGCCCGCGTCCTCGACCACGTCGCGGGCGATGTTGGTGAGCTGCATGGCGATGCCGAGGTCGACGGCGTGCGGCTCCGCGGCCGGGTCGCGCACGCCGAGCACGCCGCACATCAGCACGCCGACGGTGCCGGCGGCGCCGTAGGCGTAGCGCACCAGCGCCGCCTCGTCGGCGATGCGCACGTGGTCGAGGTCGCCGAGCATGGTGTCGATGAACGCCGCGGTGGCGCGCGGGCAGGCGGACAGGTCGGCGAAGCGGGCGGCGAGCGGCGAGTCCCGGCCGCCCTGCCCCACCTCGCGGCGCAGCGCCAGCAGCGCGGCGCGGGCGGCGGCCGGGTCGGGGGATTCGTCGGCGAGGTCGTCGACGGCGCGGCAGAACACGTAGAGCCGGGCGGCGGCGTCGAGGTCGGCGCGGCGCAGCAGGCCGCCGGCGAGACGGAAGGTGCGACCGTGACGCCCCAGCACGCGCCGCGCGTCGCGGCTCACGCCGACGCCCCGCGCGCGGCGTCGCGCTGCGCCGCGGCGTCCTCGCGCAGGAGGGTTTCCACCACCTTGGCCGAGGTGAGCACGCCGGGCACGCCGGCGCCGGGGTGGGTGCCGGCGCCGACGAGGTAGAGGCCGGCGACGTCGCCGCAGCGGTTGTGGAAGCGGAACCAGGCGGACTGCATCAGGGTGGGCGCGGTGGAGAACCCCGAGCCGTCGCGGCTGAGGTAGTCGCGGGCGAAATCGTCCGGGGCGAGCCAGCTTTCCGAGGTGATGTGGCGCTCCAGGTCGGGCAGGCCGCGGCGCGACAGGATCGCCACCACCCGGTCGCGCATCGCCGGGCCGGCGGTGCGCCAGTCGATCGGCGCGCGCAGGTTGGGCACCGGGGCAAGCACGTAGAAGGCGTCGTGGCCGGGGGGCGCCAGCGCGGGGTCGGTGGCGGTGGGGCGGTGCAGGTAGAGGCTGGGGTCCTCCGGCAGGGTCGCGCCGGTGCCGAACACCTCGTCGAGCAGGTCGCGGTAGCGCTCGCCCAGGACCATGGTGTGGTGGGCGACGTCGGGATACTGCCGGGTGGTGCCGAAGTACAGCACGAACAGGCCCATGGACGGCTGCAGGCGGCGCAGGCGGCGGTCGGTCCAGCGGCGGCGCTGCGAGGCGGGCAGCAGGTCGGCGTACACCGCGGGCGCGTCGGCGTTGGCGATCACCCGGTCGGCGGGCACGGTGGCGCCGCCTTCCAGGACGACGCCGGTGACGCGGCCCTGGTCGACGGCGATGCGCTCGACGGTGCGGCCGGTGTGGAAGGCGACGCCGTGGCGGCGCGCGAGGCCGGCCAGCGCCGCGACCACGGCGGCGGTGCCGCCCTCGGCGAACCAGATGCCCCAGCGTCGCTCCAGGTGCTGGATCAGCGCGTAGATTGCCGGCGTGCGCCAGGGGTGGCCGCCGATCAGCAGCGTCTGCAGGGTGAACACGCGGCGCAGCGACTCGTCCTTCAGGTGCGACGCCACCAGGGCGTGCATCGAGCGCCAGCCGCCCAGGCGCAGGAGGTGGGGCAGCACGCGCAGCATGGTCGCGGGGCTGTGGAACGCGGCCGCGCCGTACTGCTCGTAGCCGATGGCGAACAGCGCCTTCGTGCGCGCCATCAGGCGCACGAAGCCGTCTGCGTCGCCCGGCGAGAAGGCGGCGACCTTGCGCGCCATCTCCGCCTCGTCGCCGCCGTAGTCGAAGAAGCGGCCGTCGGCGAAGGTGATGCGGTACCACGGGTCGACGGGCAGCAGTCGGACGTGGTCGTCGAGGCGCTCGCCGAACAGGGCGAACAGCTCGGCGAACAGGTGGGGCGCGGTCAGCACGGTGGGGCCGGCGTCGAAGCTGTAGCCGTCGCGCCGGAACACGCGGGCGCGGCCGCCGGGCTGGTCGAGGCGCTCGAACACGTCGACCTGGTGGCCGAGGGCGCGGGCGCGCAGCGCGGCGGCGAGGCCGCCGAAGCCGGCGCCGATCACGATGGTGCGCGTGCCTTGCGGCGGACGGGGCAAGGGCCCGGCCGCGAAGGCCGGAGGCTGCGTCGGCCGTTGCGCGGTCGCGGCTTCTTCCAAGTCGGACAACCCTGAAAGCGGCGTCAGCCCGGGGCGATGCCGGGCACACTGGGTGCGACAATGCCGGGGGCAAGTCGCGGCGGCAAGGCACGGGAGAGTGCCTGGGGTCGGAAGGCCAGGGCTCTGCCCCGGACCCGCCAGGGGGCAGAGCCCCTGGCCTTCCTGGCCTTCAGGCCAGGACACTGCCGGCGGCCCCGCGCCCGTCTTCTTGCAACCGTCACGCAACGAGTTCGCCAGGCCTGTATGCAGGCGCCGGGAACCGGAGGGGCGCATGCGGGCTCATGGCTGGCTTGGACTGGCGGCGGCCGCAGGGTTCGCGACATCGGCGACGGCGCACGCCGCACGCGACCAGTCGGCCGATACCACAGTGGTCGCGCGCTGGGTCCAGATGGCGCCGGGCAGCACCGCGGCCGCGCTGGCCCGCGGCAGCTACGGCGACGCCCCGGCCACGACCGGCTCCACGATCCTGGCGCGCGCGATCATCACCGGCGGCGCCTGCCCGGCCGCGGTGCTCGACCACGGCGCCTCGCTCGCGATGAGGCCCCGCTTCGACGCGGCCACGCTGGCCAGCGTGCCGGGCACCGCGGGCTCGACCAACGGCAAGGCGGGCTACCCGCAGTATTTCGTGCAGAACACCGCGGCCGCGAACTTCGCCAACGGCACGCCGATGGCCACGACAAGCTGGACGGAGTGCGAGGCGGTGATCCCGCCCGGCCACGTCACCGCCACCATCGACGGCGTCGACCTGAAGCTGCCGGTCGCGCACCCGCGGCGCATCCTGGTGATGGCCGACACCGGCTGCCGGATGAACGGCGTGCTGTCCGCGAACGGCTCGAACCAGCAGAACTGCGCGAGCCCGACCGCCTTTCCGTGGGCGTATCTCGCGCAGTACGAGTCGCTGTTCAACCCGGACCTGATCGTGCAGGTCGGCGACTGGTTCTATCGCGATACCAGCTGCAACGGGGCGTTCCCGGGGTGCAGCGACCCGACCAGCGCCGACTACGAGACCTGGGGCGACACCTTCGACTCGTGGAACGCGGACGTGTTCTTTCCCGCAAAGCCGCTGCTGGCGGCCGCGCCGTGGATCATGGCGCGCGGCAACCACGAGAGCTGCGGGCGCGGCGCGCGCGGCTGGTTCGCGCTGCTCGACCCCTATCCTTACAGCGCGGCGCGCGTGGCCTGCGGCCCGTCCGCGCCCACGGCGCCGGTGGGCAACGCCGCGACCTACACCGCCGACTTCGAGCCGAGCTACGTGGTGCCGGCCGGCGACGTGAACTTCCTGGTCCACGACTCCAGCTTCGCCAACGACGCCGCGGTCGCGAAGGCCACCGCGCAGAACTACGACGTCGACCTGACCAACCTGCTGGCCGTGGTCGGGCCGGACTCGATGAACATCTTCGCCAGCCACAAGCCGAGCTTCGGCCTGACGTACGGCGCCACCGGCTCGGCGGCGGTGCCGGTCGACGATTCCGGGGACTTCACCGAGCAGGCGGTGTTCTCCGGCGGCACCTACGCCGCCTCCGCCTTCGCCAACGGCGTGCCGGCCAACATCGGCCTGTTCATGTCCGGGCACATCCACCAGTTCGAGTACCTGAACTTCGTCGACTTCGCGCACTACGCGCCGCAGCTGATCGTGGGCACCGGCGGCACCCTGCTCGACCCCGACCTCAACACCGGCGACGTGCCCGGCGGCTTCGCCAACGTGCCGGCGTTCCGGCAGAAGACGCAGGGCGTGGACGTCAACCGCTTCGACGGCAGCGTCGCCACCACCACGGCGAGCAAGACCTTCGCCCACGACGAGTTCGGCTTCGCGGTGCTCGACGCGATCGTCGAGAACGGGCGCACGGTCGGCTACCAGGCGGACGTCTACAAGGTCAGCTCGGCGCGGGCGGGGCACTGCGTGATCACGCTGACGCCGAAGCGCAACATCGAGTGCACGTTCTGACGGGCGGCGCGTGAGCAAGGAAGGCCAGGGGCTCTGCCCCTGGACCCCGCCAAAGGCAAGCCTTTGGAATTCGGTTCTTAAGTCAAGGGATCAAGGGGCCCCACGGCACTTTGCGGGTCTGGGCGTAGGTGCCCAAAGGTTCCGATGGCCCGCTTGGGCCATTGGAATGGGCACCGGAGGGAGAGCCCAGCCTTGCTTGCTGCCCTGACGATGTCCCCCGCCTTCACCCTCCGGTCGCTGCGCCTCGTCCGCACCCTGCTGCTCGCCGACCTGGCGCTGCTGCTGGCGCTGGGCGCGGGCGTCGCCGCCGCCTCGCGCCACGCCGCGCTGCTGGGCGAGCTGCGCCGCTCCGGGCTGGCCTCGCTGCTGGGCGCGGCGCTGCTGCTCGGCGTGGCCGGGCTGGGGGGCGCGCTCGTGGTGCTGCGGGCCAGGCGGCGCGCGGAGCTGCCGCCGGCCGAGGGGCGGGCCGGGCGTCTGGCGCGCTGGCGCGGCGCGGCGGCGGGCGGGCGGGCGTGGGCGGGGCGGGCGGCGCGCTGGCCGCAGGTGTGGGCGGTGGGGGTGCCGGCGTTCGGGGCGGCGGCGCTGGCCTGGGGGCTGCGCGCGCAGGTGGCGCCGGCGATGGTGGCGCCGGGGGGCGCTGCGGCGCTGGGGGCGGTGGCGCTGGCGGCGGCGTTCGCGATGCTGGTGGGCGAGCGGGCGCTGGCGGCGGTGCCGCGCCACGCGCTGCCGGAGGCGGCGGCGCTGCGGGCGCTGGCGCTGGTGGCGGTGCTGGCGAGCTTCGCGGCGGGGCTGGGGGAGATCGCGTCCGGGCTCGGCGTGCCGGCGGCGGTGACCGCGGCCGTGGACGTGGTGCTGGCGTTCGTGTTGTCGGCGATCGGCGTGGAGCTGGCGGCGCGCGCGCTCGGGCGGGTGTTCCTGCCGCCGCCGGCGCCGGAGCTGGCGCGCGCGGCGGTGGAGTCCGTGCTGGCGCGGCTGGTGTGCGACGGGCTGCGGCGGCGCGGGCTGGCCGAGCCGGTGCGGCGGCACCTCGGGCTGGACTTCTCGCGGTCCTGGGCGCTGGGCTACGTGCGGGCGGCGGCGCTGCCGATGGCGGCGGGGCTGCTGCTGGCGGCGTGGGGGCTGTCCGGGGTGGTGGTCGTGCCGGTGGACGCGCGCGCGGTGTACGAGCGGTTCGGCGCGCCGCGCGCGGTGCTGCACCCCGGGCTGCACCTGATCCTGCCCTGGCCTCTGGGGGCGGCGCGCGGCGTCGAGTACGGCGCGATCCACGAGATGCCGCTGGGCGAGGGCGCCGGCACGGCGGAGGCGGTGGGCGCGGAGGCGGCCGCGCCGACGTCCGCGGACCGGCTGTGGGAGCAGCCCCACCCGGGCGAGCTGACGCTGCTGGTCGCGAGCGGCAGCGCCGGCGGGGAGAGCTTCCAGGGCGTGGCGGCCGACCTGCGCGTGCTGTTCCGCGTCGGGCTGGACGACGCCTCTGCCCTGCGCTTCGCCTACGCGGCGCCCGACCCCGCGGGGCTGGTCAGGGTGGTGTCGCGCGCCGCGGCGGCGGGGTGGTTCGCGCGCCGCACCCTGGGCGAGGTGCTGGGTACGAGCCGCGACGCCATGGCGGCCGGGCTGCGCGGCGAGGTGCAGGACGCGCTCGATGCGGCGGGCGGCAGCGCGGCGGGCAGCGGGGGGGCGGGCAGCGGGATCGAGGTCGTGGCGGTGGTGGTGGAGGCGGTGCACCCGCCCGCCGGCGCGGCGGACGCCTACCACGCGGTGCGCGCGGCGGAGATCTCCGCCGACGCCGGCATCTCGGCCGAGCGCGGCCGCGCCAGCACGATCCGCGCCCAGTCCGCGCAGTTCGCCGCGGAGCAGCGCGCCGGCGCGGCGGCGGCGGCGGCCGAGACCGTGGCGCGGGCGCGCTCGGCCCGAATCCGCTTCGCCGCCGACCGGGACGCGTTCGCGGCGGGCGGGCGCTCGTTCCTGCTGGAGCGCTACTTCGCCGCCCTGGCCGCGTCGCTGCCGCGCACGCCGATGACGATCCTGGACCACCGGCTTTCGGCGCCGGACACCACGGTGCTCGACCTGCGCGCGCTGCCGGGCGCCGCGGCGGCCGCCGCCTCCGACGGGGAATAGCCGCATGGACGCCTTCGCTCACGACCACGACGGACACGGCCACGACGGGCATGACGAAGGCGGGCACGGCGTGTTCCACCATCACCACCACCATGGCGAGGGGCCGCCGTCGAGCCTGCCGCGGCTGCTGCTGCGCCTCGGCGTGGCGACGCTGGTGCTGGCGGGCGCGGGGCTGGCGGCGTCGGCGATCACCGTGGCGGCGGGGCAGGCGGTGGTGGTCACGCGCTTCGGCGACCCGGTGCGCGTGCTGACGCAGCCCGGCCTTGCGTGGAAGATCCCGGTGCCGGTGGAGGCGGCGATCCCGGTCGACCTGCGGCTGCGCACCACCTCGTCGGGGCTGCAGGACGTGGGCACGCGCGACGGCCTGCGCATCCTGGTGCAGGCCTTCGCCGCCTGGCAGGTGCCCGACGAGCCGGACGCGATCGGCCAGTACGTGCGCGCCGTGCGCAACGACCCGGACGAGGCCGCGCGCCAGCTCCGCTCGTTCCTCGGCGCGGCGCTGCAGGTCACGGCGAGCGGCTTCGACCTCGCCGACCTGGTCAACACCGACCCCGCGCGGGTGCGGCTCGCCGAGTTCAGGGACCGCCTGCGCGCGGAGCTGGAGCGGCAGATGCGGCAGGGCTACGGCATCGCGGTGCGCGCGGTGGGGCTGGAGCAGCTCGGGCTGCCGGAGGCCACGCTCGCGGCCACGGTGTCGCGCATGCGCACCGAGCGCGAGACGGTGGCGGCCGAGCGCACGGCGGAGGGCCTGCGCGCGGCCGCCGAGATCCGCTCGCTGGCCGCGCGCGACGCCAGGATCGAGGTCGCGGAGGCCGGCACGGCGGCGGCGGCCACCGAGGCCGCGTCGCGCCGCGAGGCGGCGGCGATCGAGGCGGCGGCGTATGCCGGCGACCCTGGGCTCTACCTGATGCTGCGCTCGCTCGACACGCTGTCGGCCACCGTGGGGCCGAACACGCGGCTGGTGCTGCGCACCGACGCCGCCCCGTTCGACGCGCTGGTGCAGGGGCCGCCGGGCCTCGCCGCCGGGCAGGCGGTGGCCGGCGGCGGGCCGGGCGGGGACAGGGCGGGCGCGGGCAGTCCTGCCGCGGACAGGCCGGGCGCGGACAGGGCGGGCGCGGCGTCGCTGGCGGTCGCACGGTGATCGAGGGGCGCGCCGGTGACGCCGGGTTCTCGCCGCACGTTCCTGCGGCGGGCGGCGACGGGGCGCCGGGCGCGGCGACGGCGCCCGGGACGGCCGACGGTCCGCTGCTGCAGTCGGTGCGCGTCGGCTTCGGCGTGCTCAGGATCGGCACGCTGCTGCTGGCGCTGGTCTGGGCCACGGGCAACGTCCGCACCCTGACGCCCGGCACGCAGGCGGTGGTGCTGCGCTTCGGCCGGGTGGTGCGCGTGCAGCCGGCCGGGCTGGTGCTGGCGCTGCCCAGGCCGATCGAGGACGTCGTGACCCTGCCGGGCGGGGAGCGGCAGATCGCGCTCGCGGTGTCGGCCGGCACCGCGCGCAGGCCGGGGCTCTCCGATCCCACGACCGCGGCCGACGCCATTCCCGAGGATGCCGGCGCCTACCTCACCGCGGACAGCGGCGTGGTGCTGCTGCAGGCGGCGCTGACCTGGCGCATCCGCGATCCGGCGGCCTATTTCGTGCAGGCGGCCCATGTCGAGCCGGCGCTGCGCCGGCTGTTCCTCGACGCCGCGATCGCCGAGGCCGCCGGGCACGAGCTGGACGACTTCCTGGCCGTGCGGCCGGAGCGGGCCGCGGACCCCGCGGCGGTCGCGGCGCGCGCCGCGGTGCGCGGGCGCCTGGTCGCTGCGATGGACGCGGCGCTGGCGGCGCTGTCGCGCCAGGGGGCGGGGCTCGGGGTCGAGGTCACCCGCGCCGACGTCACCGCGCTGCTGCCGCCGGTGGCGCGCGCCGCGTTCGACTCGGTGCTGGAGGCGGCACAGCACGCGGAGCAGGGGCTGGCCGCCGCGCGCACCGACGCCGCCCGCGCCGCGCAGGGGGCCGACCGCGCCCGCGACCGCCTGCTCGCCGAGGGCCACGCCGCCGCGAGCGAGCGGCTGGAGGGCGCGCGCACCCGCACCGCCACCCTGACCGCGCTGGAGGCGCGCATGGACCCCGCCACCCGCCCCGCGCTGCTCGACCAGGTGTATCGCGAGCGCATCGCCGGCGTGCTGCGCCAGGCCGGGCGCGTCGCCACCGTGGACCCGCGCGCCGCCGGGCGGGTCATCGTGTCCGGGCCCGCGCCGTGAGCGCGGTGCTGGGCGCGGGCCGCGCGCCGGAGCACGCGGCTGCGGCGGCGATGGCGGACGCGGCGGGCGGGTCGCGCGCCGGGCTGCTGGCGCGTGCGGAGCGGGTGCTGCTGGCGGTGCGGCTGACGCTGGCGATGCTGTCGGCCGGGCTGCTGGCGCTGGCGCTGGCGTGGCGCTGGGCGTTCCCGGCGGAGGAGGCGGTCGCGAACCTCGTGGCGGGCGCCGCGGCGGCGCTGGTGGGCGCCCCGGTGCTGGCGGCGGCGTGGCACAGCCTGCGCCATCCGAGCCTGCACGGCGTCACCGACCGGCTCACCGCGCTCGCCCTGGTGGGCGCCTGGGCCGGCGGCGACCTGATGACCGCGGCGGTGCTGCCGATCGTGATGATCGCCGGCCACGTGCTGGAGGAGCGCAGCCTGCTCGGCTCGCGCGACGCGATCCGCGCCCTGTCGCGCCTGGCGGAGACCAGCGCCCGCCGGCTGGGCGCCGACGGCTCGGTCGAGGTGGTGGCGACGCGGGCACTGCGCCCGGGCGACCGCGTCGAGCTGCGCGCCGGCGACCGGGTGCCGGTGGACGGCGTGGTGCGCGAAGGTGCGGCCAGCCTCGACGTCGCCTCGCTCACCGGGGAGTCGGTGCCGGTCGAGGTGGGCGTCGGCGACGCGGTCGCGGCCGGCTCGATCGACACCGACGGGCTGCTCTGCGTCGAGGTCGTGCGGGTGGGCGGCGAGACCACGCTGGGCCGGATCATCGCGATGATGCGCGAGGCGGAGCAGGCCAAGCCGCCGGTCACCCGGCTGCTGGAGCGCTACGCCGGGCAGTACATGGCGCTGGTGATGATGGTGGCCGGCGGCACCTGGTTCGCCACCGGCGACACGGAGACCACGCTGGCGGTGCTGGTCGCGGCCTGTCCGTGCGCGCTGGTGCTGGCGGCGCCGGCGACCGCGATCGCGGCGATCGCGGTCGCCGGGCGCCACGGCATCCTGCTCAAGGGCACCGCGTTCCTGGAGAACCTCGCCGACGTGACCTCGGTGGTGTTCGACAAGACCGGCACGCTCACCACCGGCGAGCTGACGCTGACCGGCATCGTCGCGGGGCCGGGCCTCGGCGCCGGCGGCGAGGCGGAGGACGCGCCGGCCGCGATGCCGCCCGACGCCCCCGCCGGCGCGGAGCTGCGCCGGCTCGCCGCGAGCCTGGGCGCGGCCAGCAGCCACCCGGTCAGCCGCGCCGCCCTGCGCGCGGGGGCGGGCGCCGCGCCGCTCGCGCTGACGGAGCTGCGCGAGGCCGGCGGCTTCGGCGTGACCGGGCGGCTCGGCGATGCGGCGGTGGCGTTCGGCCGGCCCGACCTGTTCGCGCGCCTCGGCGTGGCGGCCGGCGCGCCGCCCGCGCACGACGGGCCGGTCGCGGGCCTGAGCCGGGGCGGCGTGCTGCTCGGCTGGCTGCTGTTCGCCGACCGGGTCAGGCCGGAAGCCGCGCAGGCGGTGGCGGGGCTGCGTGCGCTGGGCGTGGAGCGCCACATGCTGCTCACCGGCGACCGGCTGCCGGTGGCGCGCCGTGTCGCGGCCGCCACCGGCATCGACACGGTGTTCGCCGAGGCGCTGCCGGAACAAAAGATGCGCCAGGTGGTCGCCGAGATCGCCGCGGGCCACCGGCCGATGGTGGTGGGCGACGGGATCAACGACAGCCTCGCGCTCCGGGCGGGCGCGGTGGGCGTGGCGATGGGCGCGGGCGGCACCGACGTGGCGCTGGCGTCGGCCGACTTGGTGCTGCTGTCGAGCGACCTGCGGCGGCTGGCCACCCTGATCCGCCTCAGCCGTCGCTGCCGTCGCACCATCCACGTCAACGTGGCGCTGGGGCTGGGGTGGACCGCGGTGCTGGTGGCGCTGGCGACGGCCGGCCTGCTGGGCGCGCAGGGCGCGATCGTGGCGGCGCTGCTGCACAATTTGTCGACGTTCCTCGGCATGGCGAACGCGGGGCGGCTGCTGCTGTTCGACGAGACCGACCCTCCGGGCTGAGGCGGCCTATACCGGCGGCCGGTTGCCCTGGTCGGCCAGAAACAGGAAGGCCAGGGGCTCTGCCCCTGGACCCCGCCAAAGGCCGGGCCTTTGGAATCCACTGCTTAAATCAAGCCGGTCCAGGGGCGGCTCGCCCCTGGCGGGTCTGGGCGTAGCTGCCAAAGGTTCCGACGACCCTCTTGGGTCGTTGGAATGGCAGCGGAGGGAGAGCCCAGCCTTGCTTGCTTCGACAGATCCAAGGCTTTCGGCCGTTGGTATCAGACGGGCGCGGGTGGCTGGAAGCGGCCGTGCGGGACATCCCTCGGGCGGACGCCGTCCGCGGGATGCGAAGGGGCTCTCGTGTCGGCCGGGCGGCATCGCTCCTGCAACGTGGCGCCCGGCGGCCTCGCGATGCCCGTATTCGTGGTTGCGTCTGTACTGCGCACAACCATTTGGCGAGCAGGCGATCGTGCCGCTGTGGTGACCGGGTCACGGCTACTTGGGCTGTGGAAGCATCGGGATACCACATTTGGCGCGAACTGGTATCATGTTACTTCCACAACGGAATGTTATTTGGAATCGGCTTTTTCGGCACCGCCGGCCGCCGCTTCTTGCTACTGCTGACTGCAGGGCCGGGACGGCCTCCAGCAAGGAAATGCCAGGATGGCCGACTACCTGATCCATGCCCCCGACGGCACGCCGGCGTCGAGCTTCGGCGGGACGCTCGGCGGCAGCGACACGCTGACGGTCGCGCAGCGCGCCGTGCTCGGCACCCCGGACGGCCCGGTGGCGGTCACCTTCGATCTCGCGCCGGCGCCGGTCGGGTTCGCCGGCGGCGTGCTGATCGACAACGCCGGCACCCTCCAGGCCGGCTCCACCGCCATCGCCAGCACCGGCACCTCGACCGCGCTGCGCAGCCTGAGCGTGGTGAACGAGACCACCGGCACGATCGTGGCGAGCGGCCCCGGCGCCACCCTCGCGCTGGGCGCCGAGGTCGACACGGTGATGAATTATGGCACGCTGCTGGCCTCGGCCGGCGGCACCGCGGTCAGCCTCGGCGCCGGCAACGACGAGCTCGACCTCTACACCGGCTCCACGACGCAGGGGCTGCTCGACGGGGGCGCCGGCACCGACACCCTCAACCTCTCGCTCGGCGCGCCGTCGCGCACCGGCGTCCTGGCGGACGTCGCGAACTTCGAGACGCTCAACGTCAACGGCGGCACCTGGACCGTCACCGACAGCCAGAACTATTCCGGCGGCATCGCGGTGGGCAACGTCGCCAGCCTGATCCTCGGCCAGGCGGCCGCGACCGCCTCGGCCGCCGCCACCAGCGGCACCCTGGCCGGCGCCATCGCCGATGCCGGCACCCTGACGGTCGCCGAGAGCGGCAGCCTCGTCCTGGGCAACGGCATCAGCGGCGCGGGCGCCGTGGTGCAGGCCGGGACCGGCACCACCACGCTCGCCGGCGCCAACAGCTTCTCCGGCGGCGCCACCCTGACCGCCGGCACGCTGGAGATCGCCTCGCCCGGCGCGGCCGGCAGCTTCGACATCGCCTTCGCCGGCCAGGCGACCCTGGCGCTCGACGGCACCGCGCTGCCCGCCAACCGGATCGACGGGTTCGCGGCCGGCGACGCGATCGACCTGCGCGGCCTCGCCTACAGCGCCGCCGACAGCGTCAGCATCAGCGGCAGCGTCGTCACGCTCGGCGTCGGCGGCGCCAGCTACGTGCTCGACATCGCCGGCGTCGGCGCCCTGGGCCTGAGCGGCGCGGCCGACGGCAGCCTCGTGCTGTCGCAGGCGCCCTGCTACGTCGCGGGCACCGCCATCGCCACCCCCGGGGGCGAGCGCCGGGTCGAGGACCTGCGGGCCGGCGACCTGGTGAGCCTGGCGACGGGCGGCACGGCGCCGGTCGCGTGGGTCGGGCACCGCCGGGTGCGCAACGCCGATCCGGTCCGGGTCGTGGCCGGGGCGTTCGGGCCGGGGCTGCCGGCGCGCGACTTGGTGGTCTCGCCGGAGCACGCCCTGTTCCTCGACGGGCACCTCGTCCCCGCGCACGTCCTGGTGGACGGCGTCTCGGTGATCCGGGAGGCGTGGAGCCGCGCGACCTACCACCACGTCGAGCTCGACCGCCACGGCGTGCTGCTGGCCGAGGGGCTGCCGGCGGAAAGCTACCTGGACACCGGCAACCGTGCCTCGTTCGCCGACGGGGTGTTGGTCGGCCTGCGCGCGGACTTCGGTTGCGGCGACAGCCCGGCCACGGCCTGCGCGCCCCTTGCCCTGGGCGGCCCGGTGGTGGAGGCGCAGCGCGCACGGCTGCGCGCCGTGGCGCTGGACCGGGCGCGGGCGGCCGCCTAGCCGGTACGGGCGGACTGGACTTCGGCTTTCTTGGGGGTGTCTCGGTTTGAAGGAAGGCCAGGGCTCTGCCCTGGACCCGCCAGGGGCGAGCCGCCCCTGGACCCGGCGTTGGTTTGGGACTGGTTTCCGGTCGGTGCTGGGACGAATGTTTTCGGCCCCTGGTGGACCGTCGCCCGGCACACGGGAGGTTCCTTCTCCATCACTGTTTGTCCCACGTTGCGGATGGCACCAGTCCTTTCTTCCGCATCCTGGTGGTGAAACGGCGATAGAGGTAGAGCTCGAACTGCTCGTCCTGGACGCTGTTCGCGTCGGCATGGGTCGTCTTGTCAGTCCTCTGTGCGAGCAATACCTTGATCCGCGCAGTCACGAACGGCCACAGTATCTGGATTTGCCTGGGCGTGAGATAGGCGCCAACATTGATCCCGTGATTGTTCGACAGCACGCGACAGCCTTGGTACAGTTCGCGGCGCTCGTCGCTTTCCTTCGGGAAGGTGTCCCGGGCCTTCCGCATCAGGCCGAGCAGGGCCCGCGCTTCCTGTTCGCCAGCAAGAAGGCCCGGATTCGAAGTGCGCATCCTGAGGGTGACGAACGGAGCCGCAATCACTGCCAGGAGAGGCATCGCGGCAAGCAGCACCGGGACAATGGTCACTGAACCCTCCCCGTGCCGTTCAGGTATCGCCGTCCGGCGGTTTCGCACGGCATCGAATGTCCGCCAACCAGCCAAACCCGGTCATCCTGAAGCCAATCGGGGTAGCCTCTGGAGGCTGTCACGGACCTCGCAGCAGATCGCTGCTTCGGGCAGGAAGACAAGGATCTTCTTTTTCTGAAGAAAAAGAAGCAAAAAGACTTTATCCATGAAGATTCGGGCATGGAGGCGGCTCCGTTGCCCAACGAGCAAAGTTCTTTGGTTCTTTCTTTCAAGAAAGAACATGCTTTCTTGCTGCGCTGTAAAAAATCAGGGTCGCAGGTCAAGAACACCCCTTGAAAAGTGGATTCCAAAGGCCTGCCTTTGGCGGGGTCCAGGGGCAGAGCCCCTGGCCTTCCTTTCCCGGTCTTAGACCGGGGCACGACCTCGTCGGGGCAGCCGAGGGCCCGGCCTGCCGTCTCACCCGTCCTGCGGGGTGCCGTCCACCAGGCGCGGCACCCGGGTCGTGCTGTCGCGGCGCAGCGCCTCGGGCAGCAGGGCGTCGGGCAGGTCCTGGTAGCACACCGGGCGCAGGAAGCGCCGGATCGCCAGGCTGCCCACCGAGGTGGTGCGCGGGTCGGAGGTGGCCGGGTAGGGGCCGCCGTGCACCATGGCGTGGCCGACCTCCACCCCGGTCGGCCAGCCGTTCGCCAGCACCCGCCCGGCGCGGCGCTCCAGCGTCGGCAGCAGGGGGCGCACCGCGTCGGTGTCGGCCTCGTCCATCTGCAGCGTCACGGTGAGCTGGCCTTCGAGGCGCTCCAGCACCGCGCGCATCCCGTGGGCGTCGGCGCAGCGCACCAGCAGCGACGAGGCGCCGAACACCTCATGGCCGAGGCTGCGGTCGGCGAGGAAGGCGTCCGCGTCGGTGGCGAACAGTGCGGGGCGGCCGTGGTTGGCGCCCTGCCCCGCGCCGCCGCGCGCCAGGGTCTCAATGCCGGCGGTGCCGGACAGCCGCGCCACACCGGCCTGGTAGGCCTGGGCGATGCCGGGGTGCAGCATGGTCGCCCCCGGCCCCGCTTCCAGCGCCTCGACGGCGGCGGCCAGGAAGGCGTCGAGGCCCGGCCCTGGCACGGCGAGCAGCAGGCCGGGGTTGGTGCAGAACTGGCCCGCGCCCATCGTCAGCGAGCCGGCAAAGGCCGTGCCCAGTGCGGCGCCGCGCGCCGCCAGGGCGGCGGGCATCAGCAGCACGGGGTTGATGCTGCTCATCTCCGCGTAGACCGGGATCGGCTCGGCGCGCTTCTGCGCGATGCCGAGCAGCGCCAGGCCGCCGGCGCGCGACCCGGTGAAGCCCACCGCGGCGATGCGCCGGTCCGCCACCAGCGCGCCGCCGAGCCAGTTCCCCGTGCCGAACAGCAGGGAGAACACGCCCTCCGGCATCCCGCACGCGCTCGCGGCCGCCTGCACGGCGCGGCCGACCAGCTCGGAGGTGCCGGGGTGGGCGGGGTGCGCCTTGACCACCACGGGACAGCCCGCCGCCAGCGCGGAGGCGGTGTCGCCGCCCGCCACGGAGAACGCCAGTGGGAAGTTGCTGGCCCCGAACACCGCGACCGGGCCGAGGCCGACCATGCGCAGCCGCAGGTCCGGGCGCGGCAGCGGCGTGCGGTCCGGCAGCGCCGGGTCGATGCGCGCATCCATCCAGCGGCCGTCGCGCACCACGGACGCGAACAGCCGGAGCTGGCCCACCGTCCGCGCCCGCTCGCCCGCGATGCGCGCCGCGGGCAGGCCGGTTTCCGCCACGGCCCGCTCGACCAGCGCGTCGCCCAGGGCGGCGATGTGCCCGGCGATCGCCTCCAGGAAGGCCGCGCGGGCCTCGGGCGAGGTTTCGCGGAAGCTGTCGAAGGCGGCGTCGGCCAGGGCGCAGGCGCGCTCCAGCTCCGCCGCCTCGGCGCCGGCGTAGGACGGGGGCAGGGCCTCGCCGGTGGCGGGGTTGGTGGCCTGGAAGGGCTCGCCGCTGCCGCGCAGGGCGGAGGCGCCGATCAGGAGGTCGCCGGTCAGGGTCATGGACGCGATCCTTGCAGGAAGGAGGCAGGGCCGGAGGCTCCGGGCACGGCCGCCCTGCCGCGCAGGCTTAGCCAGCCGGGCCCGGGCTGGCCATCGCCGTTTGCGCCGCGACCCATGCGCGTTGCGGCATGGCAGGCAGCAAGCAAGGCTGGGCTCTCCCTCCGCTGGCATTCCAACGATCCAAGCGGATCGTCGGAACCTTTGGCAGCTACGCCCAGACCCGCAAAGGGCCATGAGGCCCTTTGATCCCTTGACTTAGGAAGTGGATTCCAAAGGCTTGCCTTTGGCGGAGTTTGAGGCAGAGCCTCAACCTTGCTTCCTGGCTTCACGCTTTCCCGAACAGCGCTGCCTCGACCGCGGAGAACACGAGCTGCGCCGCCGGCGAGAACGGCCGGTCGCGCTGGTGGATCAGGCCGAACGGCTCGACCTCGATGCGCGGGGCGTCCGCGAGCGGGGGCAGGCGCCGGACCGGCCCGTCCGGCCCGAACAGCGCGCCGACGGAGGCGCTGAGCACGGCCACGGCGTCGCCGCGCAGGATCGAGGCGAGCGTCAGCACCACGGACGGGGTGTCCAGCACCCGGGTCGGCGGCGCGAGGCCGGCGGCGCGGAACGCCAGGTCGACGCGCTTGCGCAGCAGCGTGCCGGGCGGCTGCAGCACCCAGGACAGCTCGGCCAGGCCGGCGAGCGTCAGGCCGGGGCGGTCCAGCAGCGGGTGGCCGGCGCGCACCAGGAACACGAGCTCCTCCTCGGCGACCTCGCGGTAGTGCAGGGCGCGGGCGTCGACGTCGGGCGGGATGCGGGCGAGGGCGAAGTCGAGCCGGCTTTCCCCCAGGGCGCGGATCAGCGCCGGGCTGGTGTCGACCTGCACGGCGAGCCTGAGCTGGGGGTGGCTGCGCTGCAGCGCGGACAGCACCGGCACCAGGGTGTCGAGCGCGGGCGCGGTGACGGCGCCGAGCGCCACGCTGCCGCTCCGGCCGGAGCGCATCTCGTCGAGCTCGGCGGCGGCCAGCGACAGCTCGGTGAGCGCGATCCGGGCGCGGCGCAGCATCACCTCGCCGTAGCCGTTCGGGCTCAGGCCGCGCGGCAGGCGGTCGAAGATCGCGACGCCGGCGATCGCCTCGATCTCGGCGAGCTGGCGCGAGGCGGCCGGCTGGGTGGTGCGCAGGCGCTGCGCCGCGCGCGCCAGGGTGCGTGTCTCGTCGAGCGCCACGAGCAGCTGCAGGTGGCGCAGCTTCAGGGGCGTGCGGGCCAGCAGGTCGCTGCGCAGCATGGCGTGTCGTCTCCCGGGTCACGGACCGCCGGTCGCGGCCTTCTGGTCACGGTCCCTGGTCACGGCCGGAAGCGGGCCATGCCGAAACTGGTATGCCTGGCGAGGAACACCGGTGTTTACACGGGAGTTGCACCCCCGTAGTCCGGTCGCAACGATCGTCCCGCCCGACGGGAGCGACGGGGGGGAGACGAGGCGGTGTCCGACGGAGGGAGACCTGCGGCCAGGCCGCTGCGCAGCCAGGCGTGGTTCGGGCGGCACGACAAGATGGGGTTCTACTACCGCTCGTTCCTGAAGAACCGCGGCTTTCCCCAGGACCAGTTCGAGGACAGGCCGGTCATCGGCATCTGCAACACCTGGTCCGAGCTGAACCCCTGCAACGCGCATTTCCGCACCGTCGCCGAGCACGTGCGCTACGGCGTGCTGGACGCGGGCGGCTTCCCTCTGGAGTTCCCGGTGTCCTCGCTCGGCGAGGTGACGATGCGGCCGACGGCGATGCTGTTCCGCAACCTCGCGTCGATGGACGTGGAGGAGGCGATCCGCGCCCACCCGCTCGACGGGGTGGTGCTGCTGATGGGCTGCGACAAGACGACGCCGGCGCTGCTCATGGGGGCCGCGTCGGCCGACCTGCCGACGATCGGCGTCTCCGGCGGGCCGCAGCTGCGCGGGGTGTATCGCGGGCAGATCATCGGCTCGGGCACGAACATCATCTCGATGAGCGAGCAGCTTCGCGCGGGCGAGATCACGCTGGCCGAGTTCCACGAGGCGGAGTCGGCGATGAACCGCTCCGCCGGGCACTGCATGACCATGGGCACGGCGTCGACGATGGCGTCGATGGTCGAGGCGCTCGGCGTCGGGCTGCCGGAGAACGCGGCGATCCCGGCGGTCGACGCGCGGCGCAACGAGCTGGCGCGCATGGCCGGGCGGCGCATCGTCGAGATGGTGCGCGAGGACCTGGTGCTGTCCAGGATTCTGACGCGCGAGGCGTTCGAGAACGCGATCCGCACCCTGGCCGCGATCGGCGGCTCGACCAACGCGGTGGTGCACCTGATCGCCATCGCGCGGCGCATCGGGGTCGAGCTGACGCTCGACGATTTCGACCGGCTCGGGCGCGGGGTGCACTGCCTGGTCGACCTGATGCCGTCCGGGCGCTACCTGATGGAGGACTTCTACTACGCGGGCGGGCTGCCGGTGGTGCTGCGCCGGCTCGGCGAGCAGGGGCTGCTGCACGGGGACGCGGCCACGGTCAACGGGCGCACGATGTGGGACAACGTGTCCGACGCGCAGTGCTGGAACGACGTGGTGATCACGCGGCCGGACCTGCCGTTCAAGGCGGAGGCGGGCATGGCGATCCTGCGCGGCAACCTTTCGCCGGACGGCGCGGTGATCAAGCCGTCCGCGGCCTCGCCGGAGCTGATGCGCCACACCGGGCGCGCGGTGGTGTTCGAGGACGTGGAGGCGATGCACGCGGGCGTCGAGGACGACGCGCTCGACATCGACGCGGGCTGCATCATGGTGCTGAAGAACTGCGGGCCGAAGGGCTACCCGGGCATGGCCGAGGTCGGCAACATGCCGATCCCCGCCAAGCTGCTGCGCCAGGGCGTGCGCGACATGGTCCGCATCTCCGACGCGCGGATGTCTGGCACCGCCTACGGCACGGTGGTGCTGCACGTGGCGCCGGAGGCCGCGGCCGGCGGGCCGCTCGCGCTGGTGCGCGACGGGGACCTGATCACGCTCGACGTGGCGGCGCGCTCGCTGCACCTGCACGTCGGGGACGCGGAGCTGGCCGCACGCCGCGCCGCCTGGGTGCCGCCGCCGGCGCACGCGCAGCGCGGCTACGTCAGAATGTACGTCGACCACGTGCTGCAGGCCAACGACGGCGCGGACCTCGACTTCCTGGTCGGGCGCACCGGCTCGCCCGTGCCGCGCGACAACCACTGAGGCGGCCGATGCACGCAGGCCCGTATCGCGGCGTCTTCCCCGTGGCGCCCACCGTGTTCGACGCGCGCGGCGCCCTGGACCTCGACGGGCAGCGGCGCTGCGTCGACTTCATGATCGACGCCGGCTCGCACGGCCTGTGCATCCTCGCCAACTTCTCCGAGCAGTTCGTTCTGAGCGACGAGGAGCGCGACCGGGTGATGCGCTGCGTGCTGGAGCACGTCGCCGGGCGGGTGCCGGTGATCGTCACCACCACGCATTTCTCCTCGGCACTCTGCGCCGCCCGCTCCCGCCAGGCGCAGGACGCCGGCGCCGCGATGGTCATGGTGATGCCGCCCTACCACGGCGCCACGATCCGGGTGCCGGAGGTCGGCGTGCGCGGCTTCTTCCAGGCCGTGTCGGACGCGGTCGGCATCCCGGTCATGGTCCAGGACGCGCCGGTGGCGGGCACGCCGCTCTCGGCCGGCTTCCTGGCGCAGCTCGCCCGCGAGGTGGAGCACGTCGCCTACTTCAAGGTCGAGGTGGCGCAGGCGGCGGACAAGCTGCGCCGCCTGATCGAGCTGGGCGGGGCCGCGGTCGAGGGCCCGTGGGACGGCGAGGAGGCGATCACACTCATGGCGGACCTGGAAGCCGGCGCCACCGGGGCGATGACCGGCGGCGCCTACCCCGACGGCATCCGCGCCGTCACCGACGCCTGGTTCGACGGCCGCGCCGAGGACGCCGCGGCGGCGTATGCGCGCTGGCTGCCGCTGATCAACTTCGAGAACCGGCAGTGCGGCCTGCTGGCGTGCAAGGTGCTGATGGCGGAAGGCGGCGTGATCGCCTCGGACGCGGTGCGCGCGCCGCTGGCGCCGCTGCATCCCGCGACCCGGGCGGGGCTGCTGACGATCGCGCGCCGGCTGGACCCGCTGGTGCTGCGCTGGGGGCGCTAGGGGGCATCATGGGGCTGTTGCAGGGGGAGCGTTCGCGGGTTGTGGCGAAAGCAAGCAAGCGTCTTCTTTTTCTGAAGAAAAAGAAGCAAAAAGACTTTATTACTAAAAGTTCAAGACGCGCCTGCGTCCCGGACTCCAACTGGCAAAAGTTCTTTGGTTCTTTCTTTCAAGAAAGAACTCGCTTTCTTCCTGTCGGGCGGCGGATCGGACGTCGACCTGGCGCCGCTGGTCCACGTGGCGGACGCCTTCATGCTGGGGCGCCGTCGGGTGGTGGAGGATTTTGCCGACGCCGAGCCGTTCTGACGCTACAACGAGACCAAAAGACCAGGGGAGAGAGACGATGAAACGCAGGACGTTCCTGACCGCCTCGATGCTGGGTGCCGCGGCACTCGCCCGTCCCGCGCGGGCGCAGGGCAAGGGCACCGTGGGCATCGCGATGCCGACCAAGTCGTCGGCGCGGTGGATCGCCGACGGGGACAACATCTCCAAGGTGCTCAAGCAGCGCGGCTACGCCGTCAACCTGCAGTATGCAGAGGACGACGTGCCCAACCAGCTGGCGCAGATCGAGAACATGCTGACCGAGGGCGCCAAGGTCCTGGTCATCGCCTCGATCGACGGCACCACGCTCACCGACGTGCTGTCGCAGGCCGCGGCGGCGGGCACCAAGGTGATCGCCTACGACCGCCTGATCCGCAACACGCCGCACGTCGACTACTACGCGACCTTCGACAACTTCCAGGTCGGCGTGCTGCAGGCGACGTCGCTGACCGGCGGGCTGAAGCTGCCCGAGGCGCCCGGGCCGTTCAACATCGAGCTGTTCGGCGGCTCGCCCGACGACAACAACGCATACTTCTTCTACGACGGCGCGATGTCGGTGCTCAGGCCGCTGCTCGACGCGAAGAAGCTGGCGGTGCCCAGCGGGCAGATGGGCATGGACCACGTCTCGACGCTGCGCTGGGACGGCGCCACCGCCCAGGCGCGCATGGACAACCTGCTGAGCGCCTACTACTCCGACCGCAGGCTCGACGCCGTGCTCTCGCCGTACGACGGCATCTCGATCGGCGTGCTGTCCTCGCTCAAGGGCGTCGGCTACGGCAGCGGCGGCATGACGATGCCGCTGGTCAGCGGACAGGACGCGGAGATCCCGTCGGTGAAGTCGATCATCGCCGGCGAGCAGTACTCGACGATCTTCAAGGACACCCGCGACCTGGCGCGCGTCACCGCGGACATGGTCGACGCGCTGCTGTCCGGCAGCCCGGTCAAGGTCAACGACACCACGACCTACAACAACGGCGTCAAGGTCGTGCCGGCCTACCTGCTCAAGCCGGTCATCGTCGACCGCAGCAACTGGGAGCCGGTCCTGGTCGGCAGCGGGTACTACACCAAGGCGCAGCTCGCCTGAGGGCTTCCGGAGAGGAAGAAAGCAAGGCCTTCTTTTTCTGAAGAAAAAGAAGCAAAAAGACTTTCTCCGTTAAGCGTCCTGTGCAGCGTGCGTGGCACGGACCCCAACGGGCAAAGTTCTTCGGTTCTTTCTTTCAAGAAAAAATTTGCTTTCTTTCTCCTTTGCCGGGGCGGACGACGCAGGGAGGGGCGATGGACGACATCCTGGAGATGCGCGGCATCCGCAAGAGCTTCGGGGCGGTGGCGGCGCTGCGCGACGTGACGCTGTCGGTGCGGCGCGGCGAGATCCATGCCGTGGTCGGCGAGAACGGCGCCGGCAAGTCCACGCTGATGAAGGTGCTGAGCGGCGTGTACCCGCACGGCAGCTACGAGGGCGGTATCGTCTACGACGGGGTTGAGCGCACGTTCCGGACCATCAACGACTCCGAGACGCTGGGGATCATCATCATCCACCAGGAGCTGGCGCTGATCCCGCTGCTCTCGCTGGCGGAGAACATCTTCCTCAGCAACGCGCCGGGCCGCTTCGGGGTGATCGACCGCGACGCAATGTGGCGGCGGGCGAAGGCGCTGCTCGCCAAGGTGGGGCTCGAGGAGTCGCCGGACACGCGGGTCACCGACATCGGGGTGGGCAAGCAGCAGCTCGTGGAGATCGCCAAGGCGCTGTCCAAGGAGGTGCGGCTGCTGATCCTGGACGAGCCGACCGCCAGCCTCAACGAGCGCGACAGCCGGGCGCTGCTCGACCTGCTCGTGGAGTTCCGCGCGCAGGGCATCTCGTCGATCCTGATCTCGCACAAGCTGAACGAGATCTCGCACGTCGCCGACCGGATCACCGTGCTGCGCGACGGGCGCACGGTCGAGACGCTGGACTGCCGCGCCGGGCCGGTGGCGGAGGACGACATCATCCGCAAGATGGTCGACCGCGACCTGGACAGCCGCTACCCCGCGCGCACGCCGCGCATCGGCGGGACGGTGTTCGAGGTGCGCGGCTGGTCGGTGGACCACCCGCTGCACCCGGGGCGGCGCGTGGTGCACGACGCGAGCTTCCACGTGCGGCGCGGCGAGATCGTCGGCATCGCCGGGCTGATGGGCGCGGGGCGCACCGAGTTCGCGATGAGCGTGTTCGGGCGCTCCTACGGGCGCAACGTCACCGGGGAGGCGCGCATGGACGGGCGCGTGGTCGACCTCTCGACGGTGCCGCGCGCCATCGCGGCGGGGCTGGCCTACGTCACGGAGGACCGCAAGCACCTCGGGCTGCTGCTCGGCCAGGACATCCGCAAGAACGTCAGCCTGGCCAACCCCGGCGGCGTGTCGCGCCGCCAGGTGATCGACGACATGGCGGAGATGAGGGTCGCGGAGGGATTCCGCGCGCGGATGCGCATCCGCTGCGCCAGCGTGTTCCAGGACAGCGGCACGCTGTCGGGCGGCAACCAGCAGAAGGTGGTGCTGTCGAAGTGGCTGTTCTCCGGCCCGGAGGTGCTGATCCTCGACGAGCCGACGCGCGGCATCGACGTCGGGGCGAAATACGAAATCTACCAGATCATCCAGGCGCTGGCCGACGGCGGCAAGGGCGTGGTGGTGATCTCGTCGGAGATGCCGGAGCTGCTGGGCCTGTGCGACCGGCTGTGCGTGATGGCGGAGGGGCGCTTCGTCGCAGAGTTCGCGGCCGCCGAGGCCACCCAGGAGCGGATCATGCGCGCCATCATGAACAAGGGGGAGGGCGTGCGATGAGCGAGCAGGTGGTGGTGCCGGGCGAGCCGGTCCTGGCGGGGCCGGGGCTGCGCCGCCACGCGGGGCTGGTGAAGACCAACCTGCGCTCCTACGGCATGCTGCTGTCGCTGTTCGCGATCATGCTGTTCTTCGAGGTGATGACGCACGGCACGCTGCTGCGGCCGCTCAACCTCACCAACCTGATCCTGCAGAACAGCTACATCGTCATCATGGCGCTGGGCATGCTGCTGGTGATCGTCTCGGGCCACATCGACCTCTCGGTCGGCTCGGTGGCGGGCTTCGTCGGCGCGCTGGCGGCGGTGATGATCGTGCAGTTCCACGTGCCCTCCGTGCTGGCGGGGCTTGCGTGCCTGGTCGCGGGCGGGGCGATCGGGGCGGCGCAGGGCTACTGGGTCGCCTACTTCAGGATACCCTCCTTCATCGTCACGCTGGCGGGCATGCTGGTGTTCAAGGGGCTGATGCTGACCGTGCTCGGCGGCCAGTCGGTGGGGCCGTTCCCGGTGGCGTTCCAGCGGCTCTCGTCGGGCTTCGTCCCCGAGCTGCTGCCGGACGCCGCCGGGCTGCACCTGTCCTCGATGGCGTTCGGGGTGGCGGTGGTCGCGGTGCTGGCGGTGCTCAACGCGCGCACCCGTGCCCGCCAGATCAGCCACGACCTGGTGCCGGAGCCTGCCCCGCTGTTCCTCGCGAAGACCGTGGTGATGGCCGCGGTGATCCTGGGCTTCACCTGGCTGATCGCGTCGCACCGCGGGCTGCCCAACGTGCTGATCATCATGCTGGTGCTGATCGCGCTGTACGCCTTCGCCACCAACCGCACCGTCACCGGGCGGCAGGTGTATGCGGTGGGCGGCAACGAGAAGGCGGCCAGGCTGTCGGGGGTGAAGACGGAGCGGCTGGTGTTCCTGACCTTCGTCAACATGGGGGTGCTCGCGGCGCTCGGCGGGCTGGTGTTCGCGGCGAGGCTGAACACCGCCACGCCGAAGGCCGGGCTCGGCTTCGAGCTGGACGTGATCGCGGCCTGCTTCATCGGCGGCGCCTCGGCCTACGGCGGCGTCGGCACGGTGGTGGGCGCGGTGGTCGGCGCATTCATCATGGGGGTGATGAACAACGGCATGTCGATCCTGGGCATCGGCATCGACTACCAGCAGGTGATCAAGGGCCTCGTGCTGCTCGGCGCGGTGTGCGTCGACGTCTACAACCAGAGACGCTGAGTCCGGGAGGACCGGTCGCCCCGTGCGCTGCCGGCGCCGGTCTGCTGCGCGAAGGCAGGAAGGAAGCATGTTCTTTCTTGAAAGAAAGAACCAAAGAACTTTGGCCCATTGGGTCCGGAGCCGCCCGTGCGCCCGGACCCCAACTTGCAAAGTCTTTTTGCTTCTTTTTCTTCAGAAAAAGAAGACGCTTGCTGTCCTGCCTGCCTCAGCGAGCCGATCCCAGGCCCATGGCAGCCGCTACAGGTCGAGGCTCTGGGGGAGGATGACCAGGTCGCGGATCGTCACGTTGCGCGGGCGGGTGAGCATGAAGAGCACGGCCTCCGCGACCTCGACGGGCTCGAGCAGGCTGCCCCTGGCCAGGGCGTCGTCGAGCTTCTCCTTCGGCCAGTCGCTCAGCAGGGCGGTCACCACCGGGCCGGGCGCCACCTCGCCGACGCGGATGCCGTGCTTCATCACCTGGCGGCGCAGGGTGTGCACGAAGGCCTGCACCGCGTGCTTGGACGCCGTGTAGACCGGCTCCACCACGACGGGGACGAAGCCTGCGACCGAGCTGGTCACGATGATGTCGCCGGTGCCGCGCCCGACCATGTGGGGCAGCACGGCGTGAATGGTGCGGAACACCGAGTTGATGTTGAGGTTCAGCATGCGGTCCCAGGCGTCCGGGTCGCCGTCGAGCACGTCGCCGCCGACATAGGAGCCGGCGTTGGCGTGGAAGATGTCGAGTTGCCCGGCGGCCTCCAGGATCGCCGGCACCATGGTGGCGACGCTCGCCGGCTGCAGCAGGTCCACCACCACCGCGGACGCGCCCTCGCCCAGCTCTGCGCAGGCCTCGCGGAGGCGGTCCTCGGCCCGGTCCACCAGCACGACGCGGGCGCCGGCGCGCAGCATGGCGCGGGCGCATTCGAGGCCGATGCCCGACGCCGCCCCGGTGACCGCGGCGACCCTGCCCGACAGGTCCTGGCTCATGGCTGCGTCCTCCGGCTGTGGTGAATGGCGATTCGTGGACCTGCGGGTCTCCGGGAGCCCGCGGGTCCGGCCTCAGGCGCGGCCATGCGACATCCTCGACCGCCTGGCCAGCGAGTCCACGATCACCGCGACCGCCAGCACGCCGCCGGTGATCATGTAGCGGAGCGAGGACGACAGATCGAGCAGCGTCAGCCCGCTCGCGATCGACTGGATCACGATGATGCCGAGCAGGGCCGAGTAAGCGCTGCCGCGGCCGCCGAACAGGCTGGTGCCGCCGATCACGGCGGCGGCGATGGCGTTGAGGTTCACGTCGCCGGTGCCGGCCTGCTGGCTGGCCGAGGCGAGGCGGGCGGCGGCCAGCACCCCGCCGAGGGCCGCCAGCGACGAGCACAGCACGAAGGCGCTGAGATAGACGCGGCGCACGTCGATGCCGGCGCGGCGCGCCGCCTCGCGGTTGCCGCCGACCGCCGTCATCGCGCGGCCCCAGCGGGTGCGCTTGAGCGCGTAGTCCATCAAGACCACCAGTGCCACGAACAGGCCGAACATCCAGGGCACGCCGCGGTCGGTGTTGAGGTAGGCGACCACGGCCAGCAGGACGAGGGTCAGCACGGCGGCGCGCACGACGATGCCGCCGAGCGAGGGCGGGGTGAGCCCCGCGTCGCGCCGGTGGCGCGCGGTGAGGAGCTGTGCCGCCAGCAGGGCGCCGCCCGCCGCGAGCACCAGCGCGTAGGCGACGATGTGCGGCATGACCAGGGTCTGCCCCAGGTTCACGATCGGCGAGCCGTAGGGCAGGTTGATCGAGCCGCTCGATCCCAGGATGTAGAGCTGCACGCCGAGCACGGCGAGGAGCCCGGCCAGGGTCGAGACGAAGCTCGGCATGCCCAGCCGGTTGAACAGGGCGGCGTAGACGCAGCCGGCCGCGCCGCCGACGACCAGCGAGATCACGATCGCGGCCGCGACCGGCCAGTCCTCGTTGACCCAGAGCACGCCGACGATCGCCGAGGCGAGGCCGGACACGGAGCCCACGGACAGGTCGATCTCGCCGACCATGAGGATGCAGACGATGCCGAGCGAGATCACGCCCACGGTGGAGCAGTCGAACAGCAGGTTGACGAGGTTGTTGCTCGACAGGAACACCGGGTTGAGGCTCTGGAACACCGTCCAGATGACGGCGAGGCCGACGACCACGGGCAGCGAGCCGAGGTCGCCGGAGCGCACCCGGTCCGCGAAGCCGCGGATCGCGCCGCCGAGGCCGGTGTCGTGGCGCACGCGCGCGTCGCTGCGGTCCAGCCGCGCCGGCTGCCTCGAGCCGAGGTTGGTGCTCACAGCATGGCCTCCCCGGCGGCGGCCGCGCGGGGCTGGCGGCCGGCGCGGCGGGAGACGGAGTTGTCGGCGGCGCCGGTGATGGCGCTGACCAGCTCGTGGTTGGACGCGTCCGGCCCGAACTCGCCGTTGTTGCGCCCGAGGCGCAGCACGACGATGCGGTCGGCCACGGCGCGGACGTCCTCCATGTTGTGGCTGATCATGATCACGCCGAGGCCGCGGTCGCGCACCCGCTCGATCAGGTTCAGCACCTCCGCCGTCTGGGCGACGCCGAGGGCGGCGGTGGGCTCGTCGAGCATGATCAGCTTCGGCTGCGACAGCAGGGAGCGGGCGATCGCCACGGTCTGGCGCTGGCCGCCGGACAGGGAAGCCACCGGCTCGCGCACCGAGGGGATGCGCGCCGCCAGCTCGTTGAGCAGCGTCCAGGAGCGTATCTCCATGGTCACCTCGTCGAGGCCGAGGCGGCCCAGCTCGCGGCCCAGGAAGATGTTGGCGACGACGTCGAGGTTCTCGCACAGCGCCAGGTCCTGGAACACCGTGGCGATGCCGAGCGAGAGCGCCTCGCCCGGCCCGGTCAGCGTCACCGGCTTGCCGGCGAAGGTCATGGTGCCGCTGGTCGCCTGGTGGACGCCCGCCAGCACCTTCACCAGCGTCGACTTGCCGGCGCCGTTGTCGCCGACCAGCGCCACCACCTCGCCGGCGCGCACGTCGAGGTCGATGTCGGACAGCGCGGAGACGGCGCCGAACTGCTTGCAGATGCCCCGCAGGCTGAGCACGGTGCCTTCCGTCGCGTCACCTGGCGGCATGGCGGCGAGTGGCAGGGCGGCGGGCGGCGGTGGCTGCGACATCGGCGGGAGGCCCTTCGTGGTGCGGCGGCGGAAAGCGGCCTGGCCCCCGCACCATGCGGCCGCCCTGCCGGGCGGGCGCACGGTGCGGGTGTCGGAGCCTCAGGGCGTGATGCCGAGCTTCTTGCAGCCCTCGGCGTAGCGGCCGGTGCACAGCACGGAGGCGGGCTCGATCGGCTTGCCGTCCACCATTTTGTCGACGATCTCGGCCTTGAGATCGCCCGCCGTCACGACCGCGGGCGTGAACAGCCGGCTCGGCGTGCCGAACAGGGTGCTGTCGGACTTGGGCTTCTGGCCGTCCAGCAGGCCCGCCACCACGTCCGCCGCCGCCGTCGCGACGATCTCGCTCGGCTTGGAGATGGTGTTGTACTGGTCGCCCGCGATGATCAGCTGCAGCCCGGCGATGGTCGCGTCGTTGCCGGTGACGGGTGGCACGGGGCTCACGCCCGCCGCCTTGAAGGCGGCGATGGTGCCGCCCGCGGTGCCGTCGTTGGCGGCGACGACGCCGACGATCTTCTTGCCGAAGCGCGAGATCTGCCCGCTCACCCACTGCTGCGCCTTGGCGGGCACCCACTCCGGGGTGTCGTACTCGGCGAGCGTCGGGTAGCCGCCGCTCGCCAGGCCCTCGTGGATGCCCTTCTTGATCAGGCCCGCGGCCGCGTCCGTCGGCGAGCCGTTGACCTCGAGCAGCCCGGTGTCGTTCGCGGACACGTTGGTCGACTTCAGGTGCTCGACGAGGGATTTGGCGATGCTCTTGCCGATCGCCTCGTTGTCGAACGAGACGTAGAAGTCGGCGGGCGTCGAGGGGATCGGGCGGTCGTAGGCGACGACCTTGATGCCCTGGCCCTGGGCCGACTTCACCAGCGAGGCCGCGGCCGTCGAGTCGACCGCGTCGATCACGATGGCCTTGGCGCCCTGCGAGACGACGGAGTTGAACTGCTGCTGCTGGCGCGACGCGTCGCCGTCCGCGTTCTGGTAGAGCACCTTGCAGGTCGGGCAGAGCTTCTTCATCTCCGCGACGAAGCCGGGGTGGTCGTGCTCCTCGTAGCGGGTCGAGCTCTGGTCGGGCATCAGGAACGCCACGGTGGTGTCGGCAAGCGGCGCTGCATACGCGGCCTCGCCGAGAAGGCCGGCCACGAGGCCCATCGCGGCAAGCGGTGCCGCCATCACGCGGACTGATCGGATCATGGATGCTTCCTCAGTTTATTGGGCAGAATGCCGTCGCTGCGTTCGTCTCGGACACCGGCGGCACGGGAACGCTTGCCGTGCCGCCGGGATGGGGTCGTGCCAGGCTGCATCGGCGAGGCTGCGCCCGGCACGCTGGAGGCCGCGCGCTCCTGGAGGCGGCGTCCCGGCCGGAGCAGGGAGCCGCTCGCCGGGCTCAAGGAACGGAAGGGAGAACGTGGCTGCGTCCTGCAGCCATCGACAGGCTGGCCGGTGCAGCAGGGGCCGGACGGCGCGTTCCGGCCCCGGCTTGTCGCCCTTCCTGCGGCCGGCCCGGTCGTGCGGCGGGCCGGAGTCGACGGGCTTCTGGCACGGAGTGCGCAGGCACCTCGTCCGCCCAGGGCGCCGGTGACGGGACGTGGCGTGTCTTCCGGACAAGCGGGACGGTTGTTGCGGTCGACCAGACCGGCGTTCATCCAGACGCGGAAGAACTGGCGATCACACCAATCGGGAGCTTCAGCATCGGGCTTCACCCGCAGACCCTTCCCCGCCTTTTCGCCGCACACCGGGAGTTCGGAGCCGCAGCGGAACAGCTTGCGAGTCAAGGCCCGGACGTGAGCTGGTTGCTTTTGCCCGGCTTGTGGTGGCCCGCCGGTTTCATGTCGGAGTTATACCGACCGGCCGAACGACCGCCACTCACTTTGAGGCACGGCGCTGATACTTTTTTGTCGAGGCGGAAGGCACGGATGAGTCTCGGCCTCGCCCGGCCAGAGATTGTCTTGGACCGGGAACCGGCGCGTGGCGTCGGGCAGGAAGCAAGATTCTTCTTTTTCTGAAGAAAAAGAAGCAAAAAGACTTTGCACACGGGGGTCCGGGCGCGCGGGCGGCCCCGAGCCCACGGAGCAAAAGTTCTTTGGTTCTTTCTTTCAAGAAAGAACATGCTTGCTTCCTGCCTTGGCGCAGGACATCGCGACCGTTCGGTTCATGACGGCCTCCGGCCTTCCCGGGCCAGCAGGTATTCCACCACCGCCTCCGACAGCGCCTCCGCCGGCGCGGCCGCCGTGACCAGCCGCAGCTCCGGCGCCGCCGGCGCCTCGTAGGGCGCTCCCACCCCGGACAGGTCCGTGATCAGCCCGGCGTCGGCCCGTCGATACAGCCCCTTCGGGTCGCGCCGGCGGCATTCCTCGACCGGCGTGTCGACGAAGGCCTCGACGAACGCTCCGCCGAGGCGCGCGCGGGCAAGAGCCCGGTCAGTACGCAGCGGGGCGATGAAGCAGGCGAGCACGACGAGGCCGGCGTTGAGCAGCAGCGCCGCGACCTCGGCCGCGCGTCGGACGTTCTCCGTGCGGTCGGCGGGGCTGAAGCCGAGGTCGCGGCACAGGCCGGCGCGGAGCGCGTCGCCGTCGAGCACGAAGGCGCGGCGGCCGAGCGCATCGAGGCGGCGCGCGGCCAGCGCCGCGACCGTGGACTTGCCGGCGCCGGACAGGCCGGTGAACCACACCACCGCAGGGCGGGCGGCCCCGCTCACCGCCCAGCTCACCCCGCGAGCCGCCGTCGTCGCGCCGGCCTCATGCGGCGCCGGGCGGATTGCTGTTCTCGGCCAGGCCGCGCCCCGGCTGGCGCAGCAGCGCGAACAGCCGGCGCGCCACCGGCCCCGCCGCGCCGTCGCCGACCGGCGCGCCGTTCAGCCGCACGATCGGCCGCACCCAGGAGGTGGCGCTGGTGAGGAACACCTCGCGCGCGTCGCGCAGCTCCGCCTCCGTGACCGCACGCTCCTCGAAGCCGATGCCGGCGGCCTCCAGCTCGGCGATCAGCGCGGCGCGCGTGCAGCCCGGCAGGATCGCGTGGCCGAGCGGGCGGGTGCGCAGCCGGCCGGCGGCGTCGACCACCCAGACCGTGGTCGACGCGCCCTCGCTGACCAGGCCATCGCGGTCGAGCAGGATCGCCTCGGCCGCGCCGGCGCGGCGGGCGCGCTCCTTGGCCAGCACGTTGGGCAGCAGCGAGATCGACTTCACGTCGCAGCGCGCCCAGCGCTCGTCCGGCGCGGTGATCGCGGCGGCCGCCCACGCCGCGGCGTCGGCCGGCGGCGGCGGCGCCCCGGCGCGGCAGGTCACCACGAGCGAGGGCGGCACCGCCCGCCCGGTGCGCGGCGACACCTGCGGGAAGGCGTGCTCGCGCCGCGCCACGCCGCGCGTGACCTGCAGGTAGAGCAGGCCGTCGCGCACCCGGTTGCGCCGGGCCACCTCGCGCAGCACCAGGCGCAGCGCCGCCGGGCCCATCGGCGGGGCGATCTCCAGCGCCGCCAGCGAGCGCGCCAGCCGCGCCATGTGCAGCGCCTCGTCGAGGAACCGGCCGCCGGCCAGCGCCAGCACCTCGTAGACGCCGTCGGCGAACTGGTAGCCGCGGTCCTCCACGTTCACGCTGGCCTCGGACAGGGGGAGGTAGCGGCCGTTGACGTAGGCGGTGCGCGGCATGGCGGGGCTCCTGCGGGGCGGGGGCAGCATCGTCGGGGCGGCGGCAAAGGCAAGCAGGGAGAAGGAAGGCCGGGCTCTGCCCGGACCCGCCAGGGGCGAGCCGCCCCTGGACCCGGCTGTACTTAAGGAATGGCCTCCGAAGGCTGGCCTTGGCGGAGCCTCGGCCCTGCTTGCCATTGCGCCTCCGGCGCGGATAACTCTTCCGGCCGGAACATCCGGGCAACTCCGCACGACCGGGCCGCCATGACAGAGCAGATCGTCATTGCCGAGAAGTCCAGCCAGGCGCGCGACATCCGCGCTGCCGTCGGTTCGACCTACGGCCTGGTGCTGCCGGCGGAGGGCCACCTGATCGACCTGCAGGAGCCGGAGCAGGCGGTGCCGGCGTGGAAGCGCTGGAGCACGGCGCTGCTGCGCCCCGAGGGGCTGTACGGCACGCGCGCGGCGGAGGGCGGCGGCAAGGCGGCCAAGCTGGGCGCGATCCGCGACGCGCTGCGCACCGCGGGGCGGGTGTGGCTGGCCACCGACTGCGACCGGGAGGGGCAGCTCATCGGCCAGGAGATCCTGGAGCACCTGCGGTTCCGCGGCGAGGTGATGCGGGTGATGTTCACCGCCCAGGACCCGCAGACCATCCGCGACGCCTTTGCCGGGGCGAAGCCGAACCGCGAGTACGCCCGGCTGTATGCCGCCGCCGTGGCGCGGCGGCAGGCGGACCAGATCTACAACCTGTCGCTGACCCGCACCGCGACGGTGACGCTGGCGCGCGGCACCCGCAGCGTGATCGGCGTCGGGCGGGTGAAGACGCCCACGCTGGCGATCGTGTGCCGTCGCGAGCTGGAGATCCGCGACTTCGTGCCGCAGGCGTATTTCGAGGTGGTCGCCACCGCGCAGGCGGCCGTGCCGGACGCCGCGGCGCGGGCCGGGGCGGACCGCGGTTCCGGCCACCAGGCTGGGCGGGACGCGGGCGGGGGCGGGGGCGGGGGCGGCGGGGCGGACGCCGGCGCGACGGGTGGCGGCAGGCCGGGCTCCGGCGGGCCGGGCCCCGAAAAGCCGGGTGTCGCCGTCGTCCCGGCGGGTGGCCAGCCCGCCCCGGGCGACCTCGGCCCCGGGCAGTTCCGCATGCGCCATGCGCCGCGGCAGCGCCTGCTGAAGCGCGAGGACGCCGAGGCCGTGGCCGCCCTGGCCGAGGGACACGCCGGCCCGCTCGCCGTTACGGTGGAGGACCGGCGGCAGGCGCCGCCGCGCCTGCACGACCTGCCGTCGCTGCAGAAGCTGTGCGCCACGCGCTTCGGCTGGACCGCGACGCGCACGCTGGAGGTGGCGCAGTCGCTGTACGACGGCGCGGGCAGGAAGATCATCACCTACCCTCGCGCCGAGGTGCGCTGCCTGCCGGAAAGCCTGATCCCGGACGCGCCCGGCCTGGTCGCCGCCCTGCGACGCGGCCGCGCGTTCGCCGCGATCCCCGTTCCGGACCCGCCGGTGATCCGGGCAGGCGCGGGCGGCGCGTTCAGCGACCGGGGCCTGGCCGGCGCCAGCCACCACGCTGTGATCCCCAACGCCCGCACCGCCGGCGACCTCGCGGCGATCTGGCCGCGGCTGGACGCGGACGAGCGGCGGCTGTTCGACGTGGTGGCGCGCTCGTATCTCGCGGCGCTGATGCCGGACTTCCGGTTCCGCCAGACAGTCGCGGAGCTGGACGTCGCCGGGCACGCCTTCCGCGCCAGCGGGCGCCAGCCGATCGAGGCGGGCTGGCGCGCGGCGTTCCCCGACTGGCTGCCGGCGGAGGAGCGCGGCGAGGACGCCCAGGCCCTGCCCGTCCTGCGCGACGGCGAGACGGCGCGGCTGCACGACGCGGCGGTGGAGGGCAAGGAGACCCGGGCGCCGCCGCGCTACAACGAGGGCACCCTGATCGACGCGATGCAGAACGCCTGGCGGTTCGTTTCCGACCCGGTGCTGCGCGAGCGGCTGCGCGAAGCGAAGGGCATCGGCACGCCGGCGACCCGCGCCGAGGTGATCCGCGGCCTCAAGGCGCAGGAGCTGCTCGCCGCCGACGGGAAGAACGTGGTGCCGACCGAGCGCGGCCTGGCGCTGCACGGGGTGCTGGAGCGCGCCGACCCGGCGCTGGTCGACCCCGGCGTGACGGCGCAGATGGAGCGGCTGCTCGACGACGTGCTGCTCGGGCGGCAGGAGATGGCCGGCGCGGTGGACGCGGTGTGCGAGCAGGCCGCGCGGATCATCGCCAGGCTGGTGCAGGGGGCGGCGGACGGCACCGCGCCCGCCCTGCCGCCCGCGGCCGCGGGCCCGGGCAGGGCCTCGGGCGGGATCGGCGCGAAGGCCGCACGGGGCGGTGCGAAGCGGGGCGGCTCGAAGGGGGGCGGCGTCCGCCGCAGCCCCCCCGGGGCCGGCGGCCAGAAGGACGGTGGCGCCCGTGGCGCGCCGGGCGCCGGCAGGCGCGGCAGGACCCGCCCGGCCGCGGAGGAGGCCGGGGCCGACGTCCCGTCCGGCACCGCGGACGATGCCCAGGATGGCGCCGCACCCCCGCGCAGGGCGTCGCGTCGCGCAGTGCCGCCCACCCGTCGCGCCCCGGCGAAGCCGGCGGCCGGCGAGGCGGGCACCACGCTGCGCATTCCCTTCGGCAACAAGGAGGCGGCGATGCAGCTTGGCGCCCGCTACGGAGCGGGCGGGTGGTATGCCCCGCCCGGGGTGGACCTCGACGCCTTCAGGGCGCGGGGCTGGGTGTGACGCCCACGGCGTGAGGCTCATGCCAGTGGCTGAGGGCCCTGGCTTCTCAGAGCAAGCAAGGCTGGGCTCTGCCCGGACCCGCCAGGCGGAGGTGGCCAAAGGTTCCGACGATCCGCCTGGATCGTTGGAAAGGCCACCGGAGGGAGCCGCCCCTGGACCGGCTTGACTCAAGTAATACCGGCGGCCGGTTGCCCTGACCGGCAAGGCAAGGAAGGCCAGGGGCTCTGCC
>CAXSFU010000002.1:0-120975 GCA_964236695.1 uncultured Acetobacteraceae bacterium | reverse complement strand
CCCTGTCGCTCACACACTTCGATCCGCTGCCTTGGCCGCAGCCACCGCAACCAGCCACGCGGACATGGCAGGTGCGGCAGGCAGGCTGGCGGACGCGATCAAGGCGGTGGGAATCGATCGATGGCCCAGCTTCGTCGCCGACGCATCGGAGCGCGCCCGCGATCCTGCGACCCAGGCGGCCATCCACGCGAGCAGCCAGCCTCGCCCTCATGCTCCCGACGCGATCCGGCCCGTATATCCGGTCGAGACAGCGATTGGCATCGCGGCAGCTGGCCTGGCGGGCGGAGCAGGGGCCGCCGCTCGTGCGCTTGGCGGAGCCATCCTCAAGCAGGTGGTTCCTGAAGAACCACGACAACTGATGCCGGAGGGCCCCTCAGCTGACGCGCCTCCCGTAACCACAGCTGAGAAACCCGTGAACGCCGGCTCTCTGAGTTCGCCGGTGCAAAGGCCGGATAATGGACAAGGCGCAGGCAATGCGATCAGTGCCGTCGGCAACATTGATGACGTTTTGCAAGAAACAGCCCGGCGGTCCGGCAACTTCACAAGCGCAAACAAATTGAGCCAGACTGACGCACTCAAAGCTGGCATCCGGTTCCTTGGCCCTGGCTACCGCGAGATTGGAAAACCTGGGAGTGGGGTGTTTCGCAGCGCCGATGGGTTACGGCAATTCCGTATGGACGACGGCTCGTTGGTGGGCACGCATGCACCCGGCGTTCAGCATGTTCATTTTGAGGTGTATGCTACACCAAGCAGCCGGCTCCCAATCGTCAACAACCATGTTCCGGTGACCCCATGACAGCCATTCCCCTCGAACAAGTCGGTCGCATCACCAAAGGCGTCGACACTGGGCAATTTGTGTTGGTCCGTGGCGACCAGAAGCGAACCGGAGGCTTTCTGATCTTTCATTCCTCGACTGCAGACGTGTTCTCGGCATCTGAGGTGTTCGACAACTGGGTCGAGCAGGCCAGTGATCTGGAAATCTTTTTTGCGGAAACAGGCTGGGACGTGGATTGGCAGGCGAAATTGAGCGCATGATGGAAAATGAGCGCCTGCTGAAGCTTGTTTGCGGTTCTGCAAGACGTGCTCTCCACAGCCAGACCCCGAGCACGCTGCGCGCATACTCTTTCGCCATCGATCATAATAGCAGACATATAATTCTGCGCGCACATTTTGGAGAACCGCCTTTGGAAAATGACATGGAGATGATCTCGATCGTCGAGACTGAGATCGATGCTGATTTTCTTGATCATTTCGAAGCAGAGACACAGACGGAGGTTGTCGCACCTGGCAAAAGCTTGACGCTTCTCTCAGGCGGCGTTGCCTACCTTCAGGAGGGTGAGCCCGGTGATATCTGTGCGTCGAGATAGCACGCCGGCAACCTGGAACTGGAGAGCGCAGTCTTGCCGCACAACCTCGGCAACTAACCGCTCACGACCCGCAAGGCCATGGGCACGGTCGTGCTCGACACGAGGTAAGGCGACGTAAGGCCAGGGCTCTGCCCTGGACCCGCCCTGCTTCAAGGTGAGGGGCAAGCTGCCCCTGTATCGACGTTTTTTGGCAGGACAGCCCGTCCCGCCGCCTCAGCCCACGACAGGGTCCGAGGGCGCCGACTCGTCCTCCCACCCCTCCACCAGCCGCATCAGCGTCTCCAGCCGGTCCGCCTCGGCGAACGGCTTGTCCGGCCGCAGCCGCGCCACGCGCGGGAAGCGCAGCGCCACCCCCGACTTGTGCCGCTTCGAGAGCTGCGCCGCGTCGAACGCGATCTCCAGCACCAGCCCGCGCGCCACCTCGCGCACCGGCCCGAACCGCCCGACCGTGTTGTTGCGGATCCAGCGGTCCATCGTCACCAGCTCCGCGTCCGTGAATCCCGAGTACGCCTTGCCCACCGGCACCAGCTCGTCGACCCCGCCCGCGCCCTCTCGCCACAACCCGAACGTGTAGTCCGAGTAGAAGCTCGACCGCTTGCCATGCCCGCGCTGCGCGTACATCACGACGGCGTCGATCGTCAGCGGGTCGCGCTTCCACTTCCACCACTGCCCCTTCGGCCGCCCCGGCACGTAGGCGCTGTCGCCGCGCTTGAGCATCAGCCCCTCGATCGAGGCCGCCCGCGCCCCGTCGCGCTTCTCCGACAGCGCGGCGATGCTGTCGAAGGCGATCAGCTCCGACAGGTCCATGCGCGCCAGCGGCGTGCGCGCGAACCACGCCTCCAGCCGCGCGCGCCGCACGTCGAACGGCAGCGGCCGCAGGTCCTCCTCGCCCTCGAACAGCAGGTCGTAGAGCCGCACCGCCACCGGGAAGTCGCGCAGCATCGCCGCGCCGGGCACCTTGCGGTTGAGCCGCTGCTGGAGGTCGGCGAACGGCGCCACCTCGCCGTCGCGCACCACCAGCAGCTCGCCGTCGAGCACGCCGAGGAAATCCATCGCCTCGACGATCTCGGGGAACGCCGCCGACACGTCGTCCGCGCCGCGCGAGTAGACCCGCCGCCCGCCCGCCGTGGAGACGAGCTGCACCCGGATGCCGTCCCACTTCCATTCCGCCCGGAACGCCGCCGCGTCCAGGACCGCGAGGTCGGCGGCCTCCAGCGGGTGCGCCAGCATCGGCGGCCGGAACACCGGGGCGTCGGCCGGGTCCGGACGCGGCCCCCGCCCCTCGCACCAGGCGAACAGCGCGTCGTAGGGCGGCGCCAGCCCGTGCCACACCTCCTCGATCTCGTCCGCCGCGATCGCCACCCCGTGCCCCGACGCCAGCTCCGCCAGCGCGATCTTCGCGAGCCGCGCCGACGCCCCAACCCGCAGCGACCCGGTGATCAGCTTCAGCACCGCGTAGCGCACCGAGCTGTCCGAGGCGTCGAGCCACCCCGCCACAACCTGCCCCAGCTCCGCCTTCTCGCCGGACGCCAGCGTCAGCACCACCTCCGCCAGCAGCGGCGGCGACGCGTTGGTCGGCCGCTCCGGCCACACCAGCGACACCGTCTCCGCCAGGTCGCCCACGAAGTCGTGGCTCCACGCGAACAGCACCGGATCGACCCGGCTCTCCGCCAGCGCGCGGATCAGCCCCGGCTTGGCGGCACGGAACGCCAGCTCGCCGGCCATCGCGGCCAGGGCGTAGCCGCGGTCGGGGTCGGCCTCCGCCTCGAAGAAGCGGCGCAGCAGCGCCACCTTTGCCAGGCGGCCGGGCGACAGCGTCAGGCGGTCCAGGAGCTCGGCGAAGGCGATCAAGCGAAACGAGCCAAGGCAAGGCCAGGGCTCTGCCCTGGACCCGCTGGGGGCGAGCGCCCCCAGACCCGCACAACAAGGCACAGGCCCAAGTCGGGGTTTCCAAAGGCTCGCCTTTGGCGGGGTCCAGGGGCAGAGCCCCTGGCCTTCCTGCCTTCCCTCACGCCGCCACCTCCACGTCCTCGTCCCCGTAGCCGATCATCCGCAGCGCCCGCCCGCGGATGCCGCGCAGCCCGGCGGCGTGGATCAGCGCCTCCTCGCTGCCGTGCGTGACCCAGACCTCCGGCGCCCCCACCTCGTCGAGCGTGGCGAGCAGCTCGTCCCAGTCCGAGTGGTCCGAGATCACCAGCGGCAGCTCGATGCCCCGCGCCCTCGCCCGCTGGCGCACCCGCATCCACCCCGACGCCAGCCCCACCACCGGCTCGGCCAGCCGCCGCGCCCAGCGGTCCGCGATCGCGCCCGGTGGCGCCAGCACGATCGCGCCCACCAGCTCCGCCTTCGCCGCCACCGTCGCCGGCCGCAGCTCGCCCAGCGCCACGCCCAGCCGCTCGTACGCCTCGCACACCGGGATCAGCGCGCCGTGCAGGTAGATCGGCCGGTCCCACCCCGCCTCGCGCAGCAGCGCGATCAGCCGCTGGCACTTGCCCAGCGCGTAGCAGCCGACGACATGCGTCCGCTCCGGGAACAGCGCCACGCTGGCGATCAGCCGCGCGACCTCGCCGGCCGGCGGCGGATGGCGGAACACCGGCAGGCCGAAGGTCGCCTCGGTGACGAACACGTCGCACTCGATCGGCTCGAACGGCGCGCAGGTCGGGTCGCGCACGCGCTTGTAGTCGCCGCTGACCACCGCCCGGCTGCCGCGCCACTGCATCGCCACCTGCGCGGAGCCGAGCACGTGGCCGGCCGGCTGCATCCACACGTCGACGCCGTTGATGGTGACGTGCTCGCCCGGGCGCAGCGCCTGCTGGACGACGCCGGCGCGCCCCTGCCCCATGCGCACGTCCATGATCGCCAGCGACTCCGCCGTGGCCAGCACCGCCTGGTGCCCCGGGCGCGCATGGTCGGCGTGGGCGTGGGTGATGACCGCGCGGTTCACCGGATTGACCGGGTCGATGTGGAACCCGCCCGGCTCGCAGAACAGGCCGTCGGGCCGGGGGATGAGCCAGGTGTCGGGGTGCGGCGGCATCCGCTGAGTGTGCGGCGACTGGCGCCCGCGGCCAAGCCGCCCCCGTTGCGCCGGTCCAGGGGCGCCGCCCCTGGCGGGTCCAGGGCAGAACCCTGGCCTTGCTTTCTCAGTCCGCCGCCTGCAGCTCCCGCACCTCGGCCACGTCCGCCATATACCCCCGCGTCATCGGCACCACGCCTTCCTGCCGCGCGAGCTGAACCTGGAACACCATGTGCCCCATGTGGCGGAACGTCAGCTCGCACGCCGACAGGTAGAACTCGAACATCCGACAGAACCGCTCGTCGTAGAGCGACGCGACCCGCGCCCGGCTGGCGGCGAAGCGCTGACGCCAGTGCCGCAGCGTCTCGGCGTAGTGCAGCCGCAGCACCTCGCAGTCCGTGGCGTAGAGGCCGCTTCGCTCGACCGCCGCGAACACCTCCGACAGCGCCGGCGAGTAGCCGCCAGGAAAGATGTACTTCGCGAGCCAGGCGTTGGTAGACCCTGGCCCGTCGCTGCGCCCGATCGCGTGCACCAGCGCCACGCCATCGTCGGCCAGGCAGCGACGGACGACCTCGAAGTAGCGTGCGTGGTGGTTCACCCCGACATGCTCGAACATGCCGACCGAGACGATGCGGTCGAAGGTGCGATCGACGCTGCGGTAGTCCACCAGCTCGAAGCGCACCCGGTCCGACAGCCCCGCCGCCGCCGCACGCTGCCGCGCCACGCCCAGCTGCTCCTCGCTCAGCGTGATCCCGGTCACCCGCACCCCGTGCTCGCGCGCCAGGGTGATCGCCATGCCCCCCCAGCCGCAGCCGATGTCGAGCACCTCCATCCCGGGCCGCAGCAGCAGCTTCCTCGCGATGTGGCGCTTCTTGGCAAGCTGCGCCTGCTCCAGGGTCTCGTCGCCGCGCTCGAAATACGCGCACGAGTACTGCCGGTCCTCGTCCAGGAACAGCGAGTAAAGCGCCCCGTTCAGGTCGTAGTGGTGCGCCACGTTGCGCTGCGCGCGCTGGGCGGGATTGAACTGCGACAGCCGGCGGCCAAGACTGCGCGCCCGCTCGACCAGGGCGCCGACCGGGTGCGAGCCGTCCTCCATGTTGAGGAACAGCACGCCCAGCACGTCATGGATGCCGCAGCCCTCGGGCACCAGCGTGCCGTCCATGTAGCACTCGCCGAACGCCAGCCCCGGGTTGGCCACCAGCCCGCGCACCGCCGACGCACTGAGCAGGGCGAAGCCGGCCTCCGGTCCGGGCTGCGTGCCGAAAGTCCGCAGCCCGCCGTCGGGGTAGCGCACGGTGAGCCGCCCCCGCCTGACCAGCCTCGAAAGGATCGCGTCCAGCAGTGTGCGCACGGCATTCTCCGTTGTGACGGCGCGGTATGCCGTTAATGATGGAGGATTGGTAATCACTGTCGGGAGAGCCGAAGCGCCCGCCGGCGCGGCCCTCGCACGCTGCCTGCGGCTTGGCGCGGCGGCGCGCCTGGCCTATCTCCCACCCATGCCCGGACCATTGCCGGCCCCCTTCGCCGCCTGGTTCGCCGGCCGCGGCTGGGTGCCGCGCGCGCACCAGCTCGCCATGCTCGACGCCGCCGCGGACGGCGACAGCGCCCTGCTGATCGCGCCCACCGGCGGCGGCAAGACCCTGGCCGGCTTCCTGCCCAGCCTCGTGGCGCTCGCCGGCGGGGCGGCGGGCGCCGGCCTGCACACCCTCTACGTCTCGCCCCTGAAGGCGCTCGCCACCGACATCGCCCGCAACCTCCTGGCCCCGGTCGCCGACATGGCGCTCGCGATCACCGTCGAGACCCGCACCGGTGACACCCCCGCCGACCGCCGCAGGCGCCAGCGCGAGCACCCGCCCGACATCCTGCTGACCACCCCGGAAAGCCTCGCCCTCCTGCTGTCCCAGACCACCGCAGCCGTGCTGTTCGCCGGCCTGCGCTGCGTCGTGGTTGACGAGGTGCACGCGCTGGCCGGCACCAAGCGCGGCGACCAGCTCGCCCTCGGCCTCGCCCGGCTGGCGACGCTGGTGCCCGGCCTGCGCGTGGTCGGCCTGTCCGCCACCGTCGCCCACCGCGCCGCGATCGAGCGCTACGTCGGCCTCGGCGGCCCGGTGCGCGTGGTCGAGGAACCCGCCGGCGCGCCCCCCGAGCTGTCGATGATGCTGCCCGACGGCCGCGTCCCCTGGTCCGGCCGCATGGGCCTCGCCGCCGCCTCCGCCGTGCTCGACCGCATCGCGCAGGCCGGCATGACCATCGTGTTCGTCAACACCCGCGCCCAGGGCGAGCTGCTGTTCCAGGCGCTGTGGAAGCTCAACGAGGCGACCCTGCCGATCGCGCTCCACCACGGCTCCCTCGACATCGGCCAGCGCCGCAAGGTCGAGGCCGCGATGTCGCGCGGCGAGCTGCGCGGCGTGGTGGCGACCTCCTCGCTCGACCTCGGCATCGACTGGGGCGGCGTCGACCAGGTGATCCAGGTCGGCGCCCCCAAGGGCGTCTCGCGCCTGGTGCAGCGCGTCGGCCGCTCCAACCACCGCATGGACGAGGCCAGCCGCGCCATCCTCGTGCCCGCCAACCGCTTCGAGGTGCTCGAATGCGAGGCCGCCATGCTCGGCGTCGCCGCCCGCGAGCTGGACGGCGACCCGCCCCGCCCTGGCGGCCTCGACGTGCTGGCCCAGCACCTGCTGCTGTGCGCCGCCGCCGCGCCCTACTCCGTGGACGCCATGTTCGCCGAGGTGCGCCGCGCCGCCCCCTACGCCGACCTGTCCCGCCGCGACTTCGACGACACCCTCGGCTTCGTGGAGGACGGCGGCTACGCGCTGCACGCCTACGAGCGCTACCGCAAGCTGTTCCGCGACGCCGACGGCTGCGTCCACGTCCGCGCCGCCCGCGTGGCGCAGCGCGCGCGCATGAACATCGGCACCATCGTCGAGGCGCCCCTGCTCACTGTCCGCCTCGGCGGCGCCCGCGGCTTCCGCCTCGGCGAGATCGAGGAAGGCTTCGCCAACATCCTGTCCCCCGGCCACACCTTCCTGTTCGGCGGCCGCCTGCTGCGCTTCCTGCGCATCCGCGAGACCACCGTGGAGTGCGCCGAGGGCGGCGACGGCGAGCCGATGATCCCGACCTACGCCGGCAGCAAGTACCCGATGACCAGCAACCTCGCCGACCGCGTCCGCGCCATGCTGCACGACCCGTCGAGCTGGCACCTCTACCCCGACCAGGTCCGCGAATGGCTGGAGCTGCAGGCCGCGCGCTCCGAGCTGCCCGGCCCGGACGACCTGCTCGTCGAGGTCTTCCCGCGCAACGGCCGCTGGTTCCTGGTCGCCTACTGCTTCGAGGGCCGCAACGCCCACCAGACCCTCGGCCTGCTGCTCACCAGGCGCATGGAGCGCGCCGGCGCCCAGCCGCTCGGCTTCGTCGCCACCGACTACGTGATCGCCGTATGGTCCGGCGCCGAGCCCGGCGACATCGACTCCCTGTTCGACCAGGACATGCTCGGCGACGACCTGGAGGCCTGGATGGCGGAGTCCTCCATGCTGCGCCGCACCTTCCGCAACATCGCCGTGGTGTCCGGCCTGGTGGAGCGCCACCAGCCCGGCGCCAGCCGCAACCGACGCCAGGTCACGGTCAACACCGACCTGATCTACGACGTGCTGCGCCGCCACCAGCCCGACCACGTTCTGCTGCGCGCCACCCGCGCCGACGCCGCCGGCGGCCTCACCGACCTCGCCCGCCTCGCCGCCATGCTCGGCCGCGTCGCCGGCCGCATCCGCACCGTCCGGCTGTCGCGCGTCTCGCCCCTCGCCGTCCCGGTGCTGCTCGACATCGGCCGCGAGACCGTGCGCACCGAGGCCGACGAGGAGGCCATGCTCGCCGAGACCGAGCAGCTCGTGGCGGAGGCCACCGGCGACGCTGCGCCGTCCACGGAGGAGATGCGCGTGCACCCGGTGCACCGCGCCAACCTGCGCCGGGCGCGGCGGCAGCCAAGGGCGACGGCGTGAGACAGGAAGCAAGGCCAGGGGCTCTGCCCCTGGACCCCGCCAAAGGCTGCGCCCTTGGAACGCATCCCTTAAGAAAGCCGGTCCAGGGCGGCTCGCTCTGGCGGGTCCAGGGCAGAGCCCTGGCCTTCCTTCATGGCTGACACGCCCCTGCCCCTCGCCGGCGAGCACCTCCTGCTCGACCCCGCAGGCGCCCTGTTCTGGCCCGCCGCCGGCGTGCTCGCGGTCGCCGACCTGCACCTGGAGAAGGGCACCGCCGCCGCCCGCCGCGGCAGCCTGGTGCCGCCCTGGGACACCGCGATCACCCTGGACCGGCTGGCGGCGCTGCTCGACCGTTGGCGCCCGGCGCGTGTGGTGCTGCTGGGCGACAGCTTCCACGACCGCCACGCCGCCGCCCGCCTGCCGCCCGCCGAGGCCGCCCGCCTCGCGCACATGGCCGCGCGCTCCGAGTTCGTCTGGGTGAGCGGCAACCACGACCCGCTGCCGCCCGACGGGCTGGGCGGCCTCGCGGTCGCGGAATGGCGCTGCGGCCCGCTGGCCTTCCGCCACCAGGGCCGCCGGACGCCGTGCGGTGCCGACGCGGAGATCTGCGGCCACCACCACCCCAAGGCTCGCGTGCGCACCCGCGCCGGCTGGGTGAGCCGCGCGTGCTTCGTGGCCTCGCCGGGCCGGCTGATGCTGCCCGCTCTGGGCGCCTACACCGGCGGCCTGGACGTGGCGCACCCCGAGATCGCGGCGCTGTTCCCCGCCGGCGGCCAGGTGTTCATGCTGGGGCGGGAGCGCCTGTTCAGCTTCGCGCTCGGCCACGTCGGCGCCCCCGCGGCGACGAACGCCTGAGGCGGCCCGCCCCCCCCCGGGCAGCAGGAACGGCCTTGGGACGGGCGGCCGGCTTGCCAGGCCAGGGCCGCGCCACACATTGTAATTGCAGCATTCCGGGACTTCTGCGAGGTCGGGAGCATCCCGGCGCAACGGGCCGGCAGGAGGGGAACGACAGGCATGGCGACCAAGGCCGGCGCCGGACAGGGTCCGAGCGGCACAACCCTGCTCTGGTTCCGCCAGGACCTTCGCCTCGCCGACAACCCCGCGCTGCAGGCGGCGCTTGCGACCGGTGCCCCGGTGCTGGCCGCCTATGTGCTCGACGAGGACGCCGGCGGCCGCTGGGCGCCGGCAAGCGCGTCGCGCTGGTGGCTGCACCACACCCTGGCGGCGCTCGCCGCGGACCTCGCCGGCCGCGGCGCCACGCTGGTCCTGCGGCGCGGCCCGGCGGTGGCGACGATCGCCGCCCTGGCCCGCGAGGCCGGCGCCACGCAGGTCCACGCCGGGGCGATGCACGAGCCCTGGGCGCGCGCCCGCGACGCCGAGGCCGGCGAGGCGCTGGCCGCCCAGGGCGCGGCCCTGCACCTGCACCGCGTCTCGACCCTGTTCGCGCCCGACCAGGTGAGGACCAAGACCGGCAACACCTACGGCGTCTACACGCCCTACGCGAAGGCCTGCCGCGCCCAGGGCGAGCCCGCCGCCCCGCGGCCCGCGCCCGACCGCATCCCCGGCGCGAAGCCGCCCGCCTCCGACAGCCTCGACTCCTGGGGCCTGCTGCCGACCCGCCCGGACTGGGCCGGCGGCATGCGCGAAAGCTGGACCCCCGGCGAGGCCGGCGCCCACGAGCGCCTGGACGCCTTCATGGCGCGCGGCGTCGCCGGCTACGACGAGGGCCGCAACATCCCCGGCCGCGACAGCACCTCCATGCTGTCGCCCCACCTGCACTGGGGCGAGCTGTCCCCCAACCAGGTCTGGCACGCCGCCCTTGCCGCCGGCACCGGCAAGGCGCTCGACGTGTTCCTGTCCGAGCTGCTCTGGCACGAGTTCTCCGCCTACCTGCTGTGGCACCGCCCGCAGCTCCCCGACCTCCCGCTGCGCGAGCCCTTCGCCCGCATCCCCTGGCGCGCCGAGGCCTCCGAGCTGCGGGCCTGGCAGCGCGGCCGCACCGGCATCCCGATCGTCGACGCCGGCATGCGCCAGCTCTGGAACATGGGCTGGATGCACAACCGCGTCCGCCTGATCACCGCCTCCTTCCTGGTCAAGCAGCTGCTCGTCGACTGGGTCGAGGGCGAGGCCTGGTTCTGGGACACGCTGGTCGACGCCGACCTCGCCGCCAACAGCGTGAGCTGGCAGTGGATCGCGGGCTCCGGCATCGACGCCCAGCCGTACTTCCGCGTGTTCAACCCCGTCTCCCAGGGCGGGAAGTTCGACCCCGACGGCGACTACGTCCGCCGCTGGGTCCCCGAGCTGAAGGACCTGCCGACCCGCTGGCTGCACGCCCCCTGGGACGCGCCGGCCGCGGCTCTGGACAAGGCAGGCGTGACCCTGGGCGCGACCTATCCCCGCCCGATCGTCGACCTCGCCCAGGCCCGGAGCCGCGCGCTCGACACCTTCCGCGCCGCCGTGCGCCCCGCTGCCGTCGAGCCCGCCGCCGCCGGGGGCGACGGGTGATCCCGCGCGACCGCCCCCTGCGCGTCGTCGGCGACGTGCACGGCGACGCGCACGCCTTCGCCTTCGCCGCCGACACCGACCGCTTCGTTGTCCAGCTCGGCGACCTGACCGACGGCGGCCCGGACAGCGCTGCGGTGCTGCGCCAAGCCTTCCGACTGCTCGACGAGGGACGCGGCCTGTTCCTGCTCGGCAACCACGACCGCAAGCTCGGCCGCAGCCTCGCCGGCCACGCCGTGCGCATGGACCGCGGCCTGCAGGACACCCTGGCGCAGCTCGACGAGCCGCTGCGCGCACGCGCCCTGGCCGAGATCGGGCGCGCGCCGGCCTGGATCGCCGACGGCCCCCGCTTCTTCGTGCACGGCAGCTTCGACCCGCGCATGCTGCACGAGCCGCCGCCGCCGCCGCTCGCGGGCGTGACGCCCCTGCTGTCGCGCGCCCTGTTCGGCCAGACCACCGGCCGCACCCAGGCCGACGGCTTCCCGGAGCGCGTGCTGCGCTGGGTCGACCGCATCCCGCCGGGCATGACCGCCTACGTCGGCCACGACCGGCGCAGCACCGACGGGCGCCCGCTCGTCAAGCAGGGCGCCCTGGGCGGCACCGCCATGTTCGTCGACACCGGCGCCGGCAAGGGCGGCCACCTGTCGTGGATCGACCTGCCGGCCGCGGAGTAAGGCAAGGTCAGGGGCTCTGCCCCCCTGCCTGGAAGCGGGGACCCCGCCAAAGGCCGAGCCTTTGGAAACCCGACCTTGGGCCGGCGGCACACCCCGGCGGCCGATGCCCCCTGTGCGCCGGTCCAGGGGCGCTGCCCCTGGCGGGTCCAGGGCAGAGCCCTGGCCTTCCTACTTCTTCACCGGCCCGAAGTACGCGCAGCTTTCCCCGTTGCTGTCCCGGTGCACCACGACCCGCACCAGCCCCGCGCACACCGGCTCCACCACCCGCCAGATCCAAGCCGACAGGTTCTCCATCGTCGCCGGCCCCAGCCCGCCGACGTGGTCGAGGAACCGGTGGTCCAGCCCGTCCCTCGCCGCCTCCAGCGCCCGCTCGAACACGCCGAGATCGACCACCATGCCGCTGACCGGGTCCGCCTCACCGCGCACCGTGACCTCGGCGCGGTAGGAGTGCCCGTGGATGCGCCGGCTCGGCTCGACGTCGATCGCGCGGTCGAGGGTGTGCGCCGCCTCGAAGCGGAACTGCTTGGACAGCTCGAACATCAGGCGATCCCGATCACCTTGTGCATCTGCACGCTGAGCCGCCACCGCGGGTGCGCCAGGCAGTACGCCACCGCCGCCGCCGTGTTCTCGGCCCTGTGCGGCCCGTCCATCGGCTGCAGGAAGTAGTGCGCGAAGCCCGTGCCCTCGAAGCGCTCCGGCATCAGCCCCGGCTGCGGGAACACCAGCTTCAGCTCCGCGCCGCTGGTCTGCACCAGCGCGGCGCCCGCCTTGGGGCTCACGCACACCCAGTCCACGCCCGCCGGCGCCGCGATCGTGCCGTTGGTCTCCACCGCCGCCACCAGCCCGCGCGCATGCACCGCATTGAGCAGCGCGTCGTCAAGCTGCAGCAGCGGCTCGCCCCCGGTGAACACGACGTAGCCGCCCGGCCCGCCCGGCCACAGCGCCGCGATCGCGTCGGCCAGCGACGCCGCATCGGCGAACCGCCCGCCCCCCGTCCCGTCGGTGCCCACGAAGTCGGTGTCGCAGAACCGGCATTGCGCGGCCGCACGGTCGGCCTCGCGCCCCGACCACAGGTTGCACCCGGCGAAGCGGCAGAACACCGACGCCCGGCCGGACTGCGCGCCCTCGCCCTGAAGCGTCGCGAACATCTCCTTGATGGCATAGCTCACGATGGGGCGTGAGGTAGGCCGAGGACGCAGGCGGCGCAAGGCTCTGCCTGGGCGGGCAGTCGGAAAGGAAGGCCAGGGGCTCTGCCCCTGGACCCCGCCAAAGGCAGGGCCCTTGGAACCCCTTCCTGAAGTGAGGCCGGGTCCAGGGGCGGCTCGCCCCTGGCGGGTCCAGGGCAGAGCCCTGGCCTTGCCTTCCTAGACCGCCTCCCCCGCCCCCATCGCCGCGAGAAAGGAAGCCGCCCGCGCCCGCAGCGCCCCCAGCTTCTCCGGCGCCATGCGCTGCATCGTCGCCACCGGCATCGACATTCTGTGGTTGCCCGCGAACGTGTCGGCGTGGCGCGCGATGAAGTCCCAGTACAGCGCGTTGAACGGGCACGCCCCCTCGCCCACCGACTCGCGCACGTCGTAGGCGCAGCCGGCGCAGTAGTCGCTCATCCGGTTGATGTAGGCGCCCGACGCCGCGTACGGCTTGGACCCGATCACGCCGCCGTCGGCGAACAGCGCCATACCGCGCACGTTGGGCATCTCGACCCACTCGTAGGCGTCGGCGTAGACGATCAGGTACCACTCGTCGACCTGCGCCGGATCGAGCCCGGCCAGCAGCGCGAAGTTGCCCGTGATCATCAGCCGCTGGATGTGGTGCGCGTAGGCGTGCTCGCGGGTGTCGGCCACCGCCTGGTGCACGCAGTTCATCCGCGTCGCCCCGTCCCAGTAGAACTGCGGCACCGCCCGCACCGCGCCGAGTGCGTTCTTCCGCCCGTACTCCGGCATGTGCAGCCAGTAGATGCCGCGCACGAACTCGCGCCAGCCCAGCACCTGCCGGATGAACCCCTCCGCCGCGTTCAGCGGCACATGCCCCGCGCGGTAGGCGTCCTCCGCGGCCGCGCACACCTCGCGCGCCAGCAGCAGGCCGCAGTTCATCGAGGTCGACACCAGGGCGTGGAACAGCGCCGGCTCGCCGGTCTTCATCGCGTCCTGCCAGTCGCCGAACTGCGGCAGCCGCCGCGCCACGAAGTCCGCCAGCGCCGCGTGCGCCTCGCGCGACGTCACCGGCAGGCAGAACCCCTCGACCTCGCCGAAATGCCCTGCGAAGCGCCCGGCGACCAGCGCCATCACCTCCAACGTGATCGCGTCCGGCGCGAACTCGGGCGTCGGCGGCGCCTCCACCCCCTTCGGCAGCCGCTTGCGGTTCTCCGCGTCGTAGTTCCACTGCCCGCCCTCCGGCCCGCCGCCGTCCGCACCGATCCCGTCGAGCAGCACCCCGTGCGTGCGCCGCATGTCGCGGTAGAAGAACTCCATGCGCAGGGTCCGCTTGCCCCGCGCCCAGGCCACGAAGTCCTGCACCCGGCACAGGAACCGCATGTCGTCGCGGATCTCCACCTCGACTCCCAGCGCCTCGTGCCAGCGACGCATGTCGTCGAGCAGCCGCCACTCCCCCGGCTCCGTGACCACGACCCGGCCGGGCCGCAGCCGCGCGGCCGCGCGCAGCACCTCGCCGCGCAGGCCGTGCGTGTTCCCAGGGTCGTCCAGCCGCACGTACTCGACCCGCACCCCGCGCGACTGCAGCGCGCGGGCGAAGTGGCGCATCGCGGAGAGCACCAGGACGATCTTCTTCTTGTGGTGGCGGACGTAGCGGCATTCCTCGTCCACCTCCGCCATCAGCACCACGTCCTGCGCGGGATCGAGGTCCGACAGCGCCGCCAGCGACGCGCTGCACTGGTCGCCGAGCACCAGGCGCAGCGCCGCGATCCCGTCCTGCCCTGCCATGCCGCGTGGGTCCCCCCAAGTGCCTTCGCGGAGGTGGCGGCGAGGGACGGGCAGGCAAGGCCGGGCTCTCCCTCCGCCACCACGCCAACGACCCGGGGGCGCGTCCGAACCTTTGACAGCGACTCCCGGACCCCCGAGGGACACGCCGCGCCTGGACCTGCCTCTTGGAGGCCTGACCCAGAACGGGTCTGCGGAACGCCTTCGCCGCTGCGACGCGGGGTGCCTTTCCGGGACGTGCCCCGGGACAAGGCAGGCGCTTCGTGGCAGAGTTGCTGCCATGCGCCAGCTCCTGCTCCTGCGACACGCCAAGTCGTCCTGGGATGATCCCAGGCTCCCCGACCACGCGCGGCCGCTGAACCCGCGCGGCCGCCGCGCCGCGGAGTCGATGCGCGAGGTGCTCGCTGGCCTTGCGCTGCGTCCCGGGCTGATACTGGTGTCCTCCGCGCGGCGCACCCTGCAGACCATCGAGGCCCTGGAGCCCTGGGACGCGGTCCCCGCCGTGGAGCCGCTCGATGCGCTCTACCTCGCCGTCGCCCCCGACCTCCTGGCCGCCCTGCAGCACGGCGGGCGCGACGCGGAGTGCGTGCTGCTGGTCGGCCACAACCCCGGCCTGCACGACCTCGCCCTGCTGCTGTCCGGCCCCGGCTCCGACCCGGAGGCGCTGGCCCGGCTGGAGGAGGCGTTCCCGACCGCGGCGCTGGCGGTGCTCTCGTTCGACGTGCCCTGGGCCGACCTCTCCGGTGGCGGCGCGACGCTGCGCCGCTTCATCCGTCCCGTCGACCTGCCGGACCCCGCCCCGCCGTGAGCCGGAGCGCCGCCCCGTCGGACGTCGCCGCCGACGCGGCCGCGAACAATCCTGCCGGTCCCGAGCCCACCCTGGCCGAAGCCGGTTCCGCGCCGCAGGCCCCCTCATCGCTGCGCCTCGAGCTGTGCGTCGCCTCCGAGGACGCCCCCGCGCTGCGCCGCATCCCCGCGCTCGCCCGCGCCAGGCGCGGCCGCCCCTCATCGCTGCACCTCGTCTGGCACGACAGTCCGCTGGCCCCGCTCGCCCCCAGGCTGGCGCTGCGCGAAACCCGCCGCGGCGACGCCCCCGCCCGCTGGCGCCTGGAGCACGCGACGCCGCGCCACGACGACCACGGCCCGGCCGTGCCGGCGCCGCCGCTCGCCGAGGCCGACGCCCCGGAGTTCGCCGGCCATCCGTTGCCCGCAGGCCTCGTCCCGGTCGCCGCCTTCCGCGGCACCAGCCGGGCCTGGTCGCTGCCGGACGGCGCGCCCGTCGTCACCCTGATCGACGGCGTGCTGCGCGCCGTGGACGACGAACGCCCGGCCTGCCGGCTGTCGATCGAGGGCGAGGCCGCCGCGGTCGCCGGTCTCGCCCGCCTGATCGCCGCCCGGGTCCGGCTCGAGCCCCCCAGCGCCACCCTGGCGGCCGAGGCGCTGCGCCTCGGCCGTGCCGCCGGCGACGACAGGCCGCGTCCGCCGGCCCTGCCCCGCGTGCCCCCCGACGCCGGCATCGAGCACGCGCTGCGCCTGCTGCTCCGACATCTCGGCGGGGCGGTGCGCCACTGGCTCGCGCGCGTGGCGCCCCCTGGCGCGGACGGCTTCTCCCCCGAGCCGGTGCACCAGGCGCGTGTCGCCTGCCGCCGGCTGCGCTCCGCCCTGTCGCTGTTCCGCCGCGCCGCCGACGCCCCGGAGCTGCGCGCCCTGTCCGCCTCGCTGCGCGCCCTGGCCGCCCTGCTCGGCACGGCGCGCGACTGGGACGTGTTCCTCGACGGCCCCCTGGCCGCGCTGCGCCAGGCGATGCCGCAGGAGCCCAGGATCGCCCGCCTCCGCGACGCCGCCCAGCGCCAGCGCACCCTTGCCTACCGTGCCATCGTGGCGGAACTCGCCGCTGGTCCGGCCGGGGCCCGCTGGCGCAGCCTGGGCCTCGAGCTCGCCCTGTTGCCGGAGCTGTGCCCGTGGCGCTCCGCCGCCTCGCAGGAGCGCCTGGCCGTGCTCGACGCCCCGGTGCGGCCCTACGTGTCGCGCCGTCTCGACCACGCGCTGTCGGCGATGCTGCACGCCGGCCGGCACGTGCTGGACCTGTCCGGCGAGCAGCGCCACGACCTGCGCAAGGCGGGCAAGCGCCTGCGCTACGCCGCCGAGTTCTTCGCCCCTGCGTTCCCCGCCGGCGGGTCGCGCCGCTACCTGCGCCGCCTCGCCGCCCTGCAGGAGGCGCTCGGCCTGCTGACCGACGGCGCGGCAGCCTCCGCGCTGCTGGACAGGCTCGGGCCCGCCGGCGGCGGCTTCGGCGGCGGCGCCGTGCTGGGCTGGCTGGCGTCGGAGGCGGCGCCGGCCGGGGACTCCGCCGAACTGGCGTGGAAGCGGCTGCGCCACGCCGAGCCGTTCTGGCGCTGAGGCGGTCTGAGGCCCGGAAAGAAGGGCCAGGGGCTCTGCCCCTGGACCCCGCCAAGGGCAAGCCCTTGGAACCCTCGACCTTGAGAAGGCTAGGTCCAGGGGCGGCTCCCTTCGGCGGCCCTTTCGACGATCCAGGCGGATCATTGGAACCTTTGGCCACCTGCCTATGGCGGGTCCAGGGCGGAGCCCTGGCCTTTCGACCCGAGCCACCACCCAGCCGCCGTGCCCGGTTGCGCCTCGCGCCTGCCGGCGCTAGGCACGTTGACCAGGCCCACGACCGGCAGCGCAGGCAGGTGCCATGTCCATCAGCTCCCCGCGTCGCATCTTCCGCCGTGCCTCCCCGCCTGCTGGCCCGCGCCTCCTGCGTGCCGTGCTCTGGCTTGCGCTGCCGGCCGGACTGGCGGCTGCCGGCGCGGCGCTGCTTCCCGCAGTGTCCGGCCGCCTTGCCGCGCAGCGCCCGCCCGCCCCCGCCCTGACCCTGACCGCGGACGCCACCCAGGTCACGGTGGTCGACGGCGACACCCTGCGCTTGCGCGACACGGTGGTCCGCCTGCTCGGGGTGGCGGCGCCGGCGCGCGGCACCGGCTGCGGCGAGGCGTCCGGCGCGCCCGTCGACTGCGGCGGCCGCGCCAGCGTGATCCTGGCCGGGCTGGTGTCGCACGGCCGCACCGAGTGCCGCCTCGACGGCCGCGACGCCAGCGGCCGCCCGCTCGGCCTGTGCCGGTCCGGCGGGGTGGAAATCAACCGCGCGGTGGTCGAGAGCGGCTGGGCGACCGCGGAGCCCGACCAGCCCGCGCTCGGGCTCGCCGAGCAGGCCGCCCAGGCACAGCGACGCGGCCTGTGGGCCAAGGGCATCGCCCACCCCTAGAAGCTGGCATGAACCTCACAGCGGTTCGCCGCTTCGGCCAGAAAGGCAAGACTCTTCGTTTTCTGAAGAAAAAGCATTAAAAAGACTTTGCACGTAGGGCTGCGGGCGCAGGTGGCGTGACGACCTTGCAGATAAAAGTTCTTTGGTTCTTTCTTTCAAGAATGAACGTCCTTTCTTCTTGCGGTGGCGCGCAACATCAAAGCTGACAGTTCCATAACCGTTTCTGGGCAGCGCGCAGCTTGGCACGGGGCCGTGCCCGCGCTGGTGCGACGATGGTGCGGGTGCGAAGGTTGCGCGCACCTTTCCTTGTGCCATAGATAGGAGGAAAGGCCCGGGGTGGCGGCGCAGCCACGCGCCTGTCCGGGCCGGGTGACCCATCCCCAGGCAGGATTTGCACATGACCGGCAAGCCGAATGGTTCCGTCACCCTCAGGCTCGAAGGCACGGACAGGACGGCAACCCTGCCGCTGATCGCCGGCAGCATCGGTCCGGACGTCGCCGACATCCGCAAGCTGTACGCCGACCTCGGCATCTTCACTTTCGACCCGGGCTACGGCGGCACCGCGGCCTGCGAGAGCCGCATCACCTACATCGACGGCGACGAGGGCATCCTGCTGTACCGCGGCTACCCGATCGAGCAGCTCGCGGAGAAGTCGAACTTCCTGGAGACGGCATACCTGCTGCTCGAAGGCGAGCTGCCGACCCCGGCACAGTTCGCCTCGTTCGAGCACATGATCACCAGCCACACCATGCTGCACGAGCAGATGCGCAGCTTCTACAACGGGTTCCGTCGCGACGCGCACCCGATGGCGGTGATCTGCGGCGTGGTCGGCGCGATGTCGGCATTCTACCACGACAGCCTCGACGTCACGAACCCGGTACACCGCGAAATCTGCGCGATCCGGCTGATCGCCAAGATCCCGACCATCGCGGCCTGGGCCTACAAGTACTCGATCGGCCAGCCGTTCATGTACCCGCGCAACGACCTCGGCTACGCCGAGAACTTCCTCTACATGATGGACGCGGTGCCAACCGAACCGTACAAGCCGAACCCGATCCTGTCGCGCGCCATGGACCGCATCCTGGTGCTGCACGCCGACCACGAGCAGAACGCGTCGACCTCGACCGTGCGCCTGGCCGGCTCGACTGGCGCCAACCCGTTCGCCTGCGTCTCCGCCGGCATCGCCAGCCTGTGGGGCCCGGCGCATGGCGGCGCCAACGAGGCGGTGCTGAAGATGCTGGGCGAGATCGGTACCCCCGAGCGCGCCGCCGAATTCATGACCAGGGTCAAGGACAAGAGCAGCGGCGTCCGTCTGATGGGCTTCGGCCATCGCGTCTACAAGAACTACGACCCGCGCGCCAAGATCATGCAGCAGACCTGCCACGAAGTGCTGGCCGAGCTCGGCATCAAGGACGACCCGCTGCTCGACCTGGCGATCGAGATGGAGCAGATCGCGCTCAAGGACGACTACTTCATCAGCCGCAAGCTGTACCCGAACGTCGACTTCTACTCGGGCATCATCCTCAAGGCGATGGGCATCCCGACCAGCATGTTCACCGTGCTGTTCGCCGTCGCACGCACCACCGGCTGGATCAGCCAGTGGAAGGAGATGATGGACGACCCTGCGCAGCGCATCGGCCGCCCGCGCCAGATCTACACCGGCCACCCGCAGCGCGACTACAGCAGCCTGTCAAGCCGGAGCTAGAAGCTATCATGGATCTGTCGGCCCCGATTTCCTGCACGGAGGCGGAAAGAAAGCATGTTCTTTCTTGAAAGAAAAAACCACAGAACTTTGACCTATTGATTTTCCGAGCAGCCCGCCTGCCTGGAACCTCATGGGCAAAGTCTTTTTGCTTCTTTTCTTCAGAAAAAGAAGACTCTTGCTTCCTGCTTGACGGAGCGAGATGATCGCACATCCATCAGCTTCCAGGCCGACCCCGGCAGGCAGCTGTCGGACACGGACACCTTGCAGCCAGTCAGGAACGAACGGCCGTGCCCGCCAGGACCGAGGCCCCGGTGCTCAGTCGCACTCGCAGCCCTGCGTCGGCCCGGCGTCCTGGCGCACGACATGGTGGTCGATCCACTCCGACACCAGCCGGCGCGCCTCGTTGAGCGACGCCTCGGGGTGGTGGATGCGGTACAGCGTCGTGCAGGCCTGGAACGCGTGCAGGTCGGCGTTGCCGTGGCCACGCAGCTCGCGATACGCCGTCACGACGGCACGCTCGCAGCGACGCGCGATCGGGCTGGACTCACGAACCACGGCAATCCCCTCGCTGCGACACCCTCGCAGAATGGTCATGCTACCCGAGCGGCACAAGCCGGGCAAGCAAGCGCCGGGACGCGGAGCAGCCCGCCTGTGGCACGGCCGCCTCCGCCGGCGCGCGATGGACGCCGCCCGGGCGCGCGGCTAAGCAGGAGCCCGACCTCGGAGCCCACGCCCATGGCCCTGCCCGCCTCCGCCGGCCCCCGCGCCGGCATGGATTCCGACTGGGACCGCGACGCCGCCCTGGTCACCGCCCGCATCCTGCTCGAGATCAAGGCGGTCAACTTCCGCCCGGAGCAGCCCTACATCCTGACCTCCGGCTGGGCCTCGCCGGTCTACATCGACTGCCGCCGCATCATCTACTTCCCCCGCGCCCGCGCCACGATCAGCGCGCTCGGCGTGGAGAAGATCAACCGCCACGTCGGCCACGAGACCATCGAGGTCGTCGCCGGCGGCGAGACCGCGGGCATCCCGTTCGCCGCCTGGATGGCCGACCGCATGCTCGCCCCCATGGCCTACGTGCGCAAGAAGCCCAAGGGCTTCGGCCGCAACGCCCGGATCGAGGGCGACGTCCCGGTCGGCAGGCAGACGCTGCTGGTCGAGGACCTCACCACCGACGGCGCCTCCAAGGTCGCCTTCGCCAGCGCGCTGCGCGAAGCCGGCGCCCTCGTCGAGCATGCCTTCGTGGTGTTCTTCTACGGCGTGTTCCCCGGCAGCCTGCAGACGCTCTCGGCGATGGGCATCACCCTGCACCACTTGTGCACCTGGTGGGACGTGCTGGAAGCCTGCCGAGAACGGCCATACTTCACGCCGCAGGCCATGGTCGAGGTGCACCGCTTCCTGGAGGACCCGATCGCCTGGTCGGCGGCTCACGGCGGCGCGGCCAGCGCGGAGGAGGCCGCCCGGCGCAAGGCGCAGGCGGCGGGGTAGGCTGGCGACAGGCAAGAGGAACCGGGCTTTGCCCAGGCCAGCGAAATGCCGGAAAATCCTGTGACCTCGCTACAGACGCCGGTGGTCGGCTGCTTTGGCCGGCCAGGACAGGAAGGCCAGGGGCTCTGCCCCTGGACCCCGCCAAAGGCCGAGCCTTTGGAATCCACTCCTTAAGCGAGGCCGGTCCAGGGGCCGCTCGTCCCTGGCGGGTCCGGGCAGAGCCCAGCCTTGCTCGCCTCGACAGGTCAAGGCGTTCGGCCGTTGATATCGGGCCGTCCTACCTCCCGCTGCCCCGCATTCGTCTCAATTTACAATCATTACATTTGTTTCCCGGATTTACTCCCTGTAACGCGGCCCACCGCAGCCGAAGGAACGACGGATGGCCGCTTTGCGCACGCGCTGGGTCCAGCTCTGGATCGGCATCCTCTGCATGGTCATGATCGCCAACCTCCAGTACGGCTGGACGCTGTTCGTGCTGCCGATCACCCACGCCCACGGCTGGACGCGCGCCGACGTGCAGTGGGCGTTCACCGTGTTCGTGCTGGCCGAGACGTGGCTGCTGCCGTTCGAGGGCTGGGTGATCGACCGGCTCGGCCCGCGCCCGCTGGTGTTCGTCGGCGGCATCCTGGTCGGCGGCTCCTGGCTGCTCAACGGCGCCGCGGACTCGCTGACCCTGCTCTATGTCGCGGCAGGCATGGGCGGCATCGGCGCCGGCATCGTCTACGCCGCCACCGTCGGCAACGCCCTGCGCTGGTTCACCGAGAAGCGCGGGCTGGCCACCGGCCTGACCGCGGCCGGCTTCGGCGCCGGCTCCGCCGTGACCATCGTGCCGATCTCGCACTGGATCGCCGCCCACGGCTACGAGTCCGCCTTCATGGTGTTCGGCACCGCGCAGGGCGTGGTGCTGATGCTCGCCGCCCTGTTCCTCCGCTCGCCGCCAGGCTTCGAGGTCGGTGTCGCCGCCCAGCCCGGCGCCGACTTCGGCGAGGACCCGGTGCACGGCGCGGCCCAGGGCTCCTACGTCGCGGTCAGCAGCGGCCTGTCGCCGCGCACGGTGCTCGGCCGCCCCGCCTTCTGGCTGATGTATGCGATGTTCGTCATGGTCGGCTCCGGCGGCCTGATGGCCACCGCCCAGCTTGCGGTGATTGCCGCCGACTACGGCGTGGACAAGGCGCCGGTCGCCATCCTCGGCTTCAGCCTGCCCGCGCTGACCTTCGCGCTCTCGCTCGACCGCATCCTCAACGGCGTGACCCGCCCGTTCTTCGGCTGGGTCTCCGACCTCATCGGCCGCGAGGTGACGATGTTCATCGCCTTCATGCTGGAAGGCATCGGCATCTTCGCCCTGCTGATGTTCGCGCACAGCCCGGTGGCCTTCGTGCTGATCTCCGGCATGGTGTTCTTCGCCTGGGGCGAGATTTACAGCCTGTTCCCGGCGCTGTGCACCGACCTGTTCGGCCGCCGCCACGCCGCCGCCAACTACGGCATGCTCTACACTGCGAAAGGCACCGCCGCCCTCGTCGTGCCGATGGCCAGCCTCCTGCGCGAGAGCACCGGGAGCTGGGTGTCCGTGTTCTACCTCGCCGCCCTGTTCAACATCACCGCCGCCCTGCTCGCCCTGCTGGTGCTGCGGCCGATGCGGCTGTCGCAGGCGCGCCGCATCGCCAGGGAGCCGCTCCGTCAGCCCGCCTGAACCGGCCACGCCCGCCGGCCTGGGGGGCGTCGCCCCGGCCGGGTCGCCACCGCACACGCCGCCCGCCGGCCAGGCGCCCGTGCTGGTGCTGGACTCCGGCATCGGCGGCCTCGGCGTGGTGGCCGAGCTGCGCGCGCTCCGCCCGGGCCTGTCGATCGCATACCTCGCCGACACCGCCGGCTTCCCGTATGGCGAGCGCACCGCCGACGACCTCGCCGCCCACCTCGTTGCCCTGGTGTCGCGCGCGATCGACGCCGTCGCGCCGTGCCTGGTCGTGCTCGCCTGCAACACCGCCAGCGTCGCCGCCCTGGCCGCCCTGCGCGCGCGCTTCGACCTGCCCTTCGTCGGCTGCGTCCCCGCCATCAGGTGGGCGGCCGCCCTGAGCCGCACCCGCCGCTTCGGCCTGCTCGCGACGCCGGCCACCGTGGCGCGCCCCTACGTCGCCGACCTCGTGGCCCGCTTCGCCCCGGACTGCACGGTGCACGCGCACGGCGCCCGCCGCCTCGCCGGCCTCGCGGAGGCCCGCTTCGCCGGCACGCCGCCCCCGCCCGGCGCCGTCGCCGCCGAGCTGGCCGAGCTGTTCGCCCAGCCCGGCGCGGAGGACATCGACACGGTCGTGCTCGGCTGCACCCACTATCGCCTGCTGCTGCCGGAGCTCGCCCGCGCCGCGCCGCCCGGCATCACCTGGCTCGACCCGGCCCCCGCCGTGGCCCGCCGCATCGCCTTCCTTCTCGACTCGATCCCTTCCGCGCCGTCCACCCCGGTCCCGGAGCGCATCCCGGTCGGCGCCAGCGTGTTCGTCACCTCGCCCCCTGCGCACCCCAGGCCGCTGGCGCGACGGTTCCTCGCCCACGGCTTCGCCGAGCTGCGCGTGCTCGACCCCGCCCCGCTGCCCGCCGCCGGGGCAGGACGGTGAGCGACGCCCCGCCCCTGCGCTCCGGCTGGCTTCGCGCCGCTCCGGAGCTGGCGCCGAGCCTGGCCGAGGTCGCCGCCCTGGTCGCCCCCGCCCTGCCGCACGCGAGGGTGCTCGCGGCGACGCCCCTGTCCGGCGGCCTGTCCAACACCAGCCTGCGCGTGACCCTGGACCGTGCGCCGCACCACGTCCTGCTGCGCCTGTTCCAGCACGGCGCCGCCTCCGCCGCCCGCGAGGCCGCGCTGCCGGCGCTGCTGCGGCCGCGCGGCGTGCCGATGGCGCGCGTGCTGCACGCCGTCGCGCGGTCCTCCCTCACCGGCGGCCCGGCGAGCGTGTGCGAGTGGATCGACGCCGACCGCCTCGACCACCTCCTGCCCGACCCGGCCGTGCCGGGCGACACGCCCGCCGCCGCCCCGCACGTCCTTGCCGCCGCGGTCGGCGCCGCCCTGGCCGCCGTCCACGCCGTCCGCCTGCCCCGCCTCGGCTTCCTCGGCGACGGCCTAGAGGTGGCGCACACGATCGACCTCGACGCCGCCGCCCTGCTGGCCTTCCTCGACGAGCGCCTGCGCCACGGCGAGGCCCTCGCCCGCCTCGGCCCCGATCTCGCCGCCGCCGTGCTCGCCTTCGTGCGTCGCCACGCCAGCCGCCTCGCCGACTGGCCCTCGCCGCCCTGCCTAGTGCACGGTGACTGCAACCCATCCAACCTCCTGCTGCGCCGCCACGGCCAGGGCTGGGCCGTGGCGGCGATCCTGGATTGGGAATACGCGCTGTCGGGGCTGCCAGCGCTCGACTTCGCCGCCCTGCTGCGGCCCGGCGTCGCCGACCGGCCGGGCTTCGCCGCCGGCCTGGCGCGCGGCTACCGCGAGGCTGGCGGCGCGCTGCCGCAGGACTGGGAGGCGATCGCGCGCGTCGCCGACCTGTTCGCCTGGGGCGACATGCTGTCCAGGCCGGGGCGCGACCCGGCCGTCACCCGCGACGCCGTGCGGGTGCTGCGGCGGCTGATGGCGAATGGGGAAGGCTGAGAGGGCAGGAAGGCCAGGGGCTCTGCCCCTGGACCCCGCCAAAGGCTAGCCTTTGGAATCCATTACTTAAGTGAAGCCGGTCCAGGGGCGGCTCGCCCCTGGCGGGTCTGGGCAGAGCCCAGCCTTCCCTTACCGCCCCCGGCTGACCGTGTAGTCCGCGACCTCCAGCATCCGCTGCCGAACCTCGCCGTCAGGGAACACCGACAGCGCGCAGCGCGCCGCCAGCGCGAACTCCCCCGCCCGCGCCAGCGTGGCCGCGATCGCCCCGCTGTCCGCGACCAGGCGCATCGCGTGGTCGAGGTCCGCCTCCGTCTGCTCGCTGTCCCCCACCGTGCGGCGCCAGAACGCGCGGTCGTCCTCGCTGCCGGCGGCGTGCGCGGCCAGCACCGGCAGGGTGATCTTGCCCTCGCGGAAGTCGTCGCCGACCGTCTTGCCCAGCTCCGCCTGGTCCGCCGCATAGTCGAGCGCGTCGTCGACCAGCTGGAACGCGATCCCCAGGTTCATGCCGTAGTCGAACAGCGCCCGCTCCTCCGCCTCCGGACGCGCGGCCACCACCGCCCCCACCTGGCAGGCGGCGGCGAACAGCGCCGCGGTCTTGCCGCGCACCACGTCGAGGTAGCGCGCCTCGGGCGTCGACAGGTCGTTCTGCGTGGTGAGCTGCAGCACCTCGCCCTCGGCGATGGTCGCCGCCGCCTGCGACAGGATGCCCAGCACCTTGAGCGAGCCGTCCTCGACCATGAGCTGGAAGGCGCGCGCGAACAGGAAGTCGCCGACCAGCACCGACGCCTTGTTGCCGAACACCGCGTTGGCGCTGGCCAGGCCGCGGCGCAGGAAGCTCTCGTCGACCACGTCGTCGTGCAGCAGCGTCGCCGTGTGGATGAACTCGACGCACGCGGCCAGCCGCACCTGCCGGTCGCCGCCATAGCCGCACAGCCGCGCCGCCGCGAGCGTCAGCAGCGGCCGCAGCCGCTTGCCGCCGGCCGCCACGATGTGCGCCGCGAGCTGCGGGATCAGCGCGACAGGGCTGTCCATGCGCCCGACGATGGCGCGGTTGCAGGCGGCGATGTCGTCGTGGAACAGTGCCGCGAGCCGGGACAGGGCGTCGGACGCAGCACCCGAGCCGGCGTCACCCTCGCCGGCTGCGCCCGAACCGTCCGGCTGTCTCGCCGTGGCACCCAACCGCGTCTCCCGGGTTTGATCGACCGCGCGCCGCAGGCACCATGGCGCGACCTGGCGTGATCGGGCGCCACGGCGCGTCCCGGCGCCGGGCGCCTTCCTTGCACCACCCCGTCCCGAGGCACAAGCATGCGCGTCGTCGCCACCACCAACGATCCCGTGCGGCTCAGCTTCCTGCGCGTGCTGCTCGCCGACGCCGGGATCGAGGCGCTGCTGCTCGACGCCCACACCAGCGCGATGGAGGGCAGCATCGGCGCCATCCCGCGCCGCCTCGTGGTCGGCGACGACGATGAGGCCCGCGCACGACGCGTCCTGCGCGAGGCCGGCGAGGGCTGAGCGCGGTGCAGCTCCCCGGGCCCGCGCCGCCCCCCGCACCCGAAGCCGCCGATCCGCCCGGCGAGACCGCCGGCACCCTGCTCGGCGGCCGCGTGATCTACCGGCAGATGCTGCGCGGCCACCGCAGCGGCCTGGAGCCGGTGCTGATGGCCGCCTGGGTGCCCGCACGCCCGGGGCAGCGCGTCCTGGAGGGCGGCACCGGCGCCGGCGCCGGCCTGCTGTGCCTGGCCGCGCGCGTCTCGCCCCTCGCCGGCGCCGGCATCGAGCTGAACCCGGCGCTGGCCGCGCTGGCGCGACGCAACCTCGCCGCCAACGGCGCAACCGGCATCGAGGTGCTCGCCACCGACCTGGCCGCCGGCCACGCGCCGGCGGGAGGCTTCCACCACGCCTTCGCCAACCCGCCCTGGCACGCCGGCACCGCCTCCCCTGACGGCGAGCGCGACGTGGCGCGCCGGGCCGTCCCTGGCCTGCTGGCGCTGTGGGTCGCCGCCCTGTGCCGCAGCCTGCGCCACCGCGGCACCGTCACCCTCGCCCTGCCCGCCGCGGCGCTGGCCGAGGCGGCGTCTGCGCTGCGCCAGTCGGGCTGCGGCGGCATCTCCGTGCTGCCGCTCTGGCCGCGCCGCGGCGTGGCGGCCCGCCTGGTGCTGGTGCAGGGCAGCCTCGGCAGCCGCGCCGGCAGCACGCTGCATCCGGGCCTGGTGCTGCACGAGGCGGACGGCCGGTTCACGGCGGACGCGGACGCGGTGCTCAGGCTGGGCGCCGCACTTCCCGTCGCAGGCTGATCCGGGAGGACCGACCAGCGGGTCGGCCTGCACCGCCCGGCCCTGCACACAGGCACCTGCGGGCGAGCCCGACACCAAAGGCGCAGGAAGAACGCCCGCCGCCCCGCGGACCAGCCGCGGCCGCGCGACCCGCTGCGGCGCTCAGCGTTCCGGGTGGCGCAGATGCCAGAGCCGCTCGAACGCGGCGACCAGGCTTTCCATGTTGCGGCGGCGGTTGCCCTCGTTCGCGGTCGGGCGGCGGCCCATCATCTTTTCGAGGATCACGAGCAGCTGCTCCGCCACGTCGAGCTCCCCGGTGTCGCAGGCCTGGTGGAACGCGACGAGGATCTTGTCCGACAGGCGACGCGTGTGGCGCGGCGTGGCCGGCAGGGCGACGTCGCGTCCGCCCTCTTCGACCTCCTGCTCCTCAACCATCCTGTCCGTGAACACAGCCATTGCGTCCTTTGCCATGAGTGCGAAGCCGCCCCGTCAGCATCACCCTGTACTCACAAGGCGGTGCGGCCAACCAACATTGATCACTATTCATATTTCCGGGAGGATTGCCAGACCTCTCGGGTGTTCTTCTGTCCGCAAAAACGCAAAATACGCCGCCTCGGACACCCCGCCACTTTCGCCCGCGGCAGCGCCGGTCGTTCGCCGAAGCAACGGTCGCAGGCGGCGTGGCGAAGAGACCGCAGCCTGACTTTCCCGCGAACGCGCCGACGGACGCGGCGCGACCGGCAGGACCTGCGTCCTTTCCGGCCGCATTCCCGCAGGCCGCATCTCCGATTGAGCGGCGATGGGACATTGACTATCACACGGCGATGGCACTCCCCGACAAGGATGAGCGGGCCGACACCAGGGCCGGCCTGCTGCGTGCCCTGCCCCCGGTGCAGCGGCTGCTCGAGAGCGAGGCCGCCGCCGCCCTGGTCGCGGCCACCTCGCGCCAGGCCGTGACCAACGCGCTGCGCGAGGCGCTCGACCTGTCGCGCGCCGCGATCCGCGACGGCGGCGACCCGCCCTCGCCCGACGCCATCCTGCTCGCCGCCGCCCGCCGGCTCCGGCGCGAGGCGCTGCCGTCCCTGCGCCGCACCATCAACGCCACCGGCATCCTGCTGCACACCAACCTGGGCCGCGCCCCCCTGGCCGAGCAGGCGGTGGACGCCGTCGCCGACGCGGCGCAGGCCTACTGCAACCTCGAGTTCGACCTCGAGCGTGGCCGCCGCGGCGAGCGCGCCGCCGGCGTCGGCGAGCTGCTGCGCACCGTGAGCGGCGCCGAGGCCGGCCTGTGCGTCAACAACTGCGCCGCCGCCGTCCTGCTCGCCCTGTCCGCCCTCGCCGGCGCCCCCGCCTCCGCCATGGCCGGCGATGGCCCGGGCGAGGTGATCGTCTCGCGCGGCGAGCTGGTCGAGATCGGCGGCGGCTTCCGCATCCCCGACGTGATCCAGCAGGGCGGGGCCCGCCTAGTCGAGGTCGGCGCCACCAACCGCACACGCCTGTCCGACTACGCGCAGGCGATCGGCCCCCGCACCCGCATGCTGCTGCGCGTGCACCAAAGCAACTACCGCATCACCGGCTTCACCGGCGCGCCCGCGCCGTCCGAGATCGCAGCGCTGGCCCACGAGCACGGCCTGCTGATGATGGACGACCTCGGCAGCGGCTCGCTGCACGACCTGCGCCCGTTCCGCTGCCCGTCCGAGCCCACGGTGCGCGAGTCCGTCGCCGCCGGCGCGGACGTGGTGGCGTTCAGCGGCGACAAGCTGCTCGGCGGCCCGCAGGCCGGGCTCCTGGTCGGACGCGAGGCCGTGATCGCGCGCCTGCGCCGCCACCCCCTGCTGCGCGCGGTGCGGGCGGACAAGATGTGCCTCGCCGCATTGGAGGCGACGCTGCGCCTGCACGTGCAGGCGCCGCTGGAGCTGCCGGTGATGCGCATGCTCGCCCAAGACGAGGACGTCCTGCAGGCCCGCGCCGAGCGCCTGTGCGCGCTGCTGCCCGACTCGGTGCTCTGGCGCGTCGAGGGCACGGAGGCCCAGGTCGGCGGCGGCTCGCTGCCGGGCGCCCGCCTGCCGAGCCGCGGTGTCGGCCTGGCCTGCGAGTCCATGAACGCCGACGCCCTCGCCCTTGCGCTGCGCCGCAATCGCCCCGCCGTCGTGGGCCGCATCGCCGCCGACCTGGTGCTGCTCGACATGATCGCGGTCGCCGACGACGAGCTGGAGGAGATCGCCGCCGCCGTGACGCAGGCGTGCGGGGCCGCGTGAGGCCGGCAGCGCCGGTCCCATCGTCCGCCGGCCTTCGCGGCGCCCCAGGCGGGCCGTCGGACACCTCGACCACCCGCATCGCGGCCCCCAAGGGCGCAGCCGCCTCCGGCAACCCGCTCCCCAAAAAACGGCTTCCAAAGGCTCGCCTTTGGTGGGGTCCCCGCGTTCAAGCATCGGGGGCAGAGCCCCTGGCCTTTCTGTTCCCTCCATGACCCGCCGCCTCCTCGGCGTGATCGGCCACGTCGACCACGGCAAGACCGCCCTGGTCCGCGCGCTCACCGGCATCGAGACCGACCGCCTCCCCGAGGAGAAGCGCCGTGGCATCTCCATCGCCCTCGGCTTCGCGCATTTCGTGTCGGGCGACGCGACGATCGACCTGATCGACATGCCCGGCCACGAGCGATTCGTGCGCACCATGGTGTCCGGCGCCACTGGCATCGGCGCGGTGCTGCTGGTGGTGGCCGCCAACGAGGGCATTGGGGCGCAGACCGTCGAGCACATCGAGATCGCCGCCCTGCTCGGCCTGCGCCGCACCGTGCTCGCGGTCACCAAGCGCGACCTCGCGGACCCCGGCCGCCTCGCCGCCGTGACGCGCGACAGCCTGGCGCTGGCCCGCGCCGCCGGCCTGGAGGTCGCCGAGGCGCTGCCGGTCTCGGCGCTCGACGGCGGCGGTATCGCGGAGCTGCGCGCGGCCCTGGCCCGCCTGCCCGGTGCCGACACCCGCGAGTCCGGCTTCCCCTGGCTGCCGGTCGACCGCGCGTTCTCCATCGCCGGCCACGGCACCGTGGTCACCGGCACGCTGCGGCGCGGCGCCATCGCCGCCGGCGACGAGCTGGTGCTGTCCCCGTCCGGCGAGGCGGTGCGCGTGCGCGGCCTGCAGGTGCACGGCGCCAGGGTGGAGCGCGCCGGCATCGGCCAGCGCGTCGCCGTCAACCTGCGCGCCGTGTCCACGGCGGAGACCGCGCGCGGCGTCGCCCTCACCCGCCCGGGCGCCCTGCCGCCGGCCGAGTGGCTGTCCGTGCGCCTGCGCGCGGTGGACAGCGCCCCTGGCCCGCTGCGCGACGGCACGCGCCTGCGCTTCCTGGCCGGCACCCTGGAGGTCGAGGCCGGCCTGCGCCTGCTCGACCGCCGCGAGCTGGCACCGGGCGGGTCCTGCCTCGCCCAGCTGCACTGCGCCGAGCCGGTCGCGGTGCCGGCGCGCGAAGCCTTCATCCTGCGCAGCCCCTCGCCCGCCCGCACCCTGGCCGGCGGCCTCGTCCTCGACCCGGAGGCCGCGCGGCTGCGGCGCCGCGACCCCGCCCTGCTGCAGCGCCTCGCCCGCCTGGCCACGGACACCCCGGAGCGGCTGGTCGCCTGCGAGGTCGCCGAGGCCGGCGCCGCGGGCCGTCCGCTGCCGCGCCTCGCCCGCCTGTCCGGCCTGTCAGTCGAGCTCGTGTCCGCCGCCCTGCTGTCCGCCGGGCCCGGTGCCGAGGCCGCGGTGGTGGTCGCCCGCGGCGTCGCGGTGCTGCGCCCGGCGCTGGACGCGGTCGCGGCACGCATTCCGCTCCTGCTGGCGCAGGCCCCGGACGGGCTATCGCGCGAGCGCCTGCTCGCCGTCCTGCCCGGCGTGTCGCCGCCGGTGCTGGAAGAGGCCCTCTCGCGTCTTGCCGCCGCCGGCGTGCTGCGCCTCGCCGGCGGCCTCGTCGCCCCGGTGCGCGCGGCGTTCGAGCGCGACCGCGCCGACCGCGACCTCCAGGCCGCCGACGCCCTCGCCGAGCGCGTGCGCCAGGCCGGCCTGTCCGCCCCCGACACCCGCGACTTCGCCGCCGACCCGGTGCTGCGCCGCCTCGCCGACCGCCTGGTGCGCGAAGGCGTCCTGATCCGCGCCGCCGACCGGGTGCAGAAGCGCGAGCTGCTGTTCCACCGCGACGCCATCGAGGCCGCGCGCCTGCGCCTCGCCCCCCTGCTCGCGGAAGGCGCCGGCCTGCTGGTCAGCGACGCCGGCGCCGCCCTGGGCATCTCGCGCAAGTTCAGCGTCCCGCTGCTGGAGCACTTCGACCAGATCGGCTTCACCCGGCGCGTCGCGGACCGGCGCCAGCTCGCGCGACGGGCGGGCTGACCTCCGAGGCCAGGAAGGCCAGGGCTCTGCCCTGGACCCGCCAGGGGCGAGCCGCCCCTGGACCCGGCCCCCCTTAAGGAAAGCCATCCAAGGGGCTCCCGTGGCGGGGTCCAGGGGCAGAGCCCCTGGCCTTCCTTTCTGGCTTTGGAACCGAGAAACTACTCGGCCGTAGGTCGCTTCGCACAGTGCTGCCGGTCTGCAACCTAAACCGGTCCAGGGCAGAGCCCTGGCCCTCCAGCCTGCGGCACCACCGGGAGACGGCGGCCTTGCGCCGGCCGCCGCGCCGCGCGATCCTGCGTCCACGGAGGCGATCGGGGTCTGGTGGCCTCCCTGGTCTTCAAAACCAGTGGCCCGCGTCAAGCGGGTGGTGGGTTCGATTCCCATCCGCCTCCGCCACCTTCGCCCACCGCCGCAGCCCACTAGCTCAGCGGCCCGGCCGCATACAAATGGTCTGTTGCCCCAAGACCGGTGTGCACCGTGGTGCCGGACGAATCGTGGGTCATCGAGGTGATCCCGCCGCCGAAGAAGATCCCGGCCCCGGTCGGGTTGCCGATGATGTTCAGGTTGCCGCTGCCGGTGACGAGGGTGCCCGGCGTCGTGCTGTAGAAGATGTCCGCCGTGCCGCTGCCGCCGTAGACGATGGAGCCGATGCTGCCGATCAGCACGGTTGCCGTGCCAGAGCCGAGCACAACCGTATCCCCCTGATAGCCGGCGCCGGTGGCGTGGATTCCGGTGTCGTAGATCGTGCTGTGGCCGCTGCCGGCGAAGATCACGTCCGAGCCGACGGAAACAACCGTGGCGTTCGCGCCCATGACGACGAAGTTGGCGCCGTCCTGCTCCGTCTGCAGAACAGCGTTGTCGCCAACGAAGAGGGTATTCATCGCAACCGTCCTTTGCCTGGAACCATGACCACGCTGGGTCGCGAAACGTCGCGCGCCACCAGCCACAGGTTGCAGGGTGCGTCCCGGGCAGCAGGTCGTCAATGCATCGCGGCGGCGACGGGCCGTGCTGCGGCAGGGCGTACTCGCCGCCGGGCCGCGGTTCTCCACCCTCCTTCGGACGTATGCGCCGGCCCCAGGGCAGGCACACCCTCGTCAGCCGGCGCGCGACGCTCCGTCGGCTCCCTGGCCGCCCCGGGTCGACTGCCATCGTCCAGCGACCCAGGTGCCTTGGGCGACGAGGTCCGGCCCCAGCAGCACCAGGTCTGCGCGCAGCCCCGGCGCAAGCCGCCCGCGGTCGTGCAGCCCGGCCGCCCGCGCCGGATACGCCGACGCCATGCGCAGCGCCTCCGCGCCGTCCACCCCGAGCAGCGACACCGCGTTGCGCACCGCCTGCCCCAGGTCGAGGTCGGCCCCGGCCAGCACGCCATCCTCCGTCTCCAGCCGCCCGCCGCGCCGCAGGATCGTGCGCCCGCCGAGCACGAACCGGTCGAGCGCGGTGCCCGCCGGCGGCATCGAGTCGCTCACCAGCACCACCCGCCCCGCTGCCCCCGCCGGCCGCGCCGCGAGCAGCAGCCGCAGCGTCGCCGGGTGCACGTGCACCCCGTCCACGATCACCCCGCACCAGGCGCCGGGGCTGGCCAGCGCCGCCGCCATCACCCCGGGATCGCGCCCGGCGAGCGGCGGCATCGCGTTCGGCCAGTGCGTGAAACCGGCCACGCCCAGCCCCAGCGACTCCACCGCGCGCTCGAACGAGGCGGCGGAATGCCCGGCGCACGGCACGACCCCCGCCGCGGCCAGCGCGCGCAGGTCCTCGTCCGCCACGCACTCCGGCGCCAGCGTCAGCAGCACCGGCACCCGCGCCGCCAGGGCCGAGAGCAGCGCGCGGTCCTGCGCCCCGATCGCCCGGATCAGCGCCGGATCGTGCACCCCAGGCCGCAGCGGGCTGAGGAACGGCCCTTCCAGGTGCACCCCGCCCACCCCGCCGCACGGCTCGGCCACCGCCGCCGCGATCGAGGCGGCCGCCTCGCGCATCCGCGCCGGCGTGTCGGTGATCAGCGTCGGCAGGATCGTGGTGACCCCGAAGCCGCGGTGCGCGCGCGCGATGGCCAGCGCCGACGCGGCCGTCGGGGCGTCGTTGTACAGCACGCCGCCGCCGCCGTTGACCTGCAGGTCGACGAGCCCTGGGGCGAGAACCGCCCCGCCCGGCAGGTCGACGCCGTGCCCTGCCACCCGCCCCGGCTCGACGCCGACGATGCGCCCGTCCTCGACCACCACCGTGGCCTCCGGCAGCGAGTCGAGACGCGCGCCGCCCTCGACGAGCACGCGTGTGGCGCGAAGGTGCAGTCGGGCCATGGCCGCAGTGTCCGCCCACAGTGCGCGACGGACAAGCTCGCGTGCGCGGGTCTCGCGCGGCGCCCGCCCAGTTCCCGCGCCGCGACCCGCCCGCGCCGGGCTTGCCCGCCGCCGCCCCGCAGGTCCAGAACCAGAGGCTCTGGCCACCGGGGGCGCGACGGAACATGCGGACGGCTTTGATCACCGGCGTCACCGGCCAGGACGGTGCCTACCTGGCGCAGCTCCTCCTCGCGCAAGGCTACCGCGTCGTCGGCCTGATGCGCCGCTCAGCCTCCTCCGACGTCGTCGGCGAGCGCCTGCGCTGGCTGGGCGTGCTCGACCGCGTGGAGCTGGTCGACGCCAACCTAATCGACCTGTCCAGCCTGATCCGCGTCATCGAGCAGCACCAGCCCGACGAGGTATACAACCTCGCCGCCCAGAGCTTCGTCGCCGCCTCCTGGCAGCAGCCGCTCCTGACCGGCACCGTCACCGGCCTGGGTGCCGCCAATGTGCTGGAAGCCGTGCGCATCGTCCGCCCGAAGGCCCGCTTCTACCAGGCGTCGTCCTCGGAGATGTACGGCCTGATCCAAGCCCCGGTGCAGGACGAGACCACGCCGTTCTACCCGCGCTCGCCGTATGCCGCGGCGAAGCTGTACGCGCACTGGATGACGGTGAACTACCGCGAAAGCTTCGGCCTGCACGCCTCCTCCGGCATCCTGTTCAACCACGAGAGCCCGCTGCGCGGCATCGAGTTCGTCACCCGCAAGATCACAGACGGCGTCGCCCGCATCAGCCTCGGCCTCGCCACCGAGCTGACGCTGGGCAACCTCGACGCCCGCCGCGACTGGGGCCACGCCCGCGACTACGTGCAGGCGATGTGGCGCATGCTGCAGCAGGACGAGGCCGGCGACTACGTGGTCGCCACCGGCCGCACCACCACGATCCGCGAGTTCTGCCGCATCGCCTTCGCCTGCGCCGGACTCGACTGGCAGGACCATGTCCGCACCAGCGCCGCGCTGGTCCGCCCCGCCGAGGTCGACGTGCTGCAGGGCAACGCCGGCAAGGCGCGCCGCGTGCTGGGCTGGGCCGCCGAGACCACGCTGGAGCAGATGGCCGCCGAGATGGTCGAGGCCGACCTCGCCCGCCACCGCGCCCGCCAGCACGGCACCCCCCCGCCCACCGCCGCCACGCGCCAGACCCAGCCCGCCGAGGGGTGACGTGCGCCCGCGCGCGATCCTGGTCACCGGCTCGGACGGCTTCGTCGGCCGCCACCTGCTCGCCCGCCTGGCCGCAGACTTCCCCGACGCGTCGCTCCACCCCGCCGCCTTCGACGTCACGGACGCCGCCGCCATCGAAGCTGCCATCGCCGAACTGAAGCCGGACGCCTGCGTCCACCTCGCCGCCGTCGCCGCCATCGGCGAGGCCCGCGACGCCCCGGAGCGCGCCTGGGCGGTCAACCTCGGCGGCACCCTCGCCCTCGCCCGCGCCCTGCGCCGCCACGCCCCGGACTGCGTCCTGCTCCACGTCTCCTCCGCCGACGCCTACGGCGCCTCCTTTGCCGCCGGCCACCCGCTCGACGAGGCCGCGCCGCTCGCGCCGGTGAACACCTACGGCGCCACCAAGGCCGCCGCCGACCTGGCGCTCGGCGCCATGGCGCACGACGGCCTGCGCGTGGTGCGGGCCCGCCCGTTCAACCACACCGGCCCCGGTCAGTCCGAGGCCTTCGTGGTCGCCGCCTTCGCCCGCCAGATCGCGCGCGTCGCCGCCGGCCGCCAGCCCCCGGTGCTCAGCGTCGGCACTCTCGACGCCCGCCGCGACTTCCTCGACGTACGCGACGTCGTCGCCGCCTACAGCCTGTGCCTCGCCCGCGCCGACACCCTGCCGCCCGGGACCGTGCTCAACGTCGCCTCCGGCAAGGGCCGCCGCGTCGGCGACATCCTCGACGCCCTGCTCGCGCTGTCCGGCGTCCGCGCCACCGTCGAGATCGAGGCCGCCCGCCTGCGCCGCGCCGAGATCCCGCTCGCCACCGGCGACGCCAGCCGCGCCCGCGCCGTCCTCGGCTGGGCGCCCGCCATACCGTGGGAGACAACCCTGCGCGACGTGCTGCGGGACTGGCACGCACGGGTCTGAGGCAAGGCCGAAGGCTCCGCGGGAGTGCCTCGGCCTGGAAGGCCAGGGCTCTACCCTGGACCCGGCGCAACTTAGAAGGTGTTATGAACCTCGCAGCAACTCGCTGCTTCAGGTAGGACAGCAAGACTCTTCTTTTTCTGAAGAAAAAGAAGCAAAAAGACTTTACCCATTGGGGTTCCGGGCCCGCGGTTGGCTTCGGAACCCAATAAGCAAAAGTTCTTTGGTTCTTCCTTTCAAGAAAGAACACGCTTTCTTCTTGCGCCGGCGAGCAATATCGAGTCTGGCAGGTTCGTAACAGGCTCCAGGAAATGAACTCCGGAAGTTTGCCTTTGGCGGGGTTCCCGCCCTCAGGCACTGGGGCAGAGCCCCGGCTTTTTCCCCTGGATTTCAGACCAGGGTACTACCGGCTCTGGATTCCGCCGAAGGCCCGCCCTCGCAAACCTCGACAGGGTTCCTTTCTGCAGATGCCGGTCCAGGGGCGGCTCCCTCCGGTGGCCTTTCCAACGATCCAAGAAGATCGTCGGAACCGTTTGGCCACCTACGCCTAGCGGGTCCGGGCGGAACCCGGCCTTCCCTGCTACGCCCCCCGCTGCACCACCGGCCCCGACAGCCCCAGCGCCGTGTTCACCACGCCCAGGTGGCTGAGCGCCTGCGGGATGTTGCCCAGCATGCGCTGCCGCGGCACGTCATACTCCTCGCTCAGCAGCCCCACGTCGTTGGACAGCCCGATCACCCGGTCCAGCAGGGTGGCCGCCTCCACGCTCCGCCCCTGCATCCCCATGGCATCCGCCAACCAGCACGAGCACGCCAGGAAGGTGCCCTCATCCTGGCCGTCACCCTTCGACGCCTTGCGCCGCACCAGCCCGCCCTCGGTCAGCTCGCGCTCCACCGCGGCGATGGTGCCGGCGATGCGCGGGTCGCTGGCCGGCAGGAAGCCGGTGATCGGCAGCAGCAGCAGCGAGGCGTCGATCACCCGGTTGTCGTACGCCTGCACGAAATGCCCGAGCCCGCTGTCGTAGCCCTCGCGGCACACCGTGGCGTGGATGGTGTCGCGCACCCCCTCCAGGCGCCGCCGCATCGTCTCGTCCACCGCGCCGTGGGTCCTCGCGCCGGTGAGGAAAGCGTTGATCCCGACCCACGCCATCGCCTGCGAGTAGGTGTAGCACCGCTCCTTGCCGCGGGTCTCCCAGATGTCGGCGCCCGGCCGGTCCCAGATGCCCTCCAGATACCCGATCAGCGCGACCTCCACCTCGATCGAGCGTTCGGTGCGGGCCAGCCCCGCCTTGGAGCCGACCTGCATGGCGTCCAGCAGCTCGCCGTACACGTCGAGCTGCGTCTGCCCGGACGCCGCGTTGCCGACCAGCACCGGCAGCGATCCCTCGTAGCCGCCAAGCCAGTGGGCGTCATACTCATCGAGCCTGCGCGAGCCGTCGACGCGGTACATGATGCGCATTCTGTCCGGTCGCCCGGCGACCGCGCGCAGGATCCAGTCGCGCCACGACCCCGCCTCCTCCCGGTAGCCGGCGTTGAGCAGCGCGGTCAGCGTGAAGGTGGCGTCGCGCAGCCAGCAGTAGCGGTAGTCCCAGTTCATCGAGCCGCCGATCACCTCCGGCAGCCCGAGCGAGGCCGCCGCAACCAGCCCGCCGGTCGGCCGGTGGATCAGCGCCTTGAGCGTCACCAGCGAACGCCGCACCGCCTTGTCCCAGCGCGTCGGCCGGTCGAACCGCGCCGACCACTCGCTCCAGTACTCCAGCGTCTCCGCCAGCAGCGCCGCGACGTCGGGCACGTCGCGCAGCGGCGCGGTCGACCCGTCGTAGATCAGCACGAAATCGAGGCGCTGGTCCGCCGCGACGTCGAACTCCGCCCACACCGCCGCCTCGCGGTGCTGCAGGGCCACCGGCGCGTGCATCCTCACCCGGTCCGGCCCGACCTCGGCGAGGAACCCGTCGCCACGCGGCTGCAGCCAGGGCGGCATTGCGCCGCTGTCGAAGCGCAGCGTCAGGTCGAGACGCATCGGCACCGTGCCGCGCACCCCCTCGACCCGACGCACCAGCGCCGACACCCCGTCGCGCATCGGCATGAAGTCGATCACGCGGACCGCACCGGAGCCGGTCACGAACTCGGTTTCCAGCACCAGCGTGTCGCCCTGGTAGCGCCGCGTCGTGCGCGTCGCCAAGGCCACCGGCGCGATGCGCCAGTGCCCGTTGTCCGTATCCCCGAGCAGGGCCGCGAAACACGGGTCGCTGTCGAAGCGCGGCCAGCACAGCAGGTCGACCGAGCCGTCACGCGCGATCAGCGCCGCCGTCTCGCCGTCGCCCACGAGCGCATAGTCCTCGATGCGGGAAGCCATCGGTGTCGATCCTTGCGTCTGCCGAACGGCGGCAACGTGACGCAGCCCGCAATGTTGCACGCGCGCAACGCATGCGACACCCGGACCAGCCCGGCCATTCCCCAAGCATGGCAGGCGAACGCCCGCGCGCGCAACTCGCGGCCTTCCTCCGGCTTTGAGGCGCACCACGCCTGCCACCGCCACCCGCCCCGCCCACCGGCCGCTGCCCGGTGTCGCAGGCGCGCCCATCCAGGGACCGACCCATGCTCCTCAACGCCGCCGCCGCCCTGATCGCCAGGATCTGCCTGGTCTGCCTGTTCCCCTTCTCCGCGCTCGACAAGGTCGTGCACTGGAACCAGGCGCTCAAGCAGGCGAACTCCTCGTTCCTGCCCGGCGGCCCGGTGCTGCTGGTCATCGCGATCGTGGTCGAGCTGGTGACGCCGGTGTGCATCGTGTTCGGCTGGTCCGACCGCCTCGCCGCCTTCGTGCTGGCCGGCTTCTGCGCGGTGACAGCCCTGCTCTACCACCCGTTCTGGACCTACTCCGACCTGCTCGCCGCCGGCCAGAGCAAGGGCCGCGAGGAGTTCTGGGAGTTCCTGAAGAACTTCGGCCTCGTCGGCGGCCTGCTGCTGGTGGTGCTCGGCCTGCAGCTCGCCCCCGTCGGCCAGGTGGTGCGCCACCCCTTCTCCAGCGGCCCGGTGTCGGCAACCCCCGCCGCCACCGCCGACGCGGCGGCGGCCTTGGCGAACTGATGCCGTCGGCCGGCTTGGCCTGCCAAGGCAAGCAAGGCTGGGCTCTGCCCAGACCCGCCAGGAGCGAGCCGCCCCTGGACCCGGCCTTACTTAGAAAGTGGATTCCAAAGGCTAGCCTTTGGCGGGGTCCCGGGCAGAGCCCCTGGCCTTCCTTCCCTGACCGGTCCGCGCACGAAGCGGGCGCGTCACGGCGAACCGCCGCCCGCCGGCCGCGTAAGGCGTGGCGCACCGCACGGGAACACCGCCATGACCGACCGCATCGTCCGCGCCGCAGAAGGCTCTGCCGCCGGGCAGAACCCCGGCCCGCACCCGACCCTGGGCTACTGGCACGCCTGGGTCGACGAGGACGGCGTCAGCCACCAGACCCGCTGCACGCTGGACAGCTTCGAGCTGAAGGGCGTCGGCGAGGGCGTGCAGCCGCAGTGGAATCACAAGGAGCCGGAAGCCAGGTCCGTGGTGACGTTCACCGTCCTGCCGGTCGGCTGGTATGGCGACTGGCACGAGAACCCGAAGCCGCAGTGGATCGCGCCGATCTCCGGCCGCTGGTTCGTGGAAACCATGGACGGCACCCGTGTCGAGATGGGCCCGGGCGACGTCGAGCTGGGCGAGGACCAGAACTGCCGCGCCGACGCGCAGGGCCACAAGGGCCACCTGTCCGGCACCGTCGGCGACGAGCCCTGCGTGCTGATGGTCGTCGGCCTGGACGTGGCGCCCACCGTCGCCCGCCCCTGCCGCGTCCGCTAGGCGATGCGCACCGCCGGGCATTCGCCATGACCGACACGGGAACAGGCGGCCCCGATGCGGTCCCCCGCCGCCTGCTGCGCGTCGTGCTGCCGGTGTCCGACCCGGTGCGGCTCGCGGCGTTCTACCGCGACGCGCTCGGCTTCACGGTCCTCGGCACCCGCACCCGCGGCGGCGAGGGGTTCGCACGCGCCACCGCCACCCCTGGCGCGCGGGCAGAGGTGACGATGCTGCGCCTGGGCGGCCAGCACCTGGAGCTGGAGCGCCACCTCACCCCGGCCCGTCCCTACCCCGACGGCAGCCGCAGCCAGGATTTGTGGTTCCAGCACGTCGCGATCATCGTCGCCGACATGGATGCGGCCTACCGCCGGCTGCGCGGCGTCGGCTGCGTCGCGATCTCGCTCGACGGCCCGCAGCGCCTGCCGGAGTCGAGCGGCGGCGTCCTCGCCTTCAAGTTCCGCGACCCCGACGGCCACCCGCTGGAGCTGCTGCAGTTCCCCGCCGGCCGGGAGCCCGACGCCTGGCGGGCCGCCGCCCGCGACCCCGCCGAGCCGTGCCTCGGCCTCGACCACTCCGCGATCGGCGTCGCCGACGCCGCGGCCAGCGCCCGCTTCTACACCGCGGCCCTCGGCCTCGCGAAAGCCAAGGCCGGCGTGAACACCGGCCCCGCGCAGCAGCGCCTCGACGGCGCCGCAGACCCGGTGGTCGACGTCGTGGCGATGACCCCCGCCGACGCCCCGCCCCACATCGAGCTGCTCGGCTACCGTGCGCCCTCCGACGGGCGCCCGATGCCCGGCGACGCCACCGTTGCCGACATCCTGGCCACCCGCCTCGTGCTGGAGGCCACCCACCTCGACCAGGCCGCCGCCGCCCTGCAGGCGGCCGGCGGGCGTCTCGTCTCCCCCGGCGTGGTCGACGGCGACGAGGGCCGCACCGCCTTTGCGCGCGACCTCGACGGTCACCTGCTGGAACTGAGGCAGGCGTAGCGGCACCGGGCAGCGTCCCACCCCGACGTCGCGCCCCGGAACCCAATCGAACGCCGGTCCAGGGGCGCTGCCCCTGGCGGGTCCAGGGCAGAGCCCGGGCCTTCCTGAACGACGCCGCCGCCGCCAAACCTCTTTCCTGCACCGACGCCAGGCCGGACCGCCTCTCACCCCGCCGCGCCGCCGCGCCCACCCGCAGCACTGTCCAGCTCGTCGCGCGGGATGTGGCAGCGAATCGCGTGCCCCTCCCCATCCCCGTGCAGCGGCGGCTCCTCGGTGTCGCACACCGGACCGATCCGGCGCGGGCAGCGCGTGTGGAACAGGCAGCCGCCCGGCGGCGCCGACGCCGACGGCCGCGCGCCCGACAGCACCGTCGGCGGCCGGTCCGGCGTCGCGAACGCCGCCGACACCAGCGCCGCCGTGTAGGGATGGTGCGGCCCGCCGAGCACCGCGGCCGTCGGCCCGGCCTCCATCAGCCGCCCGGCGTACAGCACCGCCACCCGGTCCGCCAGGAATCGCACCACCGCCAGGTCGTGCGAGATCAGCACCAGCGCCGTGCCGTGCTCGGCCTGCAGGTCCGCCAGCAGGTTCAGCACCGCCGCCTGCACCGACACGTCCAGCGCCGAGGTCGGCTCGTCGCACACCATGACCCGCGGCCCGGCCGCGAACGCGCGCGCGATCGCCACCCTCTGCTTCAGCCCGCCCGACAGCTCCGGCGGCCGCGCGTCGAGCTGCGCCTCGCCCATCCGCATATCGCGCATCAGTTCGCCGAGCCGTGCCTCCACCGCCGCCCGCCCGCGCAGCCCGCCCGGCCGCAGCAGCGCCTGCCCGACGATGCGCCGCACCCGATGCGCCCGGTTCAGCGCGCTGTCCGGGTTCTGGAACACGAGCTGCACCGCCTTCAGCGCCGCTCTCCCCCGCCCGCCCGCCAGCGCCGCCAACGCCTCGCCGTCCAGCCGCACCACGCCGCCCGCGTCCGGCGCGTCCAGCCCCACCAGCAGCCGGGCCAGCGTGGTCTTGCCGCTCCCAGACTCCCCGACGATGCCGAGCGTCTCCCCGCCCGCAAGCGACAGCGACAGCGGCCGCAGCGAGCGCACTGGCCCGGGATGGGTGCGCGACACCTCCTCCGCCGCCAGCACCGGCACCGCCGCCCGCTCCGACGCGGCTGCCGCAACCGCGTCCGCCCGCGTCCGCCGCCGGAACAGTCCCCTCCCCGCCGGCACAGGCCCTGCCGCCACGACCGCAGCCGGCACGGCCTCCGCTGCCCCCGCCGCCGGCGTGTCCGCCCTCGCCGCACCCCCAGCGGCAGCCACCGATCGGCCCGTCGCAGTACTACGGCCGGTCCCGCTCCCGTCCCCCGGCCGCGCCGCCAGCCGCGCCTGCTCGCTCCACGCCGCCACCTGATCATGGTGGTGGCAGCACACCGAATGCCCCAGCCCCAGCGCCGTCCGCCCCGGCGCCTCTGCCCGGCACCGCTCGTCCGCCAGCGGGCAGCGCGGCGCATACACGCACCCCGGCGGCAGCGGCCCAGGCGGCGGCGGCACCCCCTCGATCGTCGCCAGCCGCCCTTCGCGGTGCGTGCCGCGCGGCCGGCACGCCACCAGCGCCGCCGTGTAGGGATGCCGCGGCGCCGCCAGCAGCAGCGCCGTCGGCCCCTCCTCCACCAGGCTGCCCGCATACAGAACCCCGGTCCGCCCGCACACCCGCGCGATCACCCCGAGGTTGTGGCTGATCAGCAGGCTCGCCGAGCGCGTCCTGCCGCGCAGCTCGCCCAGCAGCGCCAGGATCTCCGCCTCCACCGTCGCGTCCAGCGCCGTCGTCGGCTCGTCCAGCACCAGCAGGCGCGGCGACTTGGCCAGCGCCATCGCGATCACCACCCGCTGCTGCTGCCCCCCCGACAGCGTGTGCGGCAGCCGCCGCATCATCGCCACCGGATCGGGCAGCCTCACCCCCACCAGCGCGTCGACCGCGCGCGACTCCGCTTCCCGCCACGACGCGCCGAGCAGCACGAACGCTTCCGCCACCTGCCGCCCCACGCCCAGCGTCGGGTTCAGCGCCCGCCCGGCGTCCTGGAACACCATCGACACCTCCGCCGCCCGCAGCGCCCGCAACCCCCGCGCCCCCAGCCCCGCCAGGTCGCGCCCGAGCACCTCGACCCGGCCCCCGTCCAGCCGCGCCCCCCGCGGCAGCGCGCCCAGCACCGCCAGCGCCGCCGTCGACTTGCCGCAGCCGGACTCGCCCACCAGCCCGTACGCCTCGCCCGCCGCCAGCGCGAACGACACGTCGCGCAGCACCGCGCGGCCGCCGTAGCTGACCGACACGGCCTCGAAGGCCAGCGCCGTCAAGGAAGCAAGGCCAGGGGCTCTGCCCCCCATGCCTGAAGACGGGGACCCCGCCAAAGGCGAGCCTTTGGAATCCATTTGAAAGACAGGACCTCGGCCGCGAGCACCGCTCCAATGGACGGGGTCCAGGGACCCTGTCCCTGGCGGGGTCCAGGGGCAGGGCCCCTGGCCTTCCTGGCCTTCCTCACGCCAGCCCCCTGCGCTGCAGCCCCTCGGCCACCAGGTTGACCGCGACCACCAGCGACGCCGTCGCCCCCGCGTCGAACGCCACCGTCCACCACACCCCCCCGCTCAGCGTCCCGTAGTTCTGCGCGATCGCCAGCCCCCAGTCCGGCGACGGCGGCTGCAGCCCGAAGCCCAGGAACGACAGCGATGCCACCGTGAACACCGCGTAGCCCAGACGCACCGTCGCCTCGACCACGATCGGCCCCAGCACGTTGGGCAGGATCTCGACCCCCATCACCCGCCACGCCGGCTCGCCGCGCAGCCGCGCCGCCGCCACGTAGTCCAGCGCGCACTCCGCCCGCACCGCGGCGCGCACCGTGCGCGCGATCAGCGGCGCGAACACCAGCCCGATCACCGCGATCACCGCGCCCTGCGACACGCCCAGCGCGCTCAGCGCCAGCAGCGCCACCACCAGCAGCGGCAGCGCCACCAGCGTGTCCGTCGCCCGCGCCAGCACCGCGTCGAGCCACCCCCCGCCATACCCGCCCACAAGCCCGAGCGCCGTGCCTGCCAGCGTCCCCAGCCCCGCCGCCAGCGGCGCCGTCACCAGGATGTCGCGCGCGCCCAGGATCACCCGCGACAAAACGTCGCGCCCGATCCCGTCCGTGCCGAACGGATGCGCCCACGACGGCGGCCGCAGCACCGCGCGCAGGTCGATCTCGTTGACCCCGTGCGGCGCGATCCACGGCCCGAACGCCGCGCACACCGCCCACACCGCCAGGATCGCCACCCCGCACCACGCCGAGCCCGGCAGGCGGCCCCGGGCCCTCAACGCCCGCGCCCAGTCGCCCATCCCGGCCGACGTGCCGCCCGCACCCCGCTCACCGCGCCCGCCGCGGGTCGAGCAGCGCCGTCGCCACGTCCGCCGCCAGCGACGCGAGCAGCGTCACCACCCCCACCGCCAGCACCGCCGCCTCCAGCATCGCCACGTCGTGGGTGCGCGCCGCCACCAGGATCAGGCTGCCGAGCCCGTCGTAGCGGAACAGCGACTCCACCACGACCAGCCCGCCCAGCAGATACCCCGCCTGCGACGCCAGCACGCTCACCGTCGGCAGCAGCGCGTTGCGCAGCACGTGCCGCCCCAGCACCACCCGCATCGGCAAGCCCTTCAGCACCGCCGTCCGCGTGTAGTCCGCGTCCAGCGCATCCGCCGTCCCTGCCCGCGCGATCCGCGCCACATACCCGAACAGCACCAGCACCAGCGGCAGCGCCGGCAGCAGCAGGTGCCGCAGCGTCTCCACAAACCCCGCCCCCGGCGCCACCCGCGCCGAGATCGGCAGCCAGCGCAGCCACAGCCCGAACACCAGGATCAGCACGATCCCGGAGACGAACTCCGGCACCACCGTCAGCGACAGCCCCAGCAGCGTGATCCCCCGGTCCCGCCACCCGCCGCGGTGCAGCGCCGCATACACCCCCGCCCCCACCGACAGCGGCACCACGAGGGCGAACGCCAGTCCCGCCAGCCGCAGCGACGCCAGCAACGCCCGCCCCAGGAACGGCGCCACCGGCGCCCGATACGTCGTCGACTCCCCCAGGTCCCCCCGCACCACGCCGCCGAGCCACGCCCAATAGCGCTCCGCCACCGGCCGGTCCGTCCCCAGCCGGTGGTTCAGCTCCGCCACCGCCCGCGCGTCCGCCAGCGGCCCGAGCGTCGCGCGTCCCACGTCGCCGGGCAGGAGCTGCGCACCGGCGAACACCACCAGGCTGAGAAGCCACAGGGTCAGCAGCATCGAGCCGGCGCGGCGCAGCGCGGCGCTCAAGGAAGCAAGGCCAGGGCTCTGCCCTGGACCCGCCAGGGGCAGCGCCCCTGGACCGGCGCAATGGTCTTCAAAATCGCCGGTCCAGGGCGGCTCGCCCTGGCGGGGTCCCCGCTTCCAGGCGTCGGGGGCAGCGCCCCTGGCCTTGCTTGCTGCCTCACGCGAACCCCGCCCCCGCCAGGAACAGCTGCGCCTGCGCCGTCGCCTCGACCCCCGCCAGCCCCGCCCGCATCGGCACCAGGTAGTCGTAGAAATACCCCGTGATCGCCGGCGTCTGCTCCAGCAGCAGCCGCTGCAAATCCCCCGCCAGCCCCCGCCTCGCCTCCGGCTCCAGCGCCGCGACATAGCGCGCCGCCAGCGCGTCGAACACCGGATCGGCGAACCGCGACGCGTTCCACGGACCCCCGGAGCGCAGCGTCGCCTGCAGCATCACGTCCGGCGTGCCGCGGTGCCCGTAGTCGGTGATGCCGATGTCGCTGTCGAGCCAGTCCGAGCGCCCGAAGGTCGCCGCCCCGTAGTATGCGCCCACGTCCTCCACCCGCAGCCGCAGCCGGATGCCCACCTCCGCCGCCTCCGCCGCCAGGATCGCCGCGTAGTCCGCGATCTCGAACAGCTGCTCCGTCACCAGCACGGCGTCGATCCCGCCCGCATGCCCCGCCTCCGCCATCAGCGCCCGCGCCCGCCCGACGTCGCGCCGCCGCTGCGCCACCCCCGGATCGGTGACGGCCAGGCTCGGCGCGAACGGCGAGTCATTGCCGAGCTGCGCCAGCCCGCGGAACGGCCCGGCGACGATCCCCGCCCGGTCCACCGCCAGCGCCATCGCCTGCCGCACCCGCCGGTCCGCGAACGGCCCCCGGTCGCAGCGCAGGTGCACCAGGCGCTGCGCCGTCGAGCGGATCGCGATGTGCGTGAAGCCCGGGTCGTCGAGCAGCGCCTGCCCGCCCTGCACCACGAGCTGCTGCATCAGGTCCGCGTCCCCGCCCTGCATGGCGAGCACCTGCGGCTGCTGGTCCGCGTGGAAGGCGAACTCCAGCCGCGCCGGCAGCACCTCGCCGCCCCACCAGGCCGCGTTGCGCACGAACACGCACCCGGACTGCGGCACGTACTGCGCGAGCCGGAACGGCCCCGTGCCGTCGAACCCCGCGCCGTCGACGGAAAGCGGCGCGAACCCGGGCGCCGCCCCCTCCGGCAGGATCACCGCGTTGTAGTTGTCCGAGGACACGCAGTAAGGGAAATTCCCGTTCGGCGCGTCCAGCGTGAAGCGCACCGTCCGCTCGTCCACCGCCACGGCGCCCCCCGGCGACAGCACGCCGCGGAACACCGACAGCGCGTTCGACCCGTTCGCCGGATTCGCCAGCCGGTTCATCGTCGCCGCGACGTCGGCCGCCCGCAGCACCCGCCCCGAATGGAAGCGCACCCCGTCGCGGATCGAGAACTCCCACACCGACCCGTCCGCGTTCGGCGCCCACGCGGTCGCCAGCATCGGCCGCAGCGTGCCGTCCGCCGCATCGAGCAGGAGGAACTCCGCCGCCTGCTGCAGCAGCACCAGCGCCCCGGTGTCGGCCGCCGTCACCGGGTCCACCCGCCCCGCCGGCCCGATCTGCGCGATCCGCAGCACCGCCCCCGCCCGCGGCACGCCCGACGCTCCCGCCGCCCGCGCCCGGCACGCGCCGCCCCCGAGCCCCAGCAGCGCCGCCCCGCGCAGCACCTCGCGCCGCCGCACCCCCGCGGCCGGGCCCGCCACGGGCCGCTGCGTCAGAACGGCACGGTGCCGCCGCCACTGCCGATCGCCGGCATCGTCGGGTAGCTCTGCGGCGACGGCCCAGGCGCGTTCAGCGGCACGCAGGTGAACGCGAGGTCGAGCCCGGTGTCGGACTCGAAGGTCCCCCCGAACGGGTTGGCTTCCAGCACCTCCGACTGCAGCGATTTCGTTCGGCAGAAGTCCTCTGCCGTGGTGAACGCCACCTTGCGCGCCGCCGCCCGCCCGCCGTCGAGCCCCGGCCGGTCGACCGAGATGCTGTAAGCGTTGGGCCCGGTCGGCAGCACGCCGGTGTTGCTGGCACACCCCGCCAGCAGCACGACCGCCAGCGGAGCAAGGATCGGGAACGAACGCATGGTCACCTCTCGAAGCAGGCAGCACAAACCCGTCCGCCGCACTATCATACGCACGCCGCGCGTGCAGCCCTGTCCCTCACCCCGCCCGCTGCGCCGCCACCGCCTCCTCCAGCCACCCCCACGCCTCGCGCTCCGCCGCCCCCGCCGTCTTCTCCACCGCGATCCGCAGGTACGCCATCTCCGCGTCCACCTTCTCGCGCGCCAGCATCCGCAGCCGGCTCACCAGGATCGCCCCCTCGATCACCGCCGCCGCCGCCCGGTTGTAGCCCGGAAACGCCGCATGCGCCGCCTCGTGCACCACCCGGCAGTGGAACCGCGGCCGCACCTCGTCCTCGTGCAGCGCCGACACCTCCAGCTCCCAGTGCGCCAGCGCCCCCGCCAGCCGCGGCGGCCGCACCGCCTCCGACGCCACCACCTCCCACTCCCGCCGCCCGGTCAGCAGCCCCGCGAACACCCGCACGTCCGCCGGATGACTCGCCGTGGCCTGCGGCACCGCCAGCAGGTTCGCCAGCGTCGCCGACGGCTGGAACGGCGCGATCGTCCACAGCGCCCCGTGCTGGATCACCCCCAGCGGCGCCAGGTGCGGGCGCCCGTCGGGGGAGAGGGTGGCGACGATGGTCTCGCGGATCAGGGGCATGGCGTCCAAGGCGGCTGAATGTGTGGCGAGCGGAAACGCCAAGGGCGCGGCGTTCGCCGGCCCCGCATCCCATAGAGGCGGCTGCCCGCCCCGAGGTCCAGGACATTGTTCCCCTGCCCGGACGCGCGGGCCGCGCAGCCTCCGAGCGCGCGAGAAGGCTTTGCATCCACCCCGCATCCCGGCCAGGGTTTCAGGAAGCCGATGCAGGTGGAGCTGCGATGATCAACACCGGAACGAGCGACGGCGCGGCGACCCGCCTGGGCCTGGCAACGCCCTTTCCGCCGCGCGCCACGCCACAGAGCGTCGGGAGGCGCGCGACAGCATGGTCTCCCGCCGCCGCGAGGGGCGCCGTGCTGCTGGTGGCGCTCGCGGCCGCAGCGGCAGGGTTCATGGCGATCGACGCGCAGACGGTGGCGCGCGCGGTGTCGCTCGACCCGGCACTGGCCTGGCTGCTGCGCGCGATGGCCGTGCTCAAGATGGCCGCAGCCGCGGCGGCCACCGCCGGGATCGCGTGGCGCCTGGGCAGCACGGCCACTCCGCCGTGGATCGCCGGATACGTGCTGGCCCTGGCGGCAACCTGGGCGGGGCCGGGCCTGATCTGGGACATGGCGCACCTGCGCCTCGGCGCGCTGCTCCTGCACGGCGGCCTGGCAGGCGCGCTGGTGCTGCTGTGGCGCGACCCGGTGGCCGGCGCGCGCCTCGCGGCGATCATCGACGCGCGACGCCGCGCGCTGCGGGACGCACCTCCGGAGCAGGCAAGGAAGGTTGAGGCTCTGCCTCAAACTCCGCCAAAGGCAAGCCTTCGGAATCCGATCCTTAAGTAAGGCCGGGTCCAGGGGCGGCTCCTTCCGGTGGCCTTTCCAACGATCCAGGCGGATCGTCGGAACCTTTGGCCACCTCCGCCTGGCGGGTCTGGGCGTAGCCTGCCAAAGGTTCCAATGGCCTGCTTGGGCCATTGGAATGGCAGGCGGAGGGAGAGCCCAGCCTTGCTTCCTTCCAGGCCGGCGTCAGGACCCGGCGTCCTCCCCCTGGTCCGGCCGCGGCCGAACGTGTGCCGCATGCCCCTCGCGCAGCGTATGCCCCTCCTCCACCAGCCGTGTCCGGTCCCGCTGCGCGATCGGCACCGCGACGCCCCACGCCAGTGGCTCGTCCTGCACGTAGCGCTTGCCCAGGCTCCACGCCGTCTCCGCCCGCGCCAGCTCCGCGCCGAGGTAGAACGCGTGCGGCGCGTCGTCCCCCACGCCGAGGTCCGGGTAGAACGCCATCGTGTCCGCACCGACCAGGTGCCGCCCAGCGCTCCACGCATGCACCCCGTCGGCCGCCGTCGCGATCCGCCAGTTGCGGTCTCGCACCGCCTCCGCCTGCAGCGCGATGTCCTCCACTCCCTGCGTGAACGGCGAGCGGTCATGCACCTGCAGCAGCCCGCCGCCGTAGTTCTTCGGCAGGTCGTTGTTGGCCCTGGCCGCGAACATCATCCGCCGCGCCGCGTCGTGCTCGGCCACCGTGCGACGCGTGTGCGGGCTGACCTGCACGATCAGCACCGCCCGGATCGCCAGCTCCGAGCACACGCCGAGCAGCATCGCCGTGATCCCCGACGTGTCCGCGTCCGTCAGCTCGGTGAGGTTGCCCGTCCCCATCAGGATCTCCGCCTCCGGCAGCCGCTCGCGCAGCGCGTGGTAGCGCACCAGCGAGGCCGCGAACCCGAAATGGATCGGGTCAAGGATCGGGTCGAGGATGCACTCGATCCCCCGCGCCACCGCCAGGTCGTGCGCCCGCACCAGGCTGTCGAGGTCGCCGTGCACCGACGGGATCAGCACCGGCACCGCCGCCGTCCCCTCCACCACGTCGAGCTGGTGCTCGGTCAGGCTGAGCAGGAAGTCCGCCCCCGCCAGCGCCCCGCGCCGCAGCTCCTCGGTGTTGCCCGAATCCACGCTGACCCGCAGCCCCGCCGCCTTCAGCGTGCACACCGCCTCCTCAAGCCCCGGGAACGGCGTCCCCGGCTTGCACCCCACGTCGATGACATCCGCCCCGTCCGCGTGCATCTGCCGCGCCCGCGCCAGCAGCGCCTCCGGCGACAGCGTGATCGCCTCCACGATCTCCCCGAAGATCCTGATGTCGTAGCGCGACAGGTCCGGCGGCCTGCCGCCCCGCCCGAGGAACCGCGGCAGGTCCACCAGCTCGTCCGGCCCGCGCTCCACTCTTACTCCCAGCGCGTCCGACAGTCGCTGCGGATCGACCCCCGCCCGCCCCGGCAGCACCACCCTGTCCGCCTCCAGCGGCCGCGGCATCCGCCGCAGCACGATTGCCTCCGTCATCAGCGCCGCGACCTTGACCCCGATGTTGACCACCGACCACTCGAAGCCGAGGTCGCCCAGCCCTTCCAGCACCTGCCGCAGCCGCCGCTCCGCCAGGTGCCCGGTGAGGAACGCGACCCGCTCGCTCACGCCGCCGCCCCGCCCGCCGCTGCCGCGCCGGCCCCGCCCGCACGCCCCGCCCCGCCCCGCCGCAGCACCCGCCCCGGCAGCCCCGCGACCTCCAGCCGCCCCGGCACGTCCTCCGGCCCCGCGACCCGCACCTCCCCGCCGAACCGCGCAAGGAACCCCGCGAACGCCGCGTCCAGCCCCGGCGCGTCCGCGTCCCGCTTCACCAGCAGCACCGCCCGCGCCCCCAGCCGCCGCCCGAGCCACAACGCCAGGCTGTCCGACGTGACCGCCCACCCCTTCGCGACACCCTTCGCCCGCGCCAGCATCGCCGACGGCAGCCACACCGGCACCCGCCCCGCCGCCAGCGCCCGCGCGATCCCCGCGGCACTCCCCGCCGCCACGCACCCCGGCGCCGCCGCCAGCACCAGCCCGTACTGCCCCATCGCCAGCAGCGCCATGTCGTGCGCCACCGCGTCGTCGTACCCCATCGCCCCCTGCTGCGCGCGCACCAGTTCCGCGAACGGCCCGCCGCCGGGCACCAGCACCACCGGCCCGTCGGCCGCGGACAACGCTGCCAGCCACGCCGCGCGCAGCGCCGGCGCGTCCGCGTGGCTGCCGCCGAGCTTGACCACGACCGGGGGCATCAGGAAGGCAGCAAGGCCAGGGACGCCGCCCCTGGACCCCACCAAAGGCGAGCCTTTGGAATCCATTCCCTAAGTCCAGGGCTTCCAAAGGGCTCCGCCCTTTGGCGGGTCCGGGCAGAGCCCGGCCTTGCTTCCTTCAGCCCAGGCCTCACGCCGCCCTGACCCGCTCGATCGCGCACCCGACCACGCCCTCGCCCACGTCGAGCTTCTCCAGCCGCACCCGCACCCGCAGCACCGCCGGGTGCGCCAGCAGCATCGCCGCGATCCGCTCCGCCAGCGTCTCCAGCAGGTCGATGTGCTCCTCGATCAGCAGCCGGATGCCGTCCGTGATCACGTCGTAGGAGAACACGTCCGCCAGCTCCGCCGTCAGCACCGCCGGCCGCGCCACCGACGCCTCCACGTCGAAGCGCACCCGCTGCGTGTGCCCGTGCTCGAACGCATACGCCCCCACCTGCATCGGCAGCACCAGGTCGCGCACGAACACGCTGTCCGCGCCGCGGGCGTCCTGCACCGCCGGCGCATACCCGCGCGCCGACAGCACCCGCAGGTCGCCGCCGGCCGCGGCGTCGCCTTCCGCGGGGATCAGCGCCCGGATGCGCGCCACCGCCGCCGGGCTGAGCGCCGCCGTGCGCACCGCGCCCTCGCACAGCGCGCCGCGGAAGCCCAGCACGTCCGGCCCCAGCACCAGCAGCCGCGGCACGTCCGGCGCTTCCAGCGATCCCGCCAGCCCCGACATCAGCCCGTGCCCCCGGCACGTCGTCACGAACCGCGCCAGCGCCGCCAACGGCATGTGCGTCAGCAGCCGCCCCGCCTGCTTGCCGCTGGTGTCGAGCATCGCGCCGGCGAACCCGCACGAAGCCAGCAGTCCCAGCAGCGACAGCTCCGGCGCCGCATCGGCGAACAGCACCGCGACCAGGCTCGCCCGCCCCGCCAGCGGCGCCAGCGCCCGCACGCAGCCCTCCGCGTCGCCCCCGGGGAAAACCCCGATCTTGACGTCGTCCACCCCCGCCGCCGACGCCGCCTCCGCGGCGGCAACCACGCGGTCCGGCTGCATCGGCAGGTCGCCGGTCACCGCGCTGGTGCGACGCCGCCCGCCGATCGCCGCCACCGCTGCGCGCAGCGTCTCCGGCGCCACCTCGCCCAGCGCTCCCCGCGCGGGGTCCTTGAGGTCGATCACGTCGGCGCCGCCGCGCTCTGCGAGCAGCGCCTCGCCGGCGGTGGCGACGCTGGCCAGCATGCGCGTCAACGCGCGGCGGCCTCCGGCGCCCCGGCCGCGGCCGTCGCACCCGCCGTGTGCGGCCCCTGGAACATGCGGTCCTTGATCAGGTAGCGCAGCCCACGCGTCCAGGAATCGTCGGTATCGCCGCGGATGTCGACGCTGCCGCCGTACAGCAGCCGGTTGTCCGCCACGTCGCGGATGGTGACGTTCACGTTCAGGATCAGCCGCGACACCTTCTGCACCCAGGCCGCGACCGACACCTGCGCGCCGAGCTTCTTCGCCTCATCGACATCGCAGCCGTTGCAGTCCCACACCTTGAGCCGCGTGCTTTCCGCGTCCACCGCGGCCAGCGTGTCCGGCGCCACATGGGAGGTGTCGACCGGCGTGAACTTGCCCGTCGCCTCCAGCATCTGCACCAGGATCGCGTCGAGCTTCTTCAGCCGGTCGCGCTCCGCCTGCGGCAGCCCTTCCTCCGAGCCCTGCAGGCTGGTGTCGTCCATGCTGAACGGGAAGAACGCGGCCGTCATCGGCCTGGCGTCCGCAAGCGCCGCGTAGTCGCCCGACAGCGGCTTCGGCGCCGCCTCGCCGGCCGCCCCTGCCGCCGCCGGCGCCGCGGCGGGCGCCACCGGATCGCCCGCCTGGGCGCGCGCCGCGACCGAGGCGCACGCCGCGACGGCGAGCGCCGCAACAAACACGGCAACGTGCGCGGCCGGACCGGGCCGCGTCGACGCGGCGGAGGCCGGGCGGAAGGAACGTGGCTGCGAATTCATGGCGTATCGGCTCCCTGGCGCCCCTGGCGGCCTCGGGCGGCCTTGATCGCGGTGGGGCTGTTGTTCATGGTGGCGCGCATGAAACGTCCAAAAGCGGCGGCGGGCAACGGCATCAGCCGGCGTCACCTTGTGGCATGCGCCGCCGCCGGGTGCACGCTCCGCGCGGCCCTTCGCCCCGCGCGCGCCCAGGACTCCGGGGCGACCCCGTCCGGGGGCGTCCCCGCCGGCGCCGGCTCCGTCGACTCCCAGCTCGCCAACGCCTCCGCCGCCGCCGACCGCCCCGCTGCGCCAGACACCCCGCCCGACGCCACGACCCCCGCCACCGCATCGCCCGCCGCACCGCAGGCGCCCGACGCCCCGACGTCCGAGGCCGCCCCCGGCACGCTCGACACCCGCATCGGCTACCTGCGCTGGGTCGAGCGCCGCCCGGTGATCTCGCTGCTCGACCAGCCTCCCGCCGACGACGGCCTCGCCGGGGCAAAGCTCGGCCTGGACGACAACAACACCACCGGCCGCTTCATGAACCAGGCCTTTACCCTGGTCGACGCCCCCGTGCGCGCCGCCACCGACATCGTCGCCGAGCTGGCCCGCCTCACCGCCCAGGGCATCCGCCTCGTACTCACCGACGTCCCCGGTCCCCTCGTCCTGAAGCTCGCGCTGGCCGCCAAGCCGTCCGGCACCACGATTTTCAACGTCGCCGCCCCCGACGACGACCTGCGCGGCGCCGACTGCCAGGCCAACCTCGTCAACGTCGCCCCCTCCCGCGCCATGCTCGCCGACGCCGTCGGCCAGTACCTGGTCTGGAAGAAGTGGACCCGCTGGCTGCTCCTCGTCGGCTCCCACCCCGACGACATCGCCCTCGGCGACGCCTACCGCCGCACCGCCAAGCGCTACGGGGCGAAGATCGTCGAGGAGCGCACCTACAAGGACACCGACGGCTCGCGCGAAACCGACTCCGGCGTCGTGCAGACCCAGCAGCAGATGCCCGTCTTCACCCAGGGCGCCCCCGCCTACGACGTCGCCGTCGCCGCCGACGAGAACTCCGTGTTCGCCGAGTACCTCCCCTACCGCACCTGGGACCCCCGCCCGGTCGCGGGATCCGCCGGCATGGTCCCGGAAAGCTGGGACCCGTCGAGCGAGAGCTTCGGCGGCACCCAGCTGCAGAACCGCTTCGGCCGCAACTTCCACCGCGGCATGCGCGCCTCCGACCTGCAGGCCTGGACCGCCGTGCGCATGATCGGCGAGGCCACCAGCCACGTGACCTCCGGCGACCCCGCCGCGGTGATCGCCTACATGAAATCCCCGGCCTTCGGCGTTGCCGCCTACAAGGGGCAGAAGCTCACCCTGCGCGACTGGGACCTCCAGCTGCGCCAGCCCCTGCTGCTCGCCGACGGCCGCACGATCGTCTCGATTTCGCCGCAGCCCGGCTTCCTCCACCAGGTGACCGAGCTCGACACGCTCGGCTACGACCGACCGGAAACGACATGCAAGCTGAAGTGAACAGGACAGCAAGGCCAGGGCTCTGCCCTGGACCCGCCAGGGCGAGCCGCCCTGGACCGGCGCACGATGCTGTGGACACCCCGACAGTCCGGGACAGGACTCCAGTGTGTGCCGGTCCAGGGCGGCTCGCCCTGGCGGGGTCCAGGGGCAGAGCCCCTGGCCTTGCCTTGCTTGCCGCCCTCGCCGCCGCCCCCACCGCCCACGCCGCCAACCTCGCCTACGTCACCAACGAGCGCGACAACACCGTCAGCGTCATCGACATGGACCAGATGAAGACGGTCGCCACGATCCCGGTCGGACAGCGGCCGCGCGGCATCACCATGACCCACGACGGCAAGAGCGTGCTCGTGTGCGCCAGCGACGACGACACCATCCAGATCATCGACACCGCCACCCAGCAGGTCACCGGCGACCTGCCGTCCGGCCCCGACCCGGAAACCTTCGCGCTCGCCGCCTCAGGCAACCCGCTGTTCGTGTCCAACGAGAACGACAACATGGTCACCGCGATCGACGTCGCGACCCACAAGGTGCTCGCCCGCATCCCCACCGGCGTGGAGCCGGAGGGCATGGCCGTCAGCCCCGACGGCCAGACCATCGTCAACACGTCCGAGACCACCAACATGGCCCATTTCATCGACTACAAGACGATGAAGCCGGTCGCCAACGTCCTGGTCGACCCCCGTCCCCGCGTCGCCCTGTTCAAGCACGACGGCTCCGAGGTCTGGGTCAGCTCCGAGCTGGGCGGCACCGTCAGCGTGATCGACCCGAAGACCCACACCATCACCCACAAGATCAGCTTCGCCGTGCAGGGCCTGCGCGCCGAGGTAATCCAGGCCGTCGGCATCCGCTTCACCCCCGACGACAAGACCGCCTTCGTCGCCCTCGGCCCGGCCAACCGCATCGCGGTGATCGACACCGCCACCTACGAGGTGAGGAAGTACCTCCTGGTCGGCCAGCGCGTCTGGCAGATGGGCTTCACCGCGGACAACAAGTACCTCCTCGCCACCAACGGCCTGTCGAACGACGTCTCGGTGATCGACGTGTCCGGGCCCACCGTCGTCAAGTCGATCCCCGTCGGCCGCCTGCCCTGGGGCGTGGTCGCGGCGCCGCAGTGAGCAGGCAGGCAAGACCAGGGGCTCTGCCCCTGGACCCCGCCAGGGCGAGCCGCCCTGGACCGGCACACACATTCTTCACCAACGCCGGTCCAGGGGCGGCTCGCCCCTGGCGGGTCTGGGCAGCGCCCAGGCTTGCTTCCTAGATGGACACCCCCGCCCTCCACGTCGACCACGTGAGCCACAGCTACGGCCCGCGCGTCGCCCTGCGCGACGTGTCCCTCACCGTCCCCCAGGGCCGCTTCACCGCTTTGCTCGGCCTCAACGGCGCCGGCAAGACCACGCTGTTCTCCCTGATCACCCGCCTCTACGACACCCGCGCCGGCCACGTCAGCGTGCTCGGCCAACGCATGGACCGCACCCCCGGCGAGGCCCTGCGCCGCCTCGGCGTGGTGTTCCAGGCCCGCACCCTCGACCTTGACCTCTCCGTCATGGACAACCTGCTCTACCACGCCTCCCTGCACGGCATCGGCGGCCGCCGCGCCCGCGAGCTGGCCGTGGGCGTCCTCGGCGAGGTCGACCTCGCCGACCGCGCAAAGGACAAGGCACGCGGCCTGTCCGGCGGCCAGATGCGCCGCGTCGAGATCGCCCGCGCCCTGCTGCACGCGCCCTCGATGCTGGTGCTCGACGAGCCCACCGTCGGCCTCGACATCGCGTCCAAGGCCACCATCGTGCGCAGCGTCCGACGCCTGGTGCGAGAGCGCGGCGTCGCCGTGCTCTGGGCCACCCACCTGATGGACGAGGTCGAGCCGGACGACCTCGCCGTCGTGCTGCATCAGGGCGCCGTCATCGAATCCGGCCTGGTCTCGGACATCGTCGCGCGCTCCGGCCAGCCGACCCTGCGCGCCGCCTTCACCGCGATGACCGGCGGGGAACAGTGATGGACATAGCCCTCCAGCCCACGCTCGCCACGGCGCCCGCCCGCGGCTTCACCGCGCGACAGCACATGACCTGCCTCGGAGGCATCATGTGGCGCGAGGCCCTGCGCTTCCTGCACCAGCGCGAGCGCTTCGTCTCCGCCCTCGTCCGCCCGCTGGTCTGGCTGTTCATCTTCGCCGCCGGCTTCCGCCAGATCCTCGGCGTCTCGATCATCCCGCCGTACCAGACGTACATCCTCTACGAGGACTACGTGACCCCCGGCCTGATGGCGATGATCCAGCTGTTCAACGGCATGCAGTCCTCGCTCTCGATGGTCTACGACCGCGAGATGGGCAACATGCGGATGCTGCTCGTCAGCCCGTTCCCGCGCTGGTACCTGCTGGTCAGCAAGCTGCTCGCCAGCACAGCGGTGTCCATCCTCCAGGTCTACGCCTACCTGGTCGTCGCCTGGCTCTGGGGCGTCACCATCCCGCCGTGGGGCGCGCTCCTCGTCCTGCCCGCCCTCGTGCTCAACGGCCTGATGCTCGGCGCGCTCGGCATGCTGCTGTCCTCGGTCATCAAGCAGCTCGAGAACTTCGCCGGCGTGATGAACTTCGTGATCTTCCCGATGTTCTTCGCCTCCGCCGCGCTGTATCCGCTGTGGCTGGTGCAGCAGTCGAGCCCGGTCGTCTACCTGATCTGCCGCCTCAACCCGTTCACCTACGGCGTCGAGCTGATCCGCTTCATGCTCTACGGCCAGATCAACTGGCTGGCCCTGGCCGTCGTCACCGCCATGACCGTGGTCTTCACCGCCGGCGCGATCGTCGCCTACGACCCGTCGCGCGGCCTGCTCACACGCAAGGGAGGCCCGGCATGACCCGAGCCCTTACCGCCCCCCTCTTGGCCGCAACCGTGGCCCTGCTCGCGCTCGCCGCCCCGGCCCGCGCCGCGCCCCCAGGCCCGCGCGACCCCGACTGGCCGTGCCAGCAGATCAAGGTGCCCCAGCTCTCCCTCGCCACCCTCTGGGCCGGCCCGTCGCTCGATGCCGCCCAGGCGCACTGGCACGACGACCCCGACGCCGCCGCCCTCGCCGCCCGCCTCGCCCAGCGCCGCGTCCCCCTCGACCAGGCCAAGGCGGAGATCACGAGCTTCGCGGATCACGCAGGCGCGCAGAAGCAGGACCGCCTGCTCGACCTGTTCGCCGGCCTGTTCGCCACCCTCGACGAGGAACGCACCTCCGTCGTCACCGGCCTCGACCGCTACGGCAGCCGCCAGAAGACGCTCGCCGACAAGGTCCGCGGCGAGGCCGACACCCTGCACGCCGAGCAGGCCGCCGCATCCCCGGACGAGCAGAAGCTCGCCACGCTGGGCAACGAGATCGGCTGGGACACCCGCGTGTTCGAGGACCGCCGCACCTCGCTGCACTACGCCTGCGACGTGCCGAACATCATCGAGCAGCGCCTGTTCGCCCTGTCGCAGGCGATCCAGGCCGCCCTCCCCGCCGTCGGCAAGTAGCGCCCGCCCACACCGGCAACGCCTGCGCGCCACCGCAGGAAGAAAGCGTGTTCTTTCTTGAAAGAAAGAACCAAAGAACTTTTGCACATTGGGGCTAACACGCCACCTGCGCCCCGAACCCCAACGTGCAAAGTCTTTTTGCTTCTTTTTCTTCAGAAAAAGAAGACTCTTGCCTTCCTGTCCGAAGCGCCCCGAGCCTCAGGGCGTGATCGGATGCCCCTGCTCGTCGACGATCGGCACGCCGTAGTCCTCCAGGATGTGGTTGATCTCGTCCTGGTTCTCGCTGATCATCCTGTTCAGCGTGCGCTTCCATTCCTGGTCGCTGTGCCGCACCCCCATGGCGATGCGGAAGTCCAGCCTGACCCCCTGCTCGTGCGTCAGCGGCACCACCACCAAGTCGGCCCCTGCCTGCTTGGCGTAGTACCCGCCGATCGGCCCCCACACCAGCGCCGCGTCGATGGTGCCCGCCACCAGGTCGCCGATCATCGTCTTCGACGGCGCGTCGTAGCGAGTGTCCACCGTCAGCGGATACGGCTTGGCCAGCGCCATCAGGTTGTTGCGCACCAGCAGGTTCGCCGGCGGCGTGCCGGCGATCACGCCGACGTGCCTGCCCTGCAGCCTCGGGTCCTCCATCGACTCGACCCCGTCCAGCCCCTGTCCCTTGCGATACACCAGGACGTAGCTGGTCCTGTAATAGGGGTTGGTGGTCTGCACCAAGTCGTCGCCCTGGGCGTCGCCGATCACCACGTCGCACTTGAACGCGTTCAGCGTGTTGCGCACGAAGCCGATCACCTGCGGATAGTAGGTGTAGGCCACCGGCCGGTCCAACTTGGATGCGAACAGGCTGGCGATCCTGTTCTCGAACCCCTCGCCCTTTTCGTCGGAGAACGGCAGGTTCCTGGGATCGGCGCACACCCTGAACGTCTTGGGGTCGACCAGCTCGACGGACGCGCCAAGCCCGGCCTGCTGCGCTGATGCCGCAAGGGGAAGCAGGCAGGCCAGGGCGCCAAGCGCGGGCACTGCGAACGCGAGAAGCCGTGACATCGCGGCCTCAGCCCATGCACGAGTTCTCGGCGGTCGTGAACGCCGCCGGCTTCGCGGCATGATCCTCGGGACGGCCGCGGCCCATCGCATCGGTCGAACGCGCACGCAGGTACACGTAGATCGCGTTGATGTAGCACATGACGTTCTTGTTCTCGCCAAGCGCCGGCATCACCAGGTTCTGCGAGGCCGACACGTTCTGCTTGCCGCCGGACACGATGCCGTAGAACTCGTCGTAGCCGATGGTCTTGAGCGCATCCGCCAGATTCGGCGCATAGGTCGAGCCGAGCGCGTCGGGACCATGGCACTGCAGGCAGTTCGCCGAATACCGGATATACCCGGCAAACGTGTAGTAATCGACGTTCTTCCCGTCGATCTTGTAGGTCGGGTTGCCGTCCTTGTCGACCCACATCCCGTCCTGCTGTTTCACCGCGGTCGGATTGCCGGGCGGGTCGGCGCGGGCGATGCCGCTGCCGAACGTCACGGCCAGGCCGGCCAGCAGCGCCACGCGGGAGATGAGTGTCACGTCGATCGTTCCTTAGCCGTAAGAGGAATCGCGCCAAACAAAGAGAAGGGCCGGCACCCGGTCTCCCGGATGCCGGCCCCAGTCAGACGGAAGTGTTCAGCTCTTGGGAATGGCGAACACGGTCAGCTGGCCGCCGAGCGCGGTGTAGCTGTTCAGCGAGGCGTAGCCGCCCACGGCGCCGAGGCCGGCGTTCGGGTCGGTCAGGCCCGCCGCGAGGCCGATCCCGGCCCAGCCGCCGACGCCCGACATCACGGCGACGTACTGCTGTCCGGCATGCTCGTAGGTCATCACGTTGCCGATGATGCCCGACGGGGTCTTGAACTTGTAGAGCTCCTTGCCGGTCTTGGCATCGACGCCCTTCAGGTAGCCCTCAAGCGTGCCGTAGAACACCACGTTGCCGGCGGTCGCAAGCGCGCCCGACCACACCGAGAACTGCTCCTTGTCCGACCAGGCGATCTTGTGGGCCTTGGGGTCCCACGCGATGAAGTTGCCCATGTTGCTCTCGCCGGGCGGCGGATACATCGACAGGGTGGCGCCCACGTAGGGCTGCCCCGCCGTGTAGGCGACGCGGAACGGCTCGTAGTCCATGCACACGTGGTTGGTCGGCACGTAGAACATCTCGGTCGCCGGCGAGTACGCCGACGGCTGCTCGTCCTTGGACCCCAGCGCCGCAGGGCAGACGCCCTTCGTGTTGTTGTCCATGCCGGTCGCCTCGGTCGAGTACTTCTCGACCACGAGCGGACGGCCGTAGTTCGGGCTGGTCTTGTCCATCTCGACCTTGGAGGCCCAGTTCACCGCCGGATCGAACTTCTCGGCGGAGATCAGCTCGCCCGTCTCGCGGTCGAGCTGGTAGGCGAAGCCGTTGCGGTCGAAATGCTGCAGCAGGTGTCGCTCCTTGCCGTCCAGCTTCATGTCGGTCAGCACCATCTCGTTGATGCCGTCGTAGTCCCACTGGTCGTGCGGGGTCATCTGGTAGACCCACTTCGCGACACCGGTGTCGGCGTCACGCGCGAAGATGGTCATCGACCACTTGTTGTCGCCGGGGCGCTGGCCCGGGTTCCAGGTCGAGGGATTGCCCGACCCGTAGTAGATGAGGTTCAGCTTCGGGTCATACGAGTACCAGCCCCAGGTCGCGCCGCCGCCGATCTTCCACTGGTCGCCCTGCCACGTCTTGAGCGAAGAGTCCTTGCCGACCGGCTTGCCGAACAGCGTGGTCTTCTCCGGATCGATCTTCATCTCGTCGTCCGGGCCGACGGAGTAGGCCTTCCAGGCCTCCTTGCCGTCCGACGTGTTGTACGCCGCGATCCAGCCGCGCACGCCGAACTCGCCGCCGGAGATGCCGACGTACACCTTGTCCTTCACGACCATCGGCGCCTCGGTGCCGGTGGCACCCTTCGAGGGGTCGCCCGTCTTGGTCGACCACAGCACCTTGCCGGTCTTCGCGTCGAGCGCGACCAGCGAGGTGTCGGCCTGGTGCAGGAAGATCTTGCCGTCACCGTAGGCGACGCCGCGATTCACCGTGTCGCAGCACATCACGGGGATGACGTTCGGGTCCTGCGTCGGCTCGTACTTCCACAGGATCTTGCCGTCGTGGTTCAGGTCGAGCGCGTACACCGTGTTGGGGAACGGCGCGTTCAGGTACATGACGTCGCCGATCACGAGCGGCGCGCCCTCGTGGCCGCGCAGCACGCCGGTCGAGAACGACCAGGCGGCCTGCATCTTGCCGACGTTGTCGCTGTTGATCTGCTTGAGCTGCGAGTAGCGCGTGTTGGCGTAGTCGCCCGTCGGCATCACCCAGTCGGCCGGGTTCTGCTCCATCTTCACCAGGCTCTGGTCGGCGGTCTGGGCTGCGGAAGCAACGCCGGCCCCCAGCCCAGTCGACAGCATCAGCGCTGCCGTGAAGCCAATCCTCGAAGCGGAACGCATGGATATCCTCCCTGTTTGATCCCTTACGCGGACTTCCGATCAGCCCTGGTCACCTGGCCTGCTGCCCCGCGGCTTTGCACCGTCTGGAGCCCGTGCCGTGCAACGGCGTGTCACGGCGACCGTGCGGTCCACGTGGCAGAGCCACCGTGGACCACCGGCCGCCTGCGAGGTGCTCCGCCCTCCCCTGCGAAACACCCTGAAACCGGAAGTGTGCGGGAACCTAGTCATGCGGAACTCCGGCGCGCAATAGCCTTCGTCGGGAAGTTTTCCGCCCGAAACAGAGAATTCCATCCTCTCAAGCAAGGAATACCGCCCATGCCCGGCACCGCCGCGCCATCCCGGGTCGTTTTCCTCACAAATGCCGCTGTTCCGCTTGGCACTGGATAGTCTGGAAAGCCGCGGGTCGGTTTTTAGTGCGGTGCAGCAAATCTATTGTGCGCTGCACCATGGGCGATCCGGGCGACGTTCCCGGCCCTGCCCACCCGTGACGCCCCGCGGAGTCTGCCGGCCGCCGACCGACTCAGGCTGCAGGAACCGGCACCCGCCCGCGATACGCATATTCGATCTCGCCCACCCCGGCCTGCTCCGCCGTCTCGACCAGCGCGGCGTGGTGCGGCGACAGCTCGCATGCCGGGTCGGTCGCCGCCGGGTCGCCAAGCACCGCCATCGCCTGGCAGCGGCAACCACCGAAGTCGATCTCGCGCCGCGCGCACGAGCGGCAGGGCTCCTGCATCCAGGACTCCCCGCGAAACGCGTTGAACGCCGGCGAATCCGCCCAGATCTCGCCGAGCGAATGCTCGCGCACGGTCCAGAACTCCAGCCCCGGGATCGTTTCCGCCGCATGGCACGGCAGCGCCCGCCCCGACGGCGTGATGTTGAGCGAGCGCCGCCCCCAACCGCCCACGCAAGGCTTCGGCCGGCGCGCGTAGTAGTCGGGAAGCACCGCGTCGATCACGATCCGCCCCTCGTACTGCGCCCGCAGCCGCTCCAGGGACGCCACCGCCGCGATCGCCTGCTCGCGCGTCGGCATCAGCGCGGCCCGGTTGCGCAGCGCCCAGCCGTAGTACTGCGCGTGCGCCACCTCGATCCGGCCCGCGCCCATCTCCACGGCCAGCGCCACCATGTCCTCGACGCGGGCAATGTTGGCGCGGTGGATCACGGCGTTGATGGTCAGCGCCATGCCGCGCGCCACCACGTCGCGCGCCAGCACGATCTTGCGGTCGAAGCCGCCGCGGTAGCCGCCGATGTAGTCCGCGCTGTCGCGCAGCGTGTCCTGGATCGACACCTGCACGTGGTCCAGCCCCGCCGCCTGCAGCCTCTCCAGCCGCCCCGCGTCCAGGCCGATCCCCGAGGTGATCAGGTTCGAGTACAGCCCCGCGTCGCGCGCCGCCGCCACGATCTCGACGATGTCGCGCCGCGACATCGGCTCGCCGCCCGACAGGTGAAGCTGCAGGATGCCCAGCGCCGCCGCCTGCCGGAACACCCTGGCCCAGTCCTCGGTCTCCAGCTCCCCCGCCCGGCCTTCCAGCTCCGTCGGGTTGGAGCAGTAGGGGCATGCCAGCGGGCAGCGATGCGTCACCTCGGCCAGCAGCCCGATCGGCACCAGCAGCGCATGGCCACGCCGCCCGCCCCGCTCCGCCTCCGCCAGGCCCGCATCCACCAGGCCCGGCTCGGCCAGCCCCGGAGCATGCGGCATCCCGCCCTGCGGCGTCCCGCCCGCCTCCGGCATCCCGTCGGCGTCCGGGATCGCGAACACGCCGCTCACAGCATCACCAGCTTCTTGGTGGCAAGCTCCTGCAGCAGCGCCGCGACGTCACCCGCGATCACCGCGCGCTCGGCCGCGAACGCCTCCGCCAGCTCGTCGATGATGCGTGCCAGGGTGCGCTGCCCGTCGCAGCGGCGCAGGATCTCGCTGGTCGGTCCCTGCGTCTCGATCACCCGCTCCGGGCACAGCAGCACCCAGCCGCGCTTCGGATCCTCGTGCAGCCTGACCCCCGGCGCCAGCCGCGGCCGAGACTGCGGATCGATCGACGCCCCGGGCCGCGCCGCCGCCTCGGCCGCTGGCGGAGCCTCGGCCACGCGCGTCGCCGCCGGCGGCAGGTCGTCCGGCACCGTGGCATGCATCGCCGCGCCCGCGCCGTCGTCCCCGCCACCCGCCTCACCCACGTCGGCAGGACCCGCCGGACGATACGCCCCAGGCGGCACGAACCCCGGCGCCACATACGCGAAATACAGCGCGTCCAGCATCGACCACAGCACGTCGCACTTGAACGTCAGCGCCGCCAGGCACGCATGCTGCGCCGCCGCCGTGGTCGCATGCTCGCGCACGTAGGCGAGGGCGAAGTCCGAATCCCGCGCCGCCTGCGGCGGCCGCTTGGAGAAATACGCGAGCGTCGCCGGCGTCACGTACCCGTAGTGCGCCAGCATCCCCGACACCCGCTCGCCGATGATCTGCGGCGAGAACAGCTCGGTCAGCGACGACGCCACCGCTTCCAGCAGCGGCCGCTCGCGCACGAAACGGATGTATGCCTCCACCGCGAACCGCGTAGCCGGAAGAGCCTCGCGCCCGGACACCACGGTGTCTCGGTCGATCCCCAGGCCGTCGGTCAGCGCCAGCCAGCGCGCCACGCCGCCGTCCACGCTGTCGGTGCCGTCGAACCCGTCGTGGTCCTCCAGCCTGCGCCGCCACTCGCGCCTCAGCGCCGGGTCGTCGCAGCGCCCGATCAGCGAGGCATCCTTCAGCGGGATCGCCGCCTGATAGAGATAGCGGTTCAGCGCCCAGGCCTGCACCTGCGCGCGCGTGCACTGACCGGAATGCAGCAGACGGTGGAACGGGTGCAGGTTGTGGTAGCGACGCGCCCCGATGTCGCGCAGCGCCGCCTCCAGCGCGTCCGGCGACATCGCCCCGTCGAGCCCGGGCGAACCGCCCATGCCCTCCGGCGCACGGGAAACGGGACCGCCGGGATGCGCATGGATCACAGCCGTATCTCCATCCCGTCACGGGCGACGGAGAAGCCGGCCGCGACCACGGCGCGATGCTCCTCCGAGCCGTCCAGCAGGATCGGGTTGGTGTTGTTGATGTGCAGGTAGACGCGCTGCCCCGGCAGGTCCGACAGCAGCGCCATCGAGCCGTCCGGCCCGTCGATCGGCACGTGCCCCATGCGCCGCGCGGTCTTGGCACCCACGCCGGCCTCGATCATCTCGTCGTCGCGGAACAGCGTGCCGTCGAAGAACACCAGCTCCGCCTCCGCCAGCCGCGCGCGCACCGCAGGCGTCACCTCTGCGCACGCCGGCGCCAGGATCGCCCGCCGCCCGCCCGCCTCGACCAGCGCAGCGTAGGTGTCCGCCGCCTCCGGCTGCGTCGCACCCGCCGCCTCGTGATACAGCGGCGTCTTGCCCGGCATCCGCAGCAGCGTCAGCGTCAGGCCATGCCCGACCGCCACCGCCTGCCCGGGCTCCACCGCGACGCGGGTCACCACGGACGACATCACGTCGAACACCCGGTTGTCGGCAAGGATGTCGAGGATCGCCTGCGGCGCATACAGCCGGAACGCCTGCCGCTCGCGCAGGTTGAGCAGCCCAGCGATGCCGTCGACGTCCGCACTGACCAGCACCACCGCCGCGATCGGGGAATGCCTCGGCCCGGTGGGCTGCAGCGCCGGCGTCTGCAGAATCTGCTGCCGCATGTCCGGCGACGCGCCGACCACCAGCCAGTGTGCGCCATCTGCGGAAAACGCCACGCTCGCCTGCGTGCGCGCCAAGGCACGCGGATCGCCGGAGCGTGACAGTGCGCACAGCCGGCAGGCACAGTTCCACTGCGGGAACCCGCCGCCGGCTGCCGACCCCAGAACCAGGGCGGTCAGGCCATCGTCGACCAAGAACGCGACCCTGGGGTCCGGGGGAAAGCCCTGCTCAGAACTCGCTGGGCATGTAGCCGTTGATCTCGAGCGCAACGCAGACTTCGCGGATCGTCGGAACGGTCCAGGCCATGAGAGTATCCCCCTTGTTTACGCGCGAATTGTCCCGGAAAGGGCGTCGCGCTGCCGTGCATATAGCAATCGGCAGGGGCAACGTCGAGAGGTGGGCGGGGGAAGCAAGGCCAGGGCTCTGCCCTGGACCCGCCAGGGGCAGCGCCCCTGGACCGGCCTCCGGAAGCGGTCGGGTGATCCTGCGGCAGGGGCCGCGTCCTCAGAAGCAGCGCACCTCGCCCTCCGCCTGCGCCTCGCGCAGCTCGTCCAGCGTCTGGTTCGTCGACTGCACCCGGAACTCCCCCGCCAGATAGCCGCCCGCCATGCGCCGCATCCGCAGGATGGTGTCCGCCTGGTCGTAGCGCTCGTACGGCAGGATCGAGGCGATCACGTCCATCGAGCAGCTGCAGGACTTGCGCGCCGCCTCCGTGCCGCCGTTCACGTTGACGCACGCCAGGATGTAGTCCTTGCGCGCCGACGCCGGATAGCCGGACTCGTCCGCCGGCCCGGCCTGCGCGGCCGGCGTCGCCCCCGCCTGCGGCAGCGCCGGCTCCCCGCCCTGCCCCGCCGCCGGCGCTGCGCCCTGCGCCTGCGCAGGCAACGCCACCGCGGCCGTCATCGACGCGGCCAGCAGGACCGCCGCACATGCCTTGAACGCCATCGCCTCGCCCCCCCGTGCACGCGGCCCGCCGCGACGGCCGGCCCTGCCCCAGCATACCGGCACCCGCGCCACGCTGTCGCGCGCCCTCGTCGCCCAGGCGCAGCAAGGGGCAGTGTCCCAGGTCGGAAAATGCCAGGGCTCTGCCCTGGACCCGCAAGGCGGAGGTGGCCAAAGGTTCCGACGATCCGCCTGGATCGTTGGAAAGGCCACCGGAGGGAGCCGCCCCTGGATCCGGCCTCACTTAAGGAGAGGGTTCCAAGGGCTTGCCCTTGGCGGGGTCCAGGGGCAGAGCCCCTGGCCTTCCTTCCTGGATTTCAAACCGAGGCCCTGCCCGCAGGGACCGCCGCCGCCGCGTCGCGCAGGCCTTGCGTCGCGCGCGAGGCTCGGCCCTGATGGCCCCGCCGCGGCCCTCCCGCGGCGGGGCGGACACGGAGACCATGATGAGCGAGCGACACGGCCCGACGCGGCGCGTCCTGCTGCGCACGGCGCTCGCCGCGCCCGCGGCACTTGCGCGGCCGGCCGGCGCACGCGCCCAGGCCGCCCAAACCGTGCGCCTCGGCACCCTGCAGTTCGGCACGGTGCAGTGGCTTGCGGTGACGATCCGCGCCCTCGGCCTCGAGGCCGCGCACGGCTTCACCCTGGACACCGTGCTGCTCGCCAGCAACGACGCTGCCCGCGTGGCGCTGATGGCCCGCTCCGCCGACGTCGCGGTGACCGACTGGCTGTTCGCCGCCCGCCAGCGCCAGGACGGCACCGCGCTGAGCTTCGCGCCGTTCTCCGCCGCCGCTGGCGGCGTGATGGTGGCGCGCGACTCCCCCGTCCGCACGCTGGCCGACCTGCGCGGCAGGCGGCTCGGCGTGGCCGGCGGCGCCAACGACCGCTCCTGGCTGCTGGTGCAGGCCGCCGCCCGCCTGCAGGGCCTCGACCTCGCCCGCGACGCCCCGATCAGCTACGGCGCGCCGCCGCTGCTCGGCGCCAAGCTGCAGCAGGGCGAGCTGGACGCCCTGCTCACCTTCTGGAACTTCGAGGCCCGCCTGGAGGCCCAGGGCTTCCGCGAGGCGGTGGGCGTCGCCGACTGCGCCCGCGCCCTCGGCCTGCCCGCCGACCTCGACCTGCTCGGCTTCGTGTTCCGCGCCGACTGGGCCGAGGCGCACCGCCCGGCGATCGACGGCTTCCTGGCCGCCGCCGCCGAGGCGCAGGCCCGCCTCGCCGCCGAGCCCGCGCTGTGGACCGCGCTGCGCCCCCTGATGCAGCTCCCCCCCGGCGAGGCCGGCGATACCGTGTTCGAGGCCCTGCGCCGCCGCTTCCTGTCCGGCATCGTCCACCCCGACGCCGCGGCCCAGCGCAGCGCCGCCATCCGGGTGCTCGACATCCTGCAGAAGGCGGGCGAGGCCACCGAGCTGCGCACCGTCCCGGAGGGCGTGTTCTGGCCGGACGCAACCTGACCGCCGCCCTGCCGACCCGCGCCCCCGCCGCAGGTGCTGCCGACGAGGACGCCCCCGCCTGGGACGGCTCCGGCCCGGCGGCGCCCGCCGCGCGCGGCGGCCCGGGCCGCACGGCCGGCGCCACCCGCGCCGCCTCGCTGGCGGCGCTGGTGGCGCTGTGGTGGCTCGCCGCCCGCCTCGGCCACTCGCCGCAGCTGCTCCCCGGCCCGCTCGCGGTGGCGCGCGTCGCCGCCCGGCTGCTGCTCGACGGCTCGATGCCGTTCAACATCGCCGCCACCCTGCTGCGCGTCGCCGCCGCCTTCGCCCTGTCGATGCTCGCCGGCGTGGCGCTCGGCACGCTGGCCGGCCGCTCCGCGCGCGCCGACGCCCTGATCGACCCGTGGCTGGTGGTGGCGCTCAACCTGCCGGTGCTGGTGGTCGTCGTGCTCGCCTACATCTGGATCGGCCTGAACGAGACCGCCGCCGTGCTCGCCGTCACCGTCGCCAAGATGCCCACCGTGATCGTCACCCTGCGCGAGGGCGCCCGCGCCCTCGACCCCGCGCTCGACGAGATGGCCGCCGCCTTCCGCGTCCCCGCCGCCCGCCGCCTGCGCCGCATCGTCCTGCCGCAGCTCCTACCCTACCTCGCCGCCGCCGGGCGCTCCGGCCTGTCGATCACCTGGAAGATTGTCCTCGTCGTCGAGCTGCTCGGCCGCCCGAACGGCGTCGGCTTCGCCCTCAACCTGTACTTCCAGGACTTCGACGTCGCCGCGATCCTGGCCTACGGCGTGGTGTTCGCCGGCCTGATGCTGCTGGTGGAGGCCGCGCTGCTGCAGCCGCTGGAACGGCGCGCGAATGCCTGGCGCGCGGCTTGAGGTCCGGCTGCGGCTGAAGCGCTACGGCGCCCTGGCCGCCAGCCCCGCCGCCCCGCCGCGCGACCGGTTCCCCCGCCGCGCCGCCGCGCCGGACGACGCCCGCCCCGGCCCCACGACCGCGGGGCCTGCCGCCGCCCCGGATGCGACCCGCCTCGATGCCGACCCCGCCGGGCGCGCCGGCGGCGCCAGGACCGCGGACGCCGCCCCGCAATCCTCGCGCCGCGCCGGCGCCGTCGCCGTGCTCGGCCCCGTGGCGTTCGACGCGGCCGCCGGCGAGGTGCTCGCCGTCTTCGGCCCGTCCGGCACCGGCAAGAGCACCCTGCTGCGCATCGTCCTCGGCCTCGACCCCGCCTTCGAGGGCAGCGTCATCAGCCCGCCCGGCCCCGCCGGCGTGGTGTTCCAGGAGCCGCGCCTCGCCCCCTGGCTCAGCGTGGCCGCCAACCTGCGCCTGGTCGCCCCCTCCCTCGACGACGCCGCCGTCGCCGCCCTGCTCGCCCCGGTCGGCCTTTCCGGCACCGCGGACATGCGCCCGGCCGCGCTCTCGCTCGGCATGCAGCGCCGCGTTGCCCTGGCCCGCGCCCTGGCGATCCGCCCGCAGTGGCTGGTGCTCGACGAGCCGTTCGCCTCCCTCGACCCCGGCCTGGCCGCCACCCTCGGCGGCATCGTGGCAGGCCACGCCCGCGAGTCCGGCGCGATCGTGCTGCTGGCGACCCACGAGCTGGACCAGGCGCTGACTCTGGCCACCCGTATCCTCGTGCTGTCCGGCCGGCCCGCGACGCTGGCCGCGGACATCGCGGTGTCCCCCGGCGACCGCTCCGCCCTGCGCGCCGAGCTGCTGGGACGCTTCGCCTTCCTGGGCGGCGCCGCGTGACCCGACGGGCGGGCAGGGTCGAGGCCCTGCCTCACCCCCCGCGAAAGCCTCGCCTCCGCAAACCCTGACCGGAACCGTGTCGCGCACCGGACTCCGCAGGCCAGGGCGCGCGGGGCGTGGCCACCCTGCCGGTCCAGGCCGACCGTCCGCGCCGGTGCATTCCAACCGCGCCGCACCTGCACTACCCTGCGACCAACGCCGCTTGACGGCACGCATTCGAGGGGAAGAACCGCCATGGCCCAAAGGCCGCGCTTCTGGCTGCTTGCGGCCGTGCTCGTGGCCACCGCCACCACCGCGCACGCCGCCGACGCCCCGCGCCCCGAACGCTTCTTCGTCTACAACCTCACCTCGGCCAGCGACCTGAACGGCGTCTACCTGGCGCCCGCCGGCACCACCGACTGGGGCGCCAACCAGGCGCTCAATGACAAGGACGGCCAGGTCGAGCCCACCGAGCGCCTCGCGATCAAGGGCATCGCCCACGGCCTGTTCGACGTCCGCGCGGTGACCACGAAGGGCCACGAGTGCGTCAAGAAGTCGGTCGACCTGACGCACGACACCACCTTCGACATCCGCGACGCCGACATGGCCTGCCCGTGACCCTCCGGCCCGCGACCTTTCGGCCAGTTCCCACCACCCAGACCCGCCCCTGACACGGTGGGCCAGCCGTGATGACCCAGGCCGTGCGCGAAAGCCGCGACGTGCCATACAGCGCCTGGCTCGCCCCGTTCGAGCGGGTGGTGCCCTCGGCCGGCGCCGCGCCCGCGCCCTCCGCCCGACGCCCCGCCTGGGACGCCGGCCCGTCCGGGCTGGACGGCGCCGCCCGCCTCCGCCTCGCCGGGCCGCCGCCGCCTCGCCGCCGCCCCGCCCTGCTGGCCTCCGCAGCCGCACACGCCCTGCTGCTCGCGGCCCTGCTGCTCGCGTCCACGCGCGCCATGCCCCCCCAGGCCAACGAGGCCGCCATCCCCCTGGTGTTCGAGCCCACCCCCGGCGACACCGCGCCCGCCCCCCCCCGGGGGCCGCCCCCCGCCGCCCAGGACCCCGCCACCACCACCCTGCCGCCCCCGCCCGCCGTGCCCCCCCCCGCGGCGCCGCCCTCCGACCCCGCCCCGACCCCGCCAATCCCCGAGCCCGCGCCGCCAGAGCCCACCACGACACCCGAGCCTGCTCCGCCCGCTCCCGCCATCGCCGCGCCGCCGGACGCCACGCCCCTGCCGAGCCCGGACGTTGTCGCGCCGCCCCCGCCCATGCCGGGACCGCCCGCCCCGCAGCCGCCCCGGCTGCGTCCCCGCGCCGCGCCGCGCCCCGTGCCGCACCTGCCGCCTGCCCGCCCGACCCCCGCCGCACGAACCCAGGCCCCAGCCGCCGACGTCACCCCGCCGCAGGCCACCCCCGGCCCGGCCACCGCCGCGCGCCCCGCACCCGCACCCTTGCAGGCCCCCGCCCCTCCCGCAGGCCCCACCGTCGCCGCACGCCCCCTCGCCGGCGCCGCCGGCAACGTCCAGCCCGCCTACCCGGAGCAGGCCAGGCGCCGCGGCATCGAGGGCCGCGTGGTGGTGCGCGCCGTCGTCTCGCCGGAAGGCCGCACCGCCTCTGCCTCCATCGCCCAGGGAAGCGGCTCGGCCGCCCTCGACCAGGCCGCGCTCGATGCCGTGCGCGGCTACCGGTTCTCCCCGGCCCTGCGCGGCGGCACCCCGGTCGCGGGCGTCGCGGAGCTGCCGTTCACGTTCCGGCTGGGCGAATAGAAGCAAGGCCAGGGCTCTGCCCTGGACCCGCCAGGGGCAGCGCCCCTGGACCGGCCTCCCTTAAGGATTGGGTTCCAAGGGCTCGCCCTTGGCGGGGTCCAGGGGCAGAGCCCCTGGCCTTCCTTGCTTCCCGCCTCAGCCCCCCTTGACCTTCGGCGCCAGCTCCACCTTCAGCGACAGCTCCCGCAGCCGCGCCGCGTCCACCGGCGCCGGCGCCCCCATCATCAGGTCCTCGCCCCCCTGGTTGAGCGGGAACAGGATCACCTCGCGGATGTTCGGCTCGTCAGCCAGCAGCATCACCATCCGGTCGATCCCCGGCGCGGAGCCCCCGTGCGGCGGCGCCCCGAACCGGAACGCGGCCAGCATCCCCCCGAACCGCGCCTCCACGTCCGCCTCGCTGTAGCCGGCAATCCCGAACGCGCGGACCATGATGTCCGGCCGGTGGTTGCGGATCGCCCCGCTGCTCAGCTCGATGCCGTTGCACACGATGTCGTACTGGAACGCCTTGATCGTCAGCGGGTCCTGCGTGTCCAGCGCCTCCATCCCTCCCTGCGGCATGGAGAACGGGTTGTGGGAGAAGTCCACCCGCCCGGTCTCCTCGTTCAGCTCGAACATCGGGAAATCCACCACCCAGCAGAACCGGAACGCGTCCTGCTCGACCAGCCCCAGCTCCTCCGCCACCCGCGTGCGCACCAAGCCGCTGAACTTGCGCGCCTCCTCGTGCGGCCCGGCCGCGAAGAACACCGCGTCCCCCGGCCCGACGCCGCAGGCGACCCGGATCGCCTCCGCCCGCTCAGGCTCCAGGTTCTTCGCGATCGGCCCCTTCGCCCCGTCCGCGTCGAAGGTGATGTAGCCGAGCCCGCCTGCGCCGCCCTCGCGCGCCCAGGCGTTCAGCTTGTCGAAGAACGAGCGCGGGTTCGCCCCCGCCCCCGGCGCCGGGATCGCCCGCACGAGGCCCCCCGCCGCCGCGATCCTCGCGAACAGCCCGAACCCCGACCCCGCGTAGTGCTCAGTGACGTCCGTGATCAGCAGCGGATTGCGCAGGTCCGGCTTGTCGTTGCCGTATCGCAACAGCGCCTCTTCATACGCGATCCGCCGGAACGGCGCCGTGTCCACCGCCCGCCCGCCGCCGAACTCCTCGAACAGCCCGCCGATCACCGGCTCCAGCACCGCGAACACGTCCTCCTGGGTGCAGAAGCTCATTTCCAGGTCGAGCTGGTAGAACTCCCCGGGCGAGCGGTCCGCGCGCGACGCCTCGTCGCGGAAGCACGGCGCGATCTGGAAGTAGCGGTCGAACCCCGCCACCATCGCCAGCTGCTTGAACTGCTGCGGCGCCTGCGGCAGCGCGTAGAACTTCCCCGGATGCACGCGCGAGGGCACCAGGAAGTCGCGCGCCCCTTCCGGGCTCGACGCGGTCAGGATCGGCGTCTGGAACTCCGTGAATCCCTGCCCCGTCATCCGTGCCCGCAGGCTGGCGATCACCGCCGAGCGCAGCATCAGGTTGCGGTGCGTCCGCTCCCGCCGCAGGTCGAGGAACCGGTAGCGCAGCCGGATCTCGTCGGGAAAGCTCTCGCCGCCCGCCACCTGCATCGGCAGCACGTCGGCGGCCGACTGCACCACCACGTCGGCCGCGCGCAGCTCGATCTCGCCCGTCGGCAGCTTCGGGTTCACCGTCGCCCCTTCGCGCAGCACCACCTGCCCGCTCACCGTGATCACGCTCTCCACCCGCAGCGCGTCCACCGCGTCGAACGCCGGCGTGCCCTGCGCGAACACGATCTGCGTCAGCCCGTAGTGGTCGCGCAGGTCGACGAACAGCAGCCCGCCATGGTCGCGCTTGCTGTGCACCCAGCCGGACAGGCGCGCCTCCTGGCCGGCGTCGGGGCCGCGGAGCTGGCCGCAGGTGTGGGTGCGGTAGGCGTGCATGGCGTGGTCCTGCGCTCGGAGGGAAGCGGCAGAACAAGCGCCGGCGTCCGGTCAAGTCAAGGCTGCGGGCGGGCGCGGCAGGGCAGGCACGGGCCGGCCTCCCGGACGCCACCGCGCCACGGCCGCCCGCCAGCAGGCCAGCCTGCGCCGAAGGCCCGCCGTGCCCACCCCGCGCCACCACGGGAAGGCGGGCAGCCCCGAGGCACGCCGCACCACGACAGCCAGCAACGCCGCCAGCACCGGCGGCGCGACCGGCACGTCGAATTCCATGGCGAGCGGCCGCGCCACCAGGGGCAGCGCGAACGCCGCGGCCAGCACGAGCCTCTCCCACGGCCGGAACCCGTCGCGCACCGCAAGCGCGCCGGCCCACGCCAGCGGCACCGCCATCACGGTGAGGTCGTAGTCGAACAGGTATGGCGAGGCCAGGCACGCGCCCGCGGCCAGCGTCGCCACCTCCGCCCGTGCCCCCGGCCTGCGCCAGGCCACGCCGACCACCGCCGCCAGCGCCACCCCGGACACCGCCACCTGGACCGCCCAGGACACGCCGACCCCGCCGCCCAGCAGCCTCGTCGCCGCAAAGCTGCTGGCCATCCTGCCATGGCCCGCCAGCCCACCCTCCAGCACCCTCCGCGCGAAGGCGGCGCTGGCCAGGAACGCCCGCCACGATGCTCCCCCGAGCACCAGCCAGGCGCACAGGCAGACGACCCCCGCCGTTCCCGCCGCCCAGGCGAGCGCGCGGAACCGTCCCGCGGCGAGCAGCGCAGGTCCGACCAGCAGGGCGAGCGGCGGCTTGACGCACAGCAGCCCGAGACACGCGCCGGCGATCCGCGGCCGCCGCTCGAGCTGCAGCGCGGCCGTGCCCAGCAGCGCGGCCCACAGCGTGCCGTTCTGCCCGTATTCCGCATTCAGCAGCACGGCCGGAAACGCCAGGGCGACAAGCGAAGCCGGCCAGCGCGGCGGCAGCAGCGCACGCATCGCCGCGAGATAGCCGGCGCCGGTCAGCAGCAGCCACAAGGCCGCCGCCAGCCCATACGGCAGCAGCGCCAGCGCCATGCACAGCATCAGGAACGGCGGCGGGTAGAAGAACGGACAATCCCCCGCGGCGTAGCCGAGCCGCGCGGGAAACAGGCGGCGCTGCAGGCCTGCGTGCACGCCAGGGTCCCAGGCCGCCTCCGGCGCGCCGGACAGCGCCACGCGCCCGGCGGTCCAGAACCCGCTGAAGTCGGTCGCCAGCGGCCGGCCCCACCCGTCGGCGACCGTGCCGCCGCGCGTGTCGGCCACCAGCGCCAGCAGGGTCAACGCCCCGACCGCGGCCAGAACCCTGACCCAGGCCAGGGCGCGGCCCGCGCCAAGCCAGCGCGCCTCGCGAAACGCGTCTGCGAGGGCGCTCACGGAACGGCGAAGGGTCCGGTCATGCCGGCAGCATGGACGACAAAGCTTGCCGAACGATGAGCGGCGTCGAGGCAGAAACGGTCGAGCCCCCGCCAAGCGCCCGCTTCCGAAAATCCCGCCTTCGGGACGGGTTTCCAAAGACCCCTGGCCTTTGGTGGGTCTGGGCAAAGCCCAGCCTTGCCTGCCTCGCTTTGCCGCCATCCCCCCGCCGTGTATGACCGTTGCATGTCCCGACCCGACCGCGCCGCCTTTCCGCCCCCCGTCCTGGTGACCGACACGGCAGCCCTCGACGCGCTCTGCACCCGCCTGCGCGCGGAGGCGGTCGTCACCGTCGACACCGAGTTCATGCGCGAGCGCACCTACTGGCCGGAGCTGTGCCTGGTCCAGCTCGCCGGCGGCGCGGACGTGGCCGTGCTCGACTGCCTCGCCCCCGGCCTCGACCTCGCCGCGCTCGGCGCGCTCCTCGCCGACCCCGCGGTGACCAAGGTGTTCCACGCCGCCCGCCAGGACGTGGAGATCTTCCTCCAAGCGTTCGGCGCCGTCCCCACCCCTCTGTTCGACACCCAGGTCGCCGCCATGGTCGCCGGCTTCGGCGACCAGGTCGGCTACGACGCGCTGGTCGCCTCGCTGTGCGGCGGCCAGATCGACAAGGCGCACCGCTTCAGCGACTGGTCCGCCCGCCCGCTGTCCCCCGCGCAGGTCGACTACGCGGCGGCCGACGTGACCTGGCTGCGCGTCGTCTATGACCGACTGTGCGAGAAGCTGGCGCGCGAAGGCCGCCTGGACTGGGTCGCCGAGGAGATGGCGGTGCTCACGATTCCCGAAACCTACCGCCCCGACCCGGAGCGCCTGTGGGAGCGCCTCAAGCCGCGCACCGGCAACCGACGCATGCTCGGCCTGCTGCGTGCCATCGCCGCCTGGCGCGAGCGCGAGGCGCAGCGCGTCAACGTCCCGCGCGGCCGCCTGCTCAAGGACGAGAGCCTGCTCGAGATCGCAGCCACCGCGCCGCGCGACGCGGACTCGCTCGGCCGGGTGCGCGGCGTCACCCGCGGCTTCGCGGAAGGCAGAAGCGGCCAGGCCCTGCTCGCCGCCATCGCCGAGGCCGCGGCGCTTCCCGAACACGCCCTGCCGGAAAGCCAGGCGAACCGCGAAGGCCCACGCCCCTCGCCCGCTCTGGTCGCCCTGCTCAAGGTGCTGCTGGCCGCCAAGGGCGAGCAGCACCAGGTCGCGGCCCGGCTGCTCGCCTCGTCCGACGACATCGACCGCCTGGCCACGGAGGAGCAGCCCGACGTGCCCGCGCTGTCCGGCTGGCGGCGCGAGGTGTTCGGCGAGGACGCGCTCGCCCTGAAGCAGGGCCGCGTGGCGCTCGGCGTCGAGGGCCGCCGGATCAGGCTGATCCGGGCCTGAGGCGGCGCCCCGGGCCCGGCGCCCCCGGGCCTACTCCTCGGTGTCGTCCACCGGACGCGCCGGCTTGCGGCCGCGCTTGGCCGGCTTTGCCGGCGCCTCGCCGGCCTCCTCCGCGACCTCCGTCCCCTCCGTGGCGCCCAACGGCTTGCGCCCCAGGCCGATCGACTTGGCCAGCGCGGAGCGGCGCTCCGCGTAGCTCGGCGCCACCATCGGGTAGTTCGACGGCAGGCCCCAGCGCTCGCGATACGCCTCGGGCGTCATCCCGTACGACGTCATCAGGTGACGCTTGAGCATCTTCAGCTTCTTGCCGTCCTCGAGACAGACGATGTAGTCGGGAAACACCGACTTCTTCAGCGGAACCGCAGGCTCCAGCTTCTCCGCAGGCGCCGGCTCGCTGCCCACCATGGTCAGCGCCTTGTACACCTGCTGGATCAGGTCCGGCAGCGCGCTGGCCTGCACGGAGTTGTTCGAGACGTGCGCCGAGACGATCTGTGCGGCGAACTCCAGGACGGAGTCGTGGGGAGCATCGGCTGACATGGTTGATCCAGTGTTGAACGATGTGGAGGAGTTCTCGCACCTATACTGGCAGACACGCGCGCCTTTTCATACGGTCTTTGCGGAAGCCGACGCTGTTTGTTGCACAGTCCCGCCCGTGTCTGACGGGCGCCCGATCCGACAACGATCCCGAAACGACATCCGAAGCAAACGCTTGATCTTGCTGGACAACCAGGGATCGGAACGCACCCCGGCACACCGCCAGACCGTCAAGCCGGCATCAGACCGAAGCTGACGCGTCACCGATCACAACTGGATGCCCAGCCGCAAAGCCCCGCCGCACGACCCGTCCCGCGCCGTCCCTGCGCCCCGAGTCGGGCCCGCGTCCGGACCACTCCGGCCCGGCGCCGACCGGACGGCTAGCGGCGCGCCTTTCGCGCCGCGTACTTGGCATCGCGCGCCGCCTTGCGCTCTGCCTTGATCGCCTCCTCGCGCGCCAGCGCCTCCAGGCGCTGCACCTCCGCCTCCGCGGCCAAGCGGGCCTGCTCGACCAGCGCCGCCTCCTCCTCCGCGCGCTGGCGGAGCAGGTCCGCCTCCTTGAGCTTGGCGCGCTCCGCGGCGCGCACCTCGCGGGCCTCGGCGATCGCCTTCATCTCCGCCTGCTTCTGCAGGATCACCGGATCGTCGGCCGCCGGCCGGGACTTGAACTTCTCCAGCAGCGCCTTCTTGGCGTTGGCCGCGGCATCCCGCCGGTCGTTGAACCCGGCTCCCTTGAAGGCACTCATCGTCGCGATCCTGTTCTCAGAAATGTTGCGTCGGCCACGAGGCACAAGCGCCGCGGGCGGCGGACCGGCGGGCACCGACGCCCCCGCCTCGGCGAAGCATCCGCACCGCGCCACGAAGGCACCGGTCCGCGCAGACTTGGCGCAGCCCGCGCCCTCTTACCAGGGAAGCGCAGGAAAATCTGCATCCCGAACGCCGAAAGGCGACAGGCCCGGACGGCAGGCCCGGCCAGGCTCTCCCGTTGCTTCCCGGGCTGGCCGGGAGACTGCAATTTCTGCTTCGGGAACGGCGATCCGGAGGCTCGGCCCCCGCGCGGCGCTCGAGTCGGAGCCACGACCCTGCTTGCGTCCGCCCCTACCCCCGCCGCGGATGCTCCAGGAAGAAGCGCAGCATCTCCGCGCTCGCATCCGGCCCCTTCGGGTCCGTGTACGACCCCGCAGCACTTCCCCCCGACCACGCGTGCCCCGCGCCGTGCACCGTCCACTGCTCCAGCACGTCCACCCCGTCCGGCCCGGCAAGGCACGCCCGCTCGAAGGTCCGCCCCCCCGGCACCTGCCCCCGCTCCACCCGCCGGGTCCACCCGCCGCCCGCCGTGTCGCCGCCCGCCTGGGCGATCACCGCGTCGGCGTTGCCGGGATGCACGGTGGAGTCCGCGTCGCCGTGGAACACGATCGCCGGCAGCGCCCGCCCCCGCGCGGCACCGGAGCGCCCTGGCCGCGCCCGCCGCATCGTGGCCAGCGCCGAGCCAGCGTCGCGCGCCGCCCCGCACGCCAGCCCGGAATGCACCCCGATCGCCGCATACAGCTCCGGATACGCCTCGCCCAGCACCGCCGCAGCCGCTCCTCCGGCCGAAAGCCCCGCCACGTAAACACGCGCCGGGTCCACCGCATACTCCGCCATCACCGCCCGCGTGATCCCGGCCACCAGCGCCGGCTCGCCGCCCCGCCCCTGCTCGGACGCCTCGAACCAGCGCCAGCAGCGCGACGCGTTGGCCGACGCCACCTGCTCCGGCCACACCACCAGGCACCCCCGCGCCTCCGCCGCCTCGTTCATCCGGGTTCCCGCCGCGAAATCCGCCGCCGACTGCGTGCACCCGTGCAGCATCACCAGCAGCGGCGCCGGCCTGCCGTCATACGACCCCGGCACATACAGCCGGTACGGCCGGGTCGCCGCCCCCGCCAGCCCGGGCAGCCCCACGCGCACGCCGCCCGCCGGCCACGCCGCCAGCCCGCCCGCGGCCGCGCCGAACCGCCCCACTGCCTCGACCCTACCCGTGGCGGCACGCTCCTCCGGCACCAGGGTGAAGGAGCGCAACAGGAACTGTCCCCGCCCAGCCGCGCGCGACGCCGGCCCCGCGCTCCCCGGCCCCGCCGCCCCGGCGCCCGACGGCACAGGCCCGCCGGAACGCCCGCCCGCCCCGGGCCGCGCGGGACCGGAGGCACTTCCCCCGGCGGGCCGGCTTGCCGGACCCCAGGGTTCCGCCACCCCGTCCAGCACCACCCCGCCGCCCGCCGGCCGCTCCGGCCGTCCGAACCCCGCGTCCGGCGGCAGGCCACGCAGCACCCGCGTCGCCTCCACCAGGCGGCCGGACCGCGTCAGGCGCGTGGCCTCGGCAATTCGCTGCTGCAGATCGGACATGAAGAGTCTCCAACGATGGCCCGGCACGCGCTGGGTCGGCAGGCACGAAAAGAACGCCCGCGCGCCGCCCGCGACCGCAGCGCGCCGGCCGGCCATTGCGCCCGGCAGGACCGCTCAGCGCGTCCGGTCCGCCAGCGCCGCGCGCACCTCCGCGCTGGCGTGCAGCGCGCCCAGCACCGTGACCGAGGCGATCGCCGCCCGCGCCAGCTCCGGCGAAACGTCGCGTGCGATGCTGGCCAGCCCGAGCACGCCGATATGCAGCGGCGCGCCCGCCGCGCGCGCCGCCTCCAGCGCCTCCCGGCTGAAGTGGCTCAGCCCCAGCTGCAGCGTGCGCCGCGCCATCGACTGGCGCAGCGGCTCGGCATGCCGCTCGACCTGGTTGCGGATCGCCGTGCGGATGAAGTCGGTCCGCGTCGCGTAGAACCCGTCGCGCACCAGCAGGTCCACCTGCCCGAGATCAACGAACCCCAGGTTGACCGTGATCTTCTCGCTGTCCGGCACCCGCTCCGCATCGACCACCATGAATCATCCCCACACCATCCCGCTGGATGGCAGATGACCCCGCCTCACTCCGCCTGCAACCCCTGCACGGCCGGAAGCGCGCCCGTCGCCCGCCCCCCGTGCCCGCACCGCGCGCAACCCCGGGCCGCGGCACAGTGTTGTTGCCGCGCGGCGCCCCCGGCCCGCGCGCCGCCTCCGGCACACAGGAACTGCCCCATGTCCGTTATCGGCTGGATCGTGTTCGGCCTCATCGCCGGCTTCGTCGCGAGCAGGCTCGTCAACCGCGAAGGCGAGGGCCTGATCCTCGACATCGTCCTCGGCGTGGTCGGCGCCGTCGTCGGCGGCTGGGTGTTCACCTTCTTCGGCGCCGACGGCGTCACCGGCTTCAACCTGTACAGCATGATCGTCGCGGTGATCGGCGCAGTGATCGTCCTGGTGATCTACCACGCCATTGCCGGGCGCCGCGCGACCTAGTGAGGCAGCAAGCAAGGCTGGGCTCTGCCCAGACCCGTAAAGGGCCGTGAGGCCCTTTGATCCCTTGACTTAAGGAAAGGGTTCCAAGGGCTAGCCCTTGGCGGGGTCCAGGGGCAGAGCCCCTGGCCTTCCTTGCCTACGCCTCAAACCGCACCCGCAGCTCTGCCGCCCCCTCGAACCGCACGCAAGCCTCCCCCGCCCCGCCCACCGGCGTCTTGCCGGTCCACGACCCGCAGGTCACCACCTGCCCCGCCCGCAGCCCGCCCGCTTCGCGCGCCCCTTCGTTCGCCAGCCAGCACAGCAGCCGCCCCATTCGCCCCGCCGGGTTGCCGCGCCCTGCCACCTCCGCCTGCCCCGCGACCGCCTGCACCACCCCGAGCGCCGCGAAATCCACCGCGCGCCAGCCCTCGATCGCCTCCCCCCACACGAAGCCGCCGTGCCCGAGCAGGTCCGCCAGCCGCGCCGCCGGACCCAGCACGCCCTCGTCGAGGAACCGCGACTGCAGGATCTCCAGCGCCGGGTGGCACGACTCCACCGCGTCCAGCGCCTCCGCCTCCAAATACGCCGCCGCCCGCGGCGCCAGGTCGCGCCCCAGCCGCAGGCAGATCTCGGACTCCACCAGCGGCGCCGGGAACCGCCGCAGCGACACCGACGCCACCCCCCGCGCCCCCGCCGACACCATCCCCGACAGCGGCATCGGCGCGCAGCTCGGCGCCGCCTCCGGCCCGCTCGCGCCCACCTTCCACCCCCCGACCTCGCCCAGCCGCGCCATCACCGCGCGCTGCAGCCGATACCCTTCCGCCGCATCCCGCGGCGCCGCCCCCGGCCACGCCGCCAGGCGCCGCTCCGGGGCCTGCCACGCCGCCGCGATCGCCTCTGCCTGCGCCTCCGCCGCCGCCTGCCCGTCCATGCCCGCGCCTCCCCCGTGCCGTGCCAAGCGTCGCATCCACCCCCCTCCCCGTCCAGCCAGCGCCCCCGCTTCGACACCCTCGCACGCCACCAGGATCAGCACGGACGAGCCCCCCTTTGCACGCCCCCGCGCCCCGCCAGCGGCCAGGACCGCGGCCCTCCCGCCCGCCCCCGGGATTTGCCGCCCCCGCCCCGCCCCACTATCCACCAGGGCGACACCCCCGGACCCGCCGCCCCCTCCAGCGAGCCACGCCATGCCCCACCCCCTCGTCGTCCGCGACTGGCGCGCCGTCCCCCCCGAGGCACGCGGCGCCTCCGTGGCGCTCGGCAACTTCGACGGCGTCCACCTCGGCCACCGCGCCGTGCTCGCCGCCGCCCACGCCGCCCGACCGCACGCACCCCTCGCCGTGCTCAGCTTCGAGCCCCATCCCCGCCAGCTCTTCCGCCCCGACGACCCGCCGTTCCGCCTGATGACCGCCCCGGAGCGCGCCGCCGCCCTCGCCGACTGCGGCGTCTCCGTGCTGTTCGAGATGCCCTTCGACCACGACTTCTCCTGGCTCGACGCCGATGCCTTCGTCACCGACATCCTGTGCGAGGGCCTCGCCGCCGCCCACCTCGCCTGCGGCCCCGACTTCGCCTTCGGCCACCGCCGCGGCGGCGACACCGCGCTGCTCGCCCGACGCGCAGAGGCCGCCGGCATCGGCCTGACCCTGGTGCCCCCGCTGTCCGACGCCGCCGGCCCGATCTCGTCCACCCGCATCCGCCGCGACCTGCAGGACGGCTACCCCGCCCGCGCCGCCGCCGCCCTCGGCCACCCCTGGGCGATCGGCGGCACCGTGGCCCACGGCGACGCCCGCGGCCGCACCATCGGCTTCCCCACCGCCAACATCGCCCTCGGCGAGCACCTCGAGCCCGCCCGCGGCGTCTACGCCGTCACCGCGCACCTCCCCGACGGCCGCACGGTCCCCGGCGTCGCCAACATCGGCCGCCGCCCCACCGTCGCCTCCGGCACCGAGAGCCGCGTCGAGGCCCACCTGTTCGACTTCGCCGAGAACCTCTACGGCCGGCACCTCTCGGTCGCCCTGCACGCCTTCCTGCGCGACGAGCGCCGCTTCGACGGCCTCGACGCCCTCAAGGCGCAGATCGCGCTGGACGCGGCACAGGCGCGGGACGTGCTGAAAGAAAGCAAGCAAGGTTGAGGCTCTGCCTCAAACTCCGCCAAAGGCGAGCCTTTGGAAACTGTTTTATGACCAGGAAAGTGGCCGGCAGGGAGAGTAGGCGTGCAGGTTATGTGTGAGCATCCAATCGGGTTTCTCCCCCTCGAGAAGGTTTTTGGTCATGCGCTATGCCATGGCCAGCGGGATCAGGCCCAGTGACCGAGTTCATGTTCGTCACCAGTCCGCCGAACACGAACCCGACCTGGATTTCTGGCGGGTGTCTCTGCGGCAGCGTGCGCTACGAAGTCGATCCTGGCGGCGCTTTCGATGCCGGATACTGCCACTGCTCGATGTGTCGCCGCTCCTCGGGCGCTCCGGTTCTCGCATGGGCGTTCGTCAGGCGGACAGCCTTTCGGATCACGCAGGGCAAGCTGACCAAATATCGATCCTCCGACGTCTGCCTGGGGTGCTTCTGTGGAACCTGCGGAGGACAGTTGGTTTACGAGGCGCCAAGCCAGCCTGACTTCATAGGCTTCCACATCGCCACGCTCGACGAGACAGCGCCGGAGGTGCTTCGGCCGCGCCTGTACATGTTCGCGGATGATCAGCTTTGCTGGTTCAGGTTGGACGATGACCTGCCCCGGTACATCGACAACTGTGTCCCGGACCCCGGACAACGCTGAATGCTTTGCCGGGGCGTTCGCCCATGCGAAAGCAAGGCCCTGTCGCGTCCGGATACTGTGAAGTCTGGATATTGCCAAGGATCGTCGCTCGAGAACCAGGACCGCCGGCCGGAGACGCTTGACCTCGGGTAAGGCCGGTTCGCATATGGCTGGGGCAATGTGTTGGGCGGCGATGCGGAGGCCGCGAATGATCGCATCGGCTTGCCAAACCGGGCCAGGCCTGGGATCGACAGAGCGGCAAGCCCGCCCAGACGCGCCGCCCGCTCGATAGTCCCTTTCTCAACGGTGTCGGACCGCTCCTTGAGCCCTCGACAGCTCCGGGCCACACCCTGGGCCTTCTTCCTGTGAGACGCCCCATGCCCGACGCCACCGCCCCGCGCGACTACCGCGACACCGTGTTCCTCCCCGCCACCGCCTTCCCGATGCGCGGCGGCCTGCCCACGAAGGAACCCGAGATCCTCGCCCGCTGGGACGCCGACGACCTGTACGCCCGACTGCGCGAGGACAGCGCCGGCCGCCCGACCTTCCTGCTGCACGACGGCCCGCCCTACGCCAACGGCCACCTGCACATCGGCCACGCCCTGAACAAGATCCACAAGGACGTCATCAACCGCGCCCGCCAGATGTCCGGGGAAGACGCGCTCTACATCCCCGGCTGGGACTGCCACGGCCTGCCGATCGAGTGGCAGATCGAGGAATCCTACCGCCGCGCCGGCCGCAACAAGGACGACGTCCCCACCCTGCAGTTCCGCGCCGAATGCCGCGCCCACGCTCAGAAGTGGCTCGACATCCAGGCCGCCGAGTTCCGCCGCCTCGGCATCCAGGGCGACTGGGCCCACCGCTACGCCACCATGGACTTCTCCTCCGAAGCCGCCATCGCCGCCGAGATCGGCCGCTTCCTGCTGAACGGCGCCCTCTACCGCGGCCTGCGCCCGGTGATGTGGAGCCCGGTGGAGAAGACCGCGCTGGCCGAGGCCGAGGTCGAGTACCACGACCACACCAGCACCACGATCTGGGTCCGCTTCCCGGTGGTGGACGCCCCGGGAAATGACGACCTGCTTGGCGCATCTGTTGTGATCTGGACCACGACGCCGTGGACCATCCCCGCCAACCGAGCCGTCGCCGCCGGCCCGGAGATCGACTACGCCCTCGTCCGCGTCGGTATGGTCGCCGAGGGTTCCCTCGCGCAGCCCGGCGAGCTGATCGTAGTAGCCGAGGCGCTGCTGCCACAGGTCTGCGCCGACGTTGGCATCACCACGCATGAGGTGCTGCGGACGATGCAGGGCGAGGCGCTCCAGGGCCTTCTCTTCACGCACCCGCTGCGTCGGTCGGGGTATGAGTTCGACGTGCCACTTTTACTCGGCGCCCACGTCACCACGGAGCAGGGCACCGGCCTAGTGCACACTGCCCCCAGCCACGGCGAGGACGACTTCAATCTCGGGCGAATCTATGGATTGGAGGTACCCGAGACGGTCGGCGACGACGGCACCTTCAACGCCTGGGTACCCCTGTTCGCCGGCTTGCACGTCTACAAGGCGGCAGACGCCGTATGCGCCGCCTTGACCGACGCCGGCGCGCTCCTCGCCCGCGCCAGGCTCACCCACTCCTACCCCCACTCCTGGCGCTCCAAGGCCCCCCTGATCTACCGCGCCACCCCCCAGTGGTTCATCCGCATGGACGGCCCCGAGCACATCCGCGCCCGCGCGCTTGACGCCATCGAGCAGACCCGCTTCATCCCCGAAAAGGGCCGCAACCGCATCCGCGCGATGGTGGAAACCCGCCCCGACTGGTGCATCAGCCGCCAGCGCGCCTGGGGCGTGCCGATCGCGATCTTCGTCGAGCGCGCCACCGGCGAGCCCTTGCGCGATCCCGAGGTGATGGCGCGCGTCGTCTCGATCTTCGCCGAGGAAGGTGCCGACTCCTGGTACAACTCGCCCCCGTCGCGCTTCCTGGGCAAAGGCCGCGACCCGGCGGCCTTCGAGCAGGTCATGGACATCGTCGACGTCTGGTTCGAGTCCGGCTCCACCCACGCCTTTACCCTCGAAGCCCGCGGCCTGCCCTGGCCCGCCGACCTCTACCTGGAGGGCTCCGACCAGCACCGCGGCTGGTTCCAGTCCTCCCTGCTCGAAGCCGTCGGCACCCGCGGCCAGGCCCCGTTCCGCGCGATCCTCACCGACGGCTTCGTCCTCGACGAGCACGGCCGCAAGATGAGCAAGTCGCTCGGCAACGTCACCGCGCCGAAGGAGGTCACCGACCTGTACGGCGCCGACATCCTGCGCCTGTGGGTGATGAACTCCGACACCGCCGAGGACCTGCGCATCGGCCCGGAGATCCTCAAGCAGCAGTCCGAGCTGTACCGACGCATCCGCAACACCCTGCGCTGGCTGCTCGGCGCCCTCGACGGCTTCTCCGACTCCGAGATCGTCCCCCACGCCGACCTGCCCGAGCTGGAGCGCTGGGTCCTGCACCGCCTGAGCGTGCTCGACGCCCGCGTCCGCCACGCCGTCGCCACCCACGAGTGGACCGGCGTGCTCCCCGACCTGCACGGCTTCTGCAACACCGACCTGTCCGCCTTCTACTTCGACGTCCGCAAGGACTCCCTCTACTGCGACCGCCCGGACGCCCCGCGCCGCCGCGCCGTGCGCACCGTGCTCGACCAGGTGCAGCGCTGCCTGTGCGCCTGGCTGGCACCGGTGTTGTGCTTTACCGCTGAGGAAGCCTGTCAGGCCCGCTTCGGCGAGCGCGACAGCGTGCATCGTACGCAGTTCCCGACGCTGCCTTTGGAATGGAACCAGACGCGAGACGACGCGACATCTCCATGGGACAACATCCGCGAGGTCAGGCGGAAGATAACCCAGGCAATCGAGGCACAACGCGCACTCGGGACCATCAAATCCTCCATCGAGGCGAAGGTAAAACTGCGTTTTCAGGACATCGGCAACCCATTGACCGAGGAGAAGTGGGCCGAGATCGCAATCGTTTCTGCCGTCGTGATTGAAGCGAGCAAGATGGGGAACGTTGCGAGACGCGGCGGACTGAACTGGACCACCGTCGCTGTCACCATCACGCGTGCGGAGGGTGAGAAATGCGCCCGCTGCTGGCGCATCCTCCCCGAGGTCGGGCAGCAGGCCGCGCACCCGACCCTGTGCCTGCGCTGCACCGACGCCGTCGACGCCGCCGACTCCACCCGCCCGGCCACCGCCCCGTGAGCGACCCCGCCGCCCTCCGTCCAGCCCCCGCGTCGCCCCCCGTCCCCCGCGCCGCGCGCCGCCGCGTCACCCTCGGCCTGCTCGTCGCCGGGCTCGTCCTCGCCGCCGACCAGGCCTCCAAGCAGTGGGTCCTGCACGGCCTCGACCTGCCCGAGCGCGGCAACGTCGCCGTCGTCCCCGGCCTCGACCTGACCATGGTCTGGAACCAGGGCGTCACCTTCGGCCTGTTCCGCGCCGGCACCCCCCTCGGCGCCGTGCTGCTCGCCGCCGTCGCCGTCGCCGTGGTCGCCGTCCTGCTCGCCTGGCTGCGCCGCGCCGAGAACGCCCTCGTGGCCACCGCCCTCGGCGCGGTGGCCGGCGGCGCGGTCGGCAACATCCTCGACCGCCTGCGCTACGGCGCTGTCGTCGACTTCATCCACGCCCACGCCGGCGGCTGGTCCTGGTACGTGTTCAACGTCGCCGACGCCGCGATCTGCTGCGGCGTCGGCCTGCTCCTGCTCGACGGCCTGCGCCCGCGCCGCCTGCCCGCTTGACGCCGCGCCGGCCAGGCGCAGGATCGCCGCGCTGCCGACTGCGCCATGCAGCCCGACCCGTGCCGCGTCGCCAGCCCCTTTCCCGCCAGGAGAACGCTCGGATGTTCAGCCACCTCATGATCGGCAGCAATGACCTCGCCCGGTCCAGAACCTTCTACGACGCCCTGCTCGCCGCCCTCGGCGGCCCGCCCGGCCAGCAGGATGCCGTGGGGCGCCTGGTCTACGCCCACAACGGCGGACGCCTCCTGCTGACCACCCCGATCAACGGCGAGCCGGCCACCGGCGCCAACGGCGGTACCATCGGCTTCTCCGCCGACAGCCCGGCGCAGGCCGACGCCTGGCACCGCGCCGGCCTCGCCAGCGGCGGCACCGCGATCGAGGACGCGCCCGGCGTGCGCCACGCCGCTTCCGGCGACCTTTATCTCGCCTACCTCCGCGACCCCGACGGCAACAAGCTGTGCGCGCTCCACAGGATGGCCTGAGCCACCGCCCCTGCCGACCGGCCCGCAACACGCCACCCCGGGCCGTGTTTCGGTTTGAAATCCAGAAAGGAAGGCCAGGGGCTCTGCCCCTGGACCCCGCCAAAGGCAAGCATTTGGAATCCACTTCTTAAGGGAGGCCGGGTCCAGGGGCGGCTCGCCCCTGGCGGGTCCAGGGCAGAGCCCTGGCCTTTCTAGACCGAGCCGCCGCCCCGGCTCCGCGCCGCTTGAGCACCACGCCCTGCCGCGCTAAGACGCCGCACAGGAGAGTGCCATGCCCCGCCGGACCATCCCCGCCCTGCTGCTCTGCGCCACGGCCCTGACCCTCGCCGGCTGCGGCGGCGACGACCTGTCGCGTGCCTTCGGCATGACCCGCGACGCCCCCGACGAGTTCACCGTCACCACCCGCGCGCCCCTGTCCATGCCGCCGGACTACCAGCTCCGCCCGCCGCGCCCCGGCACCACCCGCCCGCAGGAGCTGACCTCGCAGCAGGCTGCCGAGGAGGCGCTCGCCCCGCAGATCGCCCTGCAGGGCACCGGCGGCCGCGACAGCCCCGGCCAGGACGCCCTGCTCGCCCAGGCCGGCCCCGGCGCGCCCCGCGACATCCGCGCCAAGCTCGACGAGGACGGCAAGCTCGACCGCCCCTCCGAAAGCTTCACCGACAAGCTGATGTTCTGGCGCCCCCCCTACCAGCCCGGCACCGTGATCGACGCCCGCGGCGAAAGCCAGCGCCTGCGACAGAACGCCGCCCTCGGCGCCAACCAGAACGCCGGCGACACGCCGATCATCAACCAGAAGCGCGGCAACGGCTTCCTCGACACCCTGTTCTGAGCCGTCCGCACCGCCGCGCGCGCCGGCCGCTTCCCCTGGCCGCACCCCGCCCCTCCCGTGTAGCCTGATCCGATGCCCCCGCTCCTCCCGCGCCGCCACGACGAGTCGCCCGGCGACGCCTCGGGGCGGATCCGCCGCCTCCCCGACACCCTGGTCAACCGCATCGCCGCCGGCGAGGTCATCGAGCGCCCCGCCGCCGCCCTGCGCGAGCTGGTCGAGAACGCGCTCGACGCCGGCGCCACCCGCATCGCCGTCCGCCTCGACGGCGGCGGCATCGACCGCATCGAGGTCGCCGACGACGGCTGCGGCATGTCGCCCGACGAGCTGCTCCTCGCCGTGCAGCGCCACTGCACCTCCAAGCTCGGCCGCGACTCCGAGCACGACGAGCACGTCCTGGTGCGCATCGCCACCCTCGGCTTCCGCGGCGAGGCCCTGCCCTCCATCGGCGCCGCCGCCCGCCTCACCCTGACCTCGCGCACCCGCGACGCCCCCCACGCCAGCCGCCTGCACGTCGCCGGCGGCGCGGTCGGCGCCATCGAGCCCGCCGCCGGCGGCCCTGGCACCCGCGTCGTGGTCGAGGACCTGTTCTACGCCACCCCCGCGCGCCGCAAGTTCCTCAAGCAGCCGCGCACCGAATCGGAGCAGGCCGTCGCCGCCCTGCGCCGCCTCGCCATGGCCGCCCCCGGTGTGGCCATGCGCCTGGAGATCGACGGCCGCCCAGAGTTCGACCTCCCCATCCAGGACCGCGCGCAGCGCCTCGCCGCCCTGCTCGGCCCCGAGGCCGCCGCCGGCCTGCTCGCCGTGGACGCCACCCGCGACGGCCACGCCCTGTCCGGCTTCGCCTGCGCGCCCACCGTCAGCCGCGCCACCGCCGCCGCCCAGGGCCTGATCGTCAACGGCCGCCCGGTCGCCGACCCCGTGCTGCGCGCCGCCGTGCGCGTCGCCTACCGCGACGTGATCGCGTCCGGCCGCCACGCCGTCGTGGCGCTCTACCTGGCGCTCCCCCCCGACGAGCTGGACGTCAACGTCCACCCCGCGAAATCCGAGCTGCGCTTCCGCCAGCCTGACGCCGTGCGCGCCCTGGTGATCGGCGGCCTCCGCCGCGCCCTGTCCGGCGGCGCCGGCCCCGGCTCCGGCCCCGGTCCCGGCCTGTCCGCCCCGCGCCCGTCCTGGCGCGGCGGCCGCGTCATCGCCTACCCGCCCCGCCCCTTGCCCCGCGCGCCCGGGGACGGCGCCTGGTCCGTGGACGGCGCCACCCTGTCGCGCACCCCGCCCGGCCTGGCCGAAACCCAGCTCCCCCTCGGCGCCCTGCCCGCTGCAAGAAGCCCCGCCAACCTCGCCGCCCTGTCCGCCCCCGCCGCATCGCCAGGCGCCCCGCCGCCCGCCCCCGGCACCGAACCCGCCGCCCCGACTTCCCCATGGCCCACCGACGCCCCCCGCCGCGACGGCGACCCCGCCGCCACGGCCGCCCCCCCGTCCCTCGCCGACGCCCGCCACCCCCTCGGCGCCGCCCTCGCCCAGGTGCTCGACACCTACATCATCGCCGTCACCGCCGCCGGCCAGCTCGTCCTCGTCGACCAGCACGCCGCCCACGAGCGCCTCACCCACGAGGCCCTGCACGCCCAGCACGTCGCCGGCGGCGTGCGCGCCCAGCCCCTGCTGCTCCCCGCCGTGGTCGACCTGCCGCCCGCCGACGCCGCCCGCCTCCTCGACGCGAGCGCCGACCTCGCCCGCCTCGGCCTGGAGATCGAGGGCTTCGGCGCCGGCGCGATCCTGGTGCGCGCCCTGCCCGCCGCGCTCGGCTCCCCCGACCCCGCCCCGCTGCTGCGCGACCTCGCCGACGAGCTGGCCGAGGGCGCGCAGCTCAGCCTCGACGCCCGCCTCGGCGCCGCCATCGCCCGCCTTGCCTGCCACGGCTCCATCCGCGCCGGCCGCCGCCTCAACGGCCCAGAGATGAACGCCATGCTCCGCGCCATGGAGGCCACCCCCCGCGCCGCCACCTGCTCCCACGGCCGCCCGACCTTCCTGTCCCTGTCGCGCGCCGAGATCGAGCGCATGTTCGGCCGCCGCTGACCGCAGCCGAGCCGGCAGGGCCGGCCGCCGCCCGGACCCGCCAGGCGGAGGTGGCCAAAGGGTCCGACGATCCGCCCGGATCGGTGGAAAGGCCACCGGAGGGCGCCGCCCCTGGAGCGGCCTCCGGGAAGGCAAGCCACGTCACCCCCCCGCGCGAGCTGCTGGTCGGCTTCGACTCCGCCTGGACCGACAACCAGCACAACCCCGGCGCCATCGCCGCCTGCGTCCTCGAGCACGGCCGCTGCGTCGCCTTCCACCCGCCCCGCCTCGCCACCTTCGCCGACGCCGCCCGCCTCGTCGCCGACCTTTCTGCCGACGCCGGCCTCCTGCTGCTCGCCATCGACCAGCCGACCGTGGTGCCCAACGACACCGGCGCCCGCCCCGTCGACCGCGTCGCCGCCAGCCTCCTCGGCCGCCTGCGCGGCGGCGTGCAGCCCGCCCGCCGCGGCGGCGCCGCAGCCCCCATGTTCGGCGACGCCGCGCCGATCTGGCGCTTCCTCGACGCCCTCGGCGCCGCCCAGGACCCGCTCGCCGCCCGCCACGCCCCGTCCGGCCGCTTCGTGATGGAGGTGTTCCCCGCCCTGGCGCTCCCCGAACTGGTGCCCGCGATCTGGGCCCGCCGCCAGGCCGCCCGCTACAACCCGGCCCGCCGCTTCCTCCCCGCCGACTGGCCCCTCGTGGCCCACGGCATCGCCCGCACCGCCCGCGCCCTGCCCGCCGGGCCGCTCGCCGCCTGGGCAGACGCCGCCGCCACCCTGGACCGCCCGCGCAAACCCGACCAGGACCGCCTCGACGCCGCGATCTGCCTGCTGCTCGCCCTCGCCTGGCGCCACGGCCCGCCCGCCGCCACCCTGCAGATCGGCGACGCCCGCACCGGCCTGCTCGCCACGATCGCCACCGGCGAGGTCCGCGACACCCTGACCGCCGCCGCCACCCGCCTGGGCGTGGCCGTGGACGGCGTGGTCCCGCCAGGCTAGAGGCCGTTGCGGATCGGGAACTGGTTTCCGCCACAGGAAGAAAAGCAAGAATCTTCTCTTTCTGAAGAAAAAGAAGCAAAAAGACTTTATCCGTAAGTATTCGGATGCCGCGGGCAGCTCCGGACCCTAACGTGCAAAAGTTCTTTGGTTCTTTCTTTCAAGAAAGAACACGCTTCCTTCCTGCCCTGCCTCACGACCCTCGCAACAGCCAGCCCGCGACAGCACCTACGGTGCTCCCAGGAACCCCAGCAGCGCGCCCCGGAACGCCGCCGGCGCCTCCAGGTGCGGCACGTGGCCGACGTCGGGCACCACCACCAGCCGGCAGCGCGCCACCTCGTCGCACGCCGCGCGCGCCAGCCGCGGCATGTCGCCCATCGTCGCCGCCACCGCTGGCGGCGCATACTGCCGCAGCGGCGCCGCCCGGTCCTTCGCGCCGACCACCATCAGCACCGGCATCGCCAGCCCCGGATACTCGGCCCGCACCGGGTCGTGCCAGATCATCTGGTAGGTCAGCGCCACCGACCGCGCGTAGCGGTCGAACTCCCCGCTCAGCCCGATCCGCGCCCGCCACGCCACGAACGGCTCCCAGGCCGCCGGCGGCAGCGTCACGAAATACCGGCTGACGAACGCGCGGTAGCCGGGCACGGTCTGCCGCTCCTCCGCGTCGACCAGCGTTTGCGTGTCCTGCTCCGGCACCTCGCGCCGGTAGTCCTCCAGCCCGATCGGGTCCTCCAGCACCAGCCGCTCCACCCGCCCGCGCGCCCGCCCCGCCAGCCGCACCGCCAGCATTCCCCCCGTCGAGTGGCCCACCACGTCCACGCCCGCCACCCCCAGCGTATCCAGCAGCCGCAGCGTCGCGTCCGCCAGCATGTCGAACCCGTACGCGAGGTCCGGCTTTGCCGACTTGTTGAACCCCACCTGGTCCGGCACCACCACCCGGAACCCCGCCCCGCGCAGCGCCTCGATCACCCCCGCCCAGTACGAGCTGTCGAAGTTCTTGCCGTGCAGCAGCAGCGCCGTGCGCCCGTTCGGCGTCCCCTCCGGCGCCACGTCCATGTACGCCATGCGCACCGCCTGCCCCTGCAGCACCAGCGGCAGGAACCGCACCGGATACGGATACGGCCAGGTCTCCAGCCCGATGCCGAGCGGCTCCGAATACGTCGGCCCCGGCAGCCCCTGCGCCCGCGCCGCACCGCTGGCCAGCAGGACGACGCAGGCCAGCAAGGCCAGGGGCCCTGCCCCTGGACCCCGCCAAAGGGCGAGCCCTCTGGACACCATCCCCTTGAGCCCACGGCACACCCCAACGCCCGGAGTTCTCCGACGGAGGCCGGTCCAGGGGGGCTCCCCCTGGCGGGTCCCCGCCTTCAAGCCATGGGGCAGAGCCCTGGCCTTCCCTTCCCTCACCCCCCGCCCCCACGCGCCGGCACCGCCTGCAGCGCCCGCACCCCGATGTCGCTCCGCCAGACCCCGTCCACCCAGTCCACCGCGCGCACCCCCGCGTACGCCACGTCGCGCGCATCCCCCAGCGTCGGCCCCGTGGCGCACACCGTGAGCACCCGCCCCCCCGCAGCGACCAGCATGCCCCTCGCCAGCGCCGTGCCCGACTGGAACACCCGCACCCCCTCGATCGCCTCCGCGCCATCCAGCCCGATCGCCCCGCCCCCCGCCGGCACCCCGGGATAGCCGCGCGCCGCCAGCACCACCGCGACCGACGCCACCGGCGCCAGCTCGAACGACACCTCCGCCAGCCGCCCCGCGCACGCCGCCGCAAGCGCCCCCAGCAGGTCCGAGCGCAGCCGCAGCAGCAGGCACTGCGCTTCCGGGTCGCCGAGCCGCACGTTGTACTCGATCAGCCGCGGCCCAGACGCCGTGAGCATCAGCCCCGCGAACAGCACGCCGCGGAACGGCGTCCCCCGCCGCGCCATCTCCGCCAGCGCCGGCCGCACGAACCCCTCCACCGCCGCCTCCTGCGCCGCCAGGTCGAACCCCGTCGGCGGCGACACCGCGCCCATGCCCCCGGTGTTCGGCCCGGTGTCGCCGTCGCCGAGCCGCTTGTGGTCCTGCGCCGCGCCGAGCAGCACCGCCTCCGTGCCGTCGCACAGCGCGAACAGGCTGACCTCGTCGCCCTCCAGGCACTCCTCGATCACCACCGCCGCCCCGCCCGGCGCCCCGTCGCGCATCAGCGCGTCGATCGCCGCCTCCGCCTCCCCCAGCGTGGCCGCGACCACCACCCCCTTGCCCGCCGCCAGCCCATCCGCCTTGACCACGATCGGCGCCCCCCGCCGCCGAACGAAGTCGTGCGCCGCCGCCGCGTCCTCGAACCGCTCCCAGCGCGCCCCGGGAATGCCCGCCGCATCCGCCACCTCGCGGGAAAAGCTCTTGCTGCCTTCCAGCCGCGCCGCCGCCGCCCCCGGCCCGAAGCAGGCGATCCCCGCCGCCGCCATCGCGTCCGCCAGCCCCGCCACCAGCGGCGCCTCCGGCCCCGGCACCACCAGGTCGACCGCCTCCGCCCGCGCCAGCGCCACCAGCCCGGCCACGTCCTCCGCCCCCACCGCGACGCAGCGCGCGAACGCCGCGATGCCCGGGCTGCCCGGCGCCGCCACCAGCTCCGTCAGCAACGGACTGCGCGCGATCGCCCAGGCCAGCGCGTGCTCCCGTCCGCCAGAGCCCACCAGAAGCACACGCATCCCGCACCCTCCATCGCCGCGACCACCGCGTTCGTAGCAGGCCGCAGCCGGGAAGGAAGCAAGGCCAGGGCTCTGCCCTGGACCCGCCAGGGCGAGCCGCCCTGGACCGGCCCCCCTCAAGAGAAGCCGGTCCAGGGGGGCTCCCCCTGGCGGAGTTTGAGGCGGAGCCTCAACCTTGCTTTCTGCCTGCGTTGCCCCCGCGCCGCACCCGGCGCATAGCCACCCCCATGGTTGACCTGCCCCAAGGCCCGGCGCTCCGCCCCGTCTCCCGCCGCCGCGCCTCCGCGGCCGCCACGGACGACCCCGCCCCGGCCGCCGCCCCCGGCAACGTCCCCGAGTACTCGGTGGCCGAGATCTCCGGCGCCGTGAAGCGCACCCTGGAGGGCGCCTTCGGCCGCGTCCGCGTGCGCGGCGAGATCACCGAGTGCAAGCGCTACGGCTCCGGCCACATCTATCTCTCGCTCAAGGACGAGACCGCCAAGCTCGCCTGCGTGATCTGGAAGAGCGCCGCCGGCCGCCTGTCGCTCGACCCGGAGAACGGCGTCGAGGTGATCGCCACCGGCCGCCTCACCGCCTACGGCGAGCGCTCCTCCTACCAGCTGATGATCGAGCGCCTGGAGTACGCCGGCGCCGGCGCGCTCCTCGCCCGCATCGAGATGCTGCGCGTCCGACTCGCCGCCGAGGGCCTGTTCGACCCGGCCCGCCGACGCGCCCTGCCCCGCCTGCCGCTCGTCGTCGGCGTCATCACCTCGGCGCAGGGCGCGGTGTGGCACGACATCCAGACCACGATCGCCCGCCGCTTCCCCCGCGCGCTCCTGCTCTGGCCCGTCCCGGTGCAGGGCCAGGGCGCCGCCGCCCGCATCGCCGCCGCCATCGCCGGCATGGACGCGCTCCCCGCGCGCGGCGGCCCGCCCGCGCGATACACCCGCCCAGACGTCCTCATCGTGGCCCGCGGCGGCGGCTCGCTCGAGGACCTGATGGCCTTCAACGACGAGGCGGTGCTGCGCGCGGCGGCCGCCTGCCGCATCCCGCTGATCTCCGCCGTCGGACACGAGACCGACATCACCCTGCTCGACCACGTCGCCGACCGCCGCGCCCCCACGCCCACCGCCGCCGCCGAGATGGCCGTCCCCCAGCGCCTGGAACTGCTCGCCGACCTGAGCCACATCGCCGCCCGCCTCGACGGGGCCACCGCCCGCATGGCCCAGGCCCGCCGCATCCGCCTGGATCGCGCGGCCGGCCGCCTGCCCGACCTCCCCGCCCTGCTCGGCACCGCCCGCCAGCGCCTCGACGACCGCGCGCAGCGCCTGACGCTGGCCGCCGGCAACCTCGTGGCCCGCCGCACCGCGCGCCTGGCGGGCGTGGCACACCGCCTGCCGGACGGCCCCTCGCTGCTGCGCGGCCTGCGCGCGACGGTGTCCGACCGCGGCCTGCGCCTGCGCCTCGCCCTGCCCGGCCTGCTGGCGCGCCGGGCCGCGTCGCTGGCCCAGGCAGGCCACCGGCTGCGCGACCCCGCCGCCACCGTCGCCGCACGCCGCGCCACCCTGGCGCTCGCCGCCGCCCACCTGCGCGCAGCCCTGCGCCACGCGGTGCGCCGACGCGCGACGGACGCGGCCTCGGTGCTGCCCCGCCTGTCGGACTCGACCCTGCGCTCCACACTGCGCGAGCGCCGTGCGCGCCTGGAAGGGCTCGCCGCCCGCCTCGACTCCGTGTCCTACGAGGCGGTGCTGGCCCGCGGCTTCGTGCTGGTGCTCGACCGCGACGGCCGCGCCGTGCCCAGGGCCGCGGACATGCCGCGCGACGGCCGGGTGCGCCTGCGCTTCAGCGACGCCGAGGTGCAGGTCGCCACCGCCGCCGCCCGCGACCGCCAGGGACGCCTCGACCTGTGACCGACACGCCGCGACTCCCCCCGGACGACGCGCCGGACCGCGACGCCGCCGACCTGCCGTCGGGCATGTCGGACGCGGCGATGGCCTCGCCCGGCGTGCCGCTCGACGACGGCCGAGAGACCGCGCGGCCTGCGGTGCCGGGACCACGGACGCCGCGGGTCGGCTTCGTGCTGGCCACGCTGGCGCTCGACGCGCTCGGCTTCGGCCTGGTGGTCCCGGTGGTGCCGGGCCTGGTGGTACAGCTTTCCCATCTGTCGCCCGGCGCCGCCTCCGTGTGGGTCGGCGCGCTGCTGTCCGCGTTCTCCCTGATGCAGTTCCTGTGCGCCCCGCTGCTCGGCGCGCTCAGCGACCGCTTCGGCCGCCGCCCCGTGCTGCTGCTCTCCGTCGCGGGCACCTGCGCCAACTACCTGCTGATGTACTGGGCGCCCAGCCTCGCCTGGCTGTTCCTCGGCCGCATGATCGCCGGCGCCACCGCCGCCAGCGCCTCGGCCGCCACCGCCTTCATCGCCGACATCACGCCGCCGGCGCAGCGCGCGCAGCGCTTCGGCCTGGTCGGCGCCACCTTCGGCGTCGGCTTCGTGCTCGGGCCGGCGCTCGGCGGCCTGCTCGGCGCCCACGGCCTGCGCCTGCCGTTCCTATGCGCGGCCGGGCTGGCCGGCGCGAACCTGCTCTACGGCCTCCTCGCCCTGCCGGAAAGCCTGCCGCCCGAACGCCGCCGCGCCCTGTCCTGGCGACGCGCCAACCCGGTCGGCCTGCTGCCCGCCCTGCGCGCGGACCGCGACACCGCGCGGCTCGCGATCGTGTGGTGCTGCGCCTGGTTCTCCCTGGGCTCGCTGCAAAGCAGCTTCGTGCTGTCCAACCAGCTCCGCCTCGGCTGGGGCCCCGGCGGCAACGGCCTGGCGCTCGCGGTGATCGGCGTCGGCTCCGCCCTGGTGCAGGGCCTGCTGGTGCGCCGCGTGGTGCGCCGCCTGGGCGAGCGCCGCACCGCTATGCTGGGCTACGGCATGGCGGTCGCCGCCTTCCTGTGTCTCGCCGGCGCGGTGACGCCGGCCCTGGTGTTCGCCGCCCTGGGCCTGCAGGCGCTCGGCGCCCTCGCCGGCCCCGCGGTGCAGGCGATGGTCTCCGCACGCGCCACGGCGGACCGGCAGGGCGAGATGCAGGGCGCGCTGTCCTCTCTGCAGGGGCTGACGGCGATCGTCTCGCCGGTGTTCGCCGGCTGGCTGTTCGGGGTGTTCACCGCGGCCACGGCGCCGGTGTGGTTCCCCGGTGCGCCGTTCCTGGTGGCGGCGGCAAGCTATGCGGTGGCGTTCTGGGTGGTCAGGGGCGTGGCAAGGCAGGAAAGGCAAGGTTGAGGCTCTGCCTCAAACTCCGCCAGGGGCGAGCCGCCCCTGGACCCGGCACATCTTAAGCAAGGCAGGTCCAGGGACGGCTCCCTCCGGCGGCCTTTCCAACGATCCAGGCGGATCGTCGGAACCTTTGGCCACCTTCGCCTGGCGGGTCCGGGCAGAGCCCGGCCTTGCTTCCAGCCAACGCCCCCCGCCGCCCGCAGCCACGCCCACGCCGAGGAACACGGCGACCGTCAGCGTGCTGACCGGCACGGCCGACGCCAGCATCACCACGGCGACCGGCATCGCCAGCACCGCCGCCAGCACCACCGCCTCCCCCGCCGGGATCGAGCCCGTCGCCTGCAGCCGGCCGCCGGCGAACAGGATCACGGCCGCCGTCAGGATCGGCAGGTCGTAGAGAAAGGCGTGCGGCGTGGCGAGGCAGGTCGCGGCCAGCAGCACCGGTGCGGCGAACGGGCCGGGACGGCGCCACGCCGCCCACACCGCCACCGCGGCCAGCAGCGCCGCCGCCGCCTGCACCCCCTGCGCGGCGCCGTGCGACAGGCCGAGCTCCTGGGCGTTGCCCAGCACGGTCGGGATGGTCCGCACCCCCGCCGTCGCCTGGTCGAAGAACGCGGCGTAGCCCGGAAGCGAGCGCCACCACGCCATCCAGATCGCGCGCCCGAACAGCGCGGTGTCCAGGACGAGAAGCGTCGCGGTGGTGGCGCACGTGGCGGCGATGCAGCGCCACCGCCCGGCCGCCACCAGGGCGACCGGCACCATCAGCCCGAACTGCGGCTTGTAGGTCAGCAGCCCGAACAGCACCCCGGCAAGGAGAGGCCGCCGCCCCCCCAGACGCGCGCCCCCGACCAGCAGCGACGCGAGAAGGAACCCGCTCTGGCCCGACACCATGCACGCGAGGCTGGTCGGCGCGAACAGCGTGACCACCACCGCCCCCGCCTTGCCGCGCCGCCCGAGGCAGGTCGCGAGCAGGCACAGGCCCAGGGCGCCCCCGATCCAGGCGAAATAGGCCGGCCAGAACGGCAGCAGCCCGATCCACCACACGAGAAGCAGGAAGGTCGGCGGATACGGGAACGGGTTCTGCTCGGCCGGCAGCATCCCCATCGCCACCTGCGCCTGGTGCAGCCACGCCGGGTCGTACAGCCAGGCGGCCGGGTGCAGCAGCACCAGCCTGGCGTACGACCAGAGCGCAAAGAAGTCCCCGAACGGGAAGTTCTTGGGCCCATGCAGGTTCGCCGTGACCACGAGCACGTCGAACAGCGCAGCCAGCACCGCGCACAGCCACACGGCCCCGCGGTCCCGCGGCGCCCAGCGCCAGCCGGCCCGGCACAATGCTGCATTCCGCTCGCTTGCCTGCACGACGCCCTCCCCCACGACGCTGGCCGCAGTCTAGGCCCGCCTTCGTTTCGCCCTGGTGAACGCCGTGCGCCCTCCTGGAGGCTGTTACGGATTTCGTGGCAGCTCGTTGCAATGGGCAGGAAGATAAGGCACTTCTTCTGAAGAAGAAACAAAAAGACTTAGCTTATTGGGGCCTCTGCGCGCGGGTAGCGCCGGGGATCAATACTCAAAAGTTTCTTAGTCATTTCTTTCAAGAAAGAATATACTTTCTTCTAGAAGCAGCGTAACAAATCGAATCGGGAATGGCAGGTCAGTAACATCCTCTAGCGCCCAGGCGCCTCCTTCCTCGGCCAGCGGCGATGGGTCCGGGGCCTCAGGCCCCGGCCGCGTCCGGAGGCTGGGCCTCTGGCCTTGCCTCCGCCCAGCCCTGCCGCGTTTCCCACGTTTCTGCAACTCGGCGCCTCTCCCCGGCATCCAGGCCAAGGCAAAGGAACACGCCTATCGTCACGCTGCTGACCGGCGCCGCAGGTGCCTGCATCACCACCACGACCGGCATCGCCAGCACGACGGCTAGCACCGCGACCTCGTGCGGCGGCAGCGATCCTTCCGCCCGCAGCCGGTGTCGCGTGAACAGGATCACCGCGGCCGACAGCATCGGCAGGTCGTAGAGAAAGGCGTGCGGCGTAGCGAGGCAGGTCGCGGCCAGCAGCACTGGCACCGCGAACGGCCCGGGTCGCCGCCAAGCGAACCAGACCGCCACCGCCGCCAGCAGCGCCGCCGCCGCCTGCCCCCCCTGCGCCACGCCGTGCGACAGGCCGAGTGCCTGGATGTTGCCCAGCACGGTCGGAATCGTCCGGTTCTCCGCCGTCGCACGGTCGAACATCTCGGCGTATGCCGGCAGCGACCGCCACCAGGCTGGCCAGATCGCGCAACCGAACACGGACGTGTCCAGGACCAGCAGCGCGGCCGTGGTGGCGCCCGCGGCGGCGATGCACCGCCACCGCCCGGCCGCCACCAGGGCGACCGGCAGCAGCAGCCCGAACTGCGGCTTGAACGTCAGCAGGCCGAACAGCACCCCGGCCAGCAACGGGCGCCGCTCCAGCAGCCGCAGGCCTCCGACCAGCAGCGCAGCGAGCAGGAACCCGCCCTGGCCCGCGACCACGCAGACGGCGGTGGTCGGCGCGAGCAGCGTGGTGGCCACCGACCCCACCATGCCCCGCGCGCCCAGGCAGGTCGCGAGCAGGCACAAGCAGAGCGAGCCGCCAACCCAGACGACATAGGCCGCCCAGAACGGCAGCAGGCCGATCGGCCACACCAGGAGCAGGAAGGTCGGCGGATACGGGAAGGGCATCTCGGCGCCGGGCAGCATCCCCAGCGCCACCTGCGCCTGGTGCAGCCACACGGGGTCGTAGAGCCGGGCAGCTGAATGGTGGAGAACCAGCCTGGCATACGACCAGATCCCGAAGAAATCCGTGAACGGGAGGGGCCCGTATCCCGCGATGTCCGTCCGGACCGCCTCGATCGCGAAAAAGGCGAACACTCCGGCCACCACGGCGCAGAACCACACGCTCCCGCGCTCCCCCGGCTGCCAGCGCCAGCCTCGCCGGAAGGACATCCCGTCCCGCTCACGCCCCTGCACGACGCCGCTCCCCTGCAACGATCAGGGCAGCGTAGGCCGGCACCGGTTTCGCCTAAGTGAACGACCGCCGCGCCGCCGCCGGCACGGGCGCGGCTGCCCTGGAGGCCTCCTGGACCTGGTGTCAGCCTGCTGCTTCAGGCAGGAAAGCAGCTTCTTCTTTTCATGAAGAAGAAACAGGAAAACGTCGCCCAGGGGACTCCGGGCACGCGAGCAGCCCGGACCCAGATGGGCAGAAGTTCTTTTGGTTACTTCGTTCAAGAAAGAACACGCTTCCTTCCCGTCCTGACACACGAGGCCCGGAGCCCGCAGGTCAACGACCCTAGCCCCCCGTCGCCCCCTCCCTCGGCCAGCGCCGGTGCAGCCACAGCCAGCTGTCCGGCCGCGCCGCGATCCAGCGCTCCAGCGTGTCGTTGACCGCCTGGGTGAGCGCCAGGATGTCCGCCTGCCGGTCGCCGCTGTCGGGCAGCGCCATCGGCGGCTCGACCACCAGGCGGAACCGCGCCGGCCCCAGCCGCTGCACGTGCCCAGGGATCACCCGGCAGCGGAAGCGCAGCGCCAGCGCCGCCAGCGCCGGCGCGGTCATCGCCTCCCGCCCGAAGAAGCGCGCCGCGACGCCGTCGTTCATCTTCTGGTCCAGCAGCATCCCCACGTGCCCCCCCGCCCGCAGATGCGCCAGCGCCGCCCGCGCGCCCGCCGACCCCTTGGGAAACATCGGCACCTCGCTGCCCAGCGCCCGCCTGCGCAGCGCCACCACCGCGGCGTCCACCGCGGGGTTGGCGGCCGCGCGGTACAGGCTGGCGAACGGCAGGCCGTGGCGCGCCACCGCGGGCGGCATCATCTCCCAGTTGCCGATGTGGCCGGACACGAAGATCACCGGCCCGCCCGCCGCCCGCGCCGCCTCCAGGATCGCCGCGCCCTCCATTTCCCAGCCCGGCCCAGGCCCCGGCCCCTCGCGCAGCGCGCCGACGTGCGGCAGCTCGCCCACCGTGCGCCCGAGGTTGTCCCACACCCCGCGCACCACCCGCCGCCGCCCCGCCGCGTCGAGCCCCGGCAGCGCCGCCCGCAGGTTCGCCTCCGCCACCCGCGACACCGGCAGCCACGGCCCCACCGCCCGCGCCACCGCGCCGCCGAGATTCGACGCCGCCACCGGCCCGAGCGCGCGCAGCACCCCCAGCCCCGCGCGCAGCAGCTCCACCTCCACCCGCGCCCTCAGCCGCCCCGGCGCACTCACGCCGCCGCCGCCCCGCCCGCGCGCACCCCCGCCGCGCGCACCCCCGCCTCCCCCAGCACCGCGTCGAGCAGGGCCTCCAGCGCCGCCTCGTCCTCCCACACCAGCGCCACGTCGAGCACCGCCACCGCCTCGCGCACCGCGGCCGGCAGCCGCACCGCGTCCTTCGGCGTGGTCACCGCCACCGCGCCGAGCCGGGCCGCCTCGGCCAGCACGCGCCGCAGCTCGCCGGCCCGGAACCGGTGGTGGTCGGGAAAGTCCCGCGTGCCCGCCAGCACCGCCCCGGCGTCGAGCAGCGTCGCATGGAACTTCGACGGCCGCGCGATCCCCGCGAACGCGAACACCTTTTCCCCGCGCAGCCGGGCGCCCTCCTTCGGCACCAGCCGCGCGCGCAGCACCGCCATCCCCGCCGGCAGCGCGCCCAGCGCCCCGGCCGCGTCCTCGCCGACCAGCACCGCCGCCCGGCACCGCGCCGCCGCCGCCGCCACCGGCTCGCGCAGCGGCCCCGCCGGCATCACCCGCCCGTTGCCGAACCCCACGGCGCCGTCGATCACCAGCAGCCCGCAGTGCTGCACCAGCCCCGGGTTCTGCAGCCCGTCGTCCATCACCAGGCACCCCGCCCCCGCCGCCACCGCCGCCCGCGCCCCCGCCGCCCGGTCCGCCGCCACCCAGGTCGGCGCGCACGCCGCCAGCAGCAGCGCCTCGTCCCCGGCCAGCGCCGCGCCCGTCCCCGCCCCGACCCGCAGCACGCCGCCCCGCCTGCCCCCCCGCCCGCCATGGCCGCGCGTCAGCGCGTGCGCCGCGACGCCGCGCGCCGACAGCCGTCGCAACAGGTCGAGCGCCACCGTGGTCTTGCCCGCCCCGCCCACCCCGGCGTTGCCGCAGCAGATCACCGCGACCGGCGCGCGCCACCCGCCCCGCGCCACCCGCCGCGCCGTGGCGGCCGCGACCAGCGCCGCCACCGGCGCGAGCAGGCGCGGGATCGCCCCGTCCGCCCGCCAGAACCCGGGCGGCTCCGGCCACCGCCCGCTCACCGCGCCGCCACCGGCAGCAGGCGCACCAGCGCCGCCGCGATCTCCCCGGGCAGCCCGGCGAACGCGTCCGCGGCCCTGCGTCCCGCCTCCCCCGCGGCCAGGCGCGCGTCCGGATCGTCGAGCATGCGCCCCACCCACGACGCCAGCGCCTCCGGCCCGTCTGCGACGAACAGCCCCCCTGCGTCGCGCAGCCGCGCCGCCACGGCGGCGAAGTTCGCCACCCGCGGCCCGGTCGCCACGGCGCAGCCCGCCCGCGCCGGCTCCAGCGGATTGTGCCCCCCGCCCTCCCCGGCCAGCGAGTTCCCCATCGCCACGATCCCCGACAGCGCGAACAGCGTCCCCAGCTCCCCCAGCGCGTCGAACAGCCACACCCCCCCGGGCGGCGGCCCCTCGCCCGCCCCATGACGCGCGATCACCGTCGCCGCCCCCGCCTCCCCCAAGCCCGCGTCGCTCCCGGCCGCCGCCAGCGCTCGTGCCAGCTCAGGCCCCCGATCCGGATGGCGCGGGGCGATGACCGTCACCAGCCCGGGCCGGCCGGCGGCAAGCCCGCGGTGCACGTCGAGGATCACCGCCTCCTCGCCGGGATGCGTGCTGGCCGCGAGCCACACCGGCCGCCCGCCAAGCGCCCCCCGCAGCCGCGCCAGCGCCGCCCCGTCCACCGGCAGCGGGGCCGCGGCATACTTCAGGTTGCCCGGCACCGCCACCTCGCGGGCGCCGAGCGCGCGCAGCCGCCCGGCGTCCTCCTCGGACTGCGCCCCCACCAGGTCGAACCCTCCCAGCACGTGCCGCGCCAGCCCCGGCGCCCGCCCCCAGCCCCGCGCAGAGCGCGCCGACATCCGCCCGTTGACCAGCGCAGTCGGAATGCCCCGCGCCCGGCAGGCCCCCAGCAGGTTGGGCCAAAGCTCGCTTTCCACGAACGCCGCCGCGTCCGGCCGCCAGTGCGCCAGGAACCGCGCCCCCCAGGCCGGCACGTCCAGCGGGGCAAACCGGTGCACCATCCGCCCGCCCAGCCCCATCTCGGCCAGACGCCGCTCCGCCAGCGCGCCGCCGGTCACGGTCGCCGTGGTCAGCAGCACGGACACCGCCTCCGGCAGCGCCGCCAGCACCGGCAGCACCGAGGCGGTCTCCCCCACGCTGGCCGCATGCACCCAGAGCAGCAGGCCGGGCGGGCGCGGCGTCACGTCCACTCCGCGCCGCTCCGCCAGCCGCGACGCCACCTCCCGCCCGCGCCCCACCCGCCGGCGCAGCATCAGCCGCAGCGCCGGGGCCGCCGCCGCCGCCGCCAGCGCCCACACCCGCAGGGACGGCGGCCCCGCCGCGCGCCTCGCCAAGCCCCCCGCCCCAGCCCCCGCCGCGCCCGGGATCAGCGGCACAGCCGGTCCGCCTCGTCCGACGCCAGGTCCAGCGCCGCCTCGATCAGCGGCAGCGCCTCCCGCCAGCCGTCGCGCGCCACCGGGATCGGCGCCCCGCACACCACCACGCCGCGCCCGAACGGCAGCGGCAGCACCATGCGGTCCCACGTCCCCAGCACCACCCTGCGCGTGCACTGCGCCGACACCGGCAGCACCGGCGCCCCGCTCAGCGCCGCGAGCTGCGCCACCCCCGCCGCCGCCCGCCGCGCCGGCCCGCGCGGCCCGTCCGGGGTGATCGCCACCAGCCCGCCCCGCGCCACCACGGCCACCAGCCCGCGCAGCGCCGCCGCCCCGCCCTTGCCGGACGCCGCCCCGCCCCGCCCCGCCCGCTCCGTGGACCCGTGCACCACCTCCACCCCGAAGCGCCGGATCGCACGCGCGAAGAACCGTCCGTCGCGATGCCGGCTGACCAGCACGTGCATCCGCAGCCCCGCCACCCCGGTGCGCCGCACATGCCCCCAGATCGCCGGGCTCAGCGGCAGCCGCTCGTGCCAGAACGCCGCCAGCACCGGCACCCCCGCGCGTGGCGCCGCCAGGTGCGCCCCGCCGTGCACGCTCCAGCGCGTCAGGCGCAGCGCTGCGGCCACATACAGACCGAGCGCCGCCGCCGCCGCCGCCTGCACCGGGCCGGCACGCAGCAACCGGCCCGGGCCGCGAAAGGGAATGCGCATGGCCCGGCCGGTAGCACGCCGGGCGGGCGGTGTCATACCGACGGCCCCGGGGTCCGGCCTGCCGGAAGGAAGGCCAGGGGCTCTGCCCCTGGACCCCGCCAAGGGCGAGCCCTTGGAACCCTCGACTTAAGTGAGGCCGAGTCCACGGGCGGCTCGCCCCTGGCGGGTCCAGGGCAGAGCCCTGGCCTTGCCTCGCCTGTCACCCTCCCGCCGGCACCAGGAACCCCAGGAACTGCTCCGCGCAGCCACGCCAGGAGTACCCCTCCGCGCGCGCCCGGCACGCCCCCCGGTCCGCCGCCAGCGCACGCAGGCACGCCGCCCGCAGGTCCTCGTCCAGCCCCCCGGTGACCCCGTCGCGCAGGATGTCGCGCGGCCCCATCACCGGGAACGCCGCGACCGGCGTGCCGCACGCCAGGCTTTCCAGCACCACCAGCCCGAAGGTGTCGGTGCGCGACGGGAACACCATGACGTCCGCCCCCGCGAACGAGGCCGCGAGCGCCGGCCCGAACCGCGCCCCGGCGAAGTGCGCGTCCGGGAACCGCCGACGCAGCGCCGCGAGCTGCGGCCCGTCGCCCACCACCACCTTGGAGCCGGGCAGGTCGAGCGCCAGGAACGCCGAAATGTTCTTCTCCACCGCGACCCGGCCGACATAGGCGAACACCGGCCGCGCCAGCCCGTCCCACGGGTCGCGCGGCCCCGTCGCGAACAGCGCGAGATCCACCCCCCGCGACCAGCGGCGCAACCCGGTGAAGCCGCGTTGCTCCAGCTCGCGATGCAGGCTGTCGGTGGCCACCATGGTGCCGGCGCCGCCGTTGTGGAAGCGGCGCAGCACCGCATACGACAGCGCCAGCGGCAGCCCGGTGCGCGCGCGCAGGTACTCGGGAAACCGTGTGTGGAACGAGGTCGTGTAGCGCCAGCCGTGGCGCCGGCACAGCGCGCGCGCCGCCATGCCGAGCGGCCCCTCGGTCGCGATGTGCACGCACTCCGGCCGCGCCGCGCGCAGCAGCCGCCACAGCCGCCGGCGCGGCAGCACCGCGAGCCGGATCTCCGGGTAGGTGGGGCACGGCACGGTGCGGAACCGCTCCGGCCCGATCACCTCGACCGCCACCCCGAGGCCCGCCAGCTCCGCCACCACCGTCGACAGGGTGCGCACCACGCCGTTGACCTGCGGCACCCAGGCATCCGTGACGATCGCCACCCGGCGCGGCCCGCACGCGGGCGCGGCATCGCCCGGCCCGGCGCCCGTCCCCGCGCGGACCGGCGCCTGCCCCCCGCCCCCCGCCGTGCCGCCTCCGACGCCGTCCGGCGCTGCGACCGCCCGCACGGCCATCTCAGCCACCCCCGCCGTCCCCGTGCGCCGCGCCGGCGACCGCGGTCCCCTCGCCCCGCGCCAAACCAGCGCCGGCCAGCTCCGCCATGCCGGCCCCGCCCGTCCCCGCCGCGCCGCCCGCCATCCCACGCAGCCAGCCCTCGCCCGGGTCGCCCCCCGCGCCGCCGTCCAGGCCGGACGCCGTCCCCGCGACCGCCGCCGGCCCGCCCTGACGCAGCGACCAGTCCACCAGCTCCAGCCGCCCGTCCGGATGCTCGACCAGCGCGGTGCAGCTTTCCACCCAGTCGCCGTCGTTGAGGTAGAGGATGCCGTCCACCTCGCGCATCTCCGCGTGGTGGATGTGGCCGCACACCACGCCATCGAACCCCCGCCGCCGTGCCTCTCCGGCCAGCGCCCCCTCGAAGCGGTCGATCGCCTTGACCGCCCCCTTGACCTGCCGCTTCAGCCACTGCGACAGCGACCAGTACGGATACCCCAGCCGCCGCCGCACGCTGTTGAAGTGCCGGTTCGCGATCAGCGCCTGCGTGTACGCCCAGTCGCCCAGCAGCGCCAGGAACGGCGCGTAGCGCACCACCGAGTCGAACTCGTCGCAGTGCATCACCAGCAGGCGCAGCCCCGCCGCCGTGGTGTGCTCGCTCTCCCGCGCCAGCCGGATGCCCGCGACCTCCAGCCCGAGCCAGCGTCGCAGCATCTCGTCGTGGTTGCCCGGCACGTAGGTCACGCTCGCGCCGGAGCGCGCGTGCTTGAGGATCAGCCGCAGCACCTCGTCGTGCGCGGCGTCCCAGTACCACGACCGGCGCAACCGCCAGCCGTCGATCATGTCGCCGACCAGGAACAGGTGCTGCGTGCTCACCGAGCGCAGGAACTGCGCGAGCGCCTCCGCCCGCGCGCCCCGCGTGCCCAGGTGCGCGTCCGAGATGAACACGGCGCGAAAGGCGAGACGCTCGTCTGACATCGCGTTCATGTCACGGGCATAGTCTCGCCCGCCGCGCCGCGCCGTGAAGCTTGCGTGATAGGTACCCGGCGCTTCTGCAACCGGGACGCGCATCCCGTCACGGTCCTGACACGGGCCTGTCACGGTGCGGTCGCGGCCCCCGTGCCATGGCTGGACGGACGATGCTGGTGATCTTCAATCCCACGGCAGGACGTCGGCGCACGCACCTGCTGTGGCGCGTCCTCGACGTGCTGTCCGCCAACGGCATCCGCACCGACCTCGCCGAGACCCGCCACGCCGGCCACGCGGCGGCGCTGGCCGGCGAGGCCGCCGCCGCCGGCGTCCCCCTGGTCGTCGCCGCCGGCGGCGACGGCACCATCGCCGAGGTCGTCGGCGGCCTGGCCGGCAGTGCTGCGCGACTCGGCATCATCCCGCTCGGCACCGCCAATGTCCTGGCCTGGGAGCTGGACCTGCCGTTCGCGCCGCGCGACGTGGCCTCCGCCCTGGCCTTCGGCCGCACCCGCACGCTCTGGCCCGGCCTCGCCCGCAGCCCGGACGGCGCGCGCGTGTTCGTGCAGATGCTCGGCGTCGGCCTGGACGCCCAGGTGGTGCACCGCCTGTCGCTGCCGCTCAAGCGCGCGGTGGGCCGGGCCGCCTACGTGGCGCAGACCCTGCGCGAGGTGGGGCGCTACGAGTTCGCGCCGCTGCGGGTCCGCCTCGACGGCCTCGACGTCACCGCGGCCGGCGTGATCGTCTCCAAGGGCCGGCTGTACGGCGGCCGCTACACCCTGGCGCCGATGGCGCGGCCCGGCGAGCCCGGCTTCACCGTGGCGCTGTTCGACCGCGCGGGCCCGCTCTCCGCCCTGCTGTACGGGGCCGCGCTGCCGCTGAACCTGCTGCCGCGCGCCCCGGGCCTGCGCCTGGTGCGCGCGAACCGCGTGGAGATCCTCGGCGGCGACGGCGCGGACGCCAGCCCCGCCCAGGCCGACGGCGACCCGGCGGGGCGCACCCCGGTCTCCGTGTCCGACGCCCTCGGCCCGGTGCAGGTCGTGACCGCCTGACCGCCCTGCCCCCGCGGGGCGTCCCGCGTCGCGCCGGGCCACGTGGACGCCCGCCGGGCACACCCCCGCCTTACGCCGCCACCGGGCGCCTCTGTCGGGTGCCTTCACCGCGCGTTCACCCGTCCCGGCGCATGATCCAGGCCACCGGTCGCGCGCCCGGTCGATGCCGCAGCCTCGCGGCGTCGCCCCGGGCCTCCCGCGCCCGACGCCCGGAGCGAGACATGTCCCTGCTGCGTCGCCTCCCGCTGGTCCCGCGCAGCGCCCTCCTGCAGCAGGCGGAGCGCGCCGACCGCTACAAGGACTGGTACGCCTCGGCCATGGTGATGGTCGACAACCAGCCCTCCGCCGTGGCCTGGGCCGATGCCGCCGCCGGCTTCCGCGTCACCTACGCCAACGCCGCCGCCCGCCGCATGCTGGCCGACGCCCCCGGAGCCGCCCCGATCGAGGAGCGCAGCCTTCCCTCGCTGTTCCCGACGCTGGCCGGCCGCCTGTCCGACCCCGACGCGCTGCCGCTGCGCCTGCGCCACGCCTCGGGCGGGCAGGTGCTCGACCTGCATGTCGTCGCCGTGCGCGACGGCCGCGGCCAGTACGCCGGCGCCATGGCCGTGTGGTCCGACGTCACCGCGCAGGACCGCCTGGCGCAGGCGTTCGACGACGACGTCGGCGGCGCCGCCACCCGCCTCGCCCGCATGGCCGCCACGCTGCAGGACACCGCGGCGCAGATGCGCGGCACCGCCGGCGGCGCCGCGCACCACTGCGCCGGCGCATCCCAGGCCTCCAGCGCCGCCAGCGACAACGTGGCCTCCGTGTCCGCCGCCGCCGAGCAGCTCGCCGCCTCCGTCCACGACGTCAGCACGCGCATGGGCCAGTCGCTCGCCGCCACGCGCGAGGCCACCGCCACGGCGCAGCGCACCGGCGCCATCGTGCGCAACCTCGACGAGCGCGCCCGCGAGGTCGGCGCCATCGTCGGCCTGATCACCGGCATCGCGCAGCAGACCAACCTGCTGGCGCTCAACGCCACCATCGAGGCCGCACGCGCCGGCGAGGCCGGCAAGGGCTTCGCGGTGGTGGCCAACGAGGTGAAGTCGCTCGCGGTGCAGACGGCGGCCGCCACCGGCCAGATCGGCCTGCGCATCGCCTCCATCCAGGACGCCACCGCCGCCGCCGTCGCCGCCCTCGCCGAGATCGGCGCCGGCATCGGCCGCATCGCCGACATGGCCGAGATCACCGCCGAGTCGGTGCAGGTCCAGGCCGCCGTCACCGCGGAGATCGCCCACAGGACCCAGCAGGTCGCCTCCGGCACCGGCGCCGCCTCGCGCAGCGTCGAGGTGCTCTCCGCCAGCGCCGGCCAGGTCGGCACCGCCGCCGGCGCGGTGCTGTCCGCCTCCACCGAGCTGGGCGCGGCGGCCGCCGCGCTGAAGGAAAAGGTCGGCGCGTTCCTGCTCAGGCTGCGGGCGGGCTGAGGAAGGCAAGCAAGGCTGGGCTCTGCCCAGACCCGCCAGGGGCGAGCCGCCCCTGGACCGGCTTTACTTAAGAATTGGATTCCAAAGGCTTGCCTTTGGCGGGGTCCAGGGGCAGAGCCCCTGGTCTTCCTCGCCCGGCCAGACCCCGCCTCACCCGAACGGGTTGCGCACCGCCTTCGTGCCCTTGGCCTTGGCCACCGGCACTCGCTGCGGCAGCGCGGCGTCCCCCGACAGCGCCGCGACCACGTCGCCCAGCAGCGCGAGCAGCGCCTTCGCCTGCGCGAGCCCCGCCTGGTCGCGGGTGATCTCCCCCTCCCCGTAGAGCGCAATCCGGTCGCGCCCGTTCTCCGCCGTCAGCCCGCAGGCGGTGGCGGAGGCGGTGTCGTCGGCGAACGGCACGAAGGCGGTCATGGCGTGCTCCTCGGCAGGCCGCGCGCGTGCCGGCCGCGCCCCGGCTTCGGCAGGGCGATGGCGGTCATCCTGGCAGCGTCGGACAGCGAGGGGAACGGGTCGAGCCCGATGCGCGCGGACAGCTGCGCGATCGAGACCACGCGGCAGCGCGTCGGGTCGCGGTTGGCGCACACGTAGGCCGCCGCCCCCACGCCCGGCTCCAGCACCGCCTTGAACACCGCCGAGGGCACCAGCTCGCCCTCCGGCAGCGAGCGCAGGTGCGCCCCGCGAAACACCGGCCCGCTTACCACGTACACCCCGTCCTGCGCCTCCGCGAGCCGGCGCACCGCCGCCTCGATCCGGCCCCACGGGCCGCGGTTCAGCTTCGGCGCCTGCGGCACCATGTTGGCCATGCTGAAGCTGGCGTGCTGGGATTCCTCGTCCGGCATGTCGCCCGACGGCGACATGTGGCCGCGGTCGAAGCCGGAGCGGACGTAGTCCTCCGGGTCGGCGCGGTCCGCCTCCGGCAGCGCCTCCTCCGCGTGAAACGCGTCGACCCGCTGCAGCCCGCGCGCCGCCTCCACGCCCGCGGCCGTCAGGTGCTCGGCCGACCACACCGGGCCGCGCGACACCCCGGACGCCAGAACGGCATACGCCCCGAAGCACAGCGCGTGGGCCCGCACAGCAAGCCGCTGGTTGAGCAGCACCGGCGGCCGCCCCTCGGCGAACACCGCGTCGCAGCGCCCCGCCTGCGCCACGGCCGGCGCCCCCGCCATCGGCAACAGCACGCAGGTTACGGCCAGGACCCGCAGGACGAACGCGGCAGGCAGGGGCAGGTGCTGCATCCTGGACGACTCCTGGGCGGGCTGCGGGCCGGGCTGCGCGGCAGTCACGTCTGCAGCCGCGGGCAGAAGAACGTCGAGCGCGCGGACTGCACCACCCGCCGCACCCCGTCGCACTCCGGCGGCCCCGGGCAGCGGCCGCACGGCTCGCCCTCCCGCCCGTACACCTTCCACGCGTTCTGGAACCAGCCCAGCTCGCCGTCGGGCTGCACGTAGTCGCGCAGCGAGGACCCGCCCGCCGCGATCGACTCCTCCAGCACCGCGCGGATCGCCACGACCAGCCGCCCCGCCCGCGCTCCCGGGACCGTCATCGCCAGCCGCGTCGGCGACACCCGCGCCCGGAACAGCGCCTCGCACACGTAGATGTTGCCGAGCCCCGCCACCACCCGCTGGTCGAGCAGCGCCGCCTTGACGCTGGTCCGCCGCCCGCGCAGCCGTTCGGACAGCACCCCCGCGTCGAACCCCGGGTCCAGCGGCTCCGGCCCCAGCGCCGCCAGCAGCCGGTGCGCGTCCTCCTCCGCCGTGCGCACCAGGTCGAGCGAGCCGAACCGCCGCGGGTCGACGAACCCCACCCGCCACCCGTCGTCCGTCTCGATCACCAGGTGCTCGTGCCGCCCGGGCGCGTCCGGCGCGCTGCGGTCCACGCTCATCCGCCCGGACATGCCCAGGTGCACCAGCACGCTGTCGCCGCCGTCCAGCCGCATCAGGATGTACTTGCCCCGCCGACGGAACCCCTGCACCCGCGCCCCGCACAGCCGCGACGCCAGCCCCGGCGGCACCGCCCAGCGCAGGTCCGGCCGGTGCAGGCTGGCGCGCGCGATCACCCTGCCCTCCAGCCGGGCGCGCAGCCCGCGCATCACTGTCTCGACTTCTGGGAGTTCCGGCATCGCCTGCCGCTACGCTATATTCGCCCAGTGATGAACCCCCCGGCTGGCGGCCCCGTCCCGCACCCCCCCGCGCGCCCACCCGCCGCCGTCCCCCCGCCGGGCGGCGCCGCCCCCGCTCCCGTCGCCGACACCGCCGACTTCGGCTACCGCAGCGTGCCCCGCGACGCGAAGAAGCCGATGGTGCGCGCCGTGTTCGACAGCGTCGCCAGCCGCTACGACGTGATGAACGACCTGATGTCGCTCGGCGTGCACCGCGTCTGGAAGTCCGCCTTCGCCACGGCTCTGCGCCCCACCCCGCGCCACACCCTGCTCGACCTCGCCGGCGGCACCGGCGACATCGCCTTCGCCTGGCGCGCCCGCGGCGGCGGCCCCGCCATCCTGTCCGACATCAACGCCGCCATGCTCGCCATCGGCCGCGACCGCGCCGACGCCCGCGCCCTCGACGGCCTGCGCTTCCTCGTCGCCGACGCGGAGATGCTGCCCCTGCAGTCGTGCAGCGTCGACGTCGTCTCCATGGCCTTCGGCCTGCGCAACTGCACCGACAAGGACGCCGTACTCCGCGAGGCCCGGCGCGTGCTCCGACCGGGCGGCCGCTTCCTGTGCCTGGAGTTCTCCCGCGTGCAGGTCGCCGTCCTCGCCCCGGTCTACGACGCCTGGTCCTTCGGCGTCCTCCCCCGCCTCGGCCGGCTCGTCGCCGGCGACGCCGACAGCTACCGCTACCTCGCCGAAAGCATCCGCACCTTCCCCGACCAGGACACCCTGGCCGACATGATGCGCGCCGCCGGCCTCGCCCGCGTCGAGGTCCGCAACCTGTCGGGCGGCATCGCGGCGATCCACTCGGGGTGGCGGCTGTGAAGCAGGCAAGGCCAGGGGCTCTGCCCCTGGACCCCGCTCAAGGCGAGCCTTGAGAATCCCCTCCTCAAGTAAAGGGTTTCCAAAGGGCTCGGCCCTTTGGCGGGTCCGGGCAGAGCCCGGCCTTGCTTCCTTCCGCCCATGACCCGCCCCCGCGTCCTGCTGATCGTCTCCGGCGGCATCGCCGCCTACAAGTCGCTGGAATTGGTCCGCCTGCTCGCCAAGGCCGGGATCGCCGTGACCTGCGTCCTGACCGACGGCGGCGCCCGCTTCGTGACCGCCCTCAGCCTCCAGGCCCTGAGCGGCGAGAGGGTGCACACCGACCTGTGGTCGCTCACAGAGGAGAGCGAGATGGGTCACATCGAGCTGTCCCGCTCCGCCGACCTCGTGGTGGTGGCGCCCGCCTCCGCCGACATCCTCGCCCGCATGGCCGCCGGCCTGGCCTCCGACCTCGCGACGACCCTCCTCCTGGCGACGGACACCCCGGTCCTGGTGGCGCCGGCAATGAACGTGCGGATGTGGACCCACCCGGCCACGGTGGCGAACCTGGCCACGCTCGCGTCGCGCGGGATCGCCGTGGTCGGCCCCGACGTGGGCGTGATGGCCTGCCACGAGGTCGGCCCCGGCCGCCTCGCCGAACCCCCTGCGATCCTGGACGCCATCCTCGCGCAGCTCGCCGCCGCCGAGGCCCCCGACGCACGGCGCCTCGCCGGCCGCCACGCCCTCGTGACCGCTGGCCCGACCCACGAGGCGATCGACCCGGTGCGCTTCCTTTCCAATCGCAGCAGCGGCCGCCAGGGCTTCGCGATCGCCGCAGCCCTCGCCGCCCTGGGCGCGCGCGTGACGCTGGTGAGCGGCCCCGTGACCCTGCCCGATCCCGCGGGCGTGTCGGTGCATCGCGTCGAGTCCGCACGCGAGATGCTGGCCGCCTGCGAGGCCGCGCTGCCCGCCGACATCGCGGTGTGCGCCGCCGCCGTCGGCGACTGGCGCGCCGCCGACATCGCCCCGCACAAGATGAAGAAGACCCCCGGCGCCGCCCCGCCCACGCTGTCCCTGGTCGCCAACCCCGACATCCTGGCGACCCTGTCCCGCCCCGGACCCGCGCGCCCGCGCCTCGTGGTGGGCTTCGCCGCCGAAACGCAGGACCTCGCCGCCAACGCGCTGGCCAAGCGGGCGCGCAAGGCCTGCGACTGGATCGTGGCCAACGACGTCGGCGCCCACACCGCCACCATGGGCGGCGAGCACAACGAGGTCCTGCTGGTCACGCCGGACGGCACCGAGCCGTGGCCGCGCCTGCCCAAGCCGGAGGTCGCCCGCCGCCTCGCCCTGCGCATCGCCGAACGCCTCGCGCCCGCCCCGGCCTGACCCCGCGCCCCTGGCCCGCCCGCCCGCCGCGTGCCATGCCCCGCGCAGCACACAGGAACGCCGCCCGATGCCGCCAGAGATCGAGATCACCGTGCTCGACCCCCGCCTGCACGCCTGGGGCCTGCCGCGGCGCCAGTCCGACATGGCGGCCGCCATCGACCTGCACGCCTGCCTGGACTCGCCGCTCCACCTCCGCGCCGGCGCCGCGCCCGCCCTCGTGCCCGCCGGCTTCGCGATGCACATCGCCGACCCGGGCATCGCCGCGCTGATCCTGCCGCGCTCCGGCGCCGGCCACCGCCGCGGCCTGGTGCTCGGCAACCTCGTCGGCCTGATCGACCCCGACTACACCGGCCCGGTGACCGTCAGCGCCTGGAACCGCAACCCGCCCGGCGGCGAGACGGTGGTGATCGAGCCCGGCGAACGCTTCGCCCAGCTGGTGTTCGTGCCCGTCCTGCACCCCACGCTGCGCCTGGTCGACGCGTTCTCCGCCCAGAGCGCACGCGGCGGCGGCGGCTTCGGCTCGACCGGGCAGAAAGCAAGGCTGGGCTCCGCCCAGACCCGCAAAGGGCCGTGAGGCCCTTTGATCCCCTGACTTAAGCAGGGGTTTCCAAAGGCTGGCCTTTGGCGGGGTCCCCGCCTTCAAGCAGGGGGCAGAGCCCATGGCCTTGCCTTCTCCGAACTGCCACGCCCCTCCGCCGTGACACGCCGCCGCCGTCCGGGCTAAGTCCCCCCGACCCACGCAGGCGGCGCCCATGTCCGACACGACCTTCCCCGCCTTCGCGTCCGTGCGCCGCCTGCCCAACCTGCTCGACGCCGCCGCGATGATCGTGATCGCCGCCGCCATCATCGCGCTCGCCACCTCCGCCCGCCACACCTTCGGCCCGCTCGACGCCCCAGAGGCGACGGTGATCCATCTCGATCCGTCCTACCTCCCCGCCTATGCGCTGCGCACCACCCTGCGCATGTTCGCGGCCCTCGCGTGCTCGCTGCTCTTCACCTTCACCTATGCCACCTGGGCCGCGAAGAGCCGCCGCGCCGGCCTCCTCCTGGTCCCGCTGCTCGACATCCTGCAGTCCGTGCCGATCCTGGGCTTCCTCAGCTTCACCGTCGTCTTCTTCATGAGCCTGTTCCCCGGCCGCGTGCTCGGCGCCGAGATCGCGGTGATCTTCGCGATCTTCACCAGCCAGGCCTGGAACATGGCCTTCTCCCTCTACCAGTCGCTGACCACCCTGCCCGCCGACCTCGACGAGGCCTGCCGCGGCTTCCGCCTGTCCGCCTGGCAGCGCTTCTGGCGCCTGGAGGTCCCCTTCGCCATGCCCGGCCTGGTGTGGAACACCATGCTGTCGCTCTCCGGCGGCTGGTTCATGGTCGTCGCCTCCGAGGCGATCTCCGTCGGCAACACCACCTTCAAGCTCCCCGGCATCGGCTCCTACGTCGCGACCGCCCTCGACGAGCGCGACATCCGCGCCGTCGGCTACGCGATCGGGGCGATGCTCGTGGTGATCCTGCTCTACGACCAGCTCCTGTTCCGCCCGCTCGTCGCCTGGTCCGCCAAGTTCCGCGTCGAGACCACCCAGGGCGCCACCGCCAACGACCCCTGGGTGCTCGCCCTGCTGCGGCGCACCCAGTTCCTGCGCTGGTGCGTCGACCGCTTCGGCGACCTGTTCAACGTCGTCTCCGGCCTGCGCCTGTCGCTCGGCCTGCACCCGCGCGCCGCCCGCCCGCCGAGCCGCGCCCGCTCCCGCGCCCTCGACGGCGCCTGGGTCGCCGGCCTGCTCGTCGTGGTCGCCTTTGCGATGTGGCAGATCGTGGCGTTCTGCGCCGAGACGCTGAGACTGGGCGACGTCGGCACCGCCCTCGTCCTCGGCTGCTACACGCTGGCCCGGGTGCTGGTGCTGATCGTGCTGGCCTCGCTGATCTGGCTGCCGATCGGCGTCTGGCTCGGCCTGCGCCCGGTCTGGGCGCGCCGCGCGCAGCCGGTGGTGCAGTTCCTCGCCGCCTTCCCCGCCAACCTGTTCTTCCCGATCTTCGTCGTCGCCATCGTCCACTTCTCGCTCAACCCCGAGATCTGGCTGACGCCCCTGATGATCCTGGGCACCCAGTGGTACATCCTGTTCAACGTCATCGCCGGCGCCGCCGCCTTCCCCGGCGACCTGCAGGAGGTCTCGGCGAACTTCCGCGTCGGCGGCCTGCTGTGGTGGCGCCGGGTGATCCTGCCGGGCATCTTCCCGTATTTCGTCACAGGCCTGATCACCGCCTCGGGCGGCGCCTGGAACGCCGCGATCGTCTCCGAGGTCGCCTCCTGGGGCAACACCAGGCTGCACGCCAGCGGGCTGGGCGCCTACATCGCCGACGCCACCGCGGCCGGCAACACGCCGCGCGTCGTGCTCGGCGTCGTGGTGATGTCGGCCTTCGTGGTGATGTGCAACCGCTTCGCCTGGCGCCCGCTCTACGCCTACTCGACCCGCAGGCTGACCCTGTGAGGAAGGCAAGGCCGGGGTCCTGCCCTGGACCCGCAAGGGGCCCGAGGCCCCTTGACCCCCTGACTTAGGTCAAGCCGTCCAGGGGGCTTCCCCTGGCGGGGTCCAGGGGCAGAGCCCCTGGCCTTCCTCCTCCCAGGCCCAAGGACCCCGCCCATGGACGCCACCCCCCTCGCCGAGCCCCTGATCGAGGTCCGCCACATCCGGCAGGCCTACACCAAGGACTCCGCCGCCGACCTCATCGTGCTCGACGACGTCGACCTCACGCTGCGCGAGGGCGAGATCGTCGGCCTGCTCGGCCGCTCCGGCTCCGGCAAGTCCACCCTCCTGCGCATCGTCTCCGGCCTGATCGCGCCGACCGCCGGCGAGGTGCTGTGGCGCGGCAAGCCCCTGCGCGGCCCGGCGCCGGGCGTGGCCATGGTGTTCCAGTCCTTCGCCCTGTTCCCCTGGCTCACCGTCCAGGAGAACGTCGAGATCGGCCTCGAGGCCCAGGGCATCCGCCGCGCCGAGCGCGAGGAGCGCGGCGAGGCCGCCATCGACCTGATCGGCCTCGGCGGCTACGAGGGCGCCTACCCCAAGGAGATGTCCGGCGGCATGCGCCAGCGCGTCGGTCTTGCCCGCGCGCTGGTGGTCCACCCCGACCTCCTCCTGATGGACGAGCCGTTTTCCGCGCTGGACGTGCTGACCGCGGAGACCCTGCGCACCGACCTCATCGACCTGTGGAGCGACGGCAAGCTCCCGGTGAAGTCCATCCTGATGGTCACCCACAACATCGAGGAGGCCGTGCTGATGTGCGACCGCATCCTCGTGTTCTCGTCCAACCCCGGCCGCGTCGCCCACGAGCTGCGCGTCCCCTTCCCCCACCCGCGCAACCGCCACGACGCCGCATTCCGCAAGTTCGTCGACGACATCTACGCCCTGATGACCCGCCGCGCCGCCTCCGTGCCCGCGCCGCGCACCCCCGCCGAAACCGCCGCCGCCGAGGCCCAGACCGCGCTGCACCCCGTCTCCACCAACCTGCTCGCCGGCCTGCTCGAGACCCTCGCCGCCGACCCCTACAACGGCCGCGCCGACCTCCCCCTGCTCGCCGAGCGCCTGCAGCTCGAGTTCGACGACCTGCTCCCCCTCGGCGAGACCCTCCAGCTCCTCGGCTTCGCCGAGTTCGAGGAGGGCGACATCCGCCTCACCGACAAGGGCCGCGAGTTCGTCGACGCAGAGACCGACGCCCGCAAGTCGCTGTTCGGCCAGGCCCTGCGCACCCACGTGCGCCTCGCCGCCACCATCCGCCAGGTGCTCGACGAGCGCTGGAACCACAAGGCCTCCGCCGTGCGCTTCCGCGACGAGCTGGAGGACCACATGTCGCCGGACTACGCCGACGACACGCTCCGCGCCGTCATCGGCTGGGGCCGCTTTGCCGAGCTGTACGCCTACGACGAGGAAGCCGACCAGTTCTTCCTCGACGAGGAGGAATAGGCGGGAAAGGGCACAGACTTCTCCGGCTGGGCTGCGCTTCGAGCGGCGCAAGCGTTTGGACGGTGCCAAATGCGAATGGTGCCTCTATTCCTTGCCCAGAGTCGCGAAATCTGGTTCGCCCTCCGTGTGGACGGCGAGCACAGCGTCCGGCCCAAGCGAGCGGTGACAATACAGATCAAAGGCTCCACGCTCTGAGGAGCAGCCAAGCGCCAAACCGAACGAGCCCAGCACAGCATCCGCGGCTGAGTGGGCATGGGAGGTTGCTTGGAGCGGGACTGCCAGTTCAAGAACGCGCGGCTTCCCAATATTAGAGACAATCGTCTGAAGTCTAACATCTTGCAGACAAAAATAGACAGCTTCACCACCCCAGTTAGAAAGCAGCAACTTTACACCATCATCATCAATCTTAAGTGGACTTGATGTCATCCAGAACAGATTGGCACGTGCCTTTAATTGCTCTTTATTCTGAAACGGACTGGCTTGGAATAGTGCGTCCGCTACAGTTACAGTAAGATCACCGGCCACAATCCGTGCGTTCAAGCGGCTACGTGTCGTCTCTAAATTTGAGGGATACACCCCCGCATGCCGAATGCTCTCTACTTCATCGTCAGTCAGCCGGGTATAATGCCAAGCCCGGATAAACGGCCGCTTCATATAGTCCGTTATATGTTCGGTGAGCCACATATACTGCGCAGAATACGTATTGCTCTCCAAAACTCTCCTGCGGTCCGCCGTGATATACTCTGCGAGAATCCTGCTTTCATTGTCCATATACAATTTAACATCATCGGAGTAAGTTCGCAGTTCATTCAGCAACTCATCATCAAACGTGTCGACGTTCCGAACATCGATCAGCCGTTCAAACGTGCCGTCAGGGTTCAAAGAAGCCCAAACCATCCCGCGAGATACTCTGTGTCTGCTGCGCGCCGCTTTGAAACAAACAATTTTTCGAGCCGAGCCAGCAAGCGCGGCAGGCCTCTCAAGGTCCGCCATCTGCAGTTCAAGCACAACACCAGTTATTCACTTCCGGCCGTGCCCTGTTGATCTAAAAATGTGCAACCTGCGTGCCGCTCGTCACCCCGTCGCCCGCGCGGACACGAACGCCGCCGGCGTGAGCACGTCGAGCGTCGGAAACAGGCCGCGCATGTGGCCCACGTTCCAGGTCACGATGCAGGGGATGGCGTGCACGACCGCCGTCCCTCCGATCAGCGCGTCATAAAGCCTCGGCCCGACTCCGCCGGACGCCGCGAACCGCCCGGTGACCTCGAAGCTCTGCGCCGCCGTCAACCCAAGCAGGCTGGTCACCGCGCGCAGGCTCGCCAGGGCCGCCCAGGCTTCCGCCGCCGTGAAGGCGAACGGCGCCCGCTCGCCGCGCCGCGTGAGCGTGCTGTAGGCCTCCGCATAGCTGTGGGCGGCGACGGCAAAGCGCGTGTCCACGGGCCCGGTCAGCAGGGCGAGCGAGGCTTGGTGATGCTCGTGCGCCTCCGCCAGGATCGCGACCACGACGTTGCTGTCCAGCAGCGCCGCGACCGACGTCAGAAATCGTGCTCGCGCACCGCGTGGAGCGCCTGGTCCGCCTCGCGCAGGGTCACGGACCGCCCCTGCGCAGGCTTCACCAGGACCGGGCCGCGCCGGACCAGCCCCTCCACCGGCGCCGAAGTCGCGGGCGGCACATAGCCGCGCAATGCATCCTCGACCACCTCCGCCGCCGTCATGCCGGTGCCGCGCGCGATCTCGCGGACGCGATCACGGGCATAGGCGGAGCGGATGTTGAGCTGGATGTTGTCTGCACGCGGCATGGCCCGGCCTCCCGCGCCCACGGTAGCGCCACACGCCCGATCGGGCCAGATCGGCTCGCGGAAAGGCCACAAACTCGCCCCCAAGCCTTGGTCTCACGACCCGCTCGCAGGGTGCGGCAGCAGAGCCTTCCCGCCCGCCTTCCCTGTCTCAGCTCTCGAACAACCCCTGCCCCACGAACGCCCCGTCCCCCACCCCACCCGGCACGGCGAACAGCCCGCCCCCCGTGTGCGTCACGAACTGGTTGAGCATGTCGAGCTTCGACATCTGCTCGAACACCGGGATGAACCCCTCGCGCGGATCGCGCTGGTAGCAGATGAACAGCAGCCCGGCGTCGTACTCCAGCCCCTGCCGCCACGGCGGCCACCGCTCCGCCACCATGCTGATCCCGTCGTTATACGAGTACCCCCGACGCAGCATGTCCGCCCCGCCGTTGCTCGCCGCCGCCGCCAGCCGGACGTGCGCCGACTCCGGGATCACCGGGTTGCCGTCCGCGTCCTGCGCGTCGAGGTCCAGCAGGTCGAACTCGCTCTTCCCGCCGAGCGGCGCACCCGACACCTTGTGCCGCCCGATCACCTGTTCCTGGAACTCGATCTCCGTGCCGTCCCAGTGCTCCAGCGCCACGCGGATGCGCCGCACCACCAGGTAGGAGCCGCCGCGCATCCACGCCGGCCCGTCCCCGCCCACCCACACCGCGTCCTTCGTGGCCGCCTGCACGGCGCCGTCCACGCTCTCCGCCGGCCGGTTCGACAGCGGGTTCTGCGTGCCGTCCTTGAACCCCATCAGGTTGCGCGGCGTGTCGTTGGCCGCGAAGTTCGCCGAGAACCCCGACTGCACCCAGCGCAGCACCGCCACCCCGTCTGCCAAGCGCGCAAGCTGGCGCACCGCATGGAACGCCACCTGGGGATCGTCCGCGCAGGCCTGCACCGACAGGTCGCCGCCGGTGCGCGCCTCCTGCATCTGGTCCCCGTTGAACCGCGGCAGGTCCACCAGCGCCTCCGGCCGCCGCGACGCCAGCCCGAACCGGTCGTGCCCGTCGCGCTCGAACAGCCCCGCCCCGAAGCCGAAGGTCACGCTCAGCCGCGCCGGCGCCAGCCCGAACGCCTCGCCGCTGTCGGCCGGCGGCTTCGCGGGGTCCGGGTCCGCCGGCCGCGCCGCCTCGCCGCGCGCCATGCGCTCCGTCGCCACGGTCCAGCGCGCGAGCAGCGCCGCCACCTCCGCCTGCTGCGTCGCCACCAGGTCGAAGGCCGCGAAATACGTGTGGTTCTGCAGCGGCGTCAGGATGCCCGCCTGCCGCACGCCCCGGAACGCCACCGTCTCGTCGCGCCCCGGCCCCTGCCCGGCGGCCGTGATGCCCTTCGCAGCCGCATCGGCCGGCACCGGCGCGGCACCCGGCCCCGGCGCCGCCCTGGCCACGCCCGCGAGTCCGGCCACCAGCCCGCCCGCCAGGAACCCCCGCCGCGACGCGAACGGGCACCCGCTCACGATAGCGCCCGCCCGCCCGCGCCAGCCACCGCTACTTCCGCGCCTGCACAAGCGTGTTCATGTCGTCCTGCACGAAATAGAATCCCTCGCCGTCGAGCATCATCGCCATCCCGAACAGGTCCCCGCTGCCCGGCGGCTGCTGCGCCCGGTCGGTGTCGATCCAGCGCGCATACAGCTGGTGCCCGTCCGCAGGATCGACCTCCACCACCTGGCCGTTGAGCCCGTTGACCACCAGCAGGTGCCCGTTCGGCGCCGTCACCAGCGCCAGCGGCCGCCGGATGAAGCCGTCCTTGGTGACCACGCGCCCGGTGCCCGCGCTGGTCGTGCGGGTGCTGGCGTCGGGGATCGCGACCACGCGGTTGCCGATCGCGTCGGACACGAACAAGGTGTCGTTCGGCCCCATCGCAAGCCCGGTCGGCCCGATCACGAACACCGCCTTGTCCGCCTGCTCGCCGAACCCGTCCGCGATCACCGTCTGGCTCACCGCGACCGGCGGCCTGCCCGCCGGGATCGCCAGCTCGATGCGCAGCACCGTCGCCTTGTCGACCACCGCCTGCCCCGGCGCCTCGACGCCGAAGCCGGTCATGCTGACGAACAGCGTGGCGGAGTCGCCGCGGTCGACCACCGCCATGTTGCCCCAAGGCCCGTTGATCGCCGGCCCCTTGAGCACGCCCGCGAGCTGCCCCTGGTTGTCGAGCACCATCAGGCACCCGTCCTTCTTGGTCGCCGTGGTGCCGTCGTCGCTCGGCAGGCTGCCCACGATGCTCCACCCCGACTTCAGCACCGCGAACGCCGTGGTCAGCCCCACGCCCCCCGGGCACGACGGCAGGTGGCGCGGCAGCGACGCGAACACCGACAGCTTCCTCGTCGCCGGCTCGTACGCCACGATCGTGGTGCCCAGCCCCTGCAGGTTGTTGCTGTCGTTGAAGTTGGTCACCAGCACGTCGCCCTCGTGCAGCTTCCCGCTGGTGACCGGCGACACCACGACCGCATACGGGTTCTGGTCGCCGTTGCGCGGCACCGTCGAGGTCAGGGTCGACTGGTGGCGGATGTGCTCCAGGTAGCCCTGCCCCACATCCGGCGCCTGGTCCGCACGCGCCGGCACGGCGCACAGCACGGCACCAAGGCAGAGTGCCGTCAAGCTGGTCAGGGCATGGCGTGTCATGGCATCGGTCTCCCGGTCGGCCGGCCAGAGGCCGCGCCCGCCGTGTGAATGCGAGTGAGTTGCATCTAGACCGGCCGGCCGCCGCAATCAAGAACCGTTCGCAACGTCGCGGATCAGGAAACCGTCAGGCCGCTCGGGGCCGCAAGGCATGGCCAGGGGCTCTGCCCCTGGACCCCGCCAAAGGCTCGCCTTTGGAAACCCCGAC
>CAXSFU010000001.1:0-205073 GCA_964236695.1 uncultured Acetobacteraceae bacterium | reverse complement strand
GCCATGGCGGGGTTTTGACCCGCGCGGCGGGGGGAAAGCAAGCAAGGCCAGGGGCGGGCAGTGTCTCAGTTTAAGAAGGCCAGGGCTCTGCCCTGGACCCGCCAGGGGCGAGCCGCCCCTGGACCCGGCCTTGCTTAAGAAGTGGTTTCCAAGGGCTCGCCTTTGGAAACCCCGACTCAGGGTCGTGCTCCTGGAGGCCGGTCCAGGGCGGCTCGCCCTGGCGGGTCCAGGGCAGAGCCCTGGCCTTGCTCACTGCCCTTTAACCGCCCGGGCGCAGTCTGTGCGAGACAGGGATCGGAGGACGGCCCGTGCCGGAGGCAAGGGAGCCCACGCCGGAAGTGCGGTTCGAGGCCGCACTGGTGCTGCACGAGGCGGGCAGGCTGGACGCGGCGGAGGCGGCGTACCACGCGCTCCTGCGCGAGGCGCCGGGGCACGCGGACTCGCTGCACATGCTGGGGCTGCTGGCGGACCAGCGGGGCGACGGCGCGGCGGCGGTGGCGCTGATCGGGCGCGCGATCGCGGCGTCGCCCGGCCGGGCGTTCGCCCACGCGAACCTGGGCAACGCGCTGTACCGGCTGGGACGGGTGGGCGAGGCGGTGGCATCGCACCGCCGCGCGGTGGCGCTGCGGCCGGACTCGGCGGCGATGCTGGGCAACCTGGTGGCGGCGCTGCTGGCGGCTGGCGAGGACGGGGCGGCGGTGGTGGCGGGGCAGCGTCTGGTGGCGCTGGCGCCGGGGTCGGCGGACGCGTGGCTGCGGCTGGCCGGTGCGCTGTCGGCAGCGGGCGGGGCGGGCGCGGCGGAAGCGCTGCGCCGCTGCGTGTCGCTCGACCCGGGGCTGGTGGACGGGTGGCACAACCTGGGCTGCCTGGCGCTCGCCGGGGGCGACGCCGCGGGCGCGTCCGGGTTGTTCCGCACGGCGCTGGCGCTGCGTCCGGCGTTCGCCGGTGCGCGCACCAACCTCGGGGTGGCGCTGCACCGCCTGGGAATGCTGGCGGCGGCGTCGTCGTGCCACCGGGCGGCGATCCGCGACGATCCGGGGCTGGCGGGCGCGCACCACAACCTCGGCTGCGTGGCGCTGGCGCGTAACCGCATGGACGAGGCGGCGGACAGCTTCCGGGCGGTGCTGGCCTTGCTGCCGCGGGACGGGGCGGCGCGGTTCGCGCTGTGCGCGGCGCGGCTGCCGATGCTGTACCGCGACGAGGCGGAGATCGGGCGGCGGCGGGCGGAGTATGCGGCGGAGCTGGCAGCGCTGACCGCTGCCGCCGTGGAGGAAGGCGCGGGCGCGCTGGCGGCGGGGGTGGGTAGCAGCCCGCCGTTCTTCCTGGCCTATCAGGGGGGCGACGACCGGGCGCTGCAGTCGGCGTACGGCGCGCTGTGCTGCCGGCTGGTCGACGCGGCGTACGGCGTGGCGCCGATGCCGCGGCCGGCGCCGGACGGGCGCATCCGGGTGGCGGTGGTGAGCGGGTTCTTCTGCCGGCACACGGTGTGGTCGCTGCTGCTGCGCGGGTGGCTGGAGCATCTCGACCGCGCGCGCTTCGAGGTCAGCGCGTTCCACACCGGGCCCGAGACCGACGCGGTGACGGCGCTGGCGGCGGCACTGGCGGACCGGTTCGTGTCGGGCGCGCGGCCGCTGCCTGCCTGGCGCGAGGCGGTGCTGGCGGCAGAGCCGGACGTGGTTCTGTATCCCGAGATCGGCATGGACCCGGTGGCGGCGCACCTGGCGGCACATCGCCTCGCGCCGGTGCAGGCGATGTCGTGGGGCCATCCGGTGACCAGCGGGATGCCGAGCATCGACCTGTTCCTGTCGAGCGCGCTGATGGAGCCGGCCGACGGCGACGCACACTACACCGAGCGTCTGGTGCGGCTGCCGAACCTGGGCACCTGCTACGCGCCGGACGCGACGGAGGTGGCGCCGGCGTCGCGGGCGTCGCTTGGGCTGCGCGAGGGCGCGGTCGTGTTCTGGTCGGGGCAGGCGCTGTACAAGTACCGGCCGGTGCACGACGCGCTGTTCGCGCGCATCGCGGCCGGGGTGGCCGCCCGCTCCGGGGATGCCCAGTTCGTGTTCATCGAGTTCGCGCGCGAGCCGGAGGTCACGGCGCTGTTCCAGGCGCGGCTGCAGCGCGCCTTTGCGGCGCACGGGCTGGAAGCGGCGCGGCACTGCGTGTTCCTGCCCTCGCTCGGCGCGGCGGCGTTCGTGGCGGCGATCGGCGCCTGCGACGTGGTGCTCGACACGCCCGGCTGGTCGGGGGGGAAGTCGACGCTGGACGGGCTGGCGCAGGCGCGGCCGGTGGTGACGCTGCCGGGCGCGCTGATGCGCAGCCGGCACACGGCGGCGATCCTGGCGCGCATCGGCGTGCCGGAGCTGATCGCGGGGAGCGAGGACGAGTACGTGGCGATGGCGGTGCGGCTCGGGTGCGACGCCGGCGCGCGGGCGTCGGCGTCGGCGCGGGTGCGGGCAGGGCGGCACCGCGCGTTCGGCGACCGGAGCTGCATCGACGCGATGGGGGACGTGCTGGAGCGCGCGGTGCGGGATCGCCGGGTTCAGCCTGATGCTGGCGAGGTCGCGGGCGGGCGGCAGGCTCTGCCTCTGGACGCCGCCGAAGGCTCGCCTTCGGGAACCTCGTCCTAGAGGCTGTCGTGCAATTGCAACCAAATCGCTGATTAAGGCAGGGCAGCAAGACTCTTCCTCTTCTGAAGAAAAAGAAGCAAAAAGACCTTGCAAATTGGGTTCCAGGCGCCTGGGCGGCTCCGAATCTCTATGAGCAAAAGTTCTTTGGTTCTTTCTTCCAAGAAAGAACATGCTTGCTGCCTGTCTTTGCACAGGACATCGAGGCCGGCAGCCTCCAGGAGCCGGGTGCTTCGGGCTTCCGGCAAACTCTGCCGGGCGAGGCATTGCCTGCCGGAGCGGCGGTCGTCACGGCGCCGCCGTGTTGACGCCCGTGCGGTGATCCCCGACCCTTGGGACGCAGCAGGAGAGCACCCGCATGGCCAGCCTCACATTCGTCAGCCCCGACGGCCAGCAGAAGGTCGTGGAGGCCCGCCCCGGCATCAGCGTGATGCAGGCCGCCATCAACGACGGCATCGACGGCATCGTCGCGGAGTGCGGCGGCAACGCGATGTGCGCGACCTGCCACGTCTATGTCGACCCGGCCTGGGAGGCGAAGGTGCCGGCGATCAAGCAGGACGAGGAGGACATGCTCGACAGCACCGCCAGCGAGCGCAAGCCGAACAGCCGGCTGAGCTGCCAGATCGACATGACGCCGGAGCTGGACGGCTTGATCGTGCACCTGCCGGAGTCGCAGATCTGAGGCAGGCGGCCGGGCGGGCGCTGCCCGTTAGCCTGGCGTTTCCGTGACGAGCCGGTCGGCGGGTGCGGACCTCGCCGCGATGTCGGCGTCGGTGAGCGGGCGCCAGGTGCCGCCGGCCAGGATCTCGCTGGGGCGGAAGCGCGCCTTGTAGGCCATCTTGCGGCTCTCCGGCACCCAGTAGCCCAGGTAGACGTACGGCAGGCCGAGCGCCCTGGCGCGCGAGACCAGCCACAGGATCGCGAAGGTGCCGAGCGAGCGGCGGTCGTGCTCGGGGGCGAAGTAGCTGTAGACGGCGGACAGGCCGTCGCCGAGGCGGTCGGCAAGGCAGGCGCCGATCAGCTGGTCGTCGGGATCGCGGAACTCGACCAGGAAGGTCTCGATCGGCGTGTCCTCGACCATGGCGCGGTAGTCGTAGAAGCTCATGGTCGCCATGTCGCCCTCGCCGTGGCGGGCCTGCTGGTAGCGCTGGAACAGGGCGAACTGCTCGGCGGTGGCGCGCGAGGCGACCTCGGTGCCGACCACGGCGGCGTTGGTGCGGGCGATGCGGCGCAGGGTGCGGTCCGGCGCGAAGGTCGCCTCGGGGATGCGGATCGGGATGCAGGCGTTGCAGGCCGGGCAGACCGGCGCGTAGGCGATGTTGTGGCTGCGACGGAAGCCGGCGCGCGACAGGCGGTCGTGCAGGGCATCTGCGTCCGGGCCGGTGATCTCGGTGACGACCTTGCGCTCCGTGCGGCCGGCGACATACGGGCAGGGCAGCGGCGCCGTGGTGTAGAAGAACTGCGGCCGGCGCGGCGGCTTGTAGGCCAGACGGGTGCCGGCGGCGTCATGGCCGGGCGGGGCGGAGGGGCGCGACATGGGCGTCAGGCGGCCACGCCGCTGGCCGGGCCGATGCCGTGCGACGCCAGCGCGTCGGCCCGCACGACTGCGATCCCGCCCAGCATGTCGTGCAGCGCACGGTGGCGCGGCGCCACCAGCACGACCAGGAACAGCAGGCCGCCGGTCGCAAGGGTGAGCCAGTAGCCGGCGGTGTAGAGCAGCGCCTGCAGCCCGTCCGGCGTCGCCAGTGTGGCGTCGCTGCGCACAGAAAGGCCGGCGAGCGCTTGGCCGGGCGTGGCGCCGAAGCCCGCGACGCACCCCCAGGTGTAGAGGAACGGCACGGCCGGCAGGGCGGCGAGCAGCGGCAGGCCCAGACCGAAGGTGAGCAGACCGATCCCGAGCAGCGCCACGTGCAGCATCGAGAGGCCGACTGCGAGCAGCGTCGCGTCGATGCCCCAGGACAGGATGCGGCGCTGGATCACGCCGCGGATCAGCGGGTCGTTCGGCCAGTCCCTGGTCATGGCGTCAGCTCCACCGTGGCTGTGACCTCATCTGGGGTCGGACCGAGCGGGATGGTAGCGCCCCCCGCCCAGCGCCGCAGCATGTTCCACGCGAAACGGCTCAGGGGATGGCCGCTTTCCCCGGGCGCGATCATGAAGCGGCTGCGGTCGAGGTCGGCAAGGTCGTACACCCCGCGATAGCCGGCGCCGTGGCGGGACTCGAACCGGCCGAGCGCGCCGTTGCCGCCGCGGAACAGGGTGGTGTCGTCGCCGGGCACCGCGATGCGCCGCGTGGCCAGCCTGCCCAGCACGGGAAGGGCGCCGAGCAGCGGGTCCGCGAACACCGCCTGGTGGGCGTCGCCCCAGCGCCACGCGGCCGGGTCGGGGCCGAAGCGGGCGGCGAGCGCGGCGACGGCCTCGGCCAGGGAGGCGGCGAGGATCGGAGCGCAGGAACCGGCGCACCAGAACGCGGCGTCCGGGTGCGGGGCGACGAGGAGGGAAGCGGCGAAGTCCTCCCAGGGGCCGCGCAGCGCTTCCGGCACACGGTGGCGCGCGAGGATGTCGGTCACGAAGCGCTGCACCCAGGCGTTGAACACCAGCGGCGCGGGGCTGTCCGCCGCCATGGTCGCGTCCCAGTGCAGCAGCAGCGCCTGCGCGGTCCCGGCCGGCCCGGGGGGCATTGCGACGGCGCGCAGCATGGGCAGGAGGGCGGCGGCGAAGCTGCTGCCGGCATCCGCCTGCATTGCGGCGAAGGCGGCGGCGTCGGGGTGCGGCAGGGCGGCGAGGCGCTCGCGGATACGACGGGCGCGCCAGTCGCCGTCGGCGTCGCGGCCGAGGTCGACGGGGAAGCCGGGGCCGACGGTGGGCTCGTTGCCGTTGAGCAGCACGCCGCCGGCCGGGGCGACGAAGTGCGGCAGGGCGTCGCCGCTGGCCTCGCCGACCCAGTCGTGGCGGCCGTCGCCGCCGGCGGCGGGCAGCGCGCCGGCGCCGAACGGGTCAGCGCCGCCCGCGGCGCGGACCGGAACGCGGCCGGTGGTGAACAGGGCGATTCGGGTGCGGTCGGCGACCAGGAGGTTCTGCACCGGCGTTGCGAGCAGGGGCGCGGCGCGGCCGGCCTCGTCCACGTCGCGCGCCCGGTCGAGCGCCAGCAGCCCGGCGGCGGCGGCGGGCGCGCGCAGGTTCTCCATCGCGGCGGCCAGCACCGGCGGCGCCATGCCGGGCATCGCCGCGGCGGCGAGCGCGGCATCGGCGGCATCGTCGAGGTCGCTGATCACCGGGCCGTGCCGGGTCTCGCGCACGTGCAGCACGATGTCGGGGGCGCCGCGGACGTGGATGGTCTCGTCGCGGCGGGTGAACTCGGCGGGTCCGTCCGGGGTGGCATAGCGGCCGTCGGGCAGCACGGCCTCGCGGAACAGGTCCTGGGTGTCGATGCTGGCGGTGGTGAACGACCAGGCGATGCGGCTGTTGCGGCCGATCACCAGGAACGGCGTGCCCGGGGCGGTGGCGCCGGCCAGCGTCCCGGCCGGCGTGTCGATGCGGGCGAGATACCACAGGTCGGGAAAGCCGAGCTGCAGGTGCGGGTCGCCGGCCAGCAGCGGCGCACCTGTGGCGCTGCGCCGGCCATCGACGGCCCACTCGTCGGACTCCTCTGCGGGCTGGGTGAAGCGGCCGGGAAAGGCGGGCAGCGCCGCAAGCAGGCGGCCGGCGGCCAGCGCGGCGTGGCGCGGGTCCGCGTCGGGCGGAGTCGCTTCGGGCGGAGGCGCCCTCACGCCGGGCGCAGCGGCGTCGGGGCCGGGGGGCGAGCCGGGCGGTGCGTCCGCCGGTCCCGGGGAGTCGGCGGGCAGGGTGTCGCGCCGGGCGGGCCAGAGCTGGAGCACGTGGACCAGGTCGATGTGCGCGGCGAGCGCCCGGCGGGCCAGCTCCGCCCGCTCGTTGGTGGACAGCCAGAGCGCGAGCACGCGGCCCCACAGCATGGTGTCGGCGGGCGTCCAGGGCGCCGGCGGGCCGAGCAGCGGCGCGTCGAGCGAGGCGAAGCGGCCGCGCGCCGCGGTCCAGGCGTTGACGCCTGCGGCGTATGCCTCGAGCAGCGCGCGCATCTCGGGGGTGGCCGCCGCGGCGTCGGCGTCGGCAAGGCGGCGCAGGCCCAGGGTGCGCATCATGCGGTCGAGCGGCACGGCGTCCGGCCCGGCCAGCTCGGCCAGCCGCCCGGAGCCGACCGCGCGCAACAGCGTCATCTGCGACAGCCGGTCGCGGGCGTGCAGCACGCCGAGTGCCGCGGCGGCGTCCGCCTCGCTGGCGGCGCGGATGCGCGGGATGCCGTCGCCGTCGAAGGTGACGTGGGCCGGCGCGGACAGCACGGGAACGTGCAGGGCCAGGTGGCGCGGCGGCAGGGTCAGCGCGACGATGCCGGCGGCCGAGCCCGCCGCCACGAGCAACAGGCCGGCAAGGCCGGTGGCGAGGATGCGGGCGGTGCGCATTGTGGCGGATCGTGCACGGGGGCGCGGGGTGGCGCCAGGGGCTCGGGCAAGGAAGCTAAGGTCGACGCTCTGCCTCGAACTCCGCCAAAGGCCGAGCCTTTGGAAACCTTACGTAGAGGAGGGGAGATTCGGGGGGCCAGGGTTCCTGGCGGGTCCGGGCAGGGGCCGGCCCGGCCTGCCGTCTTCGGCAGGTCGGGCCGGCGCCGCCAGGGTCAGTGCACGTAGCCGAACGAGGGCGCGCCGAGGCCGGGGCAGGAGCAGTGCTCGCCGATGCGGACCTGCTGCGGCAGGCGGCACTGGTAGACCCCGGCGGCGCAGACGTAGCCGTAGCCCTCGGCCACCCGCGGGCCGACCGGGCTGGCCACCCCGGTGCAGCCGCCGAGCAGGGCGAGCAGGGCCGCGGCGGCGAGGCGGGCCGGGGTCGGGAGGATGCGGGAAGGCGTCATGGCGGTCTCCTGATCGTGACGATTGGGGCGGTGTCGGGCCTGCGCTCAGTGCATCAGCGGCGCGCGCAGGAAGGTGTCGCGGTCGGCCGAGGTCACGGCGATGTCCATCTCCGCGCCGAGCCGGCCGATGCGCAGCGCCACGCGGGCGCCGGCGTTGCCGGCGGACCAGACGCGGCGCCACAGGGCGGACAGCTCGCGGATCTCCTCCTCGCCGACGGCGAGCACGCGGTCGCCGACCATCAGCCCCGCCTTCTCCGCGGGGCCGCCGTCGGCGAGGCCGCCGACCACGATCGCGTCGTCGTCCTCCATGGCGTAGATGCCGAGCCACGGGCGCGGCGGGCGGTTGACCCGGCCCAGGGTGCGCAGGTCGTCCAGGATCGGCAACAGGCGGGCGACCGGCACGACCATGTTCATGTCGACGCGCCGGCCCCGCGCGTCGCCCTGCTGCAGGATCAGCGATGCGACGCCCAGCAGGCGGCCGTCCGGGCCGATCAGGGCGGCGCCGCCCCAGAACGGGTGCGCGGGCGCGGTGAAGATCGCATCGTCGAGCACGTACTCCCAGTAGCCGGCGAACTCCTGGCGCGCGACGACGTGGGTCTCGATGGCCCGTGTCATGCCGCCCTGCGCAGCCAGGATCGCGGTGGAGCCGACCTCCGGGCCCTGGGTGGTGCTGAACTCCAGCGCCGGCGCGTCGAGGCGGCCGAGCGGCTGCACCACGGCGAAGCCGCTTTCCGCGTCCACGCCGAGCGCATGGCCCTGCACTGCGCCGCCGCGCGCCGTGGTCAGCCAGATCGTCTCGGCTTCCATCACCAGGTAGCCCATGGTCAGCACCAGGCCGCCGGCGATCACCACGCCGGAGCCGTCGCGCTCCGTGCCGAGAGCGGAGGCGGTGAAGGCGTCTGCCGGCACGCTGGAGCGGACGCCGATCACGCTGAGCAGGGCGGTGTCGAGGTCGAACGGATAGTCGCTCTGGTCCGGCCTGAGCTTGGCCGGAATCTCCGGCTCCTTCCTGGGCATTGGTCTGGGCACTCCCTGGCGTCGGTGGCGAGCATGCTCCGGCGCGGGATGGAGCATAGCCCTGCACGATCCCGGCCGCGAGCCAATCTGCGGTTGCAGATCCTTCAATCGTCTCGCGTGCATGCCGTCGATGCACTAACGTCCGATGCGGACAGTGGATGCACCCATGGCGCCGGCCCCGTCACCTGAAGTTCCGTTCATCCGCGCCCCGCCCCGGGTGCGATCGCGTTCCGACGGCACCGGCGGCCTTTCGGGAGAAGGATACCTTCCGGCGCTGGACGGGCTGCGCGCGGTGGCGGTGCTGCTGGTGGTTGCCTCGCATGCCGGGCTGGAGCGGGTGGTGCCGGGCGGGCTCGGGGTGACGGTGTTCTTCGCGGTGAGCGGCTTCCTGATCACCCGCCAGCTGGTGGCGCAGCACCGGCGCTGCGGCAGGGTCGGGCTGGGCGGGTTCTACCGGCGCCGGCTGCTGCGGCTGGTGCCGGCCTGGTCCGTCTACGTGGTGGTGTCGGGCGGCGCGTTCGTGCTGGCGGGCGGGCGGATCGGGCCTGGCGGCTGGGCGGCGGCGCTCGGACAGGGGGCGAACTACTTCCAGCTGGTCAGCGGCTATCGCTCGGCGCTGCCGGGGGTGCGCCACCCGTTCAACATCCTGTGGTCGCTGTCGGTGGAGGACCACTTCTACCTGCTGTGGCCGGCGCTGCTGCTGGCGTGCCTGGCGCGCGGCCGGCCAGGCTGGGCGCTGGGGCTGTGCCTGGCGGCGTGCGGGCTCGTGCTCGGGTGGCGGCTGTGGCTGATGGGGGACTGCTTCGGGGCGCTGCCGGGCGCGTGGGTGTGCCTGCGCATCGAGGACAACCCGGCGTTCCGCTTCAACCGGCTGTATCTCGCGACCGACACCCGGCTGGACTCGATCGCCTGGGGGGCGGTGCCGGCGCTGCTGCTGGCGCTGCGGCCGGCGTGGGGGGCGCGGCTCGCGGCGATGCGGGTGGTGCCGGCCCTGGCGCTGGCGGTGCTGGCGGCCAGCCTGGCGCTGGGTGGCGCGTGGGCGGGGCGGCTTCCGGGCGCGGCGGGCGCGGTGCTGGGCGGTCCGGTCGGGCGGGAAGCGCTGCGCCTCACCGTGCAGGGGGCGGCGCTGGCGGTGCTGGTGCCGGCGGTGGCGCTGACCACGCATCGCTGGCGGCGGGCGCTGGAAGGGCGTGCGGCGCTGCTGGTCGGTCGGGCGAGCTACTCGATCTACCTGTGGCACTGGGGGGCGTTCGCGCTGGCGGACGGTCTGGCGGCGCGGGGCGGCGCGGCCTGGCTGGCGATGGCCCTGCCGCTGGCGGCGGGTCTGAGCGCCGCCTCGTTCCTCGGCATCGAGCGTCCCATGCTGCGGGCGCGGCGGCGGGCGGGGTCGCACGCACCTGGCGCCGGGCAGGGCGGGACGGAAGCGGGGGCGACGGCGGTGCCCCGGGGAGCCGCCAAAGGTCTTCCTGGGGAAACCCGGGTCCGGGAAACGGGTTTCCAGGAGCCCGGGCCCGCGGCTGCTGCGGGCAGGGATCGGCCTTGCCTGATGGCCTTCCGGCGCGTCCCTGGACAGCCACCCGGGGGCGGTTTACCGACACAGGCGCCGCCCCGGGGTGGGCGCGGGAGAGCAGGATGAGCACGACGGAGCCGAGCGGTCCGCTGAAGGGTCTGCGGGTGTTCGACCTGACCCGCGTGCTGGCCGGCCCGACCTGCGTGCAGATGCTGGCCGACCTCGGCGCTGACGTGATCAAGATCGAGAAGCCCGGCAGCGGCGACGACACGCGCGGCTTCGCGCCGCCGTTCATGCCGGGCACCACGGAGAGCGCGTATTTCGTGGGGGTGAACCGCAACAAGCGCTCCGTCACGCTCGACATCTCCAGGCCGGAAGGCCAGGCGCTGGCCCTGAGGCTGCTCGAGAGCTGCGACGTGCTGGTGGAGAACTTCAAGGCGGGCGCCCTGGCGCGCTACGGCCTGGGCTACGAGCAGCTGCGCGCGCGGTTCCCCCGCCTGGTCTACTGCTCGATCACCGGCTTCGGGCAGAGCGGGCCGTATGCGGAGCGGCCCGGCTACGACGGGCTGATGCAGGCGATGGGCGGGGTGATGAGCCTGACCGGCGAGCCGGACGGGCTGCCTCAGAAGGTCGGCATCCCGGTCGCGGACCTGTTCGCCGGTCTGTACGGGTGCATCGGCGTGCTGGCCGCGCTGCGCCACCGCGACGCGACGGGGCAGGGCGGACTGGCGGGGAGCGAGGGCGTCCAGGCTGCGGGCGGCACCACGGCGTCCGCCAGCGCGGCGGCCGCGGCGGCGGACCTGCAGGCCGCGGCGGAACTCGTGGTCGGACATGCGGCGCTGGCGCGAGGATCGGTGTCGCTCGGCAGCGATGCAGGCGGCGCGACCTCGTCGGGGGGGCTTGCGTCGGGAAGGCTGCAGAGCGCGACCGGAGCGCAGGCGGGCACCGGGCGGGATGCGGGTGGGCAGCACATCGACGTCGGCATGCTCGACACCCACGTGGCCTGGCTGGCCAACCAGGGGATGAACTATCTGGCGACCGGGGAGAACCCGGTGCGGCTGGGCAACCAGCATCCCAACATCGTGCCCTACCAGGTGTTCGCCACCGCGGACGGCCACGTGGTGCTGTCGATCGGCAACGACCCTACCTTCCGGCGGTTCTGCGAGAACTTCGGGCTGGCGGAGCTGGCGGAGGACCCGCGTTTCGCGACCAACGCCGCGCGGGTGGAGCACCGCGACCTGGTGACGCGCACGCTGGAGCCGGTGCTGTCGGGGCAGGCGACGTCGTGGTGGGTGGAGCGGCTGGAAGCGCTGAGGATCGGCTGCGGGCCGATCAACACGCTGAGCCAGGTGTTCGCCGACCCGCAGGTCATGGCGCGCGGCATGGTGGTGAAGATGGCGCATCCCTCGACGCCGGACGGAGTGCGCGTGATCGCCAACCCGGTGCGGCTGTCCGCCACGCCCGCGGACTACCGGCTGCCGCCGCCGCTGCTGGGCGAGCACACCGACGAGGTGCTGGGCGCGCGGCTCGGGCTGGACGCGGCGGCGCTGGCGGGCCTGCGCGAACGCGGGGTAATATGATCCTGGCGACGGGTGGCGCGACGATTGCGGAAGCCGGGGCATTTCCAGACGGGGTGCCGGACGGCGGACCGCGGCTGGGCAGCGTGCGCTACCTGCTGGGCACGGCGTTCCGCAGCCTGGCCTACGCGGAGTGGGGGGCGGCCGACGCGCCGGTCGTGGTGTGCGTGCACGGGCTGACGCGCAACGGCCGCGACTTCGACCCGCTGGCGCGCGGGCTGGCCGACCGGTTCCGGGTGGTGTGCCCGGACCTGCCGGGGCGCGGGCGGTCGGAGTGGCTGGACGACGCGTCCCTGTACGAGCCGGCGTCTTACGTCGCGGCGCTGTCGCACCTGCTGGCGGCGCTGGGCGGGCCGGTGGCCTGGGTCGGGACCTCGCTGGGCGGGATCTGCGGCATGCTGGTGGCGGCCGCGGCGGGCACGCCGGTGACGCGGCTGGTGCTGAACGACGTCGGGCCGCACCTGCCGCTGGCGGCGATGCAGCGCATCCGCGGCTATGTCGGGCAGGCGCCCGCCTTCGACGACCTGGCGGCGCTGGAGCGGCACCTGAGGCGGGTGCACGCGCCGTTCGGGGCGCTGGACGACGCGCAGTGGGCGCATCTGGCGCGCCACTCCGCCCGCGCTCTGCCCGACGGGCGGTTGGCGCTGCACCACGACCCGGCGATCGCGCAGCCGATCCTGGCGCGGCCGGCGGCGGCGGTCGACCTGGGCGCGGTGTGGTCGGCGGTGCGGGTGCCGGTGCTGGCGATCCGTGGCGCATCGAGCGACCTGCTGACCGAGGAAGGGCTGGCGGGGATGGCGGCGGATGGTGCGTCTGTGCACGTGGTCGAGGGCGCGGGCCATGCGCCTGCGCTGATGGGGGCGTGCGAGATCGACGTGGTGCGGCACTTCCTGCTGGCCGGGCTGGAGGGGGCGGCATCGTGAGCGCGGACGCGACCGGCGCAAACGCCGGAGCGGCCAGCCCGGCTGCGGTGCCCGCCCTGGCGGCTCCTGCTGGCGGTGGGACCCAGGGTGGCGCGTCCCAGGGTGGCGGGGCGGCAGCGCCGGTCGACGTGATGCCCGGGCTCTACACCGTGGCCACCACGCACGGCACGCTGCTGTCCTGCGAGGCGGATGGCGACCTGCTGTGGCACGAGGCCGAGCCGGACGCGCCGATGCTGCTGTACCGGCCGCCGGCATACCCGGCGGTGGCGTTCCTGCTGCCGGGCCGTGCGCTGCGCGTGTCTGGCGACCCGTGGGTCGCGACCATGCTGTCGCTGCGGGTGTGGGGCGACGGGCAGGTCGGCTTCGCCCATCCGCTCACCGGCCTGCTGCTTGGCGCGCCGCCGGCCGGCGCGGGCGGCGGCCCGGTGCTGGCGGACCGCACCGCCCAGGGGCCCTGGGAAACCTTCCTTCTGCGCCCCGTGGCGTTCCTGCGTGCCGAGCCGCTGCTGCCGCTGCTGGCGACGATCGACCGGGTGCTGCCGGCCTGCGTCAGCGGGCCGGCGATGCTGCAGCTGCTGGAGTCCTCGGAGGAGATCAGCCCGGAGCTGCTGCAGGCGATGGGCCGGCTGCTCGCGCCGGACCACGCCGCCTGGCTGGGGGCGACGCTGCTGGGCCGGCCGGCGGCGCTGAACGGGCTGACCGCGCGGCTGCTTGGCGATTTGTGGGCGGCGCAGGCGCTGCCGGAGCTGGCGGGCTGGATCGCGGCGCCCGACCGGGTGACGGGCGTGCGTCGCTGCGGGCGCGACTGCGACGTGCTGGAAACGGCGGGGCGCGACGGGCGGCCGGTCTCGTTCGCGCAGACGCTCAACATCGCGGCGCGCGCGGCGGTGAACCCGCGGCGCACGCTGTGCGTGCTGGCGTGCCTGCGCGACGAGGGCGTCTACCTGCTGGACTGGATCGCGCACCACAGGGCGTTGGGCGTCGAGCACTTCTTTCTGTACAGCAACGACAACACGGACGGCTCGGACGACCTGCTGGCCGCGCTGGCGCGGGCTGGCGAGATCACCTGGGTGGTCAACGACGCGCCGCCGGGGGGCTCGCCCCGCTACAAGGCGTATGGCCACGCGCTGCAGATGCTGCCGGAGATCCTGGACTACCGCTGGGTGGCGGTGCTCGACGTCAACGAGGCGCTGGCCTTCGACACCGCGCTGCACGCGAGCTTCGCCGACTACCTCGCCTGGCAGGAGCGCGAAAGCGTGGACGCGGTCGCGCTGAGCTGGGTGGTGTTCGGCTCCGGGGCGCTGGCGGCGCGCGCGCCGCACCCGGTGGTCGAGCGCTTCCTGCGCCGACAGCCGGTGGACCGCCACGTCAAGTCGCTGTACCGGCCGAGGCGGTTCGTGCACGCCCAGGCGCATTTCCCGATCGCGCCGTTCGGGCAGGCGTGGAGCTTCCGCGGCTCGGAGGGCGCGCCGCACCCGCAGCAGCACGAGGGCAACGCGGCGGCGTTCTCGCCCGACCCGCAGGACCGCCAGGCCTGGGTGGCGCACTACGCGATGAAGTCGGCCGAGGAGTTCGCACTGCGCCACTCGCGCGGCGCCGCGGACCAGGTGGCGACGCGGCCGCTGCAACTCGACCTGCTGGACACGGCGACCATCGAGGGGTTCCTCGACCAGCACCGCGCCGACTGGGAGGAGGCGGACGAGCGGGCCACCGTGTTCGCCGACGCGGCCGCGGGCGAGCTGGCGCGGCTGTCGGCGCTGCCCGGCGTGGCGGCGGCGTCCGCGTCGGTGGAGCGGGCGTATGCCGCGGCCGCCGCGCGGCTGCGCCAGGAGATGCGCGACAGCGCGCGCTTCCAGGTGCGCGGCTCGCCGGAGAACCGGCTGCTGCGCGCGCTGGCGTCGGCGCCGGCGCTGGCCATGGTGGGCACGGAGGCAGGCGGCGGGCCGGCCAGCGTGGTGGCGCCGCTGCCGCTGCGCGAGCCCGGCTGCTACCGGCTGCTGTCGTGCGACGGCAGCGAGGTGTTCGTGGCCGCGCAGACCGCGACGCTGGTGACCGCGGACCGGGCGACGCACGACTGGATCGCCACCATGGCGATCGTGCCGCGGGCGCGCCGCGACCTGCTGGTGCTGATGGAGTCGACGGAGGAGGAGGCGGCCGCGTTCCGGCTGCGGCCCGGAGGCCTGCGCACCACCGCGCACCTGCTGGAAGCGCACTGGGTCGGCGACGGCGGGCACGTCACGCTGCTGGACCCCTCGTCCGGGCGATTCGCGTCCGCGCCGCCGCCGTCCGATCCGGAGGATGCCGCGCCGGTGCTGGTGGACCGTGAGGAGGCCGGCGAGTGGGAAGCGTTCTCGCTGGAGCCGGTGCGCGACATCTTCGTGCCGCGCACCGTGCGCGCGCGCGCCGAGGCGATCGAGGCGATGCTGGCCCAGGGCGTGGACGTTCCCGGCGTGCTGGCGCTGGTGTCGGGGGAGCGGGCGTTCGCGTCGGAGGTCCTCAACGCGGTGCTGCCGCTGCTGCGCCTGGACGAGCTGCAGGCGATCGGGCGTGCGGTGCTTGCCTCGGACGAGATGACGCGTCGCTTGGCTGCGGCGTTTCCCGGCGACGTGTGGGCGGCGCATGCCCTGCCGGCACTGGCGGAGATGCAGGGGGTCGTGGCGCCCGCGCCGGCGCCCGCGCGCGGCTTCGGGCTGCTGCGACGCTCAGGGCGGTCGCGCAGGGAGGAGGCGGAGTTCTCACCCAACCGCCGCGTGGTGGACGCGTCGTTCGACGACGTGGCGACGGCGGGGCTGTCCGGCGCGTTCGCGTCGTTCCCGCACGCGGTGGCGGTGCAGGCCAGGGCCAGCGTCGTGCCGGCGCGCGGGCCGTGCATGGTGGCGACGCTGCGCAACGAGGGACCCTACCTGCTGGAATGGGTCGCCTACCACCGTGCGATCGGCTTCGAGGCGTTCTACCTGTACAGCAACGACAACGAGGACGGGTCGGACGGGCTGCTGGGGGCGCTTGCCGACGCGGGCGTGGTCACCTGGCTGCAGAACCGGGTGCCGGCCGGCACGTCGGCGCGGGCGCGGGCGTACGGCCACGCGTTCGGCGTGCTGCCGGAGGTGCTGGCGCATCGCTGGGTGCTGACCGCGGACGCCGACGAGTTCCTGGTGTTCGACCCGGAGCGGTTCGGCTCGGTCAACGACTACCTGGCATGGCAGGAGCGGCGCTCTGTGGACGCGGTGGCGGTGAACTGGCTGCCGTTCGGCTCGGGCGACGCGCCGGGCTGGCCGGACACGCCGCTGGTTGAGCGCAACACCCGGGTGCTGAACCGCCGCCATCTTGGCGAGGAGGTCAGGCTGGTCAAGACCCTGGCGCGGCCGGCGATGATGATGCAGTCCGGGGCGCATGCGCCGGTCACCGACGAGCGGCGCACCCTGGTCTACCGGGCGGCGTCGGGCGAGCTGCACGGGCGGAGCCGGACAGGCAGCGACCCGGACGGGCTGAACTTCGCCGCCACGCTGCGCACCGAGGCGGCGGCGGTGCACCACTACCTGTTCAAGTCGGCCGAGGAGTGGGCGTGGAAGAAGTCGCGCAACAGCGGCGACACCGGGCTGGAGCGGGCGCCGCAGGTGATGGCGCAGGCCGACGCGCACAGCTTCATGCGCCAGCACCGCGCGGCCGACGTGGTGGTCGACGACCGCGCGACGCGCTGCGCGCCGGGCCTGGCGGAGGGGATCGCGGCGCTGCGCGCGCTGCCGGGGGTCGCTGCGGCGGAGGTCGCGATGCGCGAGGCGGTGGCGGCGCGGATGGCGGCGATCGCGGAGGCCACCCGCTCGGACCCGTCGCTGGCTGGCTGGGACGTGCTCGGCCGCCGCTTCCTGCAGCTCGGCGGGTTCGGGCCGGCGGCGGCGCGGCCGGTGGCGGGCCCGGCCGCGGCGCCGGTGGAGTGACGCGTTCGTGAGGGTTGCCGTCTGCCTGCTGGTCAAGAACGAGGCGCGCGACCTGCTGGAATGGCTGGCGTTCCAGTTCGTGGTCGGCTTCGACACGGTGATCGTGCTCGACAACGGCTCGACCGACGGCACCCCCGACGTGGTGCGCATGGCGGCGCAGACCCACGACATCCGGCTGCTGGACTGGCCGTCGGTGGCGCTCAGCTCGCACGCCGACGCCTACGACCACGCGCTGGCGGTGTTCGGGGCGGAGTTCGACTGGATGGCATTTCTCGATGCCGACGAGTTCCTGCTGCCGCTGCGTCACGGCTCGGTGCCGGCGCTGCTGGAGTCGCTGGGCGCGCACCAGGCGGTCGGCGTGCACTGGGCGGTGTTCGGCTCGTCCGGGCAGGTGGACTGGCCGCAGGGTCTGGTGCTCGACAGCTTCCTGCACCGGGCGCGCGAGGATTTCGGGCCCAACCGGCACATCAAGTCGATCGTGCGGCCGGGCGAGGTGGTGCGCTGCCACCTGTCGCACTGGTTCGAGCTGCGCGGCGCGCGCCTGGAAGGCGACGGCTGGCACGACGGCTACGTGGATGCCGACGGGCGGCCGATCCACTGGGAAGCGCAGGCGGGGGTGACGCGCGACCGGCCGGAGTTCGCCACCGCGCGGCTGCACCACTACTTCACGCGCTCGCTTGCCCACTGGCGGGTGAAGATGGCGCGGCGCTGGCTCGACGTGGAGCGCACCGACGACGCCTTCGCCGAGCACGACCGCAACGAGGTGCTCGACGCGTCCGCCCTGCGCTACGTCGCCGCGGTGAAGCGCGAGATGGCGACGATGCGCGCCGGCGGGCTGCGCGGCCTGGCGGGGTGAGGGCGGCCCGGCGCCGATGAGCGCGGGCGCGCAGGACGCGCAGCCTGCCGGCGCGCCGGTGGTGCACGTCCATCCGATGGGCGGCTTCGCCAACCGGATGATGCAGGCCATGCTGGCGTTGACCGTGGCCAGCCAGGTGCCGGGCTGCGTGGTGTCCAACGTCGACCTGCCGGAGTGGGGCTTGCGCCTTCCCGCGGTGCCGCAGCCGGGGGTGCGGCGCCGCGTGCTGGTCGACGAGCGGTTCGACCTGGCCCACGAGGTCGGACGCCTCCGTTCCGGCGAGGTGGAGCGCCTGGAGATCCAGGTGTACGGGCAGCGGCTGGAGTACTTCCTGCCGCCCGGCGCCTACCGGCACGCGTTCCCGACGTCGGCGATGCCCGGCGAGGCGGAGGCGCCCGGCTACGGCGCGGGGCAGCTCGTGTGCAGCGTGCGCGGCGGCGAGGTGCTGGACGGGCGCCACCCGGGCTACGTGCTGCTGCCGGTGGAGTTCTACGCCGAGCTCGTGGCGCGCACCGGGCTGTCGCCGGTGTTCCTCGGGCAGCTCGCGCCGAACGCCTATGTCGACGCGCTGCGGGCACGGTTCCCTGACGCGCCGTTCGTGGACAGCCGCGGGCCGATGGCGGATTTCGCGGCGCTGCGCCGGTCGCGCAACATCGTGCCGAGCGTGTCCACCTTCGCCTGGCTGGCGGCGTGGCTGTCCGAGGCGGACCGGGTGTTCCTGCCGGTGGACGGGATGCTGCACCCGGTGACGGGGCCGCATGCCAACCTGCTGCCGCTCGACGACCCGCGCTACCGCTTCTTCCTGTTTCCCGCCAACTACGCGGTGCCGGTCGAGGAGTACAGGCCGGTGCACGAGGCGCTGCTCGGCCAGTGGCGTCTGGTGGAGCCGGTCATGCTGCGCGAGATGTTCCGCGCAGTGCCGCGCCTGCCGCGCCACTTCGAGCGCATCGCGCCGCTGTTCGACGAGGCGTTCTACCTGGCGGCCCACGCCGACGTGCGCTCCGCGGTCGAGGCCGGGGGATACGGCTCGGGGTACGAGCACTATGTCGCGCACGGCTTCGCGGAGAAGCGGGTGGCAATGCCGATCGACGCGGCGTGGTACGCGCGGACCTATCCCGTGGCGGCGCAGGAGATCGGCGAGGGGTGGTATGCGGATCCGGAGCACCACTTCGTCGAGATCGGCGCGCCGCGGGGGTATCGCGCGCGCGGGTAGAAGGCAAGGCTGGGCTCTGCCCAGACCCGCCAGGCGAAGGGGGCCAGAGGTTCCGACGATCCGGCTGGATCGTTGGAAAGGCCACCGGAAGGAGCCGCCCCTGGCGGAGTTTGAGGCAGGGCCTCGACCTTGCTTGCTTCAGGGTATGTCGCGTTCGCGCAGCAGGATGGCGGCCTCCAGCGCAAAGTAGGTCAGCACGCCGCTGGCGCCGGCGCGTCGGAAGGCGAGCAGGCTTTCCAGGACCGCGCGGTCCCGGTCGAGCCAGCCGCGCTCGATGGCGCCGGCGAGCATCGAGTACTCGCCCGATACCTGGTAGGCGAAGGTCGGCACGGCGAAGCGCTCGTGGACGCGGCGCACGATGTCCAGGTAGGGCATGCCCGGCTTGACCATGACCATGTCGGCGCCCTCGAGCAGGTCCAGCTCGACCTCGCGCAGGGCCTCGTCGCCGTTGGCGGGGTCCATCTGGTAGGTCTTCTTGTCGCCCTTCAGCGTGGCCCCGGAGCCGAGCGCGTCGCGGAACGGGCCGTAGAACGCGGAGGCGTATTTGGCGGCGTAGGACATCAGGCGGGTGTGCGCGTGGCCGGCATCGTCGAGCGCGGCGCGGATGGCGGCGATGCGACCGTCCATCATGTCCGACGGCGCGATGACGTCGATGCCGGCTTCGGCCTGGTTGACCGACTGCCGGGCGAGGATGGCGACGGACTCGTCGTTGGCGACGGTGCCGTCGCGCAGCACGCCGTCGTGGCCGTGGTCGGTGTAGGGATCGAGCGCCACGTCGCCGATCAGGCCGAGGCCGGGGAACTCGCGCTTCAGCAGGCGGGCGGCCTGGCAGATCAGGTTGTCGGGGTTGGCGGACTCGCTGCCCTCTGCGTCCTTGCGCTCCGCGGGGGTGACGGGGAACAGGGCGAGGGCGGGGATGCCGAGGCGGGCGGCGGGGGCGACGTGGGCGGCCAGGCGGTCCAGGGTGACGCGCTTTACGCCGGGCATGGCGGCGACATCCGTCGTGGCGTCATGGCCGCCTGCGATGAAGATCGGCCAGATCAGGTCGTCGATGGACAGGCGGGTCTCGGCGACCAGACGGCGGGTCCAGGCGTCGTGGCGGTTGCGGCGCATGCGGGTGGCGGGAAAGCGTCCGACGGTCATGGCGCGGTCCTTTGATCGGGCGGCAGGGCGGTGGGCGGCGGAATAGGCCGTGGCGGAGGGCGTGCCAAGGCGGAACGTGCCGCGACACATGACCTGGGCCGGGCGCACGGGTCCGGCGCAGGCAGTGTCTCGGTTCGAGAAGGCCAGGGCTCTGCCCTGGACCCGCCAGGCGTAGGTGGCCAAAGGTTCCGACGATCCCCTTGGATCGTTGGAAAGGCCACCGGAGGGAGCCACCCCTGGACCCTGCCTTGCTTAAGAAATGGATTCCAAAGGCTCGGCCTTTGGCGGGGTCCAGGGGCAGAGCCCCTGGCCTTCCTTTCCGGATGCCGAGCCGACCCGCCGCCCGGCGCGGGGCACGTTGGCAGCGGGCGGCTTCTGGGCCTAGATTGGCGCGGGGCGACGCCGTGCCGGGCCCGGGCAGGGCGCCCGAAGGGGTGAGCGTGCTGCAGCAATCCAAGTCGAGGCCCGCCGGGTCGCGGGAGCGGCTGTCCGAAGCGTCGGGTGTACCGCCGCGCGCCGGCGCGTTGCAGGTCGGCGCGGAGATCCGTGAGGCGCGCGAGGCGCTGGGCTGGAGCCTGGAGGCAGTGGCGGCGCAACTGCGCATCCGCCTGCCCTATCTGGAGGCGATCGAGGCGGGGCGGGTGGCCGACCTGCCGGGCAGCGCCTATGCGGTGGGATTCCTCAAGACCTATGCGGGTGCCGTCGGGCTGGACGCGGAGGCGCTGGCCAGCCGGTTCCGCGAGGGCGCCTCGGAGGTGAACCGGCGAACCGAGCTGGCCTTTCCCGCGCCGGTGCCGCAGCGCGGGATGCCGGCGGGCGCTGTGGTGCTGCTGGGCGCGGTGGTGGTGGCGGCGGCGTATGCGGGCTGGTACCGCATCTCCAGCGACGGGCACACGCCGGTGCAGACGGTGCCGGAAGTGCCTGAGCATCTGGCCACGCGCGCCGCGCCGGTGATGGCGGCGCCGTCGCCGCAGGTCGCCTCGATCCTGCCGGCGACCGCGCCGCCGTCCATACCGGCCGCGCCGGTCACGGCGCCATCGGCGGGGGCACCGGTGGTGCCGGCCATGCCGGCGCAGGGGGTGCCGCCGGGCCAGGTTGCCGCGGCCCCGGTGACCGTGCCTGCGCCGGCCATGCAGGCGGTTGCGGGGCCGGGCGCTTCTGGCACGGCTGCGGCGGCGGGCGTGGCGGTGGCGACGGGAGCGGTGCCCGGTGCCGTGGCGGTGCCCAGTGCCGCGCCGGTGCCTGGCGCCGCGCCGGTGCCGGCGGGGACACGGATCGTGCTCGCCAGCACGGCTCCGAGCTGGATCATGGTGCGCGAAAAGGGCGGCAAGGTTCTGGTCAACGAGACCCTGCACCCCGGAGAGACCTGGCCGGTGCCGCCCGACGACAAGCCGCTGCTGCTGTCGGTGGGCAACGCGAGGGGGCTGTCGCTGCTGGTGGACGGTGCGGCGGCGCCGCAGCTCCAGGGGGTCAGCCGACGCGACCTGCCGCTGGAGCCTGCCGACCTGCAGTCGGGCAGGCTCGCGGCGGCGCCACCGCCGCCACCGCCGCCGAAGCCGAAACCCAGGCCGGCCGCGGCGGCTGCGGATCCGGACACCTCGGCGGACCAGCTCAACGCCCGTCAGCTCGGCGTTCACTGAAACGGCTTTCGCCGGCCTGGCAGGAAAAGCTGCCGTGCCCTGGAGTCCGCGACCCGCCCTGGGCAGAGGTTTCACCGTCATGCCTCCAGCGAAGCTCGCGGCGAGGCTCCTGCGCTGCCTGGCGGCTGCCCTGCGCGCGCGATGTTTGGCCTTCGGCGTGCGGGCTGGTAATCCTGGGCACAGACGGCCCACAGAAGCGGGCGCCGCGCGCGGCCCGGCCTGGAGATCCCATGAGCTATCGCCCCTACCAGCAGATCGAGCGCCGGCGCTCGCGCCAGATCAGCGTCGGCCGCGTCAAGGTCGGCGGCGACGCGCCGATCACCATCCAGACCATGACCAACACCCTGACCTCGGACGCCGCCGCGACCATCGCGCAGATCCGGCGGGCCGAGCTGGCCGGCGTGGACATCGTGCGCGTGTCCTGCCCGGACGTGGAAAGCACCGCGGCGCTGGCGGAGATCGTGCGCGAGGTCAACGTGCCGATCGTGGCCGACATCCACTTCCACTATAAACGCGCCATCGAGGCGGCCCAAGCGGGCGCCGCCTGCCTGCGCATCAACCCGGGCAACATCGGCAGCGCCGAGCGGGTGCGCGAGGTGGTCACCGCAGCGCGCGAGCACGGCTGCTCGATCCGCATCGGCGTGAACGCAGGCTCGCTGGAGCGTCACCTGCTGGAGAAGTACGGCGAGCCGAACCCGGAGGCTCTGGTGGAGTCGGCGCTGGAACACGCAAAGATCCTGCAGGACCACGACTTCCACGAGTTCAAGATCAGCGTGAAGGCGTCCGACGTGTTCATGGCGGTCGCCGCCTACCAGCAGCTCGCAGAGCAGTGCGACCACCCGCTGCACATCGGCATCACCGAGGCGGGCGGCAAGCGCGCCGGCACGGTGAAGAGCGCGATCGGCCTGGGCAACCTGCTGTGGGCGGGAATCGGCGACACGGTGCGCGTCAGCCTGTCGGCGGAGCCCGAGGAGGAGGTGCACGTCGGCTGGGACATGCTCAAGACGCTCGGCGTGCGCAACCGGGGCGTGAAGGTCATCTCCTGCCCGTCGTGCGCGCGGCAGGGGTTCAACGTGATCCAGACGGTGCAGCAACTGGAGGAGCGGCTCGCCTATATCGAGACGCCGGTGACGCTGTCGATCATCGGCTGCGTGGTGAACGGGCCCGGCGAGGCGCTGATGACCGATGTCGGGCTGACCGGCGGCGGCAACAACCGGCACATGGTGTATTCCGCCGGGCGGCAGGACCACACGATCGACGGCGCGACCATGGTCGACCACATCGTGGCGCAGGTCGAGGCCAAGGTGGCGGCGATCCAGGCGGAGGAGGGCGCGAAGAAGGCGCTCGCCGAGGGGATGTCGGGGGTCGCGGAGGATGTCGCGAAGCGCGCGATGGCGCAGGGGGTGGCGGCGGCGGAGTAGGCGGCAGGGGCCGGACGGCAAGGAAGGCCAGGGCTCCGCCCTGGACCCGCCGGGGGCTGAGCCCCCGGACCCACACAACGCAGGAAAGCCGGCAGTCATGGTTTCCCGAGGTTCCAGGCGTTTGGCGGCGTTTCGCCTTCGGATGTCGGGGCAGAGCCCCGGCGTGGCCGGCTAGGTGGCCGGGTTGCAGCCGGTTCGCGGCACCCGCGACCTGATCGGCGACGAGCAGCGGCGCTTCGCGCATGTCGTGGCGGAAGCACGGCGGGTGGCGGGGCTGTACGGGCTGGACGAATGGCAGACGCCGATCTTCGAGGACGAGCGCGTGTTCTCGCGCACCCTGGGCGACACCTCCGACGTGGTGACCAAGGAGATGTACTCGTTCGAGGACCGCGGCGGCGAGCGGCTGACGCTGCGGCCGGAAGGCACGGCGGGGGTGTGCCGGGCGCTGGTCAGCAACGGGCTGACGCAGTCGCTGCCGCAGAAGGTGTTCTACGCCGGGCCGATGTTCCGCTACGAGCGGCCGCAGAAGGGCCGCTACCGGCAGTTCCACCAGATCGGCGCGGAGTGGATCGGCGTGGCCGAGCCGCTGGCCGACGCGGAGGCCATCGCCTGCGCGCACGACGTGCTGCGCGCGCTGGGCGTGAACGAGGGCGTGGTGCTGGAGCTGAACACGTTGGGCGACGCGGACAGCCGGGCCGCGTACCGGGTGGCGCTGGTGGCGTATCTGGAGGGGCGGCGCGCGGAGCTGTCGCCGGACAGCGCCTTGCGGCTGGAGCGCAACCCGATGCGGGTGCTCGACAGCAAGGACGAGGGCGACCGCAGGGTCGTGGCCGACGCACCGGTGATCGGGCCGTACCTGACGCAGGCGGCGCAGGCGTTCTACGACGGGGTACGCCGCGGGCTGGACCGCTTCGGGGTGGCGTTCCGGGAGAACCCGCGGATCGTGCGTGGGCTCGACTACTACAGCCACACTGCGTTCGAGTTCGTCACCGACCGGCTGGGCGCGCAGGGCACGGTGCTGGCGGGCGGGCGCTACGAGGGTCTGGTCGCGGAGATGGGCGGGCCGGCGACGCCAGCGATCGGCTGGGCGGCGGGGATCGAGCGGCTGTCCCTGCTGATGGACGGGGTGCCGGCGGGGCCGCAGGTTGTCGCAGTGGTGCCGGTCGGCGAGGAGGCGGAGGCGGCCGCGATCGACGTTTTGCGCGCGGTGCGCGGGGCGGGACTGCGGGCGGAGATGGCGTTCCGGGGCAATCTGAAGAAGCGGATGGAGCGGGCGAACCGGATCGGGGCGGGCTTCGCGGTGATCGTGGGCGAGGACGAGCTGGCGCGCGGCGTCGTGCAGCTCCGCGACCTGCGGGCGGGGGCGCAGGAGGAGGTGGCGCCGGATCGCGTCGCGGCGTGGCTGCTGGCGCGGTCGGCGGGATAGCCGGTGCTGGCGAACGTGGCGGGGGTGGGCGGCGCGCTGCTGATCTGCTCGCTCTACCTCCTCAACCAGATGGGCCGGCTCTCGACCTCGAACTGGCGGTTCCCGGCAGGCAACCTGCTCGGCTCGGTGATGATCTTCCTGTCGCTGCTGGAGACGTTCAACCTGCCGTCGGTGCTGATCGAGCTGTTCTGGTCGGCGATCAGCGTGTTCGGCCTGGTGCGGTCGCTGCGTCGGCAGCAGGCGAGCAAGGCCGGGCTCTGGCCGGACCCGCCAAAGGGCCGAGCCCTTTGGAAACTCTTTCCGGAAGCAGGCCAGCCGTGACGGCCTTTCTTCAACAAATGGATTCTCAAGGCTCCGCCTTGAGCGGGGTCCAGGGGCAGAGCCCCTGGCTCTGCCTTGCTGCCGGCACCGTCCCTTGAGCGCCGCCGCACGCCTGGACCGGATCGTGGCGCGCGCCGACGAGCTGCGCTCGGACCTGTCGGCCAGCGGGGTGAGCGGCGAGGCGTTCACCCGGGCGTCGCGCGAGCTGTCGGAGCTGGAGCCGGTGGTGGCGCGGATCGACGAGCTGCGCGCGGCCGAGGCGCAGGCGGCCGAGGCGGAGGCGATGCTGGACGACCCGGAGATGCGCGAGCTGGCGCAGGTGGAGCTGGAGGGGCTGCGCGCGCGGCTGCCGGCGCTGGCGCACGAGATCCGGCTGTCGCTGCTGCCGAAGGACGAGGCGGACGCGCGGAGCGCGATCCTGGAGCTGCGGCCGGCGGCGGGCGGGGACGAGGCGGCGCTGTTCGCGGCGGAGCTGTTCGGGCTGTACCAGAAGTACTCGGAGGCGCATGGCTGGCGCTTCGAGATCATGGAGTACGACGACACCGGGCTCGGCGGGCTGAAGGGCGGGATGGCGGAGATCACCGGACGAGGCGTGTTCGCGCGGCTGAAGTACGAGTCGGGCGTGCACCGGGTACAGCGGGTGCCGGCGACGGAGAACCAGGGTCGCATCCACACCTCGACGGTGACGGTGGCGGTGCTGCCGGAGGCGGAGGAGGTGGACGTCGAGGTCAACGAGAGCGACCTGCGCATCGACGTCTACCGGGCGTCGGGCGCCGGCGGGCAGCACGTCAACAAGACGGAGAGCGCGGTGCGGATCACGCACCTGCCGACCGGGGTTGTGGTGGCGATGCAGGAGGAGCGCAGCCAGCACAAGAACCGGGCGAAGGCGATGAAGATCCTGCGCGCCCGGCTGTACGAGGCGCAGCGGGCGCAACTGCATTCGACGCGCTCGGCGGACCGCAAGTCGCAGGTGGGGACGGGGGACCGCAGCGAGCGCATCCGGACCTACAACTTCCCGCAGGGGCGGGTGAGCGACCACAGGATCAACCTGACGCTGTACAAGATCGAGCGGGTGATGGCGGGCGAGCTGGACGAGTTCGTGGACGCGCTGACCGCTGAGGACCAGGCGGCGAAGCTGGCGGCGGACGAGTAGCGCCGGTCCAGGGCGGCTCGCCCTGGCGGGTCCAGGGCAGAGCCCTGGCCTTGCTTCCTGCTACACCACCAGCACCTTCGCCGCCGCCGTGATCGCCTCCGCCATGGTGTCCGCCGGCAAGGCGCCGGAGAACAGCACGTGGCCTTCGAGGATGAAGGTCGGCACCCCGCGCAGGCCGGCGGCGCGGAAGCCGGCGTCCTCGGCAAGAACCTCGGCCCGGCCGGCGTCGCCGGCGAGCCAGGTGGCGGTCTCCTCGCGGGACAGGCCGGCCCGGCCGGCGCAGTCCAGAAGGACCGCGGGATCGGAGATGTCGCGGCCGTCGACGAAGTAGGCGGCGAAGAGGCGCTCGACGATGGCGTCCTGGCCGCCGGTGCGGGCGGCGAGGGCGATCAGGCGGTGGGCGTCGACGGTGCTGGGAGTGCGCACGATGCGGTCGAGGCGCAGGGCGAGGCCGGCATCCGCCGCGGCGACGGTGACCTGGGCGTCGAGCTCGGCGGAGCGGGCGGAAGAACCGAACTTGGCGGCGCGGTACTCGGCGCGGGCCATGCCGGCGGGGGGCATCGCAGGATTGAGCTGGAAGGCGCGCCAGTGCACGGCGAGGCGGATGCCGGCGGCGGCGATGCGCGGCAAGGCGCGGTCGAACTGGTGTTTGCCGATGTAGCACCACGGGCAGATGGCGTCGGAGACGATCTCCAGGCGGCCGGTGCGTGCGTCGTCCATGGGCTGCTCCCCGTGCAGGAGCCGATGCGTAGAGCAGGAACCTCGGGGCGCGACCAGGGTGGCGACCCGGAAACGAGGGCGCCGCGCTCCCCTGTGCGGGTCACGCGGCGCCGGGCCGAAGCCTTTCAGGCCGCGGCCGTCAGACGGAGTAGTACATCTCGAACTCGACGGGGTGCGGGTTGTGCTCGAACTTGTAGACCTCCTGCCACTTGAGATCGATGTAGCTCTCGATCTGGTCGGCGCTGAACACGTCGCCCTCGAGCAGGAAGTCGTGGTCGGCCTTCAGCGCGCCGAGCGCCTCGCGCAGGCTGCCGCACACGGTCGGGATGTCCTTCAGCTCCTCCGGCGGCAGGTCGTAGAGGTCCTTGTCCATGGCGTCGCCGGGGTGGATCTTGTTCCGGATGCCGTCCATGCCGGCCATGGTGAGCGCGGAGAACGCCAGGTAGGGGTTCGCCGTCGGGTCCGGGAAACGCACCTCGACGCGCTTGCCCTTCGGGTTGGTGGTGTAGGGGATGCGGCACGAGGCGGAGCGGTTGCGCGCGGAGTAGGCGAGCAGCACCGGCGCCTCGAAGCCGGGGATGAGCCGCTTGTAGCTGTTGGTCGACGGATTGGTGAAGGCGTTGCAGGCCTTGGCGTGCTTGATGATGCCGCCGATGAAGTACAGGCACAGCTCGGACAGGTCGGCGTAGGCGTTGCCGGCGAACAGCGGCTTGCCCTCCTTCCAGATCGACAGATGCGTGTGCATGCCGGAGCCGTTGTCGCCGTAGATCGGCTTGGGCATGAAGGTCGCCGTCTTGCCATAGCTGTGGGCGACATTGTGGACGCAGTACTTGTAGATCTGCATCTGGTCGGCCATCTTGGTCAGCGTGGTGAAGCGCGTGCCCAGCTCGTGCTGGGACTGCGCGACCTCGTGGTGGTGCTTCTCGATCACCAGGCCCATCTCGCCCATGGTCGACAGCATCTCGGCGCGCAGGTCGACCTCGCTGTCGACGGGTGGCACGGGAAAGTAGCCGCCCTTGATGCCGGGGCGGTGGCCCATGTTGCCTTCGGGGAAGTCCTTCATCGAGGCGTCGGGGCCCTCGACGCTGTCGAGCTGGAACATGGAGTAGTTGCGCCCGGTGCCGAAGCGCACGCTGTCGAAGACGAAGAACTCGGCTTCCGCACCGCAGATCACGGTGTCGCCGACGCCGCTCGCCTTCACGTAGGCCTCGGCGAGCTTGGCGGTGGCGCGGGGGTCGCGGGCGTAGAACTGGCCGGTGGACGGCTCGACGATGTCGCAGAAGATGATCATCTGCGGCTTGGCGGAGAACGGGTCCATGACCGCGGTCTCGGCGTCGAGCATGAGGATCATGTCGCTCTCGTTGATCGCCTTCCAGCCGGCGATCGAGGAGCCGTCGAACATGATGCCGTCGCGGAACGCGTCCTCGTCGATGGTCGAGACGTGCTGCGCGGTGTGCTGCCACTTGCCGCGCGGGTCGGTGAAACGGAGGTCGACATACTCGACGGAGTGCTCGCGCATGAGCTCCATCGCCCGTGCAACGTGGTTGGTCGCGGCCGGTGCCGGTGGTTTCTTCGCCATACGCGTCCTCTATCCTTCTGCGCCCGGACCGGGGTGGTCCGTTCGATGTGCGGGTGTGCAGGGCGGCCTGCGTGGCTTGCGCCGGGCGCGGGTCGCGTCAGACGGCGTCCTCGCCGCGTTCGCCGGTGCGGATGCGGATGACCTCGTCGATGGTGGTGACGAAGATCTTGCCGTCGCCGATGCGGCCGGTGCGCGCGGCGTTGACGATGGCCTCGCAGGCGCGCTCGACCAGGGCGTCCTCGCACACGACCTCGATCTTCACCTTGGGGAGGAAGTCGACGACGTATTCCGCGCCGCGGTACAGCTCGGTGTGGCCCTTCTGGCGCCCGAAGCCCTTGGCCTCGACCACCGTGATGCCCTGCAGGCCCACCTCGTGGAGGGCCTCCTTCACCTCGTCGAGCTTGAACGGCTTGACCACCGCCTCGATCTTCTTCATCCGCCCCGCGCTCGCGATGAAGCGGCGCCTCCCTGCTGTTCTCCGCCACGCCGGCGACTCCGTCGGGGAAGCGGCAGGGCAGGTTTGCACGCGCCGTGCCAAGGGTGCAATTCGACGGAACCGCAACGAGGCCGTGCGGGGGTCGTTGCAATATCGGTCGCTTCGAAAAGGCGCCAGACAGACAGGATCGGGTTCTGCCCGCACGGGTCGGCAGCCCGGGAGCGACCGGAACACCCGCGGTCCGAGGGAGAGGCTCCCGGGGGTGTGCGCCCGGCGCGGCACGGAGGCCGAGCGTGCGGCCTGCCTGTTTGCGCGTCAGCCGTCGCTGCACGGGAAGTGTGCGTGCAGCCGGGATGCTGCCCAGCCCTGGTGCAGCGGATTGCGCACCGCGCCGAGGCGGGCCATGTCGGCGCCTCGTCGCGGCGTGGCCGCGTCGAGGGAGGATGTTCGATGAGGCCGCTGAACACCAGGCTGTCGCGCTCCGGAACGACGATCTTCACGGTGATGTCGGCGCTCGCGACCAGGCACGACGCGATCAACCTGGGGCAGGGATTCCCCGACACCGAGGGGCCGGCGGACATCGTCGAGGCGGCGGCGGCGGCGCTGCTCGACGGGCGCAACCAGTATGCGCCGCTGACCGGGCTGCCGGAGCTGCGCGAGGCGGTGGCGGCGGCGAACGCGCGCGACTACGGGCTCAAGGTCGACGCGGAGCGCGAGGTGGTGGTGACGTCCGGGGCTACGGAGGCGATCACGGCGTGCCTGGCGGCGCTGCTCGACCCGGGCGACGAGGTGGTGCTGATCGAGCCGCTGTTCGACACCTACCTGCCGGTGGTGCGGATGCTGGGCGCGGTGCCGCGGCTGGTGCGGCTGGAACCGCCGGACTGGGCGCTGCCGCGGGCCGAACTTGCGGCGGCGTTCGGTTCGCGCACCAAGGCGATGCTGCTGAACTCGCCGATGAACCCGACCGGCAAGGTGTTCACGCCGGACGAGCTGGGGTTCGTGGCGGGGCTGCTCGTGGAGCACGACGCCTACGCGATCTGCGACGAGGTGTACGAGCACCTGGTGTTCAAGGGGCGGCACGTGCCGCTGATGACGCTGCCGGGGATGCGCGAGCGCTGCCTGCGGGTGGGCAGCGCAGGCAAGACGTTCTCGCTGACGGGATGGAAGGTCGGCTACGTCACGGCGGCGCCGGAGCTGGCGGGCGTGGTGGCCAAGGCGCACCAGAACCTCGCCTTTGCAACCGCCCCCAACCTGCAGCGCGGCGTGGCGCACGGGCTGCGCAAGGACCGCGGGTATTTCGCGGCGCTGGCGGAGGGCATGGGCGCGCGCCGGGACCAGCTCTCGGCGGGGCTAGCGAAGCTGGGCTTTGACGCACTGTCGTCGTCGGGGAGCTACTTCGTGGTGGCCGACATCGCGGGGCTTGCCGGCGAGGACGACGCGGCGTTCTGCCGCTGGATGGTGGAGCGGGCAGGGGTGGCGGCGATCCCGCTGTCGGCGTTCTACGACGCGGAGCCGCCGCGCAGCCTGGTGCGGTTCGCGTTCTGCAAGCGGGCCGAGGTGCTGGACACAGCGCTGGCGCGACTGGGAGCGGCGCTGCCCACGCGCTCGGGCGTTGACGCGTGCGGGACGATCTCCTAGACCACGGCGCTCTTGGTGGCGGGCGTAGCTCAGGTGGTAGAGCGCCAGGTTGTGGTCTTGGATGCCGTGGGTTCGAGTCCCATCGCTCGCCCCAAGAGACTCTCCCGATTTGAAAAATACTGAGCCTAGAGCCCGACCTTCCTCGAGTAGTCCTGGAATCTGTTGTGAACCACGTAGCAGCTTGTTGCTGTGGTTAGGAAGGCAGGAATCTTCTTTTTCTGAAGAAAAAGAAGCAAAAAGACTTTAGCCATGAAGACTCGGACTCTCGGGCGATTCTGTTGCCCAACGAGCAAAAGTTCTTTGGTTCTTTCTTTCAAGAAAGAACACGCTTCTTTCTTGCGACAACGAGCAATGTCGCGTCTGATAGGCTTGTAACAGTCTCTGGCAGATCCGTCGCACTTGACGATTGCTGCGTCAGGATCAGACGAAGGATGCCAATTCCGATAAGCGTCATGTCGGGAGACGGAACGTGGAACGAGCTCTTGTTTTCGTCTTTCCATCGAAACAATCCGCAGCGTTGGGCCATGGCTTCTATAGCCACCAGCGCAGCCTGATCTGGCGGCTATTCGCCGCCGTCGGAACCCATGCCGCGCGACACGACGGCATCGGCGCCGTTCATCGGCTGCCCGGCGAAGGTCGTGGTTGCGGACTGCATGTAGGGAGAGTTGACCGGCGCGCTGATGCCGACAGGCACGCCGAAGACGTGGAACGCGGGGCCTGGCGCGGTGGACGCCGAGCCCTGTGCGGGGTTCGGCGGGGAGATGCCGATCGACTCGCCCTGGGTCGACAGGCCGGCGGGCGGCGCGACCGACTGCGCCAGGGCAGGCGTGGCGAGGAAAAGGGCGGCGAGCCCTGCGAGGGTGGAAGACTTCATGGCGCCACGTCCTTGATTGTGCGGCATCGCTGGAAGAAGGCCGGCCCTGATGCGCAAGGACGGCGAAGCGGGATGTAATGCGTCAACGCGGCACGCCGGGGTTGTCGCCGCAGGCAGACGTCACGTTGCGGTGAGGTCAGGGGTGTCGGCGAAGGTCGCGGCCAGGCCGCGCTCAAGCGGGATTGGGGCGACGCCCAGGGCGGCATGCATCGGCGCAGTATCGAACGCCTTGTCCTCGAGCAGGCGGCGCAGCTCGCCGGGCCTGACCCGCGGCAGGAATGGCAGGCGGGTCAGCACGGTGGCGGCGATCAGGGGCGCCGCCGGCACGGCCACCACGCGGGGCGTGCCGAGGCCGGCGGCACGGGCGACCAGGCGGACGAACTCCGCATACGGCACGGCCTGCGGCCCGGCGATGGCCAGGGCGTGCGCGCCATCCCAGCCGCGCCCCAGCGCCGCGAGCACGCAGGCGGTGACGTCGGACTGGTGGATCGGCTGCACCAGGGCGCGGCCGCCGCCGGGCAGCGGCACCAGCGGCCGCCCGCCCGGCGCAGGCAGGCGGCGCAGCAGGGCGGCGAGGCGCTGCACGTTGTCCTCGCCCTGCGCGCCGTAGATCATCGTCGGGTGCAGCATCACGCCGCAACACCCGGAGCGCAGGAAGGCGGCCTCGCCGGCCCGCACGCCCAAACCGTGCGCGTCGGGCCAGCGCGTGTGCATCCGGGTGCTGCCGAGAAAGACATGGCGGGCGTCGGCAGGGCTGGCCGACAGGATCGTGCCGGCATGGCGGGCATGGGCGAGGCTGACGATGCGGCCGGCTTCGGCCAGCACCGCGGCCAGGGCCTCCGGATCGCCGAGATCGGCGGTGCGGACCGACAAGCCGGGTGTGTCGCGGGTCAGGCCGGCGCGGGCGAGGCGCTCCGGGCTGCGGACGACGGCCACCACCGGGGTGCCCAGGCCCAGCAGGGCGCGGCACAGGGCGGCGCCGGAGCGGCCGGAGGCGCCGATGACGTGGGTGGGAGCGTCGGTCATCAGGGGGCCTTGGGCGGGAGAGGCAGGAAGGCCAGGGCTCCGCCCTGGACCCGCCAGGGCGAGCCGCCCTGGACCGGCGGTTCGGGGTCGCGGCTACATCGGACGGTTGAGGGCGCGGCCGCAAGGCTCCGGTTCGTGCGGCGCGGCCGGAGCGCTGCAGCGCGGGCCTGCGAGCGGCGTGGACCAGCGAGGTCTCGGCGTTCTGTGTTACCATGATACCACATGGCGGAAACCCTTGACCTGCAACGGTTCTAGCCCGATACAGCGCGCCATATCGAGGTCACGGGAACGTCCATGTTCAAGTCCACACATTCGCTGAAGCCTGCGGAGGTCAGCAAGGGCTGGACCCTGATCGACGCGGAGGGCCTGGTCCTGGGACGGCTGGCGACGATCATCGCCCAGCGTCTGCGCGGCAAGCACAAGGCGCAGTTCACGCCGCACGTCGACTGCGGCGACAACATCGTCGTGATCAACGCGGAGAAGGTCGTGCTCACCGGCAAGAAGGCCGAGCAGGACCTGTTCCACTACCACACCGGGTTCCCGGGCGGCATCAAGCAGCGCACCATCCGCCAGCGGCTGGACAGCAAGAACCCCGGCCACGTCGTCGAGAAGGCGGTCGAGCGGATGATCACCCGCGGGCCGCTGCAGCGCGCGCAGATGAAGCACCTGTATGTGTATGCCGGGACGAGCCATCCGCATGACGGTCAGCAGCCGGTGGCGCTCGACGTCGCGGCGATGAACCCCAAGAACAAGAGGGCCTGACGCCATGTCAGAGGCAGAGACCCAGACCCGCACGCTTGCGGACCTCAAGGACCTGGTCGATGCGGCCGGCATCGCCGGCGCCACGCCGGACGGTGTGCTGGCAGAAGGCGCGATCCGTCGCGAGGCCAAGCGCGACGAGCAGGGCCGCTCCTACGCCACGGGCCGGCGCAAGAACGCCATCGCCCGCGTGTGGATCAAGCCGGGCAAGGGTGACATCCAGGTCAACGGCAAGCGGGTCGGCGTGTATTTCGCGCGCCCCGTGCTGCGGATGCTGCTGACGCAGCCGTTCCTGGTGGCGGACCGCTACAACCAGTTCGACGTGTTCTGCACGGTCAACGGCGGCGGGCTGTCCGGCCAGGCCGGGGCGCTGCGCCACGGCATCAGCCGGGCGCTGACATACTACGAGCCGGAGCTGCGCGGCATCCTCAAGGTGGCCGGGTTCCTGACCCGCGACAGCCGAGTGGTGGAGCGAAAGAAGTATGGCAAGGCCAAGGCGCGCCGGTCGTTCCAGTTCAGCAAGCGCTAAGCCCCTCGCGGGCTGGCTGGATGGAGGGGGCGGGCCGCAGGGTCCGCCCCTTTTTCATGTCGGCCCAGTGCGCTTAATTTGTGCCGGTCCAGGGCGGCTCGCCCTGGCGGGTCCAGGGCAGAGCCCTGCCCTTGCTTTCCTGGAGATGGTCGATGCGCCCCACCCCCCGCGTGTTCATCGACGGCGAGGCCGGCACGACCGGCCTCGGCATCCGCGACCGCCTGCGCGAGCTTCCGGTGGAGGTGTGCAGCATCGCCCCGGAGCGCCGCAAGGACCCGGAGGCGCGGCGCGCGATGATGGCGTCGGTGGACCTGGTGGTGCTGTGCCTGCCGGACGCTGCGTCGCGCGAGGCGGTGGCGCTGGCGGACGGACTTGGGGACGAGGCGCCGAAGCTGCTGGACGCGAGCAGCGCGTTCCGGACCGACCCGGACTGGGTGTACGGATTCCAGGAGCTGTCGCAGGGGCAGGGCGGGCGGATCGCGGGCAGCCGGCGGGTGAGCAACCCCGGGTGCTACCCGACGGGGGCGATCGCGCTGATCCGGCCGCTGGTGGAGGCGGGGGTGCTGCCGCAGGACTACCCGGTGTGCGTCAACGCGGTGAGCGGGTATTCCGGCGGCGGGCGGGCGATGATCGAGGCGCACGAGCGCGACGGCGGCCCGGCGTACGAGCTGTATGCCCTCACCCTGGAGCACAAGCACGTCCCCGAACTGGTTGCGAACACGGGATTGTCGCGCAGGCCGGTGTTCGTGCCGTCGGTGGGTCACTTCGCACAGGGGATGCTGGTGTCGGTGCCGCTGCACCTCGACCTGTTGACCGGGGCACCGCGCGCCTCGGCGCTGCACGACATCCTGGCGGCGCACTACCACGGCAGCGCGCGGGTCGAGGTGACGCGCGACGAGGCCGGCTCGCTGAGTGCGGAGGCGCTGGCAGGGACGGACCGGCTGGTGCTGCGGGTGCACGCGAGCGAGGCGCACCGGCAGGCGGTGCTGGTGGCGCAGCTCGACAACCTGGGCAAGGGGGCGTCCGGGGCGGCCGTGGAGAACATCGCGCTGATGACGCTCGGCGCGGGATGGCGCGCGGCGGCGGCGGCGTAGCACCGGCGGCCGGTTGTCCTGACCGGTCAGGACAGGAAGGCCAGGGCTTTGCCCCCTGGACCCCGCCAAAGGCAAGCCTTTGGAATCCGATTCTTAAGGAAGCCCGGGTCCAGGGGCGGCTCGCCCCTGGCGGGTCTGGGCAGAGCCCAGCCTTGCTTGCCTCAACAGGCCAAATCTTTCGGCCGTTGATACAAAGCGGCCTTTTGGCACGAAGCCCCTGTTGATGTCCTGACGCCGAACGCCCGGCGTGTCTCCGGTCAGAGTCCCAGCCCGGTCAGCCCGGGGTGCGCCGCCGGTCGGGCCGCCGCACGGTCCCAGCGGAACAGCCGGTCGGCCTCCGCGATCGCCACGTCGTTGATGCTGGCGTGGCGCGTCCGCATCAGGCCGTGCGCGTCGAACTCCCAGTTCTCGTTGCCATACGACCGGAACCAGGCGCCGGCCGCATCGTGCCACTCGTAGGCGAAGCGCACGGCGATCCGGTCGTCGCCGAACGCCCACAGCTCCTTGACCAGACGGTAGTCCAGCTCGCGCGCCCATTTCGCGGCCAGGAAGGCCACGATTGCCGGCCGCCCCGAGAGGAACTCGCTGCGGTTGCGCCAGCGGCTGTCGGCGCTGTAGGCAAGCGACACCCGTGCGGGCTCGCAGCTGTTCCAGCCGTCCTCCGCGCCGCGGACCTTGGCTGTGGCCGTCTCGCGGGTGAACGGGGGCAGGGGCGGGCGATCGTCGGGCATCTGCTGTCCTTTCCGGGCTCTCGCGCCACCATACCCCGGGCGCCCGTCCTCTGCTCCCGCCACCCCACCCTCAGGACGAGAACCGGGCGGGGTCCGGGGGCGGAGCCTCCAGCGTCGCCTGCCGCCTGGCGCCTGCCTCCACCATGCCGCGCAGCGCGTCCGCGACCCGGCCGACGACTCCGCTCCACTCCCCAGGGCCCGCCTGCCGCACGATGCACATCCGGGGATACCAGGGGCTGTCCTCGCGTCCGTGCAGCCAGCGCCAGCAGGCGTCGAAGCGGTCGAGCATCAGCACCGGCCGGCCCAGCGCGCCCGCGAGATGGACCATCGCGGTGTCCACGCTGACCACGACGTCGAGGCAGGCCACCACGGCCGCGGTGTCGGCGAAGTCGCGTGCGTCCGCGACGCCGTCGTGCAGCGCCAGCCTCGGCAGCGCGCCGGCCTCCGAGGCGGCGGGCCCGACCTGCAGCCCGACCAGTGCCACCCCCGGCAGCGTGCCCAGCGGCGCGAGCGCGGCCAGGCCGATGCTGCGGCGGCGGTCGATGGCGGCGAAGCCGGGCTGCCAGGGCCGCGACTGCCCGGCCCAGACGAGGCCGACGCGCAGGGCGGCGTCGGTGCCCGGCGCGGGTCGGCCGAGGGCGCGCGCAAGCCGCGCCTCCGCCGCCACGACCAGCGCGGGGTCGGCGTGCAGGTAGGGCGTCGACGACGGGATGGTGTCCAGTGCGGTGCCGAACACCCGCGGCAGGCTGAGCATCGGACAGTGCCAGTCGAAGGTGTCGGCTCGGGCGCGGCCGGGCGCAGGGTCGGGCAGTTCGGCAGAGTGCTCGACGACCTCGATCCCCGGTCCGAGCGAGCGGAGCAGGCGCACCAGCGGCGCCGGTACCCGTGCCACGACCCGCACGCCGGCGGCCGCCAGCAGGGGCAGGTAGCGCGCGAACTGCAGCGTGTCGCCGAAACCCTCCTCGTGGGTGCACAGCACGGTGCGCCCGCGCAGCGCGGCGAGGCCGCCCGGCAGTTCGGCCAGCGACGGCAGCAGGCGTGAGGCAGGCAGGTCGGTGTGGCCCGGCAGGGACAGCCGCGCCTCGTACTCCCGCCACCCCGCGTCCAGGCGCCCCGCGTGCAGCAGCGCCACCGCGTGGTTCAGGCGGATCTGCCCGTCGCGCGGCGCCAGCCTGGCGGCGCGGTGCAGCGCCGGCACCGCCTCGTCGAGGCGCCCCAGCAGGCGCAGCGTGTTGCCCAGGTTGGTCCAGTGCCTGGCGGAGCCCGGCGAGCGCGCCGCCAGGGCGCGGAACTGCGCGAGCGCCTCCTCCGCCCGGCCCAGCGACACCAGCACGGTGCCACGCAGCCCGAGTGCCGCCTCGTCGCCCGGCCGCAGCGCCAACCAGGCGTCGATGGTGGCCAGCGCGCCCGCCTCGTCCCCGTCCTCGAGCAGCAGTTCCGCCAGTGCCCGCCGCAGCCGCACGTCGTCCGGCGCACGAGCCAGGCAGGCGCGCAGCACCCGGCCATAGCCGTCCTGCAGTCGCTCGCGGCGCAGCAGCCCGAGCAGGTCGAGGCAGGGATGCGCGTGCTCCGGGCGCCGCGCCGCCACTCCGGCGAGGAGCGTGGCCGAACGCTCCGCCAGCCCGTTGGCTTCGCCCGCGCCGGTCCGCGCCGAGCAGCCACCCAGCGCAAGGCCGGCCAGGAGGGATGCTTCCAGGTCACCGGGGTCGGCGTCGCAGAAGCCGGCCGCACCCGCATGCGCGGCCTCGAAGTGCCCGCCCTGCAGGGCCTCAAGGGTCCGCCGCAATGCCACGTGCCGGGTGTGCGGATCAGCCATCCCGGCGTCCCGCTGATCCGCCGCCGCCGCGCGACCAACCGGCGTCAGCGGTGTCCGCCGCCGCCATGAAAGCCGCCACCGCCGTGGAAGCCGCCGCCGCCGAAGCCGCCGCCACGGAACCCGCCGCCGCGATAGCCGCCCCAGCCGCCGCGATAGCCGTAGCCGCCGAAGCCACCGTAGCCGCCGCGGAATCCGTAGCCACCACGGAAGCCATAGCCACCGAAGCCATAGCCGAACCCGAACGGGCTGTACAACCCGGTGCCGATGTAGCCGGGGAAGTATCCGTAGCCGGCCCCGTAGAATGGCGCATAACCGTAACCGCCATAACCGTAACCGCCATAGCCATAGCCGCCATAGCCGTAGGGATAGCCGTAGCCGCTGTAGTAGCCGTAAGGATAGACGCAGCCGCCGAGCAGCGGCGTCATCGCCACCAGGGGCAGCAGCGCCCGCTTCAACGCTCGCACCATCATCGCATGCTCTCCGCCCGACCTGCGTCCGAACCAGTCCGTTGACCTGCAAGATGGTCCTGGATCGGGTGTTTTCGATGGCAGAAACGTAACGCGACGGTTTCGCCGGGGCTGGCGGCCGGGCATGTCCGCGCCGGGACAGGAGGGCCGGCGACCACGCTCAGCCGGGGTTGCCGACCGGCAGGTTCGCGGCCCGGCCTTCCTCGCGCGGCTCCAGCAGCAGGGCGACCAGCCCGCTCCACCCGGTCTGGTGCGAGGCGCCGACGCCGCGGCCGTTGTCGCCGTCGTAGTACTCGTGGAACAGAACCAGCGAGGCCCCGTCGACTGCCGCCTGCAGCTTCGGGTACGCCGCCATCACCGGCCGTCTGCCGTCCGGCCCGAGCAGGCTGAGCCGGGTGAGGCGGCGCGACAGCTCCTCGGCCACCTGACGCAGGGTACGATGCTGGCCGGAGCCGGTGGGGCATTCCACGGTGAAGTCGTCGCCGTAGTAGCGGTGGAACTCGTAGAGCGACTCGATCAGCAGGGTGTTGGTCGGCAGCCAGATCGGCCCGCGCCAGTTGGAGTTGCCGCCGAACAGCCGCGAGTCCGATTCCGCCGGCAGGTAGGCGACGCTGAACACCTGCCCCGCGTGGCGGAACTCGTAGGGATGGTCGAGGTGGACGCGCGAGATCGCCCGCAGCCCGTAGGGCGAGAGGAACTCGTGCTCGTCGAGCGCGCGCTCCAGCAGCTTCTTGGTGCGGTGGCCGCGCAGCAGCGACAGCAGCACGGTGGCGCCGCGCCCCGGCTCCTCCCAGCGCGAGATCAGCGAGGCGAGGTCCGGCCGGTGCTCCACGAACCAGTGGGTGCGCTCGGCGAAGTGCGGCACGCGCTCCAGCAGCTCCGGCTCCAGCGTCAGCACCGCGAGCATCGGCAGCAGCCCCACCGTGGAGCGCACGCGCAGCGGCACCGGTGCCTGCCCCGGCGCGCGCAGCACGTCGTAGAAGAACTCGTCCTGCTCGTCCCACAGGCCGACGCCGCCCTCGCCCTTGCCGTTCACCGCCGCCGCGATGAACAGGAAGTGCTGGAAGAACTTGACCGCCATGTCCTCGTACGCCGGGTTGTCCAGCGCCAGCTCGAGCGCGATGCGCATCAGCTGCAGCGCGTAGGCGGCGACCCAGGCGGTGCCGTCGGCCTGGTCGATGGTGCCGCCGGTGGGCAGCGGCTGCGAGCGGTCGAAGATGCCGATGTTGTCCAGGCCGAGGAAGCCGCCCTGGAAGATGTTGCGGTCCGCCTCGTCCTTGCGGTTCACCCACCAGCCGAAGTTCAGGCACAGCTTGTGGAACACGCGCTCCAGGAAGCTGCGGTCGCCCTGCCCGGTCAGCCGCCGCTCGGTCAGGAACACCCGCCACGCCGCCCAGGCCGCGACCGGCGGGTTGGCATCGCCGAAGCTCCACTCGTAGGCGGGGAGCTGGCCGTTGGGGTGCATGCAGCGCGCATGGAGCAGCAGCAGCATCTGGCCCTTGGCGAACTCCGGGTCGATCGCCGCGAACGTCACGGCGTGGAAGGCCAGGTCCCAGGACGCGTACCACGGATACTCCCAGGTGTCCGGCATCGAGACGATGTCGGCGTTCACCAGGTGGGTCCACTCGTGGTTGCGGCCTCGCCTGCGGGCCTCTGGCGGCGGCGGCCCGGCGGGATCGCCGTCCAGCCAGCGCTTCACGTCGAAGCCGAAATACTGCTTGGACCAGACCATGCCGGCAAAGGCGGCGCGCTGCACCATCCGGGCGTCGGGGTCGGCGATGCCGCCCTGCAGGGCGGCGTAGAACGCGTCGGTCTCGGCGATGCGGCGGGCGAACACCGCGTCGTGGTCGGCGAACGGGTCCGCGTCGCTGCCGTCCGGGCGGAAGCGCAGGCGCAGCACCCGGGTGGCGCCGGCGCCGAGCGTCAGGACGTGGTGCGCCGCCACCCGGGTGCCGGAGCGCGCCTCGGTCGCCCCGCCGCCACCGCCGACGACGTGGTCGTTGATGCCGTCCTTGAACGGGCCGCCCGGGCTGGCGGTGCCGAGGCCGGGGAAGCGCCGCACGTTGGTGTCGTTGTCGCAGAACAGCCAGCACGGCGCGCCGTCGGCGGACAGCACCCGGTCCTCCATCCGCAGGTGGCGGGCGGCGATCACGTCGTCGCGCAATGCGAGGTCCGGGCGCGCGACGGGGTCGCCCCAGCCCCAGTCGTTGCGGGCCCACAGCTGCGGCAGCACGTGCAGCGTGGCCGGCGTATCGGAGCGGTTGCGCACGGTGACGCGCATCAGGATGTCGCCGGGCGCGTCGCGCGCATACTCGACGGTGACGTCGAAGTAGCGCTCGTCGTCGAACACCCCGGTGTCGAGGATCTCGTACTCGCCGGCGTGCGGCCCGCGCCGGGCGTTCTCGTCGATCAGGTGCTGGTAGGGATATTCCGCCTGCGGGTACTTGTAGAGCATGCGCAGGTAGGCGTGGGACGGCAGGGCGTCCTGGTAGAAGTACAGCTCCTTGACGTCCTCGCCGTGGTTGCCTTCGGCGTTGGTCAGGCCGAACAGGCGCTCCTTGAGGATCGGGTCGCGGCCGTTCCACAGCGCGAGTCCCAGGCACCAGTGCAGCGCCTCGTCGGCGAAGCCCGCGATCCCGTCCTCGCCCCAGCGGTACGCACGGCTGCGGGCATGGTCGTGCGGCAGGTAGTCCCAGGCGTCGCCGCCGGGGCTGTAGTCCTCGCGCACGGTGCCCCACTGACGCTCGCTGAGGTAGGGGCCCCAGGCGCGCCAGGCCGCGAGGTCTGGGCCGCGCAGGCGACGCATCTCCGCGGTGTCGAGCACGGGTGGGATGCCGGCGTTGGTGTCGGGCGGGGGCGCATCAGGCGGGGGCACTGCGGACAAGGCCGCGTCCGGCACGGGGGTCGGCACGTTGGTGGGCATGGCGGCTCCGCTGGCAGGCGCGCGATTGGGTGCCCGTCACCCGGTCGGCCGGAGCGGATGCACGGGGCGTGCCGACGGCCGGCGGAGCTTCAGGCGGCAATAAGGCGCCTGGCCGCGGTGCAGACCTCGGACGGCAGGTAGGGCTTGGCGATGAACAGGTCGCGCCGGGTGAGCAGCGCGCCCACCGCCTCCGGCCGGCCGGTGACGAAGATGATCGGCAGCTCCGGGTTGTGCTCGCGTGCCCGGGCGGCGAGCTGCGCGCCGTCCAGCGTGCCGGGGAGCTGCATGTCTGTGAGCATCAGCCGGATCGTGGGATCGGCCTTGATCAGGTGCAGCGCCGCGTCGCCGGTCTCGGCCTCGACCACGTCGAAGCCCTCGTCGGCGAGCGCCTCCGCCAGGGTCAGGCGGATCAGGAACTCGTCCTCGACGATCAGGATGCGCGCGCCGGACACCGTGTCTGGACCCCTCTGAGCGTGTGTCGGGGCCAATGCCCAGGCGTGGAACGACTGCGTAGCACGGGGCGCGGTGGCGCGACAGCGGGCGCGGGGCGGCAGGCCGGACGGTGGCAGCGCGAGCCGGCCCACCGCCGGCGCACGCGCGAACCCGCGTCCCGGTGTTGTCCCGTGGCGCGTGGCCCCGGTCCGTGGCGGTGGCGGGAGCGTCATCGGCGGCTTCGTGCCGCCGCGCGGCGTGCTATCAGGAGGCGGAGACCTTCGGAGGCGAGGCCATGGACCCGTTCACGCTGGCGGCCGGCTGGCTGCAGGAGCACCTGCTGGTGCCGGCGCTCTACGCGCTCGACCTGATGGACTGGGAGGACGTGGCTTTCGGCTGGGCGATCTTCGCGATCTACGGCGTGGTGCAGGTCGCGGTGACCTATGCCGTGTGCCTGCCGCTGGAGCGTCTGCGCCCGCTGCAGCACTGGCCGGACCGCCACGCCGTCGGCGTCGACGTGCTCTACACCCTGGTCTCGCGGGTCGGCGTGTTCCCTCTGGTGACCTTCGTGCTGTTCTACCAGCTCCAGGTGTCGCTGAACGGGTTCCTCACCGACCATGGCTGGGTGCCGCCGACCCTGGAGCGGCTGGTACCGGCGCTGCTGGGCCACCCGGTGCTGACCTTCGCCTGCTACCTGCTGATCCTGGACTGCGCGGACTACTGGCGCCACCGTCTGTCGCACCGCTTCGGCTGGTGGTGGGCGCTGCACTCGCTGCACCACGCGCAGGAGCAGATGACCTTCTGGTCGGACGACCGCAACCACGTGATCGACGACCTGATCCAGTACGTGTGGTTCACCGTGCTCGCCCTGCTGATCGGCATCCCGCCGATGCAGTTCCCGCTGCTGGTGCTGCTGCAGCGGCTGCTGGAAAGCATGAGCCACGCCAACACCACGGCGCATTTCGGCCGGCTCGGCGACCGGCTGCTGATCTCGCCGCGCTTCCACCGCGCGCACCACGGCATCGCGGCCGCGGGCGAGCGGTCGTGCAACTACGGGGCGGTGCTGCCGTACTGGGACATGCTGTTCCGCACCGCGGATTTCTCCCGGGTGTGCGTGGAGACCGGCGACCCGGGCGCGGAATACGCGCTGGTGCACGGGACTTGGTGGCAGCAGCAGCGCGCGGGGGTGCGGCGCATGGTGCGGATCGTGCGTCGGCAGCGCGAGAAGCGGCGGATGGCGCGGGCCTGAGAAGAAAGGCCAGGGCTCTGCCCTGGACCCGCCAGGGGCGGCGCCCCTGGACCGGCCTCCGTCTGGGCCTGCGGCACCGGCCGCAACGCCTGGACAAGCGCTTCCGGGATCCGGTTGCAGAGGCAAGCCTTTGGCGGATCCTCGATTTTTCCCTTCTACTTCACCACCGCCACCCTGAGCGCGTTCGTCGTCCCCGACTGCCCGAACGGCACCCCGGCGGCCACCACGATCGTCCTGCCCGGCCCGGCGTGCCCCTCCGCGCGCGCGAACCGCCCGGCGCGCTCGACGGCCTGCGTCATGGTCGCGACCTGCTCGGCCACCACCGCGTGCACGCCCCACACCACGGCCAGGCGCCGCGCCGTGCGCAGCTCGCTGGTCACGCCGAGCACCGGCACCTCCGGCCGCGCGCGGGCCAGGCGCAGCACAGTGGCGCCGGACTGGCTGAAGGCGGCGATCGCCTCCGCACCGATGGAGTGCGCGACCTGTCGGGCGGCGGCGGCGATGGCGTCCGAGATGGTGCCGTCCGGGGCGGGGCGGCTCGCGTCGGTGATGGCGCGCCAGCCGGCGTCCTGCTCCACGCGCGCCACGATGCGGTCCATGATTGTGACCGCCTCGATCGGGAACTGCCCGGCGGCGGTCTCCGCGCTGAGCATCACCGCGTCGGCGCCGTCGAACACCGCGGTCGCCACGTCCGACGCCTCGGCGCGGGTCGGCGCGGGGGCGGTGATCATGCTTTCCAGCATCTGGGTCGCGACCACCACCGGCCTGCCCATCTGCCGGCAGGCGCGGACGATGCGCTTCTGCGCCAGCGGCACCTCCTCGGGGGGCAGCTCCACGCCGAGGTCGCCGCGCGCCACCATCACGGTGTCGGACAGGGCGATGATCTCGTCGAGCCGGTCGAGCGCCTGAGGCTTCTCCAGCTTGGTCATGATCCAGGCGCGCCCGGCCGCGATCTCGCGCGCCTCGGCCACGTCCTCGGGGCGCTGCACGAACGAGAGGCCGATGTACTCCACCCCCAGGGCCAGCACGAAGTCGAGGTCCTCGCGGTCCTTCGCGGTCAGCGCGGGGATGGACAGCGCCACGTCGGGCACGTTGACGCCCTTGCGGTCGGACAGCGGCCCTCCGGTGACCACCTCGCACTCCAGGTGGTCGCCGCGGTTGCGGTCCACGCGCAGGCGCAGCTTGCCGTCGTCGAGCAGCAGCGTGGTGCCGATGCCGGCGGCCGCCATGATCTCGGTGTGCGGCAGCTGCACCCGCTCGCGGTCGCCCGGCACCGGGCTGAGGTCGAGGCGGAACTTCTGACCGGTCTGCAGGTGCACGCGGCCGGCGCCGAAGCGGCCGACGCGCAGCTTGGGGCCCTGGACGTCGGCGAGGATGCCGATCGGCCGGCCGACCTTCTCCTCCAGCGCGCGGATCAGCGCGATTCGCGCCGCGTGGTCCTCGTGGCTGCCGTGGCTGAAGTTGAGGCGGAACACGTCCGCGCCGGCGTCGAACAGGCGGGCCAGCACCTCGGGCGAGGAGGAGCTCGGGCCGAGGGTGGCGAGGATCTTGGTGCGACGTCCCCGACGCACCTTGCGCAAGCCAGCCATTCCGCCCCCGAACCGGCGGACTGTCGCCGCCGTGCTGTGTCGCCGCGCAGGCCGCGGGGCGGACGCCCTGCGATAGCACCCGTCGCACAGACACCGCCGGCCGGCCGCGCGCAAGGGGTTCCCTGCCGCCGCCCCGGCTGCCATCTACCGGGCGTGGCCGGCGCGACGCATCTCGCGCGTGACGCGGCCGATACGGCGCGCGCAGCGGCGCGCCGACCAGCGCAAGGAGCAGCCGATGGCACCAGAGATGGACGAGGCGACCCGCACCGCGCTGGAGGCGGCCGCGTTCCGCCGCCTGGTGGCGCACCTGCGCGAGCGCACGGACGTGCAGAACATCGACCTGATGACCCTGGCGGGGTTCTGCCGCAACTGCCTGTCGCGCTGGTATCGCGAGGAGGCGGCGGCGCGCGACATCACGATCGCCGACCCGGACGCGCGCGAGATCGTCTACGGCATGCCGTATCGCGAGTGGCAGGCGCGCTTCCAGACCGAGGCGGCGCCGGCAACGCAGGCGGCGTTCGCGGAGTCGGAGCGGCGCGGCTGAGGCCCGGGCCGTCGAGGCGACCCGACTCCGGCGGGCGCGGCGGTGCCGGCGTGGCCTGCGCGGCGCGGTCGCCGCTTCGCAAAGCCCCCAGCGGCCGGTAGCCTTGCACCGTGGCGTGTCGGCCGGGCGGTCCGGGGCACGGCGACCACGCCGTCGTCCAGGAGCGCTGCCGTGTCCCAGTCCGCCGAAAGCCGCCTGCCGAAGGCCAAGGTCCCCGCGGCCGAGGCGCTGAAGCCGGAGGGCCTGCTCGGCCTCGCCGTGGGCGTGGTGGTGGTCGCGGCGCTGTTCTTCGCGCGCGAGGTGCTGATCCCGATCACGCTGGCGATCCTGCTCAGCTTCGTGCTGGCGCCGCTGGTGCGGCTGCTGCGGCGCTTCCGTTTGCCCAGGGTGCTGGCGGTGATCCTGTCCGTGGTCGCGGCGCTGGCGACGATCCTGGTCCTGGGCGGCCTGATCGGCCTGCAGGTGGCGACGCTGGCCGGCGACCTGCCGCAGTACCAGAGCACGATCGAGCACAAGGTCGGCTCGGTGCGGGCGATGACGGTCGGACGCATGAACACGCTGATGGCGCGGGTCGGCCCGGCGCTCGGCGGCCCAGCGCCGCATGCAGCCCCCGGTGCCACGGCGGGGGCCGCCGCGGCGCCGGCCGGCCCGGCCGCGGGCGGGCCGGCGCAGGGCAGGGGCACGGCCGCCGCGCCCACGGTGGTCGAGGTGCAGCCGCCGGCCGCGACGCCGCTGGAGCTGGCGCAGCGGTTTGCCGCCCCGGTGCTGGCGCCGCTGGAAACGCTGGGCGTGGTGTTCATCGTCGCGATCTTCATCCTGATGCAGCAGGAGGACCTGCGCGACCGGCTGATCCGGCTGTTCGGCTCCTCCGACCTGCACCGCACCACCCTGGCGCTCGACGACGCGGGCTCGCGGCTGTCGCGCTACTTCCTCACCCAGCTGTGCATCAACGCCTCGTTCGGCGTCATCATCGGCATCGGTCTGATGGTGATCGGCGTGCCCAGCCCGATCCTGTGGGGCACGCTCGGCGCGCTGCTGCGCTTCGTGCCCTACGTCGGCTCGTTCATCGCCGCGGTGCTGCCGGTGGCGCTGGCCGCGGCGGTGGACCCTGGCTGGGCGATGGCGGGCTGGACCCTGGCGCTGTTCGTGGTCACCGAGGCGATCATGGGGCAGGCGGTCGAGCCGCTGCTGTACGGGCACTCCACCGGGCTGTCGCCGATCGCTGTGGTGGTGGTGGCGATCTTCTGGTCGTGGCTGTGGGGGCCGATCGGGCTGATCCTGTCCACGCCGCTGACGCTGTGCCTCGTGGTGCTGGGGCGCCACGTCAAGCGGCTGGAGTTCTTCGACGTGCTGCTCGGCGACCGTCCCGCGCTCACGCCGGTCGAGACCTTCTACCAGCGGCTGCTCGCGCAGGACCCGGACGAGGTGCAGGAGCAGGCGGAGGCGCTGCTGAGGACGCGCGCGCTGTCGTCGTACTACGACGAGGTGGCGCTCAAGGGCCTGCAGCTCGCCGCCAGCGACGTGGCCCGCGGCGTGCTGACCGAGGGGCAGGTGGAGCAGCTGCGCGAGGGCCTGCACCACCTGATCGAGGAGCTGGACACCCACGACGACAGCAACCCCGACGCCGGCAAGGCGAAGGCGGAGCCGGGCGTGGCGGGGGTCGAGCGGCCGGACCGCGACACCGCCAGCGAGCCGGCGCCGGAGGCCGTGGCGCCGTCGGCCGCCGACCTCGCGCCCGCCTGGCAGGGGCCCGCCCCGGTGCTGTGCGTGGCCGGGCGCGGGCCGCTCGACGAGGCGGCGTCCGAGATGCTGGCGCAGCTGCTGCGCAAGCACGGGCTCGGGGCGGCGATCGCCTCGTATGAGGCGGTCTCGCGCACCGGCATCGCGACCCTCGACCCCGCCGGCGTGGCCATGGTCTGCGTGTCCTACCTGGAGCTGTCCGGCAGCCCGACGCACCTGCGCTTCCTGCTGCGCCGCCTGCGGGCGCGGCTGCCGGGCGCGAGGATCCTCATCGGGCTGTGGCCGGCGGACGGAGGGGTGCTGGGCGACCAGGCCAGCCGCGAGACCCTCGGCGCGGACAACTACGCGACCTCGCTGCGCGACGCGGTGGAGCAGTGCGTGGGCGAGGCGCACGGCAGGGCGGCCCTGGAGCTTGCGGCGGCGGAGTGAGGCCCTGGTGGCGGCGGTGGCGGGCGGGACTGTCAGGAAGCAGGGCCGGGCTCTGCCCGGACCCGCCAGGGGCGAGCCGCCCCTGGACCGGCCTTCTTTAAGCAAGGGGTTCCAAGGGCCCTGCCTTTGGCGGGGTCCAGGGGCAGAGCCCCTGGCCTTCCTTGCCTTGCCGGCTCAGCCGGCGACCTCGATGACGACGCCCTCGCCGACGCGCAGCCGCACCTCGCCGGACACCATGCCGCCGGGCCGCGCCTGCGTGGACGCCAGCAGGGTTCCGGCGGGGACCACGACGGTGCGCTCCGACGCCGCCAGGTTCAGCAGGATGGCGACGCACGCGCCGTGGTGGGTGCGCTCGTAGCGGAGCACGCCGTCCTCAGCGGCGACGTTGCCGATGGCGCCGCGCACCAGGGCGGGCGTGGCGCGGCGCAGCGCGAGCAGGCGGCGGTGCAGCGACAGCATGGAGTCCGGGTCGGCGCGCTGGGACGCCACGTTGCGGGTCGCGTGATCGGGGTTCAGCGGCAGCCAGGGCTCGCCGGCGGAGAAGCCTGCGCCCGGCGAGGCGTCCCACGGCATCGGCGTGCGCACCGCGTCGCGGCCGAGGCCGCGGCCCGGCTCGCGCAGCCCGGCGGGGTCGCGCTCGCGGCCCGGCGGGATCGCGACGTCCTCCAGGCCCAGCTCGTCGCCGTAGTACAGGGTCGGCGTGCCGCGCAGGGTGAGGAGGAGCAGGGCGGCCACCCGGGCCTGCGCGGGCCCGAGCCGGGAGGCGACGCGCGGGCGGTCGTGGTTGCCGAGCACCCAGTTCGGCCAGGCGCCGTCCGGAAGCGCGGCCTCGTAGTCACGGATGATGCCGGCGAGCGAGGCCGCGTCCCAGGAACAGAGCAGGAGCTGGAAGTTGAACGGCAGGTGGCACTCGTCGAGCCCGGGCGCGCCGCCGTTGCCGCCGTAGTAGCGCACCAGCCGGTCCACGGGCAGGTAGATCTCGCCGACCATCATCCGTTCGGGGTAGGCGTCGAGCACGCGGCGCAGTCCGGCGATGGCGGCGTGGGTTTCCGGCTGGTCGGCGGTGTGGAGGGCGCGCTGGCGGGCGAACGGGCGGGCGTCGGCGGGCGCGTCCGGGTCGGGCGGATTGTCGCGGAACAGCGCGTCCTTGACCAGCAGCCAGATCACGTCGACGCGGAACCCGTCCACGCCGCGGTCGAGCCAGAAGCGCAGCACGTCGCCCATCGCGTCCGCCACCGCCGGGTTGCGCCAGTTCAGGTCGGGCTGCTGCGGCAGGAACGAGTGCAGGTAGTACTGGCCCGAGCCCGGGTCGAGCGTCCAGGCCGGGCCGCCGAAATGGCTCAGCCAGTTGTTCGGCGGCCCGCCGTCCGGCGCGGGGTCGCGCCACAGATACCAGTCGCGCCGGGGGAAGTCGCGACCGCTGCGGCTCTCGACGAACCACGGGTGGCGGTCCGAGCTGTGGTTCGGCACGAGGTCGAGCACCAGGCGCAGGCCGCGCGCGTGGCAGGCGTCCACCAGGCGGTCGAGGTCGGCCAGCGTGCCGAACAGCGGGTCCACGTCGCAGTACTCGGCGACGTCGTAGCCGAAGTCGGCCATCGGCGAGGGCTGGATCGGCGACAGCCACAGCGCGTCCACGCCGAGGTCGGCCAGGTGGTCGAGCCGGGCAAGGATGCCCGCGAGGTCGCCGACCCCGTCGCCGTCTGAGTCCGCGAAGGAGCGCGGATAGACCTGGTAGATCACGCCGTCCTGCCACCACTCGCCCATGGTCCCGCGCTCCGTGCCGGTGCAAGGCGTGACGCGCAGCCGCGCGGGGCGCAAGGCTGGGGGCTGTTCGGCAGTGTCTCGGTTTGGAAGCCAGGAAGGAAGGCCAGGGGCTCTGCCCCCATGCCTGGAAGCGGGGACCCCGCCAAAGGCAAGCCTTTGGAATCCACTTCTTAAGCAAGGCCGGGTCCAGGGGCGGCTCGCCCCTGGCGGAGTTTGAGGCAGAGCCTCAACCTTGCCTGCTGCCTTGCCTCCGGGCATAGCCACCCGCCTCGCAAGGAGTTGCCCGATGCCCCCGGAGCAGGACGGCCTTCCGCCCGGCCCGCGCCGCTGGGCGATCACGGCGATCGCCATCGCGATCTCGCTCGCGGTGCTGGACAGCGCGGTCGCCAACGTGGCGCTGCCGACCATCGCGGTGGACGTGCACGCGAGCGCCGCGGACTCGATCTGGGTGGTCAACGCCTACCAGCTCGCGGTGATCGTGTGCCTGCTGCCGCTGGCCTCGCTCGGCGAGATCGTCGGCTACGCCAAGGTGTATCGCGCCGGGCTGGCGGTGTTCACCCTGGCCTCGCTCGCCTGCGCGCTGTCGGACTCGCTGGACACGCTGGCGGCGGCGCGCATCCTGCAGGGCGCGGGGGCGGCCGGGGTGATGGGCGTCAACACGGCGCTGATCCGCTTCATCTACCCGCAGGCCCGGCTGGGCGCGGGGATCGGGCTGAACGCGCTGGTGGTCGCGGTGGCGTCGGCGGTGGGGCCGAGCGTGGCGGCGGCGATCCTGGCGGTGGCGCCGTGGCCGTGGCTGTTCGCGGTCAACGTGCCGGTGGGCGTGGTGGCGCTGGCGATGGCGTGGCGCTCGCTTCCCGTGGTGCCGCCGGTGGCGCGGCGCTTCGACTGGGCGAGTGCCGCGCTCAACGGCGTGGCGTTCGGGCTGCTGATCACCGGGATCGACGGCGCCGGCCACGGCGAGCGCGGCGCCGCGGTGGCGGCGGAGCTGCTGGGGTCGGTCGCGGCCGGGGCGGTGCTGGCGCGCCGGCAGCTCGGCATGCCAGCGCCGCTGCTGCCGGTGGACCTGCTGCGCATCCCGGTGTTCGCGCTGTCGATCGCCACCTCGGTGTGCTCGTTCGCGGCGCAGACGCTCGCCTTCGTGGCGCTGCCCTTCTTCTTCCAGGACGTGCTGGGGCGCGGCGCGGTGGCGACCGGCCTGCTGATGACGCCGTGGCCGGCGGCGGTGGCGGTCAGCGCGCCGATCGCGGGGCGGCTCGCGGATCGGGTGCCGGCCGGCGTGCTGGGCGGGATCGGCCTGGCGGCGATGACGGCGGGGCTGGCGGCGCTGTGGCGGCTGCCGGCGGTGCCGGGAGATTTCGCGATGGTGTGGCGGATGACGCTGTGCGGCGCGGGGTTCGGGCTGTTCCAGGCGCCCAACAACCGCACGCTGATCGCCGCCGCACCCAGGCATCGCACCGGGGGTGCCAGCGGGATGCTGTCGACCGCGCGGCTGCTCGGGCAGACCGGGGGTGCGGCGCTGGTGGCGCTGGTGTTCGCCACGGCGGCGGGGGCGGGCGGCTCGGTGGGGGCAGGCGGCACCGGGGCGGCGCTGGCGCTGGCGACGGGGTTTTCCGCCCTGGGCTGCGTGGTGAGCCTGGCGCGGGGCAGGGGCGGCGTGGGTGGCTCCGGTGCCACCGCCGAGGTCAGCGGGACGGCGACCGGGGCGATCGCCGCGATGCCGTCGGCGGCGGACATGCTGGCGCGGGGGGAACGCAGCTAGAGGCTGTTGTGGATCTGCCAGCCTCGATATCCTGCAGCACTGCAAGAAGAAAGAATGTTCTTTCTTGAAAGAAAGAACCAAAGAACTTTTGCCAAATAGGGCTGCGACGCTGCCGACGCGCCCGGAACCCTGTGTGCAAAGTCTTTTTGCTTCTTTTTCTTCAGAAAAAGAAGAGTCTTGCCTTCGTGCGCGAAGCAGCGAACCGCCGCGAGGTTCATAACAGCCTCCAGGCGCCGAGGCGGCGGCCAGGACCAGGGGCCGGCGCGGGACAGGCGTGTCCAGCGGGATACGGGGCGCCTCGCCTTCTTCGGCCCGCCTGCGCCAGGCCCGCTTCCGCCGGTCCGGCCCGGCGTTGCACCCGCCCCGCCGAGGTGACATTGCTCGGCCGAGCGCGGGCGGCGGAGTGGGCAGGCATGGACTTCTCGGACGTTGTGGTGCTGTGCGTGGGCGACGTGATGCTCGACCGCTTCGTGCACGGCGAGATCGAGCGCATCTCGCCCGAGGCGCCGGTGCCGGTGCTGCGCCTCGGCCGCACGCGCGAGATGCTGGGCGGCACCGGCAACGTGGCGTGCAACATCGCGGCGCTGGGCGGGCAGGCGGTGCTGGTCGGGCTGGTGGGCGAGGACGGCGCGGGCGATGCCGTGCGTCGCCTGGCGAACGCCACGCCGGGGCTGCGCGCGGAGCTGGTCGGCACGGCGCAGCGGCCGACGATCTGCAAGACGCGGTTCATCGCCGGGCGCCAGCAGGTGGTGCGCACCGACGAGGAAAGCACCGCCGCACTGCACGGCGAGGAGGAGGCGATGCTGCTGTCCGCGGTCGAGGCGCGGCTCTCGGGCACGGGGGCGGTGATCCTGTCGGACTACGGCAAGGGCGTGCTGTCGCCGACCCTGGTGCTGCGGGTGATGGCGGCGGCGCGCGCGGCCGGCATCCCCGTGTTCGTCGACCCCAAGACCGAGGACTTCTCCCGCTACCGGGGTGCCACCTGCATCACGCCGAACCTGCGCGAGCTGGCGGCGGCCTCGCGCATGGCGGTGGCCGACGAGGCCGGCGTGGTGGAGGCGGCGCGACGGGTGATGCGCGAGGCGGATGCCGCCGCGGTGCTGGCGACGCGCTCGGAGAAGGGCATGGTGCTGGTGGAATCGAACGGCGAGGTGCACTCGGTGCCGTCCCGCGCCCGCGAGGTGTTCGACGTGTCCGGCGCCGGCGACACGGTGATCGCGACGCTCGCGCTGGCGCACGCCTCCGGTCGCTCGCTGGCGCAGTCGATGCACGTGGCCAACGCGGCCGCCGGCGTGGTGGTGAGCAAGCTCGGCACCGCGACCGCCGACATCGCCGAGGTGATGCAGGAGCTGGACGAGCAGGACCAGGAGGCCGGCGGCGCCGCGCCGGGTAGTCCGCCGGGGCGCGTGGTGCCGGGCGTGCAGGCGCTGGGCCGGGTGGAGGCGCTGGTGGCGCGCTGGAAGGAGCAGGGGCTGCGGGTGGGATTCACCAACGGCTGCTTCGACATCGTCCACCCCGGCCACGTGTCGCTGCTGGCGGAGGCGCGCGCGCAGTGCGACCGGCTGGTGGTGGCGCTCAACACCGACGACAGCGTGGCGCGGCTCAAGGGACCCTCGCGGCCGGTGAACACGCTGGACTCGCGCGCCCGGGTGGTCGCCGCGATCCGCCACGTCGACTGCGTGGTGGCGTTCGGCGAGGACACGCCGCTGTCGGTGATCGAGCGGCTGCTGCCCGACGTGCTGGTGAAGGGCGCGGACTATACGGTGGAGACGGTGGTCGGCGGCGACGCGGTGCGGGCCGCCGGCGGGCGGGTGCACCTCGCCGGGCTGGTGGCCGGGCAGTCGACCACGGCGATCGTGGCGCGGCTGCGCGGACCGGCCGCCGCGGCGCTGCGGGGTTGATCGCGGACGAGGGCACGGCGATGCGAGTCGTCGAGGCCCTGCCGGGGGGCGAGGCGGCCCGCGCGACGGTGCTGGGCGCCGAGGCGGCGTTCCGGGCGTGGCTGTTCGGCCATGCCCTGCCGTTCTGGGCCGGCGCCGGCACCGACCGCCCGGACGGGGGATTCCACGAGCACCTGACGCTCGACGGCGGTTCGCCGGGGGCAGTTGCCAAGCGCGTCCGGGTGCAGGCGCGCCAGGTCTACGTGTTCTCGCACGCGGCGCTGCTCGGCTGGCCGGGCGGGCTGGACGCGGCGCGGCACGGCTGGGCGTTCCTGCGCCGGGCGGCGCGTGGAGACGGGCACTGGGCGCGCGTGCTGTCGCCTTCTGGCGAGGTCGTGGACGCGACGGCGGACCTGTACGACCTGGCGTTCGTGCTGTTCGCGATGGCGTGGCACCTGCGCGCGGGCGGCGAGGCGGGGATCGCGGCGCTGGCACGGCGCACGCTGGGCTGGGTCCGCACGACGATGGCCGCACCGGGCGGCGGGCTGCACAACGCCTGGCCGGTGGCGCCCGGGCACCGGCAGCAGAACCCGCACATGCACCTGCTGGAGGCGACGCTGGCGCTGCACGAGGCGACGGGAGAGGCGGAGTACGCGGCCTTCGCGGGCGAGCTGGTGGCGCTGTTCCGCGCCCGGTTCTTCCATGCCGGCACGGGCACGCTCGGCGAGTTCTTCGACGACGCGCTGGCACCTGCGGCAGGCGAGGCGGGCGGGCATGTCGAGCCGGGGCACCACCACGAGTGGGTGTGGCTGCTCGACCGCTACGCGCGCCAGGCCGGCCCCTGGCACGGCCGGGAGGCGGAGGCGCTGTACGGCTTCGCGCAGCGCCACGGCCACGACTCCGGCCGCGGCCTGGTGCGCGACGTGCTGGCGCGCGACGGCGGCGTGCGGCGCGGCAGCTTCCGCCTCTGGGCGCAGTGCGAGGCGATCAAGGCGCATGCGGCGATGCTGCGGCGCGGCCACGACACCGCCGGGCGGATCGGCGGCGGCGTGGACGCGCTGCTCGGGCGCTACCTGGCGCGCACGCCGCGCGGCACCTGGACCGACCAGCTCGACGACTCGGGCGAGCCGGCCTCCGCCCACGTGCCAGCCAGCTCGCTGTACCACCTGTTCATGGCGTATGCGGAGCTGGACAGCCTCGCGCGCGCCCTGGGGTGAGCGGCGTGGCCCGGCCTGGACGCGCGGGGCAGGTTTCGCCCGATCCCGGCATTCCCGCGCCACCCGGCTTCGTGCCGCCGCCGCGGCCGGCGCCGGCGGTGCGGCCGGGCACGCGGCGCCCGCTCGCGTGGACGATCCTGCGCCGCCTGCTGCTGGAGCTGCGGCAGTTCGTGATGCCGAAGAGCAGCCGGCGCGAGAAGCTGTGGGTGTTCGGGGCGCGGCCGGCGCTGCTGCGCGCGGCCGGGGTGCGGCCGGCGCCGATGCCGCTGGCGCACGTCGTCGCCGAGCGGGGCGCGGACTGGCGGCCGGGGCTCGGCCTGGCGGTGCGCAGGATGCTGCTGCTCAAGGTGGACCACATCGGCGACCTGCTGCTGGCGCTGCCGGCGATCGCCACGCTGCGCCGCTGCTGGCCGGACGCGGAGATCACCCTGATGTGCGGCCCGTGGAACGTGCCGGTGGCGCGCGGCCTCGGCGTGTTCGACCGCATCGTCGCGGTGGACTTCTTCCAGGGCAGGGCGGACGCGTCGCGCTCTCGGGTGTTCGACGCGTCCGGGATCGAGGCGGCCGGGCTGGGCGCCTTCGACCTGGCGGTCGACCTGCGGGTGGACGAGGACTCGCGTCTGCTGCTGCGCCACGTCGAGGCGCGGTTCAAGGCCGGCTACTTCTCGCGCCTGATGCCGAACGACATGGCGCTGGTGCTGCCGCTGGAGCAGGCGGGGTCGCCGCGCCGGCCCGGGGTGCTCGACCACCAGCGCTCCCTGATGAGCCGGCTGGCCGGCGCCGTGGTGGCCACGCTCGACCCGCTGCGCGACGGCGAGGCGCTGCTGTCGCGGGTCGCGTCGGAGCACGACGCGGCGATGGCCGCCGAGCTGGCGGGGCTGGCGCGTCCGGTGGTGGCGGTGAACACCCTGTCCGGCCGCGAGATCAAGAACTGGCCGCTGGACCGCTTCGTGGCGGTGTGCCGGTGGATCGCCGGGGACCTGGGCGGCACGGTGGTGCTGCTCGGCGGGCCCGGCGACCGGCGCAACGCGGAGGCCATCCTGCGCCGGGCGGGCGCGGCTCGCCCGGGCGGGGTGCGCAGCTTCGTGGGGCGGCTGCGGCTCGACCAGTCCTTCGCGATGCTGCGCCATGTCGACCTGTATCTCGGCAACGACTCGGGGCTGACCCATGCGGCGGCGATGTCGGGGGTGCCGACGGTGGCGATCTTCTCGGGCATCGACCCGGTCGCGACCTGGATGCCGCTCGGCCCCGAGGTCACCGTGGTCCGGGCGCAGATCGACTGCTCGCCCTGCCACCTCACCCACGTCAGCGACTGCCCGAACCGCCATGCGTGCATCCAGTCGATCGGGGTGGAGCCGGTGCTCGCGGCGGTGCGTCGCGTCCTGGCGGTCCCGCAGCCTGGCGCAACACCGCCGGTCGGGTCCGCCGAGGCCGCCGCGAACGGCTGATCCACCGGCTGGCGTCGCTGCGTGCGGCGGCGCGGCCACAGTTCCAGGCGTCCGCGTGTTCTCCGCCCGTCATGTGACCGCCCAGCTTGTCCGGCCTGGACCGTTGGCCTACAGCGGTTGCAGAGCGCCAGGGAACGACACCCGAACATGACGAAGCGTCCTGCGTCACGAGCGTGTGCCGGCCTGCTCCTGGCGGGGGTTCTGGGGGTGGGCGGCTGTGCGCAGACCGTGTCCGGGCTGCCTGCCGCGCCCCGGTCGCTGATGCCGCAGGCGGGCGTGGCGCCGGAGATCCCGCCGTACCGGCTGCAGGTCGGCGACGTGCTCGGCGTGCGGCTGCTGCTGAACCCGGAGCTGAACGAGGAGGTCACGGTGCGCCCCGACGGCCGGATCTCGACCGTGCTGGCGGAAGGCGTCGTGGCGTATGGCCGCACCCCGGAGGAGCTGGCTGCGGTGCTGCGGCGCGACTACGGGCGCGAGCTGCGCGCGCCGCGGCTGAGCGTGGAGGTGCGTTCCTTCGCGCCGAACCGCATCTACGTCGCGGGCGAGGTCAACACGCCCGGCGAGTTCATCACCGTCGGCCCGAACCTGTCGGTGCTGCAGGCGCTGGCGCGGGCCGGCGGGGTGAAGCTGTCGGCCGATCCCGACCGCATCTTCCTGGTGCGGCGCGGTCCGGGCGACGTGGCGCAGGTGTATGCGGTCGACTACCGGCACGCGATCACCGGGGCGGACCCCGGCGCCGACGTCCGGCTGGCGCCGTTCGACGTGGTGTACGTGCCGCGCTCCGGGGTGTACGAGTTCTACACGCACTTCAACCAGTACCTGCAGCAGTTCGTGCCGGTGAGCTGGGGCTTCTCCTACCTGGTGAGCCCGCTGGTCGGCGGGCACTGAGGGCAGGCCGCGCGACGAGGAAGGCACCGAGGCCGCCTCGGGGGGTGTCCGGGGGCGAGGCTTCTGCGGCACGGCGCCGTTTGCAAAGAAGTGCAACGTGGCGATGCCGGGGGCTGCGGTTCGGCCGTATCATCGGCGCATGGAAACCGTACCGCATATCATGGTGGTGGACGACGACCGCGAGATCCGCGACCTGCTGGCGCGGTTCCTGGAGCGCCACCAGTTCCGCGTCACCACGGCGCGCGACACCAGAGAGGCGCGCCGCGCGCTGCCGGCCGGGCACTACCAGCTGGTAATCCTGGATCTGATGCTGCCCGGAGAGGGCGGCCTCGATTTCGCGCGCTGGCTGCGGCAGCAAAGCGATGTGCCGATCATCATGCTGACTGCGATGGGCGAGGAAACCGACCGCATCGTCGGCCTGGAGATGGGCGCCGACGACTACCTGGCCAAGCCGTTCAACCCGCGCGAGCTGCTGGCCCGTGTGCGCGCCGTGCTGCGCCGCACGACGGAACGCGAGGAGCGCCGCTCCGGCGCCACCGCCAAGGCGCTGCGCTTCGCCGGCTGGACGCTGGAGCCGGCGCGTCGGCGTCTGCTCAGCCCGGACGGGGCGGAGGTGGCGCTGACCGGCGGCGAGTACGACCTGCTGGCGGCGCTGCTGGACCGCGCCAACCGGGTGCTGACCCGCGACATGCTGCTCGACCTGCTGCGCGGCCGCCAGGCGGGGCCGTTCGACCGGGCGATCGACGTGGCGATCAGCCGCCTGCGCCGCAAGCTGGAGGACGACGGGCGCCACGCCCAGCTGATCAAGACGGTACGCGGCGGCGGCTACGTGCTGGCCGTTGACGTGGAGCGGGCGTGAGCGGGTGCTGATGCCGGCCGCGGCGGCAGGGCCCGGCCTGCCCGCGTCGCCCGGCAGGCCCGCGTCGTCGGACAGGCCTGTGGAGACCGACGCAGGGCCCCGGCGCTGGCCGGTGCTGTGGCCGCGCAGCCTGGCGTCGCGCACGGCGCTGGTGGTGCTGGCCGGGCTGATGGCGGTGCAGGCGGGTGGCCTCGTGATCCACACCGCGGACCAGACGCTGGTCCGGCGCGGCGAGCTGGCGCGTGGACTGGGCACGCACCTGCTGCGCTTCTACCGGGTGGTGGAGCGCACGCCGCCGGCGCGACAGGCAGAGGTGGTGCGCGACCTGGCCGAGGAGCTGCGCCGGGCGTCGCTCGACCCGGAGCCGCAGCCGGGCGGCCTGCCGCCGGCGCCCCCCGGCTTCACCCGCGCGCTCGAGGTCGACATGCCCCTGGCGCCGCTGACCGCGGCGGAATACCCGCGCGACATCCGGGTGTACGGCGGTCCGTGGCTGCACGAGGTCGGGCTGGCGCTGCAGCTGCCGGACGGGCGCTGGCTGAACCTCGCCGTGTCCATGCGCCGCAGGGGCAGCCTGCAGACGCCCGACTTCCTCGAGGCGTTCCTCGCGATGACGGCGGCGGCGGCGGCGCTGATCCTGTGGGCGGTGCGTCGCCTGACGCAGCCGGTGCGCACGCTGGCGGCCGCGGCCGAGCGGCTCGGGCTCGACGTCAACGCCGCGCCGCTGCCCGAGGAAGGCCCCGCCGAGGTCGCCAAGGCGGCGGTCGCGTTCAACACGATGGCGGCGCGCATCCGCTCCTTCGTCGACGACCGCACCTTCCTGCTGACCGCGATCGGCCACGACCTGCGCACGCCGATCACCCGCCTCAAGCTGCGCTCCGAGTTCATCGACGACGACGAGCTGCGCGACCGGTTCCTGGCCGACCTCGACGAGCTGGAGGCGATGGTGTCGGCCACGCTGGCGTTCGGGCGCGACGCGCTGGACCGCGAGCCGATGGCGGCGGTCGACCTGGGCGCGCTGCTGCGCACCGTGCTCGACGAGGCGGGCGACGCCCGTCCGGGGTGCGCGGACCGGCTGGGATGGACGGGGCCGCCGCGCCTTGTGGTGCAGGCCTCGCCGATCGCGCTGAAGCGGGCCTTCGCGAACCTGGTCGGCAACGCGGTCGCCTACGCCGGCGGGGCGCAGGTCAGCGCGGGCGCAGCCAGGGACGGCGTGCTCACCGTGCTGGTCGAGGACGACGGCCCGGGCGTGCCGGCGGAGCTGCTGGAGCGGGTGTTCGAGCCGTTCCACCGCGGCGAGCCGAGCCGCTCGCGCGAGACCGGCGGCACCGGCCTCGGGCTGCCGATCGCGCGCAACATCCTGCGCGCGCACGGCGGCGACGTGGTGCTGCGCCGCCGCGACGGCGGGGGGCTGCGGGCGGTTATCACGCTGCGGGCGTGAAGCGAGGCAAGGCCAAATTCGCCCCGACTTTCTGCGCGGAAGCGAGAAGAAAGCGTGTTCTTTCTTGAAAGAAAGAACCAAAGAACTTTGGTCCGTGGAGTTCCGGAGCCGCCAGCCTGCCCGGAATCCAATAGACAAAGTCTTTTTGCTTCTTTTTCTTCAGAAAAAGAAGACTCTTGCCTCCCTTACCTGAAGCAACGAACTGGCCCCAGGTCTCCAACAGAGCCCCTAGCGCGAAGGGCAGCGCACCAGCGGGTTCGGGAAGTCCGCGCAGCCGGTGAACGCGATCTCGTTCTCGCTGCGGCGCTCGACGTGCAGGACGTCCGGGTCCTCGCAGCCGAAGCCGGTGCTGCCGGGTGCCTCGATGCCGAGGGTGCTGGCCGCGTCGCCGCCGCCCTGGCTGATGAAGCGGAACTCGGCGCCGCGCGGCGAGGTGCGGACCGTCTCGATCTGGCGCTGCAGGTAGACCGGATCGGTGAGGGTGGCGCGCAGCACCACGTCGCGGGTGAAGATCACCGTCGGCGTGGCCAGGCAGCTCGCGGCGGTGAGCGAGCCGGCGGGCACGGGGAACAGGCCGCCGGTCCAGCTCCCGAACAGGAAGGCGTGCGGCGGGCCGCCGCGGGCCGCCGGCGCGTGCTCGCCCTGGGCTGACGGCGCGTGCGGCGCGGCCTGGGTCGCGTGCGTGCGCGACGCGGCCAGGGCGGTGGTGCCGGAGGCGAGGCAGAGCGCGGCGAGGCCCGCGGCGGTCAGGCGTGTGGCGAGGCGCATGCGTGTGTCCCATCCCGGCAGTGTCGCGGCACGGTGCGCGACGCGGCGGGGCTAGACCACCCCCGCCGGACGCAGGCAAGCCGGGCACGACCGGATCAGGCCGGAGGCGGAGCCCGCCACGCGGCCGTGCCGTTGCCTCGGGCCGGGCTGGCGTGGCATGTGCCCCCACCCCCGTGGGCGCGGCCCGTCCCTGCGGGCCGCGACTCCCGGGGCGAACCGGGACGGTGCCATGCTGAACCGCCTTGCCGAGCGGCTGCTCGCCCTGTCCGCCCGGCCGTCCGCGCCGCTCTGGCTCGCCGTGGTGAGCTTCGCGGAAGCCAGCGTGTTCCCGCTGCCGCCCGACCTGCTGCTGATCCCGATGGTGCTGGCGCGGCCGCGCCGGGCGTGGTGGCTGGCGGCGTTGTGCACGCTGGCGAGCGTGGCCGGCGGCGCGCTGGGCTACGCGATCGGGGCTGTGCTGCTGGAGCAGGTGGCGCTGCCGGTGCTGCGCGCCTACGGGCAGGAGGCGGCGTTCGCCGCGTTCCAGGCGCGCTACGCCGAGTGGGGCGTGTGGATCATCCTGGTCAAGGGCCTCACGCCGATCCCCTACAAGGTGGTGACCATCGCGTCCGGCGCGGCGCACTTCGACTTCGCGGTGTTCATGGCGGCGAGCCTGGCGACGCGCGGCGCGCGGTTCTTCCTGGTGGCAGGGTTGCTGCGGCTGTTCGGCGAGCGGGTCAGGCTGTTCGTGGAGCGCCGGCTCGCCCTGGCGCTGGCCGTGGTGGCGGTCGGCCTGGTGGCCGGGATCGCGGCCCTGCGGCTTTTGTAGCGCGCGCGGGCGACAGCGGTGCCGCCACCCATGCCGGCGGCCGTTCGCTCTGACCGGGACAGGAAGGCCAGGGGCTCTGCCCCTGGACCCCGCCAAAGGCAAGCCTTTGGAATCCGATTCTTAAGGGAGGCCGGGTCCAGGGGCGGCTCGCTCCTGGCGGGTCTGGGCAGAGCCCAGCCTTGCTTGCTTCAAAGGGTCAAGGTTTTCGGCCGTTGGTATCAGCGGTTCGGCAAGGGACGCACGCCTGCGAGGGCCGCGCGTGGTGAGCCCGCTGGGACTCGAACCCAGGACCCCAAGATTAAAAGTCTCGTGCTCTGCCAGCTGAGCTACGGGCTCGCCTTGCCGCCTGGCCGGCCGGGCGCGGACGTCCGGGCCGGATGAGCGGCTTGAAGCCCCAAGATGGGGCGGCGTCAAGCCGCACCAAGGCCTGTCGTCAGCAGGCGATCGCGATCCCGGTCGCATGAACGCCGCGCGGCTGCGTGGCGACTGCGGACCGCACGATCGGCGGCCCTGCGTCGCGCCTTCTCCCGCACTGCGCGCGGTTGAACCGGATGCGCCGCTGCGTCGTTCGAGGCCCAGGAGGACCACATCATGGCCGAGTTGGTGATGCTGAACCCGCACGACGCGCTGCCGGACGGACAGGTCGTCACGGTGCTGCAACGCTTCGACGAGGATGATCCGGACCGGGTGATCGTGGAGATCGCCTTGAGCGGCGAGCACGGCCAGCGGGAGACCACGCGTCCCCTGCACCCGGACGGCCGGCCGATGGGCTTCGAGGACGCGATCGCGGCTGCCCGGGAGGTGGCGAACAGCGAGCATCTGCCACGCGTGTTCGCGCTGGACCGCACCGCCGGGCCGCTGGAGCGCGAGGTGCTGGCGCATGGCGGAGCGCATGACGCAAAAGGCCGCGCCCTGTCCGACAGCAACGTGGAGGAAGGCGAGCAGGGGCCGGACATGCGGCGCTGAGCACCGCGGACGCCGGCAGGGCGTGCAGGCGCAGAATTCGTGCATGTTTGTGCGCGTGGCTGTGCGCCGACTCGCACGTCCCGCTTGTTCCGGGACAGAAAGCGTGATTCGGTGGATGCCTTCCGAGACCCAAGATCAGGAACGATTCGCCATGGCCACGAAGAAGCCTGCGACTGCGGCGCCGGCCACCAAGCCGGCGGCCAAGGCGCCCGCCACGGCGAAGGCGGCCAAGCCGGCCGCCGGCAAGGCCGCGGCCGGCGCGAAGGCCGCCGCGGCGCCGAAGGCTGCGGCCAAGCCCGTCGCGCAGCCCACCATCTCGCTCAAGCAGGTCGCCGCGGAGCTTGCGGAAGCCCACGACCTGCAGAAGAAGCAGGCGGAGACGATGATGACCGGCCTGGTCGAGTTGATGGTGGAGCACCTGAAGAAGGGCGACCGCCTGCGCCTCAACGGGCTGGGCATCCTGCAGGTGCGCCATTCCGCGGCGCGTGCCGGGCGCAATCCCGCCACCGGCGAGGCGATCCAGATCGCGGCGAAGAAGAAGATCGCGTTCCGCCCGGCCAAGGAGCTGAAGGACGAGCTGATCTGATCGCGGCAGGACGCGCACGGGGCGGGGATGCGGCCCGGGTCTGAGGGCTTCACTCGCGCCGGCCGAGCATGGAGCGTGTTCCGGCCGCCGACAAGCCTGCCGGTCTCGCGCTGTCGAGACGGTCATCGCCGCCAACAGCGTTGCACCTTGGCGATGTTGGCATGTCTCGCCGCGTTGGGCGCGCCGATAGCTGGTGCCGCGGTTCCGCCGCCGACAGAGGGACAGGAGGGGATGGCGGTCGCCACCCAGCACCTGTCGGCAGAGGTTGGGGCCGCCATCCTGGGCGCGGGGGGCAACGCGGTGGATGCCGCGGTGGCAATGGGCTATGCCGAAGCGGTGGTCGACCCGTGCTGCGGCAACCTCGGCGGCGGCGGCTTCATGGTGCTGCACCTGGCCAATGGCCGTGACCGCTTCCTCAACTTCCGCGAGATGGCCCCGGCCGCGGCCACGCGCGACATGTTCCTCGACGCGAAGGGCCGCCCGGTGCGCGGCGCCAGCCTGGTCGGCTGGGATGCAGCGGGGGTCCCGGGCACGGTGCTCGGCCTCGACACCGCGCTGCGCGAGTATGGCCGGCTCCCCCGGGCGCAGGTGATGGCGCCGGCGATCGCCCTGGCGCGGGACGGCTTCGTGCTGTCGCAGGCCGACACCGACATCCTCGCGGTGCGCACGGCACGGTTCCGTCAGGACCCGGAGCTGGCGCGCATCTTCCTGCGTCCGGACGGGGCGCCGCTGGAGGCGGGAGACCGGCTGGTGCAGCCGGCGCTGGCGCGCACGCTGGAAGCGATCGCGGCGCGGGGTCCGGACGCGTTCTACCGTGGTGGCGCGGCCGACGCCGTCGCGGCCGCGTCCCTGGGCGGCGGCGGCGTGATGACGGCGGCCGACCTGGCGGGATACCGCGTCACCGAGTCGGCGCCGCTGGCGTGCCAGTACCGGGGCCTGCTGGTGCTGTCGGCGCCGCCGCCCTCCTCCGGCGGCGTGGTGCTGTGCGAGGCACTGCAGGTGCTGTCCGGCTACGACGTCGCGTCGCTGGGCTTCCACTCGGCGGCCCAGGCGCACCTGCTCGCGGAGGTGCTGCGCCACGTCTATTTCGACCGCAACACCTCGCTCGGCGACCCCGCCTTCGTGTCCAGCCCGCTCGACGTGCTGCTGTCACCGGCGCACGCCCAGGCGATCCGGGACAGCATCGGCCCGCGCGCCACCGCATCGACGGCGCTGCGCAGCGGGGTGGCGCCGCACGATGTCCCGCCCGCGGTGTGGCGCGACCGGCCGCTGGCGGCGAACGGGGAACCCGAGACGGACGGACGGACGGCGGCGGACGGGCAGGCGGCAGAGAGCGGCAGGGCGGACGCGCGGGCTGCGCCGGGCGAGCCTGCGACGGAGCGTGCGAACGCGGGCGGGCGCGTCGGGTCGCAGTCGTCCGCTGTCGCACCGCCTTCCAGCGCAGCGTCGCCCGACGCCGGCGCCGCGGACGGCGAGAAGCCGCAGACCACGCATTTCTCCGTGGCGGACGGCGAGGGCAACGCGGTGGCGGTGACCACGACGCTGAACGGCCTGTTCGGGGCCGGGGTGATGGCGCCGGGCACCGGCTTCCTGCTCAACGACGAGATGGACGACTTCACCACCGTTCCCGGCGGGGCGAACCTGTTCGGCCTGGTGCAGGGACCGGTGAACGAGATCGCGCCCGGCAAGCGGCCGCTGTCGTCGATGGCGCCGACGATCCTGATGCGCGACGGGCGGGTCGCCATGGTGGTGGGCTCGCCGGGCGGCTCGCGGATCATCTCGATCGTGCTGCAGACGATCCTGAACGTGGTGGATTTCGGCATGGGCGCCCGCCAGGCGGTCGACGCGCCGCGGCTGCACCAGCAGTGGCTGCCGGACCGCATCGAGGCGGAGCCGTACGCCCTGTCGCCGGACACCGCGGCGCTGCTGCGCGCGATGGGCTACGCGGTCGAGGAGCGCACGCCCTGGGGGGCGGCCGAGATGGTGCTGGTCGGCCCCCGGCGCCAGGAAGGCGGCGCGGTGGTGTCGTCGGGCAACGACTCCGAGCTGGGCGGGGCAATGCGGCCGGGCTGGTTCTACGGCGCCAACGACGACCGGCGGCCGGGGGGCGGCGCGGTCGCGCCCTAGAAGCCGTCAGGAAACTCGTGGCGGATCGTTGTTTTGAACAGGAAGACAAGGTCCTTCTTTTTCTGAAGAAAAAGAAGCAAAAAGACTTTGCACATGGGGCTCCGGGCGCGCGGGCGGCTGCGGAGCTTCATGGGAAAAGTTCTTTGGTTCTTTCTTTCAAGAAAGAACATGCTTTCTTCCTGCCGCGATGCAGGACAGCGAGGCTGGCAGGTCAGTGACAGTCTCCGGGCTGGTGCCGCCCTGGCCGGGGCAACGGACAGGGGCGCGGCACCGCGTCGAGCCTTGCCGGGGTCGCGCCCGTGGGAACAATCCCGCGTCCCGGCGTAGGCTGGCGTGCAGCGCCGCCGCCCCATGTCGGGGTGGCGCCGCATCGAGGCAGGCTCCCGGGCAGAGTCGCGGCGGGCCGGCGACACGCAGCCGAAGGCCCGAGATGACAGTCCTGACCGTGACCCACACCACGACCTACCGGTATCGCCGTCCGGTCCGCTTCGACCAGCACCGGCTGATGCTGCGCCCGCGCGACAGCCACGACCTGCGCCTGCTCGACACGGCGCTGTCGATCCGGCCGCCGGCCGCGGTGCGCTGGCTGCACGACACCTTCAGCAACTCGATCGCCATGGCGCGGTTCACGGCGCCCGCCGCAGAGCTGCACATCGTCTCCAGGGTGCGACTGCGCCACTACCCGCTGCCGGAGCGCTCCGTCGTGCCGGAGCCCTGCGCCGCGCAATACCCGTTCCGCTACAGCGAGGAGGAGCGCCAGGACCTCGGCCGCCTGCTCGAGCGCCATCACCCCGACGACGGCGGGGTGGAGGCCTGGGCTCGGGCGCTGGTCGCGGCGCAGGGTGGCCCCGGGCAGGACACCATGGCGCTGCTGGCCGGGATGACGCGCCACGTCCGCGCCACCCTGCGCTACGAGCGGCGCGAGGCGATGGGCACGCAGTCGCCGGCCGAGACCCTGGCGCTGGGCTCGGGGACCTGTCGCGACTACGCGCTGCTGATGATCGAGGCGGTGCGCAGCCTGGGCCTCGCGGCGCGGTTCGTGTCGGGATACCTGTACGACGACCGGCTGACCGGGCACGCCGGGCCGGAGGGCCAGTCCCTGCTCGCGGCCGGGGCGCAGCCGCAGCGGCGCGCGGCGCTGGCGGGCGGCGGCGCCACCCACGCCTGGGTGCAGGTGTTCCTGCCGGGTGCGGGGTGGGTCGAGTTCGACCCGACCAACGGCCTCGTCGGCGGACGCAACCTGATCCGGGTCGCGGTGACGCGCGACCCGACCCAGGCGGCGCCGATCAGCGGCTCGTTCCGGGGCGTGCCCGACGACTACCTCGGCCTCGACGTCGCCGTATCGGTCACGGCCGACCCGACGTGAGCAGGCCTGGCCCGCGGGCAGCAGGAGCGGCCGCTCCTGCGCGATCAGCCACGCGTATGTTCGACCCTGGAGGCCCGCGAAGGACCCGCCAGCTGGCTCATACCAATGGCCGAAAGCCTTGACCTGTCGAAGTAAGCAAGGCTGGGCTCTGCCTAGACCCGCCAGGGGCGAGCCGCCCCTGGACCGGCCTTACTTAAAACTTGGATTCCAAAGGCTTGCCTTTGGCGGGGTCCAGGGGCGGAGCCCCTGGCCTTGCCGTCCTGACCGGCCGCCCAGATCAGGTGTCCGGCGCGATCTCCCAGAACGCGGCGGCGATGTCGCTGTACAGCAGCGACAGCTCCTGCTGCACCCCGTCGAGGAACTCGTGCAGCCCGCCGGCGATGACCTGGCGTATGTCGCGCTCCTGGAGGCTGGCGCGCAGGCCGTCGAGTCGCTCCAGCGGCGCGGAGGCGGCGCGCAGCCCGTAGCCGGAGCGGAGCTGCGTCAGGTGGAACTGCATCAGCCAGGTGCACAGGGCGACCGAGCGGGCGAACGAGCTGTTGAGCAGCAGGAAGCCGGCCACCGAGCCCGCGCTCATGCCGCGCGGGTAGACCCGGCGGAATGCGTGATAGCCGGCGGCGGCGCGCAGCACCGAGTTCCACTGGCTCAGGTCGACCGGCGAGCCGACGTCGGCGACCGAGGGCAGCAGGGTGTGGTACTTGATGTCGAGCAGGCGGGTGGTCTGGTCGCCGCGCTCCATGTACTTGCCGATCGAGTAGAACGCCCAGCCCTGGTCGCGGAAGAAGGTGCCCTCGGTGATGCCGGTGTGCAGCTGGCATGCCTCCTTGAGCCAGGCGCACAGCCCGGACAGACGAGAGGCCGCGATGTCGTCCGGCCCGAGCTGGCGCACGCGGTTGTAGAACATGTTGATCTGCGCCCACATCTCGGTGGAGATCAGCGGGCGCAGGGTGCGGGCGTTCTCGCGCGCCTGGAAGATCGAAGCGGCGATCGAGTTCGGGTTGGAACGGTCGAGCACGTAGAAGGCGACGACGGAGGCGACGTTGGCCTCTGGGTGCGCCGCGTCGAACCGCGCCTCGTCGGAGTTGATCTGCACCACGGAGCGCCAGGCGCCGGTGTCCGTGCCGCTGCGGGTGAAAGTGTCAGTGACGTCGAGGATGCGCGCGAGGTTCTCGATGCGCTCCATGTAGCGCGCCAGCCAGAACAAGGCCTCGGCGTAGCGGCACAGCAGGGTGGCGCCGCCCTGCGCCATGTCGCGGCCTTCGGCCACGTCGAGGGCGCGCCGCCCGTGGCCGGGATCGGCGCCGTCCTGCGCCCGGGTCCCGCCGGCGTCGTCCTGCAGCCCGTCCTGCATCATCTCAGACGGCTCCCTCGAGCACCCAGGTGTCCTTCGAGCCGCCGCCCTGCGACGAGTTGACCACGATCGAGCCGCGGCGCAGCGCCACGCGCGACAGCCCGCCCGGCAGCACCCAGGTCCTGGCCCCGGTGACCGCGAACGGGCGCAGGTCGACGTGGCGCGGCCCCACGCCGTCCTCGCCCAGGGTCGGCGAGACGGACAGCTTGACCATCGGCTGGCTGATGTAGTTGGCGGGGTCGGCCACCAGCTTGTCGCGGAACTCGGCCAGCTCCTCCTTCGACGCATGCGGGCCGACGATGAGGCCGTAGCCGCCGGACTCGCCCACCGGCTTGACCACCAGCGTGTCGAGGTTGTCGAGCGTGTACTGCAGGCCCTCCGCCTCGCCGCAGATGTGGGTCTCGACGTTGGGCAGGATGATCTCCTCGCCCAGGTAGTAGCGGATGATGCGCGGCATGTAGGCGTAGATCGCCTTGTCGTCGGCAACGCCGGTGCCGACGGCGTTGGCGATGGCGACGTTGCCGCGCCGCCAGGCATTGAGCAGGCCGCGCACGCCGAGCGTGCTGTCCGGGCGGAACACGTCGGGGTCGAGGAAGTCGTCGTTGAGCCGGCGGTAGATCGCGTGCACCGGCGCGAGGCCCGCGGTGGTGCGCATCCACACCCGTTCGTCCTCGACCACGAGGTCGCGGCCCTCGACCAGCGGCACGCCCATCTCGCGCGCCAGGAACACGTGCTCGAAATACGCCGAGTTGTAGATGCCCGGCGAGAGCAGCACGACCTGGGGGTTGGACACGCCGCCGGGCGCGCACTCGGCCAGCGCCTGCTGCAGCTTCATGCCGTAGCTCTCGACCTCTCGCACCCGCAGCCCGTCCATCAGCTCGGGCAGCACGCGGCGCATCATGTGCCGGTTCTCGATGACGTAGGACACGCCGGACGGCGTGCGCGCGTTGTCCTCCAGCACCAGGAAATGCCCGTGCTCGTCGCGCACGATGTCGGTGCCGCAGACGTGGACGTAGGTGCCGAGCGGCACGTCGAGGCCGATCATCTCCGGGCGGAAGTTCGGGTTGCCGACCACGAGGGCGCGCGGGACGATGCCGTCGGCCAGGATCTTCGCGTCGTGGTAGATGTCGTGCAGGAAGGCGTTCAGCGCGGTGACGCGCTGCACCACGCCGCGCTCGACCTGGTCCCACTCCGCGGCCGACAGCACGCGCGGGATCAGGTCGAACGGCAGGATGCGGTCGATCGCGTCCTTGTCCGAGTACACCGTGAAGGTGATGCCCAGGTTGTACAGTTCGTCACCGGCCACGCCCGCGCGGCGGCGCAGCTCCTCGAGCGAGAGGGCGTCGAGGCGGGCGGCGATGGCGTCGACCTCCGGCATCGGCAGGCCGCGCTTGCTGAGCAGCTCGCAGAAGAACGGGCCTGGATCGTAGCCGCCGAAAAGGCTCATGGGATGGTCTCCTGCCAGCACAGTCACGACAAGGCCTGCACGGCCACCTCGACGTCGAGCGCATGCTCGCCGCCGCCGACCAGGATGCCGCTGATCGGGCTCACGTCCCGGTAGTCCCGGCCCCAGGCCAGCACCACGTGCGACTGGCGGACCAGCAGGTCGTTGGTGGGGTCGAGGTCGATCCAGCCGCTGCCCGGGCAGTAGACGGACACCCAGGCGTGCGAGGCGTCGGCGCCGACGAACTCGGAATGCGTATCCCCGGCGCTCCCCTCGGCCTCGCGGGACTCAGCGCCGCCGCTCGCTGGCAGCCAGTCTCCTGCAGGACCGCTCCCTGCAAGAGATAGGCCAGCATCGGCGAGTGCGCTGCCCATTGCCGGGCCGGCGCCACGATCGTTGCGTATGTAGCCGCTGACGTAGCGCGCCGCCAGCCCGAGGGAGCGCAGGCCGGCGATCTGGATCTGGGCGAAGTCCTGGCAGACGCCGCGCCGCATGCGCATCGCCTCCGCAAGCGGCGTCTCGATCGAGGTCGCTTCCGGGTCGAAGGCGAAGTCGCGGTGGATGCGCGAGGTCAGCTCGCGGGCCGCGTCGAGCACCTCGCGTCCGGGCGGGAAGGAGGCGGCGGCGTAGCGCGCGATCGCCTCGTCCGCTGCGGCCATCGCGGACGGAAAGGTGAACTCTGCGACCGCGGACAGCTCCGGGCCGCGGGCGACGCGCAGCTGGTCGCGCACCTGCTCCCAGCCCGGCGTGGCGTCGGGCGGGGCCGGGAACGCCACCTCGACCACGGCGTCGAGGTCGACGGTGAGCTGCAGGTGGGGCTCTGTCACCGTGAGCAGGTCGAGGCCGTTGCCGAAGTAGTCGGCGCCTTCCGACAAGGTGGCCGGAGCCGGGCTGGTGGAGATGCTCGCGCGCAGCACGCGCTGGTGCTCGGTCTGGCGCGGGCGCAGGTGCAGCGCGTGATAGGAAAGCTGCACCTGGCGCGCGTAGCTGTAGCGGGATCGGTGGCGCACACGGTATTTCACGCCCAAGCCTAGCCCGTGGGCAGGGTGGGGCGCCACCCGTGCGACCACCCACGAGTCGGGGTCGCGTGCCGGCCTCCGGCGATCCGGTCGCTCACGCCCGCACCGAGCTGTAGCCGACGGCGGTGGGCATGCGGGTGTGCGACAGGTAGGCGCGGGTCAGCCGGTCCGACAGGCCGTACAGTCGCTGGCTGGTGCCGGCCAGGGAGTGCAGCAGGGCGGCACGGGCGGGCGGCTGCTCCAGCCCTTCCAGCCGCGTGGCGCGCAGCGCGTCCAGCAGCGCGGTCGCGGCCTCCGCCCCGGGGGCCTCCGCCCGGGAGAAGCCGCGCGCCAGCTCGCGCAGGTGGGCCTCGATGCGCGCGAGCTGGAACGCCACGCTGCGCGGGTTGCGCGGGTCGGACAGCAGCAGGTCGACCACCGGCCCGGTCTGCACCGTGCCGAGGTAGCGGGAATGGTAGGTGATCGTGCTGTCAGACAGCTCCAGCGCCATCTCGAGCGGCGCCTCGCCTTCCCGCTCTGTGCCGTCGAGCAGCTCGGACAGCAGGGCGGCGCCGTACAGGGCGCGCTCGATGCGCCGGCCGATGTCGAGGAACAGCCAGCCGCTGCTCTGGGTCATGTTCTCCGACACCATGCCGCCGAACGCCGCGACCCGGCCGATCAGCGTCTCCAGCGCCACGATCATGCGATCCGCGTCCTGCGGACGCGCGAGGGCGGCGCGCGCCTGCTGCAGCGGGCCGAGCACCACGACCTCCATGTCCTTCGACAGGCGGTCGCGCAGGGTCTGGGCGATCCTGCCGACGGCCGCGAACAGGTCGCCGAGCGGGGAGTCGCTGCCCCAGGCCAGCGGCATGGCGGCGAGCAGGGCGCGCCCGTCGGGCAGCATCTCGGCGAGCACCGGCTCGACCAGCCCCAGCTCGCCGAGCAGGATGAGCATGTGGCGGATCTCCGTGGCCTCGCCCGGGCCGACGCTCTCGCTGGTCAGGCGCAGCGTGGCCGCGCGCAGCACCCGCGCCGCGCTGTCCAGCCGCTCCGCGTAGCGGCCCAGCCAGAACAGGTCGTCGGCGGTGCGGGAGCGCAGGTCGTCGGGCACCGGAGTGATGCGCACCCGGCCCGGCCCGGACGAGAGCACCGCCGCCGTGCCGCCCGGCCGCGGGTCCAGGCCGGGCGGGTCTGAGCCGGCCGCGACCCAGGTGTCCTTCACCAAGCGCCGCCCTGACGGCAGCGAGCTCTTGGCGAAGCCGCCGGGCATGGCGGCGTAGCGGCTGCCGTCATGGACCAGGAACATGCGCAGCGTCACCGGGCGCGGCACGAGCCCATCCTCGGTCCAGACCGGCGCCACGGAACGCCGTGCCGTCCCGTCGGCAGGGTCGCGGGACAGGTCGCGTCCGTCCTCCCAGGCAGATCGCTCCCCCCGGACTGCGCGCTGCTCCCCGCCCGCGGGCACGCCGGTTTCCGGCAGGGCAGGGGCGGAGTGCAGACGCAGGGTCTCGCCCAGCAGCCGCACGGCCAGGGCGGGCATCAGCAGGCGCAGCTCCGGGGTCTCGACCACGCTGGCGCCCGGCGCGTTGACCATGGCGACACGGCCGGCGCGGATCGCCTGCAGCAGGCCAGGCACGCCCAGCATGGAGTCGCTGCGCAGCTCCAGCGGGTCGGTGAAGTCGTCGTCCATGAAACGCAGCAGCACGTCGATGCGCTGCAGCGAGGACAGCGTCTTGAGGTGCACGCGGCCGTCGCGCACCGTGAGGTCGCCGCCCTCGACCAAGGTGGCGCCGAGCTGGCGGGCCAGGAACACGTGCTCGAGGAAGAACGGCGCGAACTGCCCTGGCGTGAGCAGGGCGACGCGCGCCGGACCGCCGTCCTCGCGCGGTGGCGCCAGCGCCGCCAGCCGGGCCTGCCACATCTCGAAGAACGGCTCCAGGCGCCGCACCGGGGTGGCGCGGAACAGCTCCGGCACCGTGCGCACCAGCACGCCGCGGTTCTGCAGTGCGGCGCCGATGCCACCGGGCGCCTGCAGCCGGTCCGCCGCGACGTGCCAGGCGCCGTCCGGCAGGCGCACCAGGTCGGCGGCATAGGCATGGACGTGGACGCCGCCGGCCGGCGGGATGTCGCAGCACGGCCGCAGGAAGCGCGGGTTGGCGTAGACGAGATGCGCGGGGACCAGCCCCTCGGCGAGCAGGCGGCGCGGGCCGTACAGGTCGGCGGCGATGGCGTCGAGCAGCCGGGCGCGCTGGTCCAGGCCGGCGGACAGCGCTTCCCATTCCTTGGCGGGCAGCAGCATCGGGATCGGGCACAGCAGCGGCGCGGCCTGGGGCTGCACGCCGCCGCCTGGGTAGGCGATCCCGGTCTCCGCATACTGGCGCGACACGCGGGTAGCCCGCGCGGCGAACACGCCCTCCGGCAGGGCATGCAGGGTGCCGATCAGCGCCGACCAGGCCGGGCGCAGGCCGCCGCTGCCGGTGACCATCTCGTCGAATTCCGGCAGGGGCGGCATTGCGTCCCCGGTGCCCGGGTCCGGCGACGGGGAAAGCAAGCCTGCGTCATCGCGCTGCACGGCAGATCGTCCCCTGTCCAGCCATCGGCGAAAAGCGGAACGCGGGAGCGCCTGCCGGCACCACCGGTCCGGAACCGAATTCCCCTCCGCGCGGAGTCCGCTGCCCCCTGGACCACGGTGCAGTGCAGCAGGGCGGTAGCGCAAGTGGCATGCCGCTGCGGCGGCACACGCAGCCCTGCTCCACGCGACCGCCCGCCCCGTTGCCGACCCGAGGGCCGGAGCTGGCCATCGGCGCCACCGTCGGAACCGCCGGGGCATCCTCGATCCTCGCGCAGCCTGCCGGAGACCCGCGGCTTCCTGCCACCTGAAGGACAGCCCGCGCAGGCGAGCGTGCGGCGGGATCGGGCGCAGGGCCCCACGCGCCGCCCAGGAGCCAGGGACTCAGTAGATCGGGATCACCCAGGGCACGAGGTACTGCTCGATCACCACGATCACGCCCAGCAGCAGGGTGAGCGCGATGCTGTGCCAGAAGGTGCGGGCGAGCACCGCGCCCTCCTGGCCGCGCAGGTTGGTGACGGACACGCCGGTGGCGATGTTCTGCGGCGAGATCATCTTGCCCATCACGCCGCCCGACGAGTTGGTGGCCGCGATCAGCAGCGGGTTGAGCCCGAGCTGGTTGGCGGCCACGACCTGCAGGTTGCCGAACAGGGCGTTGCCGGAGGTGTCGGAGCCGGACAGGAACACCGCGACCCAGCCGAGGAACGCCGAGACCAGCGGGAACACCGGCCCGACCGAGGCGACGCCCAGGCCAAGCGTGTAGGTCATGCCCGAATAGTTCATCACGAAGGCCAGCGCCACGATCAGCGCCACGGTGAGGATCGCAAGCCTGGTCTGGCGCAGCGTGGTGACGACGCAGGCGAGGAAGCGCCCCGGCCCGACGCCGCACAGGGCCGCGGTGACGATGGCGGCGAGCAGGATTGCCGTGCCGGTCGCCAGCGGCTGGAAGTCCCACACCGCGGCATACGGCCGGTCGCCGTAGAGGGTGATGGCGACCGCGTTGTTCAGGCCGGGCCAGTTGAACTTCCGGTCGCCATTGAGGAACACCTTGAAGTGGGTCCACAGGATCACGACCACCGAGACCACGATCCAGGGCAGCCAGCCCTGCCAGCCGGACAGCTTGCCCGGGGTGTGCAGCACGCCGGCGTTGATGGCGTAGGCGGGATCGGGCGCAGGCTGCCAGACCTGGAGGAATCCGATGGTGGCGATCAGCGACACCATGGACGACAGCACGTCGGTCAGCCGGTAGTCGATCAGGTTCGACGCCGCGAACTGCGCAAGGCCGAAGGAGCCGCCCGCGACCAGCAGCATCGGCCACAGCGCCGCCACCGAGCGGCGGCCGCCGTACATCGCCATCACGTAGAACGGCAGGATCAGCGCCATGATCGGCAGCTGCCGCCCGATCATGGCGCCGAGCGCGGTGTCGGGCAGGTGGGTGACCACGCCGAGCACGGTGACCGGCACGCCGAGCGCCCCGAACGCCACCGGCGCGGTGTTGAAGATCAGGGTGAAGGTCAGCGCCTCCAGCGGCGGGTAGCCGACCAGGATCAGCAGCGACGAGGTGATCGCCACAGGAGTGCCGAAGCCGGAGATGCCTTCCAGCAGCGCGCCGAAGCAGAAGCCGATCACCACGAGCACGACGCGTCGGTCGTTGGGCAGGCTGGCGAGCACCCAGTCGCGGAAGGCGTCGAAGCGCCCGGACACCACGGCGACGTTGTAGAGCAGCAGGGCGTTGATCACGATCCACATCACCGGCCACAGCGCGAACACCGCGCCGAGCGCCGCGCAGTCGAGCGCCAGGCCCACCGGAAGTCCCCAGGCCAGGGTGGCGATCAGCAGGCCCGCGACCAGGCCAAGCAGCGAGGCCTGCCAGGCCGGACGGCGCGCGACGCCAAGCATGACGAGGACGATCGCGATCGGCACGACCGCGACAAGGAAGGACAGCAGAAGGCTGTCGCCGATCGGGCGCAGGACCTGGTGGAACATCGTGGACGGTTTCCGGCAGTTTCTTTGCGTCCGTCGTGGGGGACGCCCACGGACCCGTCAAGGGCTGATCGGCCGATGGGAAACGCGGCGTGTCCGCGGTGTCACCGACCCGCGACGGCCACGCAGCGTCAGGCCGGCGGCAGCGCGGTCGGGGCGCCGGCCGCGTCGACGGCCACCATGACGAATAGCGCCTCCGTCACCTTGAGCTGGGTGGAGCCGGTGCCGCGGATCACCCAGGCCTCGATCTGGATGCGGATCGAGCTGCGGCCGGTGCCGACCACCTCGGTATACACCGCCACCACGTCGCCGACCTTGACCGGCTGCAGGAAGCTCAGGCTCGACACGGACGCGGTGACCACCCGGCCGCGGGCGCGCTCGCGCCCGGCGATGCCCGCGGACACGTCCATCTGCGCCATGATCCAGCCGCCGAAGATGTCGCCGGACGCGTTGGTGTCGGCCGGCATCGCGACGATGCGGACCGTGAGCTGGCCGGTGGGCTGGGCGTCCATGCGTGCCTCGCGCGGTGACGGGAGCCCACTCTTGCACCGCAACAATGGCGGGTGGGAACCCCGGCCGCGAAGGCAGCAAGGTTGAGGCTCTGCCTCAAACTCCGCCAGGGGCAGCGCCCCTGGACCGGCTTCACTTGGGGATGCCGGTCCAGGGGGGCTCCCCCTGGCGGGTCTGGGCAGAGCCCAGCCTTGCCTGCCTCAGGCCGGCGCGCTGCTGCGCGCGGCCATCTCCCGCGTGCCCTGGCTCAGCGTCGGCTCGGCAAGCACACGCGCCAGCGCGTCGCGCATCAGGGCCTGCCGCCCCTCGTCCTGGCGCCGCCACGCGCCGAGCGGCCCGACCATGCGCGCCGCGACCTGGCCGTTGATGCGGTCCACCGCCAGGATCGCGTCGGCAAGAAAGGCGTAGCCGCTGCCGTCCGCGGCGTGGAACGCCACCGGGTTGCCCGACGCGAAGGCGCCGATCAGCGAGCGCATCCGGTTCGGGTTGCGCAGGTCGAAGTCGGGGTGGCCGTAGAGCGCGCGCACCCGGCCGATCGCCCCGGGCCGCGGCGACATCGCCTGGATCGAGAACCACTTGTCGAGCACCAGGTCGTCGTGGCGCCAGCGCGCGTGGAACTCGACCAGCGCGGCCTCGCCCTCCGCGGCGTCCGAACCGGCGAGCACCACCAGGGCGGCCAGCACGTCCGTCATGCTGGCGCGGGCCGCGAACTGCGCGGCGGCGAGCGCCACGCCGGCGTCGCGGCCGGCCGCCTGCGGCGAGGCGAGGACGTCGAGGCAGGCGTTGCGCAGCGAGCGGCGGCCGATCGACTCGCCGTCGATGCGATACGGCCCGGCGTCGGCGAGGCGGGCGTAGGCGTCGTGCAGCTCGCCCGAAAGGCCGGTGCCGATCGCGCCCTTCATCAGCTGGCGCGCGAGGTGCACGCCCTCGTGGTCGGCCACGGCCATGCGGTCGGCGACCACGCCCAGCCCGGGCAGCGCCAGCGCTTCGGCGGCGAAGGCGGGGTCCGCGTCGGCGCGGGCCAGGGTGACGCGCGCCGCGTCGACCATGCCCCGGTCGGGGGCAGGGGCCTCGCCGCGGCGCAGGCCGTCGACCAGGCGCAGCAGCACGTCGGTGGCGTACTGCTGGCCGCTGTCCCAGCGCACGAACGGGTCGGTGTCGTGGGTCGCGAGGAAGCGCAGCGAGGCCGGCGACAGGCCGCGCAACTGCACCGGCGCGGAGAAGCCGCGCAGCAGCGAGGGCACCGGGCGGCCGGACACGTCGTCGAACACGAAGTCCTGCGCGGCGTGGCGAAGCTCGAGCAGCATTTCGCCGGCACCACCCGGGATCGCCGCGATCCCGTCGCCGCCGGCGCGCGGCGCGAGCATCGCGCCGTCCTCGCCGAGCAGGGCCATGACGATGGGGATCTGCAGCGGCGCCTTGGCGGGCTGCCCGGGCGTGGGCGGCGTCGACTGGGCGAGGTGCAGCGTGTAGCGCCGGGCGTCCGGGTCGTAGCTGTCCTCCACGGACACTTCCGGGGTGCCGGCCTGGGCGTACCAGGCGCGGAACGCGGACAGGTCAGTGCCGGACGCGTCGGCCATCGCGGCGACGAAATCCTCGATGGTGACGGCCTGGTTGTCGTGGCGGGCGAAGTAGAGGTCCATGCCGCGCCGGAACCCGTCGACGCCCACCAGGGTGCGGATCATGCGCACCACCTCCGCGCCCTTCTGGTAGATCGTCGCGGTGTAGAAGTTGTCGATGCGCACGTAGCTGTCCGGGCGCACCGGATGGGCGAGCGGGCCCGCGTCCTCGGGGAACTGCCCCGCGCGCAGGCGGCGCACGTCGGCGACCCGCTTGACCGCGCGCGAGCCCTGGTCGGCGGAGAACTCCTGGTCGCGGAACACGGTCAGGCCCTCCTTGAGCGAGAGCTGGAACCAGTCGCGGCAGGTGACACGGTTGCCCGTCCAGTTGTGGAAGTACTCGTGGGCGATCACCGTCTCGACGCCCTGGTAGTCGCTGTCGGTGGCGGTCTCCGGGCGGGCCAGCACGTATTTGGTGTTGAAGATGTTGAGGCCCTTGTTCTCCATCGCTCCCATGTTGAAGTCCGACACGGCGGCGATGTTGAACACGTCGAGGTCGTACTCGAGGCCGAAGGTCTCCTCGTCCCAGCGCATCGACGCCTTCAGCGCGGCCATCGCGTGGTCGCACCGGTCCTGGTCGCCGTCGCGCACCCAGATCGCCAGCGCCACGTCGCGGCCGGACGCTGTGGTGAAGCGGTCCTCCAGCGACACGAGGTCGCCGGCGACCAGGGCGAACAGGTAGGATGGCTTGGGGTGCGGGTCCTCCCAGCGCGCCCAGTGGCGGCCGCCCTCTGACCCGCCGGCATCGACCCGGTTGCCGTTGGACAGCAGCACGGGGTAGCGCGCCCGCTCCGCGACCAGCGTGGTGGTGAAGCGCGTCATCACGTCGGGGCGGTCGGGGAAGAAGGTGATGCGCCGGAAGCCCTGCGCCTCGCACTGGGTGAACAGGTTGCCGCCCGACACGTACAGTCCGCTCAGCTCGGAGTTGGCCTCGGGCGAGATCCGCACCAGCAGCTCCAGCTCGAAGCAGTCCGGCACGTCGTCGAGGTGCAGGTCGCCGTCCACGATTCGCAGCGACGCCTCCGGCACGGCCGCGCCGTCGAGCGAGGCCTCCAGCAGGGCCAAGCCCTCGCCGTCGAGGTGCAGGCCGCCCGTCTCCGCCCCCTCGGCGGGGTTGCGGCGCAGCGCCAGCCGGGAGCGCACGGTGGTCGCGGCGGCGTCGAGCGCGAACACCAGGTCCACGCTGTCCACCAGGAAGGCGGGCGGCCTGTAGTCGGCGCGCAGGGTGGCGGCGGGCGGGGCAGGGAGGAGGGCGTCGTGCTGGCTGTCGGGCATCGGGGGCGGGCTCCGGGTCTGGCGTTCCGGAGTTTTCCGCCGTGTGGCGGGGGATGTCGAGGCTTCAGGCCGGCACGGCTGGGCTCTGCCCGGACCCGCCAGGCGCAGGTGGCCAAAGGTTTCGACGATCCGCCTGGATCGCTGGAAGGGCCACCGAAGGGAGCCGCCCCTGGACCGGCATCCAACAGGAAGCCTCGACCCTGGCTCTACGGCACCCACAGGCCCCGGGTGCGGTGCCATTCCTCGATCGACTGCGCCGGCAGCTCGTCGAACGCCTCGTCGCCGGGATCGATCCGCGCCGACACCCAGGCCGGCCGGAAGCGCAGCATGATGTGCACGCGTGTCGGCGCCGCCGGCAGGGGCGTGTCGATGGCGGAGGCCAGCGGGTGCACCAGCGCGGGCCAGCGCGGGTCGAACAGCCACAGCGCGGACGCACAGCGCTCGCAAGCATGGCGCTCGGCGGGGCTGGGACCGTCCTCCAGCGCCGCGTGCCAGACCCGGGTGCGGCCGTGGTGGCGCAGGGTGCGGGCGTCGGCGCCGAGGTTGATCGCGGCCCCCGCGCCGCCCGCGGTCTTGCGGCACACCGAGCAGTAGCAGAGCTGGAACGGGACCGGGGTGTGGCTCGCGACCTCGAAGCTCACCGTGCCGCAGCGGCACGAGCCGCGCAGCTGCATCGGCATCGCCGGCTCAACCCGCCCAGTGCGCCGGCATCCAGACCCAGCGCCCGGTGTCCAGGCTCCACCAGCCGTCGGCCCAGCGCGTGTGCCCGGCCGCCTCGACGTAGCGGCCGGCGACATACTGGTAGGTGGCGCCGGTCCAGTCGTAATGCGCGGGTTGCCACACCAGCGCGATCGCGCTGACCGGGGGCAGCGGCCGCGGGTCGGCGGGCAGGGCGGGGATCGGCGGGTTCGGGTTGGCGGCCACGACCTGCGGGGCGGCGCAGCCGGCGAGCGCGAGCAGCACCACGGCGGCGAGGCCGAAGCGAAGCCCGCTGGTGGATCCTGGCATGGATGGCGTCCTCGTTGCGTGAAGGTCAGGTCGTCCACCATGGCAACGCCCGCCGCGGCCGTCCACGTCACTGGGGAGCAGTGGCGGCAGGCAGGGCCGGACACCACCCGATCCGGCAGAAGGAACCCCGGAGGTTGCCGCCCGGATCGAGGACACCGAAGAGCAACCTTTGGCACCGCCCGGGGCAGGGCCTCGACCCTGCCCGCCACAGGCTATGCCGGCACCAGGATCGTCACCGCCGCCTGAGCCGCGATGCCCTCGCCTCGGCCGGTGAAGCCCAGGCGCTCCGACGTGGTCGCCTTCACCGAGATGCGGTCGACCGCGGTGCCGAGCAGCTCGGCCAGGCAGGCGCGCATCGCCGGGGCGTGCGGGGTGATCTTCGGCCGCTCGCAGACCAGCGTGACGTCGGCGTTGCACAGCACGCCGCCGCGCGCGGCGATGCGCCCGGCCGCATGGCGCAGGAAGCGGGCGCTGTCGGCGTCCTTCCACTCGCCCTCCGTGGGCGGGAAGTGGCGGCCGATGTCGCCCTCGGCCAGCGCGCCGTAGATCGCGTCGCACAGCGCGTGGATGCCGACGTCGGCGTCGGAATGGCCGTCCAGCCCGCGCTCGTGCGGCACCGCGACGCCGCACAGGATCAGCGCGCGCCCTTCGACCAGGACGTGGACGTCGTAGCCGGTGCCGACGCGCGGCTGCATCGGCGCCGCCAGCAGTCGTTCCAGTCGCACGAGGTCCTCCGGATGGGTCAGCTTGATGTTGTCCTCGTCCCCGGCCACCACGGCGACGGCGTGGCCCGCGTGCTCCAGCAGCGCGGCGTCGTCGGTGAGGCCGGAGCGCGGCGCGGCGCGGTGGGCGCCGAGCAGGGTCGCGAAGTCGAAGGCCTGCGGGGTCTGGGCGCGCACCAGGCCGTCGCGCGGCACGGTGGCGACGATGCGCCCGGCCTCGACCCGCTTCAGCGTGTCGCCGACCGGGACCGCCGGGATGGCGCCCCGGTGCCCGCCGAGCGCCGCGAGCAGGGCGGGCACCGTGCCGCCCGGGATGTGTGGCCGGGCGGCGTCGTGGACCAGCACGACGTCCGGGCGGTGCGGGGCCAGCGCCTCCAGCCCGGCGCGCACGCTGTCCTGGCGCTCGGCGCCGCCGGGCACGCAGGGCAGGTGGCCCAGGCCGGCGAGCGCGGCCTCGACGGCGGCGGGGTCGCCGACGGGCTGCAGCAGGTCGCAGCCGGCGAGCAGCGCTTCCGCGGCGTGGCGGATCACCGGGCGTCCGAAGAGGCTCGCATACTGCTTGGGCGTGGCGGACCCGAACCGGGTGCCGGTTCCGGCGGCGACAAGAAGACCGGCGATGCGCATGGGCGGAGCAATGCTGCGGGGGAAGGCGCGCCGTCAAGCGGCAAGGCTGGACGGGGCTGAAACCTAGAAAGCAAGGCCAGGGGCTCTGCCCCTGGACCCCGCCAAAGGCAGGGCCCTTGGAACCCCTTACTCAAGGGAGGCCGGGTCCAGGGGCGGCTCCCTCCGGTGGCTTTTCCAACGATCCAAGCGGATCGTTGGAACCTTTGGCCACCTTCGCCTGGCGGGTCCAGGGCAGAGCCCTGGCCTTCCTGACCAGCTCCCGCCTTGCCCCCCTGCGGAACCGCGTGGCCGGGTGATTGCGCTTTGCCCCGCACCCGATTAGTTTGCCTAATTCATGAGCAATATTGCAGTTCTGCCTCCTTCCCGGCCGCTGGCGCCGATCTCGCTCGGCGGCGGCGTGCGGATCGACACCCCGGTGATCCTGGCGCCGATGTCGGGGGTGACCGACCTGCCGTTCCGCCAACTGGCGCGTGCGGAGGGGGCGGGCATGGTGGTGTCCGAGATGATCGCCTCCTGGGCGATGGTGCGCGAGAACCGGACCACGCTGCGCATGGCGGAGATGCAGGGCGCGGGGCCGGGGCGGCCGAACGCGCTGCAGCTCGCCGGGTGCGATCCTGCGGCGATGGCGGAGGCGGCGCGCATCGGCGTGGCGCGCGGCGCCGAGGTGATCGACATCAACTTCGGCTGCCCGGTGCGCAAGGTCGCGGTCGGGCAGCAGGCGGGCTCGGCGCTGATGCGCGACGAGGCCGCGGCGGCGCGGCTGCTGGAGGCGACGGTACGCGCGGTCGAGGTGCCGGTGACGCTGAAGATGCGCATGGGCTGGGACCATTCGAGCCTGAACGCGCCGGCGCTGGCGCGCATCGCGCAGGGCTGCGGCATCCGCATGGTCACGGTGCATGGCCGCACGCGGCAGCAGTTCTACACCGGGCGGGCGGACTGGCGGTTCGTGGCCACGGTGAAGCGGGCGGTGTCGATCCCGGTGGTGGTGAACGGCGACATCCTGACGCTCGACGACGCGGCCGAGGCGTATGCGCAGTCCGGCGCGGACGGGGTGATGATCGGGCGCGGCTGCTACGGCCGGCCGTGGCTGCCGGCGCAGGTGGCGCGATACCTCGCGACCGGCGAGCGGATGCCCGACCCGCCGCTGGCGCAGCAGCGTGACATCCTGCTGCGCCACTACGCCGCGATGCTGTCGTATTTCGGGGTGGAGGCGGGCACGCGGCTGGCCCGCAAGCACGTGTCCTGGTACTCGCGCGGCCTGCACGGCTCGGCGGAGTTCCGCGACGCGATGAACCGGCTCGACGACCCGGCGCGGGTGGTGGCGCTGGTCGGGGCGTTCTACGACCAGGTCGGCGCGCAGCAGGCGGCCGGGCCGGGCGGGACGTGGGCGCGAGAGGCCGCGGCGCAGGGAGACGGCGACGCGGCGCGCGCGGCGGCGGCATGAGGAAGGCGCTGGTGCTGGTGCGCCCGCCGGCGGGGCGGACGGCCGAGCAGGAGGCGCAAGCGCTGCTGTCGGCGCTGCCGGTGCCGGTGATGTCGCTCGACGCGGACGACCGATTCCGACAGGCCAACTCGGCCGCGGAGCAGTTCCTGGGGGTGTCGCTGACCCAGCTGCGGCAGATGCGGCTGCAGGACCTGCTTCCCAAGGACTCGCCGCTGTTCCTGCTGATCGGGCAGGTGCGCCAGGATGGGGTCACGGTGTCCGAGCACGAGATCACCCTGGAAAGCCCGCGGCTGAGCCGGCGTCAGGTGACGGTGCGCGCGGCACCTCTGCCGGACGAGGTGGGCGGCGTGGTGCTGGTGCTGCAGAACAGCGCCACGGTACGCGCACTCGACCAGCAGCTCGGGTTCCGCAACGCCGCGCGCTCCGTGGCGGGGATGGCGGCGATCCTGGCCCACGAGGTGAAGAACCCGCTGTCCGGCATACGCGGCGCCGCGCAACTGCTGGAGAACACCGTCTCCGCGCCGGACCGCGAGCTGGCGGAGCTGATACGCGACGAGGCCGACAGGATTCGCGACCTCGTCGATAGGATGGAAGTCTTTGGGGAGCGCCCGGTGGAGCGCCGGGCGGTCAACATCCACCGGGTGCTGGAGCATGTGCGGCTGCTGTCGCAGAGCGGGTTCGCGGCGCACCTGCGCTTCGCCGAGCTGTACGATCCGTCGCTGCCGCCGGTGTGGGGCAACCGCGACCAGCTGGTGCAGGTCCTGCTCAACCTCGTGAAGAACGCGGCGGAGGCGATCACCGGTTCGGACCGCTACGCCAGCGAGACCAGCGGCGAGATCACCCTGATCACCGCCTACCAGCACGGCGTCCGGCTCGCGGTGCCCGGCGCCAAGCGGCGGGTCGACCTGCCGCTGCTGGTGATCGTGCGCGACAACGGGCCGGGCATCCCCGATGACATCCGTCCCAACCTGTTCGACGCCTTCGTGACCTCCAAGCCGTCCGGCAGCGGGCTGGGACTCGCCATGGTGGCCAAGATCGTCGGCGACCACGGCGGCCTGATCGAGGTCGAGAGCCGGCCTGGTAGGACGGAATTCCGCCTGCATCTGCCGGTGCTGGTGGAGGACGCGGGCGACGGCCCGTGAGCGGCGCTGCCTTGCCGCCGCCGGCGTGGCTGCGCCGGCGCGACCCCGGCGCGGCGCGGGCGTGCACCACGCCCGGCCGGCCCGCGCCGGACCCCAGAAGGATACAGTAGGGTGCCACAATGAACCCGCCGACCGTGCTGATCGCCGACGACGACCGCTCGATCCGCACCGTGCTCACCCAGGCGCTGGGGCGGTCTGGCTACCAGGTGCGCTCCACCGGCAACGCCGCGACGCTGTGGCGCTGGGTGGAGGATGGCGAGGGCGACCTCGTGATCACCGATGTGGTGATGCCCGACGAGAACGGGCTCGACCTCATCCCGCGCATCCGCCGCATCCGGCCGGAGCTGCGCGTCGTGGTGATGAGCGCGCAGTCCACCCTGCTGACCGCGGTCAAGGCCACGCAGCGCGGCGCGTTCGAGTACCTTCCCAAGCCGTTCGACCTCAAGGAGCTGCTCGCCGTGGTGGCGCGCGCCCTGCAGGGTCCGCTGCCGGTCCCTGCGCAGAGCCTGCAGCCGAAGGACACCGAGGAACGTCTTCCTTTGATCGGCCGCAGCCAGGCGATGCAGGAGATCTACCGGGTGATCGCCCGGCTAACGACCGCCGACCTCACGGTGATGGTCCACGGCGAGAGCGGCACCGGCAAGGAACTGGTGGCGCGCGCGCTGCACGACTACGGGCGCAGGCGGGCGGGGCCGTTCGTGGCGATCAACATGGCCGCCATCCCGCGCGAGCTGATCGAGAGCGAGCTGTTCGGCCACGAGCGCGGCGCCTTCACCGGGGCGATGAACCGCACCCAGGGCCGCTTCGAGCAGGCTGCGGGTGGGACATTGTTCCTCGACGAGATCGGCGACATGCCGCCCGAGGCGCAGACCAGGCTGCTGCGCGTGCTGCAGGAGGGCGAGTTCACCTCCGTCGGCGGGCGGCAGCCGATCCGCGCCAACGTGCGCATCGTCGCAGCCACCCACCGCGACCTGCGCCAGGCGATCCGCGACGGGCAGTTCCGCGAGGACCTGTTCTATCGGCTCAACGTGGTGCCGATCCGGCTGCCGCCGCTGCGCGAGCGCTCGGAAGATATTCCTGTACTTGCGAGACATTTCCTGGAACTGGCGCATCAGTCAGGACTTCCGTCCAAGACGCTGGACACGCCGGCGCTGGAGCGGCTGCGCTCGCACCGCTGGCCCGGCAACGTGCGCGAGCTGGAGAACCTGATGCGCCGGCTGGCCGCGCTGTACCCTCAGGAGACCATCACCGAGGAGGTGATCGCCGCCGAACTGAGCGAGCCGGAAAGCGCCGCCGAGCCGGTGGCGGGCGCCGACCCGAGGGGCGAGCCGCTGGCGCAGGCGGTCGAGCGACACATCCGGCAGTTCCTGTCCGGCGGCCACGACGGGCTGCCGATGCGCGACATCTACGACCGGGTGATCGCCGAGGTGGAGCGACCGCTGATCCAGATGACGCTGTCCGCCACCCGCGGCAACCAGATCAAGGCGGCGGCGATGCTCGGGCTCAACCGCAACACGCTGCGCAAGAAGATCAAGGACCTCGACATCCCCGTGGTGCGGGGCATCGGCTGACGGCCGCGCGGCGGCAGGCGTCGCGCGGGGCGGGGCGGCTTGGCAGGAGCGACGCGCATGGCTGACGGTGGCGATTCCGGCCAGGGCAGCCTTGCCCCGAGGATGGCGGGGCCCGCGGGACTGCGGGCGGCGCGTCGCCGGCGCGGCCTGGCAGACCTCCTGCTCGGCAAGAGCGCCACGCTGGTGCTCGCCGCGGTGGCGCTGGGCCTCGGCATTGCCAGCTTCGTGATGCTGGCGCGCGGCACCACCCTGTCGTCGCGCCCCAACCTCGTGTTCGCGATCACCCTGTCCAACGTGGTGGCGCTGCTGCTGCTCGGCGCGGCGCTGGCCGGGCGGCTGACCCGGGTCTGGGTGGAGCGCAGGCGCGGCTCGGCCGGCAGCAGGCTGCACGTGCGCCTGGTGGTGCTGTTCAGCGTGGTGGCGGTGACGCCGACCATCCTGGTCGCGGTGTTCGCCACCGTGTTCTTCCATCTGGGAATCCAGTCCTGGTTCAACGACCGGGTGAGGACCGCGCTGGAGGAAAGCCTGCAGGCGTCGCAGGGCTACCTGCTGGAGCACCGCGACAACATCCGCGCCGACGCCCTCGGCATGGCGCAGGACATCCAGGAGGCCGGCCGCACCATGGGCGGCAACCCGCAGGCGCTGGAGTCGCTGCTGATCAGCCAGACGGCGATGCGCGGCCTCGACGAGGCGGTGGTGTTCGAGCCGGTGACCGGGCAGGTCGTGGCCGCCAACGGAATGCATTCCGATCTCGACGTGCGCACCATTCCGCCGGCGGCCAACCAGGCGGCCGAGGGCGGCGACGTCGCCGTGCTCGGCACGTCCGACGAGTCCGAGGTGCGCGCGGTGGTGCAGCTCAACACCACGCCGCCGCTGCTGATGCTGCTGAGCCGGGCGATCGACCCGCACATCCTCGACCACATGCACCGCGCGGAGGGCGCGGTCGCGGAATACGAGCGCCTCGACCAGAACCGCTACGGGCTGCAGGTCAGCTTCGTGCTGATCTTCGGCCTGGTGGCGTTGCTGGTGCTCTCTGCCGCGGTGCTGCTCGGCCTTGTGCTCGCCAACCAGATCGCGCGCCCGGTCGGCCGGCTGATCGCGGCGGCCGAGCGGGTGCGCTCCGGCGACCTCGCCGTGCGCGTGCCGGAAGCCGGCAGCGACGACGAGCTGGCCGGCCTCAGCCGTGCCTTCAACCGCATGACCGGCCAGCTCGCCGGCCAGCGCGGCGAGCTGATGGACGCCTACCGCCAGATCGACGAGCGCCGCCGCTTCACGGAAACAGTGCTGTCCGGCGTTTCGGCCGGAGTTATAGGACTGGATGCCAGCTCCAGGATCGAACTCCCAAATCCCGCGGCGGCCGAGCTGCTCGGCATCGACCTGCTGGCGGCCACCGGGCAGAAGCTCGGCGTGCTGGTGCCGCAGTTCGCCGAGCTGCTGGCCAGCAGCGCTGCGGCGCCGGACCGCTCGCGCCGCATGGAGGTGCAGATCGGCCCGGAGATGGCGCGCCGCACCCTGCTGGTGCGCATCGGCCCAGAGCTGAAGGCCGGTCTGCCGGAAGGCTACGTGGTGACCTTCGACGACATCACCGAGCTGCAGTCGGCGCAGCGCAAGGCGGCCTGGGCCGACGTCGCGCGCCGCATCGCCCACGAGATCAAGAACCCGCTGACTCCCATCCAGCTCTCCGCCGAGCGACTCAAGCGCCGCTTCGCGCGCGAGATCACCTCGGACCCGGACACCTTCATCCAGTGCGCCGACACCATCGTGCGCCAGGTGGGCGAGATCGGCCGCATGGTCGACGAGTTCTCCGCCTTCGCGCGCATGCCGCAGCCGGTGATCCGGGCCGGCGACGTGGGCAGGGTGGCGCGCGAGGCGGTGATCCTGCAGCGTGCCGCGCGACCCGAGCTGGGCTGGTCGACCAACATCCCCGAGCGCGGGCCGGTGGCACCTTGCGACGCGCGCCTGCTCGGCCAGGCGCTGACCAACCTGCTGCAGAACGCGGCCGACGCGGTGGCGATGCGCCCGCGCGGGCCGTGCGAGACGCCGGGCCACGTCTCGCTCAGCGTGGTCGAGCGGGACGGCGAGGTGAGCATCGCGGTGAGCGACGACGGCGTCGGGCTGCCGGCGCACGACCGCACCCGGCTGACCGAGCCCTACGTCACCCATAAGCCCAAGGGGACCGGGCTCGGGCTTGCCATCGTCAAGAAGATCATGGAGGACCATGGCGGGTCGGTGACGCTGCACGACCGGGCGGACGGGCCCGGCGCCGTTGCGTCTCTGCACCTGCCCGGCGCCGGCGGCAGCCCCGGGCCTGTTGGCCAAGGGTCGGGCGGCCAGGGATCTGGCGGCTCCGGGTCCGACGCAGTCTTGGAAGGCGAACGCCATGGCGCATGAGATCCTGATCGTCGACGACGAGCCCGACATCCGCATGCTGATCGACGGCATCCTGCGCGACGAAGGCTACGAGACCCGCCAGGCCGCCGACGCCGATGCCGCGATCGCGGCGTTCCGGACGCGCCGGCCCTCGCTGGTGATCCTCGACATCTGGCTGCAGGGCTCGCGCCTCGACGGCCTGGGCATCCTGCAGGCGCTGCACAGCGAGGAGCCGGTGGTCCCCGCGGTGATGATCTCCGGCCACGGCACCATCGAGACCGCAGTGGCCGCGATCCAGCACGGCGCCTACGACTTCATCGAGAAGCCGTTCAAGTCCGACCGCCTGCTGCTGATCGTGCGCCGCGCGCTGGAGGCTGCCCGCCTGACCGCGGAGAACGCCGAGCTGCGCCTGCGCGTCGGCGCCGAGGCGGAGCTGACCGGCGAGAGCAGCGCCATGAACGGGCTGCGAGTCGCCATCGACCGGGTGGCGCCGACCGGCTCGCGGGTGCTGATCTCCGGGCCCGCGGGCGCCGGCAAGGACGTCGCCGCGCGCATGATCCACGCCCGCTCGCGCCGCGCCGAGGGGCCGTTCGTCACCCTGAACTGCGCGACCCTGAACCCCTCGCGCTTCGAGGAGGAGCTGTTCGGCATCGAGGCCGGCGCCGACAGCCAGAGCGTGCCGCGCCGCACCGGAATGCTTGAGCGCGCGCACGGCGGCACCCTGCTGCTCGACGAGATCTCCGACATGCCGCTGGAGACGCAGGGCAAGATCGTGCGCGCGCTGCAGGACCAGACCTTCGAGCGCATCGGCGGCACCTCCAGGGTCAAGGTCGACGTGCGCGTGCTGGCCACCACCAACCGCGACCTGCAGGCAGAGATCGCCGCCGGCCGCTTCCGCGAGGACCTGTACTACCGTCTCGCCGTGGTGCCGCTGCGGGTGCCGAGCCTGCGCGAGCGCCGCGAGGACGTGCCGGAGCTGGCCCGGCGCTTCCTGGCGCGCTCGGCGGACACCTCCGGCATCCCCGGCCGCGACCTGTCGGCCGACGCGCTCACCGCGCTGCAGTCCTACGACTGGCCCGGCAACGTGCGCCAGCTGCGCAACCTGATGGACTGGCTGCTGATCATGGCGCCCGGTGGCCAGGACGCGATCCGAGCCGACATGCTGCCGCCCGAGATCGGCCAGGGGGCGCCGGCGCTGCTCAACTTCGACCCCACCGCCGACATCATGGCGCTGCCGCTGCGCGAGGCGCGCGACCTGTTCGAGACCCAGTATCTGCAGGCCCAGCTGCTGCGCTTCGGCGGCAACATCAGCCGCACCGCGGGCTTCGTCGGCATGGAGCGCAGCGCGCTGCACCGCAAGCTCAAGCAGCTCGGCGTGAACTCCGAGGACCGTGCCGCCAGCTAGCGACTGTCATAGGCTTGGACGCTGTTTGTTGCCGCGGGCAGGCAGGCAAGCGTCTTCTTTTTCTGAAGAAAAAGAAGCAAAAAGACTTTGCACATGGAGTCCCGGGCGTGCGGGCGACGCCGAGTTAAATTTGCAAAAGTTCTTTGGTTCTTTCTTTCAAGAAAGAACATGCTTCCTTCTTGCCATCGCGCCCGGCAGCTCCATGACAGCCTTGCAGGCATGGTTCCCCCGCGCTGGGCGATGCTGCGGCGCACAATAACTTGCGTCGGCGAGGCGGTCGGGTGCACTCTGCGCGGGTCGGAGCAGGGCACCCGGAGCTGCCGGCCGGTTCCGGCGCCGTAGGCGCCGCGCAGCGACGCCAAGAACAAGAAGAAGGACATCGTCCGTGGCCACCGAGAAGACGCAGAATGTTCAGGACGTTTTTCTGAACCACGTGCGCAAGAGCAAGACCCCGGTCACCGTGTTTCTGGTCAACGGGGTGAAGCTTCAGGGCATCATCACCTGGTTCGACAACTTCTCCGTGCTGCTCCGCCGCGACGGCCACACCCAGCTGGTGTACAAGCACGCCATCAGCACGGTGATGCCGGGGGCGCCGATCAGCCTGTTCGACGGCGTCAAGACGGAGGCGCAGGCAGCACCCGGGGCGCGCGACACGCTGACGATCCCGGGCCGGGATGCCAGCCGGGAGATGAGTCCTGCCGACCAGGAGTGAGGCGGCCGGCACACCGACGCGCGCCGCAGTCATCCTGCCCTGGGACCACCCCGACCTGCGCGACGGCGGGCGCGCGGCAGAGGCACGTCTGGCCGAGGCGGTCGGGCTGGCGGCGTCGATCGGGCTCGTGGTCGTGCACACCGCGATCGTGCCGCTACGCGGCCGCAAGCCCGCGACCCTGCTCGGCAGCGGGCAGGTCGAGATGCAGCACCGGGCGATCGAGGCGGCGGAGGTGGGCGTGGCGATCGTGGACGCGCTGCTGACGCCGGTGCAGCAGCGCAACCTGGAGCGCGGCTGGGCGTGCAAGGTGATTGACCGCACCGGGCTGATCCTGGACATCTTCGGCGAGCGCGCGGTGACCCGGGAAGGCTCGCTGCAGGTCGAGTTGGCGCACCTCGATTACCAGCGCTCGCGGCTGGTGCGCTCCTGGACGCATCTCGAGCGTCAGCGCGGTGGGTTTGGATTCCTAGGCGGTCCCGGCGAGACCCAGATCGAGGCGGACCGCCGTCTCATCGGCGACCGCATCGTCCGGCTGAAGAAGGATTTGGAGCAGGTGCGCCGCACCCGTGGCCTGCACCGTACGGCACGGCGCAGGGTGCCGTTCCCGGTGGTGGCGCTGGTCGGCTACACCAACGCCGGCAAATCCACGCTGTTCAACGCGCTGACCGGGGCAAGCGTGCACGCCCAGGACCAGTTGTTCGCCACCTTGGACCCGACGATGCGCGGTCTAAGACTATCGTCCGGTCGACAGGTGATCCTGTCCGATACCGTAGGTTTTATTTCCGAGCTGCCGACGGAGCTGGTGGCGGCGTTCCGCGCCACGCTCGAGGAGGTTGCGGAAGCCGACGTGATCCTGCACGTTCGTGACATCGCCCACCCCGACACCCAGGCGCAACGCGCCGACGTGCTCGCTGTGCTGGACGGCATGGCGGCGGAGGGCACGCTCGACCTGTCCTGGCCGGAGCGCACCGTCGAGGTGCTCAACAAGGCAGACCTGCTGGGCGGCGTCGACCAGGTGCCGCTGCGCGAGGGCAGCGTCGCCGTTTCGGCGATCACCGGGGAGGGCAGGGCGGCGCTCGAGGCAGCAATCGACCGCCGCGTCGCCGCCGGCATGGAACAGGTGGAGTACGCGCTCGCCGCCGCCGACGGCGCCCGGCTGTCCTGGCTCTACGACCACGGCGAGGTGGTCTCGCGCACCGACGACGAGGATGGCGTGCACGTCCGGGTGCGCCTGCTGCCCGCCGACCGCGCCCGCTTCGAGCAGGACCCCCGCTTCGAGGAGGACCAGGGCCGCGCAACCCACGACGCGGGGCAGGCGCCCGGCATGGAGCAGCCGCGATGACCATCACCATCCGCGATGCGGACGAGCTGGTGCAGCTGGTGCGCGCCGCGGCCCGCGCAGAGATCATGCCGCGCTTCCGCCGCCTGACGCCCGACCTGGTGCGCACCAAGTCCGGGCCCACCGACTTCGTCACCGCGGCCGACGAGGCCGCAGAGGCGCTGATCACCTCCGGCCTGGAGCGCCTGTTCCCCGGCTGCGTCGTCGTCGGCGAGGAGGCGGCGTCGGCCGACCCGTCGCTGCTGGGGCGGCTCGCCGACGCGGACCTCGCCTTCGTCGTGGACCCGATCGACGGCACCGCGAACTACTGCGCCGGCCTGCCGCTGTTCGGCGTGATGGTCGCGGCCATCGTGCGCGGCGAGGTCGCGGCCAGCGTGATCCACGACCCCGTCGTCGACGACAGCTCGATCGCGGTGCGCGGGGAGGGGGCCTGGAGCGAGTCGCCCGACGGCACGCGCAGCGACCTGCGCGTGGCCGCACCCGTGGCGCCCGCAGAGATGCAGGGTGCGATGTCGTGGCGCTACATGGAGCGGCCGCTGCGCGAGGCCGTGCTGCGCAACATGCCGCGCGTGGCGTCGAGCTGGGACTACCGCTGCGCCGCCCACGAGTATCGCGCGATTGCTGCGGGTCACTGGCACTACCTGATGTTCAACCGGCTGATGCCGTGGGACCACCTGCCGGGCTGGCTGCTGCACCGCGAGGCCGGCGGCTGGTCGGCGCGCTTCGACGGCAGCGAGTACCGGCCGGGCCACGCCGGGGGCGGGCTGATCTGCGCCCCGGACCGCGACAGCTGGGCGGCGCTGCGGGCGGCGCTGCTGGACGGGACGGGCTGAGGCCGCGTGGGCCCGGAAGGCAGCCCCTGCGGCCGTCTGCCTTGACCGGTCAGGAAAGGAAGGCCAGGGGCTCTGCCCCTGGACCCCGCCAAAGGCAGGCCTTTGGAATCCACTACTTAAGAAAGCCGGTCCAGGGGCGGCTTGCCCCTGGCGGGTCTGGGCAGAGCCCAGCCTTGCTCGCCTTGACAGGTCAAGACCTTCGACCGCTGGTATCAGAGGGAAGGCGCCAAGGGCGGGCTTATGGCGGGTGTGAGGGGCAGAGCCTCCGGACTTTGCGGTGTCCGTGACTGCCCGTCGACTTCGCTCCGCTTCACGGCCTGCCACGCGGCCTCCATCTCCGCCAGGCTCGCCTCTGCCGGCGTGCGCCCTTCCGCGGCGAGCAGGCGCTCCACGCCGCGGAACCTGCGGGCGAACTTATGGTTGGCCTGGCGCAGACAGGTTTCCGCGTCGAGGCCGAGCTTGCGAGCGAGGTTGGCCATCACGAACAGCATGTCGCCCATCTCGTCCGCAAGCCGGCCCGGATCGGCCTGCGTCAGCTCGGCCCGCAGCTCCGCGGTCTCCTCGGCAAGCTTGTCGAGAACCGCCGGGGCGTCCGGCCAGTCGAAGCCGACCGCGGCGACACGGCGGGTGATGCGGGCCGCCCTGGACAGGGCGGGCAGGGCGAGGGGAATGTCGGCCAGCACCACGCCCGCGTCCTCCACAGACCCGGCGGCATTGGCCGCGCGCCCGTGCTCTCCGGCGTCCGCCACCTGGGCCGGCGGCAATGCGCCACGCTCGCGTGCCTTGGCGGCTTCCCAGGCGCCAGGAGCCGCGCCCGCTTCCCGCGCCGCCGCGTCGCCGAACACGTGCGGGTGGCGGCGCAGCATCTTGTCCGCGATGGCCGCCGCCACGTCGGAGAAGCGGAACAGGCCGGCTTCCTCGGCGAGTCGTGCGTGGTACACGACCTGGAACAGCAGGTCGCCCAGCTCGCCGGGCAGGGCCGGCCAGTCCCGGCGCGCGATGGCATCGGCCACCTCGTAGGCTTCCTCGACGGTGTAGGGGGCGATGGTGGCGAAATCCTGCGCGCGGTCCCAGGGACAGCCGGTGACCGGGTCGCGCAGCGCCGCCATGACGTCGAGCAGGCGCTGCAGCTCGATCTGGTCCTCTGTCATCGCCATCTCCTCAAGTCGCAGAATGTATATTATGCAAATTTCAGGGCCGCGAACACCGGCGTCAGCCGATGTCGAGCACCAGCCCGTCGTGGCCAGGCTCGATGCCCTCCGGCAGGTTCCGCCGCATCCAGTCCCAGTCCAGGTCAAACCCCATGTGGGTCAGCACGGTGCGCCGCGCGCCCACGCGACGCGCCCACTCGACCGCCAGATCGACATGCGCGTGCGTCATGTGCCGCTGCCGCTGGAAGCAGCCGACCACCCAGGTGTCCACGCCCGCCAGCGCCGCGAACCCCGCGTCGTCCAGCGCCACCACGTCGGTCGAGTAGCCGAAGCCGCCGATGCGCAGCCCGAGCGTGCGCGTCACCTGATGGTCTTGGTCGAACAGCGCCACCTCTGCGCCGGCGATCTCCACCACCTGGCCTGGCGCCACGGCGTGCGGCACCAGCACCGGCCGGTAGAAGCCTGGCGGCTTCCACGGCCGGAACACGTAGTCGAACCGTCTGGCGAGATCGTCGAGCGTCGTCTGCGTGGCATAGGCCGCGAGCGGCCGCCCGGTCACCCGGTTGACGATGCGCAGGTCGTCGAGGCCAACCACGTGGTCGGCGTGCCCATGGGTGAACAGCACGGCGTCGAGCGAGGCGATGCCGCACGACAGCAGCTGGCCGCGCAGCTCCGGCCCGGTGTCGACCAGGATGCGCCGGCCCGCCGCGGTCTCCACTACGATCGAGGACCGCGACCGCCGGTTGCGCGCCTCGCCAGGATCGCACGCCCCCCAGTCGCCGCGTCCGTCCGCGCCGCCGATCTGTGGCACCCCGGCCGACCCGCCGCAGCCGAGCATCGTCACCCGCATCGCCGGCCCGGCGCTCATGCCGCCTTGCGGAACAGGGCGCGGAAGTTGCCCGTGGTCAGCGCGGCGATCTCCCCGGGCGTCACGCCGCGCAGCACCGCCAACGCGCGCGCCGTGTCCGCGACCCAGGCCGGCTCGTTGCGCTGTCCTCGGTGCGGCACCGGCGCCAGGAACGGCGAGTCCGTTTCCACCAGCAGCCGCTCCGCCGGCACGTCGCGCAGGATCTCACGCAGGTCCACGGAGCGCGGAAACGTCAGCATCCCCGACACCCCGATGTATCCGCCCAGCGCCAGCCCGACCTCCGCCAGCCCGCGCCCGGAGCTGAAGCAGTGCAGCACGAAGCCGAAGCCGTCCGCCGCTACCCCCTGCCCTGCACCCAGCTCCTCGCGCAGGATTGTCGCCACGTCCTCGTCGGCATCGCGCGCATGGATCACCAGCGGCACCCCAGCCCGCCGCGCCGCCCGGATATGCGCGCGAAAGCTGTCCGCCTGCACCCCGTGTGGCGCACGCTCGTGGAAATAGTCGAGCCCCGACTCCCCGATGCCGATCACCCGCGGATGCGCGGCCAGCGACGCCAGGTGCCCGACCTCGGGCACCGGCCCCTCCTCGCCTGCATGGTGCGGGTGGATGCCGACCGTGCACCACAGTTCCGGCCGCGACTCCGCAAGCCCGACCAGCGCTGCGGTCTGCGACAGCCGCGTGCTGATGCACACCATCTCCCCGACCCCCGCCGCGGCAGCCCGCGCGACCACGCCCTCCAGCTCCTCCGGCCCCAGCGCGTCGAGATGGCAGTGCGAGTCGACCAGCGACCCCGGCGCCGGCCCCTGCCCCGCCCCAGCCCCGCTCACGCCGCCGGCTCCACGTGACGGGGAAAGATCCCCTGCGGCGCCGGCAGCACGGTCCCGTCCGCGACCGGGCGCCCGAGCGCCGCGAGGTCGCGCGCGTCGCCCGGCACGCCGAGCTGGTCGAGCATGCGCCCCATGCTGCCCGGCATGAACGGCTGCAGCACCGTGGCCACCACCCGCAGCACGTCGGCCAGCACGCGCAGCACCTCGCCCATCCGCACCAGGTCGGTCCTGCGCAGCGCCCATGGCGCCTGGCGGTCGATGTAGGCGTTGCCCGCCCGCACCACGCGCCACACCTCCTCCAGCGCCTCGTGCGGTGCCTGCCGCCCGAGCCGCTCGCGCAGCAGCCCCGGCAGAGCGTCGGCCATCGCCAGCATCTCCGCGTCCTCCTCGCCCGCCACCCCGCGTGCCGGCAGCACGCCCGCAAAGGTCTTCGCGATCAGCGACAGCGAGCGTTGCGCCAGGTTGCCCAGGTCGTTGGCCAGCTCGACGTTCATCCGCCCGATCAGCGCGCGGCGGGAGAAATCCCCGTCCGCCCCGAACGGCTTCTCGCGCAGCAGGAAGAAGCGCAACGGGTCGAGCCCGAACTCGTCGGCCAGCTCGCGCGGGTCGACGACGTTGCCGACCGACTTGCTCATCTTTTCGCCCTCCACCGTCCACCAGCCGTTGGCGTAGATCCGTTCCGGCAGCGCCAGCCCCGCCGCCAGCAGGAACGCCGGCCAGTAGATCGCGTGGAAGCGCACGATCTCCTTGCCCACCAGGTGCAGCTGCGCCGGCCAGTACCCCCACAGCGGCGCCGCCTCGTCCGGAAAGCCCAGCGCGGTCACGTAGTTCGCCAGCGCGTCGAGCCACACGTAGACCACGTGCGCCGGGTCGTCCGGCACCTCGATCCCCCAGCGGAAGCTGGTGCGGCTGATCGACAGGTCGCGCAGCCCGGAGCGCACGAAGCTCACGACCTCGTTGTGCGCCGAGGCGGGCGCGATGAACTCCGGATGCGCCTCATACAGCGCCAGCAGACGATCGCCCCACGCCGACAGCCGGAAGAAGTACGACGGCTCGCGCACCCACGCCACCGGCGCCCCGGATGGCGCGACCCGAGTGCCGTCCGCGCGCGCCACCAGCTCGTCCTCGCCGTAGAACGCCTCGTCGCGCACCGCGTACCAGCCCTCGTAGTGCCCGAGGTAGATGTCGCCCGACTCCCGCAGCCTGCGCCACAGCGCCTGCACGCCCGCCTTGTGCGCGGGATCGGTGGTGCGGATGAACGCGTCGTACGACACGCCCATGCGGTCGGCCATGTCGCGGAAGTCGGCCGACACCTGGTCCACGAAGGCCTGCGGCTCGACCCCCGCGTCCTGCGCCGCCCGCTCGACCTTCTGGCCGTGCTCGTCGGTGCCGGTCAGGAAGAACACGTCCGCCCCGTCCAGACGCTGCCACCGCGCCACCACGTCGGCGGCGATCGAGGTGTAGGCGTGGCCGATGTGGGGCGCGCCGTTGACGTAGTAGATCGGCGTCGACAGGAAGAAGCGACGGGTCATGCGGGGTCCCGGCAGGGGCGAAGGGTCCGACAGGGTGTGTCGCATCGCGGGAGCGAAGTCGAGACGCAGGGCAGGAAGGTCAAGACCGGGGCGCTGCCCTGGACCCGCCAGGGGCAGCGCCCCCGGACCCGCATCCACAGGAAGCAGAGCCCGGCCTTCCCGGCTGCCTACCTCGCCCCGGCCAGCAGCGCGACGCCTTCGACCACGGCCTGCCGCTTGTCCAGGTTCAGCCGGTCGGTGTCGGCCTGCAGCCGGGTCAGCGCCTCCCACAGCTCGCCCCACGCCGCCACCGGCCGCAGCGCCGCGAGCCTGGCCTGCACGGCGTCGGCCTCGCCCCTGAGCGCCGCACGCACCGCGCCGGAGATCGCGCCCCGCAGCAGGTCCATGAATAGGTCGTAGGCGGTGTCGCTGCGCCCGATGCGGTCTGCCGCCGCGTAGGCGCGCGTCAGCGGCAACGACGGCAGCGCGCCCAGCAGCTCCCCCACCAGCCCGGCCATCGCCAGCCCCTCCTCGTCGGCAAGCCGCATCGCATGCCCGGGCGAGCCCCCGGACAGCCGCACCAGCGTGGCGCGCTCCCCCTCACCCAGCTCCGGCAGGTCACGCCGCAGCAGCGCGTCCACCGCCGCGTCCGGCACCGGCCCGAGCGCCAGCCGCCGGCACCGCGAGCGCAGCGTCGGCAGCAGCCGCCCGGGCGCTGCGCACACCAGCATCAGCAGCGCACGCGGCGGCGGCTCCTCCAGCACCTTGAGCAGGGCGTTGGCCGAGTTCAGGTTGAGGTCCTCTGCGCCGTCCACGATCACCACGCGCCAGCCGCCCTCGGCCGGCGTGAGGTGCAGGAACGGCGGAATCAGCCGCGCGTCGTCGATGGCGATCGACTTGCGCATACGCTTCTTCTTGTCGTCCCACTCGCGCTCGACGACGAGCAGGTCCGCGTGCGTGCCCGACGCCACGCGCCGGAACACCGGGTCCGACGCTGGCAGCGCCAGGCTGTCCGGCGCGCCGCCCTTGAGCAGGCGCCGGGCGAGGCGGAACGCGAGGGTCGCCTTGCCCACCCCCTCCGGCCCGGCGATCAGCCAGGCGTGGTGCATCCGCCCGGAGCGCCACGCCTCGAGCACCGCCGCCTCCGCCGCCTCGTGGCCGAGCAGCAGATCGTTCTGCCGCGGCGAGGGGGCGCTCACGACGCGGCCAACGCCTGCGCGGCAGGGCAGCGTGCAAGGCCGAAAAGGCCAGGGCTCTGCCCTGGACCCGCCAGGGGCGAGCCGCCCCTGGACCCGGCCTTACTTAAGAATTGGATTCCAAAGGCTTGCCTTTGGCGGGGTCCAGGGGCAGAGCCCCTGGCCTTCCTTTTCTGGACTTCAAGCCAAGACACTGTCGGGTGCGGCTACTGCTTGACCGCCGTGATCTTGCCGTCCTTCTCCACCGTGACGAAGTTGGTGGCGCCGCCCTTGGTGGCCTCGCCAGTCCAGGCGCCGTGGCTGCCCTTGAGCTGGCCGACGTTGCTGTAGCCCTTGCCCATCAGCGTGCCGAGCGCCTGGGCGCGCGACAGCCCGCCCTCCGTGGCGTCGCCGGTGTGGTCGGGCGGGAACGCCTGCGCCCCCACCGGCGACGGCCCGGCGAGCAGGGCGGTGCCGACGGCGCCGGCGATCAACAGGGCGGCGCGTACGGAAATCCTCGGCATGGATCGGAGCCTCGCTGTTTCGGTTCGGCCAGGCGCAAACGCCCGGGTTTCGGCGCCATAGCATCATTGCACATTGTCGCCAAACCGCAGCACGGCGGCGATCCTGGCCGCCACCTCGTCCGGCGTGCCCTCCGCCGACACCAGGACGCAGCGCCCCGGCTCCGCCGCCGCGATCGCGCGAAACCCCGCCGCCACCCGCGCATGGAACGCCGCGCCCAGCCGCTCGTAGCGGTCCGGCTCGCCCGCCCCGCCCACCCCAGCCTTCGCCGCATGGCGCGCCGCCAGCCTGGCCCGCTGCGTGTCCGGCGAGGCGTGCAGGATCACCGTCCGGTCCGGCACCACGCCGAGCAGCCCGACGAGCGCGCGGATCGCCCCCGGGTCCGCCCCCTGCCCGAACCCCTGGTACGCCAGCGTGGAGTCGGAGAACCGGTCGCACACCACCACGCTGCCTGCGTCCAGCGCCGGGCGGATCAGCCGCGCGACGTGCTCGGCGCGCGCCGCGAAGTGCAGCAGCGTCTCGGCAAGCGGCGACCAGTCCGTCGCCCCGGACAGCAGCAGCGCGCGCAGCACCTCCGCGCCGGGCGAGCCGCCAGGCTCGCGCGTGCGCACCACTGCCCGCCCCCGCCCCCGCAGCGCCTGCTCCAGCCGCACCGCCTGGGTGGACTTGCCGACCCCCTCGCCGCCTTCCAGGGTGACGAACCACCCCCGGCCGTGCGGCGCGGCCGGGCCGCCGCCCTCAGCCGCCGAAGACGTGGCCCACCACCGCGAGCGCCCGCCCGCCAACCCCCAGGCGCCCCACGTCGGCCCCGGCCAGCAGCGGCACCTCCATGGACGGTACCCCCTGCCCGGCCAGCACCAGATGCGCCACCACGGCGCCCTTGCTCACCGGCGCCGGGATCGGGCTGTCATACGCCACGCTGATCTGCGCGTGCTGGCGCCACGAGCGCGGCATCGTCACCACCAGGTCCTTGCCGCCCACCAGCGGCACGCTGGGCCGCGCGCCCAGCCACACCGGCGCGTTCTCCACCGTGTCGCCGGCGCCGAACAGGCTGACGTTCTCGAAGCTGTTGTACGCCCACTCGATCAACCGCTCGCTTTCCTCGACGCGCGCCTTGGCGGTCGGCATCCCGTTGAGCACCATGATGACCCTGCGCCCGTTGCGCAGCGAGGATGCCACCACGCCGAAGCCGCCCGCCTCCGTGTGCCCGGTCTTGAGCCCGTCCGCCATGCCGCGCTGCACCAGCGGGTTGCGGTTATACTGCTCGATTCCGTTGTACTTGTAGTCCTTCTCTGCATCGTAATGGTAGTACTCGGGGAAGGTCTGGATCAGCGACTGCGCCAGAGTGGCGATGTCGCGCACCGACATGTAGTGGTTCTGCGCCGGCCAGCCCGTGCAGTTCTCGAAATGCGAGTTGGAAAGGCCGAGCTCCTTGGCCCTGGCGTTCATCAGCTCGACGAACTGGTCCTCCGAGCCAGCGACGCCCTCGGCCAGCACGATGCAGGCGTCGTTGCCGGACTGGATGATCATGCCGCGGATCAGATCCTCGACGTTCACCTGCCCGCCAAGGGGCACGAACATCTTGGAACCCTGCATCTTCCAGGCCTTCTCGCTGACCGGCAGGGACTGGTCGAGCTTGAGCTGGCCGCTCTTCAGCTTGCCGTAGATGATGTAGGCGGTCATCAGCTTGGTCATCGACGAGGGCGGCACCTGCAGGTCGGCCTGTTTGTCGAGCAGCACCGCGCCGGTGTTGAAGTCGGTGATGAACGCCCACTGCGCCAGCGTGTCCATCGGGCCGAGCGGCGTCGCGGCCGCGTTGGCCGACGGGGCGGCGGTCGGCTCCGCGGCGGCCTGCGCCGTCGCGCGCGGGTGGCGCGGCGCCGCACCGGCGGTGCCCGACGCCGCCAGCCCGGCCAGCGCCGCGCCGGACAGCAGCAGGCGGCGGCGGTTCGGTGCTGGGATCCGAGAATCCGTGTCTGGCGTCATCAGGTGCGTCCCCCAAGCTGTTCCGCCGTCCATCCGCGCGGCACAGCCGCCGTGTCCGTCAGGCGCGGCGCCGCAGGCTGCAGGCATCGCCCGGCATCGGTTCCCGGCCGCCCGCCGAGCCTACTGCACGACAATGCGCGCATCCGCTACCCCGGCGCGCAGGGCCTGGTCCAGGGCGGCGTCCGCCTCGGCGACATCGGCGAACGGCCCGGCCCGCACGGCGAAGCTGTCGCTGCGGCCTTCCCGGGTGCGCACGACCTCCGTGGGCAAGCCGGACAACTTGGCCGCCAGGCGCCGGGCATAGTCGGCGCGGCCGAAGCTGTCGGTGCGCAGCCACAGCCGGCCTGGGTCGGCGCCGACATCGCGCACCTCCTCCGCCAGACGGTCCGGCACCGCCGCCTCGTCGGGCGCGGCCGGCGCGTCGCCGATCGTGGTCGCCCGCCCATGGACCTGCGCAGCCCCCGGCGGCGCGAGCGCCTCGGCCTGCACCGACTCGCGCGGCGCGGTGGCGATGTCCAGCCGGGGGCCGCCCTGCAGTTGCCCGGCCAGGCGGCGGCTGAGCGACTCGTCGAGCGCCACCCTGACCCGTGTCGCCCCGCCCCCGCCGCGTGGACCTGCGCTCCCACCGATGCCAAGCAGCGCGGCGGCCCCCGGCGTGAGCGAGAGCACGCGCCCCGGATCGGCCGGGCCGCGGTCGTCGATCCGCAGCAGGATCTGCCGGCCGTTCTCGAGGTTGGTCACCCGCGCCACCGCCGGGAGCTGCAGCGTCTGGCTCGCCGCGGCCGCGACCTGCGGGTCGTAGCGCTCGCCGTCCGCGGTGGTCGGCCCGTGCGCGCCCTCCACGGACGCCAGCCCGGTGAACTCCGCCGAGAACGACTCCGCCGGGTAGAACCACACGCCCCGCTCGCCCCGCCACGGCGCGCCCAGCGTGTAGTGCGCCGGCAGCGGCGGCGGTGCCACGGGCGCCCGCCGGTGGCAGCCCGACAGCACCACGAACGCGGCCAGCGCCACGCCACCGCCTCGCCGCCGGCGCGACATCAGCGCAGGCCGTCCCGCCGTGGTCATCGGCGCACGCGGCCGCCCGCAGCGCCCCCGCCCCGCCCGCAGCCGTCGCTCACGCCGCGGCGTCGCCCAGCAGCCCCACGCCCAGGGCATAGAAGTCGGACGGGTTGTAGCGGCGGATCGCCTTGAAGTTGGAGTACACCAGGAACGCGTCGCCCCCCGGCCCGTCCGGCAGCAGCAGCGCCGCCTGCACGCCGTGGCTGTCCGGGCGAAACGGCGCGCCGTCCTCGCGACGCACCCCGTCGCGCTCCCACTGCCCGATCGGCCGCACGTCGTCGCGCCCGCCCGGCGCTGCCATTCCCGCCGGCACCCGTACCGGCTGCCCCCAGATCTCGCCCGCCTTCCAGCCGGACCGGCCCAGGTAGTTGCCCACCGAGGCGAACACGTCCGGCAGGCTCGTCCAGATGTTGCGCTGGCCGTCGCCGGTGAAGTCCACCGCGTAGCGCAGATACGAGGAGGGCATGAACTGCGGCTGCCCCATCGCCCCGGCATACGACCCGGTCATCCCCAGCGGCGCCACGTCGCCGTGCTCGAGGATGCGCAGCGCGTTCATCAGCTCGGAGCGGAAGAACGCCGCCCGCCGCCCGTCGAACGCCAGGGTCGCCAGCGCCTCGACCACGTTGAAGGTCCCGGTCTTGGCCCCGAAGCCCGACTCCAGCCCCCAGATGCCGACGATCACCCTCGGGTCGACCCCGTACTTCTGCCAAACCTCGGTCAGCACGCCGCGGTTGCGCGCGAACGCCGCCCGCGCCGCCTCCAGACGCGACGGCGGCAGCACCCTGGCGCGATACTGCGCCCAGGTGAGCGTGAACTCCGGCTGGTGGCGGTCCAGCTCCAGCACCCGGGCGTTCGGCCCGGACCCGAACGGCGCCGCGCGCAGCGTGGCGTCGGAGATGCCGTCGCGGCGCGCCTCGGCGCGGACCCCGTCGAGGAAGCCGGCATACGACCCCTCCTGCGCCAGCGCCGGGAGCGGCAGGAGCACGGAGGACGCGATCAGGTTGCGGCGTGAGAGCATGCGCCTGCATGTGCCACAGCGGCGCGACGGGCCGCAACCGTGGCGCGAAGCAAGGCCAGGGCTCTGCCCTGGACCCGCCAAGAACAGCGCCCCTGGACCGGCATTGCTCAGGCCTACGGCGCAGGAGACTCCGGACCCCGTAGTGGTTTCCAAAGGCTCGGCCTTTGGCGGGGTCCAGGGGCAGAGCCCCTGGCCTTCCTTGCCTCAGAACTTCGTCGACACCGCCAGCGAGCCGAAGTTGAACAGCCCGCCCTTCTGCCCGTTGAACTGCACGGTCTGGAAGGTCTGGGTGTAGGTCACGCGCACCCCGTAGAACATCGCCGCCACGCCGGCCGAGAACTCGCCCACGTCCCACTTCTTCGAGACGTGCGGGCTGTACTGCCGGAACAGGTCACCCTGCAGCGAGGCGTCGTGCGCGACCGCCTGCCCGTCGACGCCGCCGAACGCGTACCACGCGAACGGCCGCGTCGCGGTGTAGGCGTCGGTGCCATTCTGCCCATACTGCGACGTGGACGGCCCGAAGTCGCTGTCCAGCCCCTGGCCGATGCGCACGATGCCGCCGACCTGGGCATAGGTGCGCACGTCGCCCCCGGCGAGCTTGGCCGAGGGCAGCACGTCGATGCCGATGCCGCCCGCATACGGCGCGACGAAGCCCGCCACCGGCACGCGATACGTCCGCTGCACCAGGACGTTGAACGCCGCCTGGTCGGGCACCTGGGACCCCCAGCCGCGGTTGGGCGTATCGCCGATCAGGTCGTGGAAGCCGTTCTGCACGTTCTCGCCCGCCGCCGAGGGCCCGATCACGCCGAGGCTGATCGAGGCGAAGTCGCGCCGGTGGTCGGTGTCGTGGATGATCCCGAAGTTGGCCAGGAGCTGGCCCTCGTAGGGATGGTCGTGCGGGCTGGGCACGAACAGCTGGGTCTGGCGCGGCGTGAAGATCGACTGGTTGATCGTGATGCTGATGCGCTGCACGCCGTCGCCCCACACCCGCTGGCCGAGGATCGCGAGCGGCGCCGGCAGCACGTCGGTGGGCGAGACCCAGCCGCCGCGGATGCCGCTGGTGTAGTACTGGTCCGAGGTGCCGTGCTGGGTGGAGACGGCGTCGTTCTCGACCTGCAGCGTCCAGATGCTGTTCGGGTCCTGCGCCGGCGCGGCCAGCGCCGGGGCGGCCGGGAGCAGCGCCGCCGCCGCCAGCAGCGCCGGGGCCGCGCCCCGCGCCCCGCGGCCCCGCGCAGCCGCGCGCTGCGATGCCGCCCCCGGATGGACCCCGGGACGAGGATGGCGGGCCAGCCTGCTGTGTCGCGTCATCACCGTTCCACCAAACCTGATCTTAACAGTTTGTGTCCTACAATCGACGCGCGCGGCAAGGAACCCCCGCCACGCGCCCGGCCTGGCGCCCCGGTCCGCGGGCGCGTCACCCGTGCGCGGAGCCTGGCGAACTTGCCCGTGCCCTGGCCGGGCGGTAGCGTCCGGCGCACAGGGATGGGTGGCCGAGCGGTTTAAGGCAGCGGTCTTGAAAACCGCCGTGCGTGCAAGCGCACCGTGGGTTCGAATCCCACCCCATCCGCCAGAAGCAACGGGACAGGACCTGATGGACAGCGTCGAATGCGTGGTGGTCGGCGCCGGGGTGGTCGGCCTCGCGGTGGCGCGCAGCCTGGCCCGCTCCGGCCGGGAGGTGCTGGTGCTGGAAGCCGAGGACGCGATCGGCACCCACACCTCGTCGCGCAACAGCGAGGTGATCCACGCCGGCATCTACTACCGCGCGGACAGCCTGATGGCGCGCCTGTGCGTCGCCGGCAACGCCATGCTCTATGCCTACTGCGACGAGCGCGGCGTGCCGCACCGCCGCTGCGGCAAGCTCATCGTCGCCACCGACGCCGAGGAGGCCGGCCGCCTCGCCCAGATCCAGGCGCGCGCCGAGGCCAACGGCGTGCCCGCCATGCGCCAGCTCGACGCTGGCGAAGCCCTCGCCCTGGAGCCCAACCTGTCGTGCGTCGCCGCCCTGATGTCCGGCTCGACCGGCATCATCGACAGCCACGCCTACATGCTGTCCCTCCAGGGCGAACTGGAGGACGCGGGCGGCATGGTCGCCCTGCGCGCGCGCCTCGACTCCGCCGAGGTCACGCCCGACGGCATCGCGCTCCACGTCGGTGGGCCGGAGCCCCTGCACCTGCTGGCGCGCACCGTGGTCAACGCCGCCGGCCTGCACGCCCCCACCCTGGCGCGCCGCATCTCCGGCCTCCCCGGCGAGTCGGTCCCCGGCGAGTACTACGCCAAGGGCAACTACTTCACCCTCGCCGGCCGCGCCCCGTTCGACCGGCTGATCTACCCGGTTCCCGTCCCGGGCGGCCTCGGCGTGCACCTGACCATCGACCTCGGCGGCCAGGCGCGCTTCGGCCCGGACGTCGAGTGGATCGACGGCATCGACTACACCGTCGACCCCCGCCGCGCCGACGTGTTCTACGACGCCGTGCGCCGCTACTGGCCCGGCCTGCGCGACGGCGCGCTGTCCCCCGCCTACGCCGGCATCCGCCCCAAGACGGTGCCGAAGGGCGCCGCCGCCCAGGACTTCGCCATCGACGGCCCGGCCGAGCACGGCGTCCCCGGCCTGGTCAACCTGTTCGGCATCGAGAGCCCGGGGCTGACCGCGTCCCTCGCACTCGGCGAGCACGTGCGCACGGTGCTGGACGCCGCCGCTTGAGGCGACCGACGCTGCGCGGCCAGCTCCGGATCGGCCGGATGCTGCGCCGCGCCGCACGCCTCGCCGCCGCCCTGGCGCAGGAGGTCGTGGCCACCCTGCCGGTCGCCGCCCCCGCGGAGCCGCAGCCGGCAGCCAGGGCGCCGGCGCCGCCGCAGCCCGACCCCGCCGTCCCCCGCGAGGCGTCGCGCCCTGACCCTGCGCCGGACGTCGCGCACCCGCCGCCGAATCCTGCCTGGCCTGCCGCTGGCTGGCACCGGGTCGAGGCGTTCGGCGACAATCCCGGGCACCTGCGGATGCTGTGGCGCCTGCCTGCCCGGCGCCTGGAGCGGCCGGCGCTGGTCGTGCTGCTGCACGGCTGCGGCCAGGACGCGCCCGCCTTTGCCGAGCAGTCCGGCTGGACCGCGCTGTCCGACGCGCGCGGCTTCGTGCTGCTGCTGCCCGAGCAGACCGGCGCCAACAACCACGGCCGCTGCTTCAACTGGTTCGTGGCGCGCCAGACGCAGCGCGGCGCCGGCGAGGCGGACTCCGTGCGCGCCATGGTGGACCACGCGCTTGCCGGCGCCGGCTGCGACCCGGGCCGGGTGTTCGTGGCGGGCCTGTCCGCCGGGGGCGCCATGGCCGCGTGCCTGCTGGCCGCCTACCCCGACCGGTTCGCGGCCGGGGCCGTCGTCGCCGGCCTGCCGGTGGGCTGCGCCGAGGGCAGCGGTCAGGCGATGCTGCGGATGATGCAGGCAGGCCCGCAGCGCTCCCCGGCGGAATGGGCCGCCGCAGCCCGCGCCCGCGGCCCGGCCAGGGTGTCCGCCTGGCCGCGCCTGTCGGTATGGCAGGGCGGCGCCGACCACACCGTGGCCCCCGGCAACGCCGACGCCCTCGCCGCCCAGTTCGCCGCCCTGCACGGCCTGCACGCGGCGCCCGACGAGGAAAGCGCCCCGGACACCGGACTGCGCCGGCGCGTGTGGCGCAACGCGGACGGCGCGGCCGCCATCGAGCACTGGAGCCTGGCGCGGATGGGGCATGGCTACCCGGTGCGCGGCGGCCGCGAGCAGAACTGGGTCTTGCCGGTGGGCGTCCAGGCCAGCGAGGAGATCGCGCGGTTCTGGGGCCTCTGAGCCGGGCAACCGCAAACCCTTTGGCCATAAAACGCTATGTTATTACATTGCGTAACTTTATAATGTATTATCTTCTGTTGATGGCGGCCGGTGTTCTGAACGGCAGCAAGCACCACCAGGAAGTTCCGCCTCCTGGCTCCGCCCGGAGTTCAGATGAAGAATTCTTTCCGCGCGGCATTGCCATCTCGTCGGTGCGATGCGCCCGCCGCCAGCCAAGGCTGGCCCCGGTCCAGACCACCGCCAGCCTTCAGGACATACTTCCTTGTCGAGCCGACCCCGCCCTGCCGGGCACCGCCGAGCCTAGCCCGGCGAGGACTCCAGAACCTCCACCGTGGCGACGTCGAGCAGCCGCTCGATCACCTCCGGCTCCTGGGCGCCCGCGATCGCGTGCCGCCCCGCCACCACGAAGCAGGGCACGCCGTTGATCCCGAGCCGGTGGGCGCGCAGGTTCTCGGCGGAGACCGCGTCCGCCTCCTCCTCGCCCGCGAGGAACAGCCGCGCCGCCTCCCCGTCCAGCCCGCACGACGCCGCGACCGCCACCAGCACCCGCAGGTCGCCAAGGTCGCGCCCATCGGTGAAGTGCGCCGCGAACAGCGCCTCGACCGTCTCCGACGCCCGCCCGAAGCGTGCCGCCAGCCGCACCAGCCGGTGGGCGTCCACGCTCGACGGCGTGCGCCGGATGCGCTCGAAGCGGAACTGCACCCCCTCGGCCAGCCCGATCTCGGTGATGGAGGCATACAGCCGCCGCGCCCGGTCCTCGCCGCCGAACTTGCGCGACACGTAGTCCGCGCGCGCCATCCCGCCCGCCGGCATGTCCGGGTTCAGCAGGAACGGCCGCCACACGAGGTCGAACTGCAGGTCGGGCCGCCGGCGCAGCGTGCGCAGCAATCGCCGGGTGCCGAGATAGCACCACGGGCAGACCAGATCGTGCACGATCTCCACGGTGAGGCGCGCACGCAGGGAACCGAGAACCGTCACGGCGCCAGACTAGTGCAGCCCCGCCTCCAAAAGAAGCGCCCGCTGGCTTGGCTGACGGCAGGCAAGCAAGGCTGGGCTCTGCCGAGACCCGCCAGGGGCGAGCCGCCCCTGAACCGGCTTGACTTAGGGATGCGTTCCAAGGGCGCAGCCTTTGGCGGGGTCCAGGGGCAGAGCCCCTGGCCTTCCTTTCCCAGCCCGGCCAGGGTAGCCGGCCGCCGCCATCAGGCCTCGTCCGGCGACAGCGTCGGGTCTGCCCTGAACTCGTGCACCAGGAAGTCGATCACCGCGCGCACCCGCGGCGCCAGGTGCCGCCGAGACGGATAAACCGCATTGATCGCCACCCGGGGCGGCTGCCAGTCGCGCAGCAGCGCCCGCACCCGCCCATCCGCCAGCTCGTCGCGGAAGTACCACGCCGGGAGCAGCGCGACCCCCAGTCCGGCCAGCACCGCCTCACGCAGCGCCTCCGAGCCGTCGGTGCTGAACCGCCCGCCCACGTGCACCGTGACCGGCCCGTCCGCGCCCTCGAAGTGCCAGTCGTGCGGTGAGGGCATCTGCAGGAAGGTGATGCACTCGTGCGACGCGAGATCGCCGGGATGCGCCGGCACGCCGCACCGCGCGACATACTCCGCCGACGCCAGCGTCAGCCGCGCCGACGAGCCGACACGGCGCGCGATCAGGCTGCTGCCCTCCTCCGCCGCGGCGCGGATCGCGAGGTCGAGCCCTTCCGCCACCAGGTCGTGCGGCCGGTCCGCCACGTGCAGCTCCACCGACAGCCCGGGATAGCGCTCCAGCAGCCCGCGCAGCTTCGGCGCCACGTGGATGCGCCCGAACACGCTCGGCACCCCGAGCCGCACCAGACCGACCGGCTCGCGCCCGCCGCGTCCGACGGAGGCCTCCGCCTCCTCGACCGCCTCCAGCACCCGGCGCGCATGGCCCAGCAGGTCGCGCCCGTCCTCGGTCAGGGTCAGGCGGCGGGTGGTGCGCTGGATCAGCCGGGTGCCGAGATGCTCCTCCAGCGACGCGATCTGGCGCGACACCGCCGGCTGGGTGGCGCCGCCCTCGCGCGCCACGACGGAGAACGACCCGGCCTCCGCCACGCGGACGTAGGTCCGGAACGCGGCGATCAGGTCCATGGCTCACCCCGCGCTTGCGTGACCCGTGCCGCCAACCCGTGCTCAGGGCCTGGCGGGCGCCGCAGCCGCTGCGGGAGCGCCCTCAGCCGGGGCGTCCCCGCCCGGGGCAGCGGTCACGTCCGCGGCCGGCGCGGCCGGCGCCCCCGCCGCGGCCGGCGCCTGCGCGCGGATGCTCACCACGGCGTCGGCCGGCTTGGGCTGGTTCATCATCGTGCCGGTCATCGGGATGAAGAACACGCCGACATCGCGCCGCGAATGGACCTTGCCGTCCTCGTCCTTGGTGTAGACGTAGAGCACCTGCCCCCGCTTGAACGGCTGGCCGATCGGGATGATCATCCGCCCGCCCGGCTTGAGCTGGGCGAACAGCGCCGGCGGCGCGTACTGAGCGGCGCAGGTCACGATGATGATGTCGAAGCCGCCCTTGACCTCCGGCCAGCCGAAATAGCCGTCGCCGACCCGCCCCTCGACGTTGTCGTAGCCGAGCGGCGCGAAGATCTTGTCCACCGCATGGCCCAGCGGCTCGATGATCTCGATCGAGTACGCGCGGTGGACGATGCGCGACAGCAGCGAGCTCTGGAACCCGCTGCCGGTGCCGATCTCGAGCGTGGTGTCGCCGGCCTGCGGCTTGCAGATCTGCGTCATGTACGCCTGGCCGAGGTAGTCCGACAGCGCCGAGCCGTAGCCCAGCGCCCACGGCTTCGGCTCGCTCTCGTAGGAGTCGCCCGGCGTCGCGCGGCGCTCGGCGTAGTTGTAGTGGAAATACTCGCGCGGCACCGCGCGGAACGCCGCCATCACCGCCGGGTCCGCGGCCCCGAGACGCGCCTTGAGGTAGTCCTCGATCTTGGCGAGGTAGGCGGCGCGGCGGCCCTGGATGGTCGCGAACTCCGCGGCGCTCTGCTCGATCGGCCGCCCGGAGCGCCGCATCGCGGACACGAACTCCTCGTGGGTCCAGCTGTCCGCGTTGACCGGCGCCGCCCTGGACGCCCTCGCCCCTCCCAGCACGCCGAGCAGGGGGGCGCCGACCAGCGCGGCACGACGGGTCAGGTCGAAGGAAGTTCCAGCCATGGGGCGGTCCTCGTTGCAGGCAGCCGGGGAAACAGCAGCAGCGCGACCCCATACAGCAAGCCGCCGCACAGGAGAACCATGCCGTATCCGGAATGGATCGCCACGAGGTTCGCCAGCGGCGTGGCCACCACGGAGAACGCCCCGTTCAGCGCCCAGGCCCACGGCAGGAACCCCGGCCCCACGGCGCCCCTGACGCCTGTCTCCCCGGGCCGCCCGCCGCCGCCCTGCGTGCCACGCGCCAGGGCGAGCGGGAACGGCACGCCCAGCGCCACCGACACCGGCGCCAGCAGCAGCAGCACGCCGGCGGCCCGCACCGCCCACGGCAGGCCGAGCGTGGCCAGCATCAGCGGCTGCAGCCCCACGCCGACCAGCGCGCACCACCCCAGGATCACCAGCCCCACCCAGCGCATCCGCCGCACCCGCGACGCCAGCAGGCTGCCCACGCCGGAGAACACCAGCATCCCGGTCAGCACCAGCGAGAACGCCGCCGTCCTGTCCTCGAGATACAGGCTGGCGCGCCCGATCAGGAACATCTCGATGAACAGGAAGCCCAGGCCCAGCGAGGCGAACACCACCGCCGGACCCAGCACCCGCCCGGTGCCGCGGATGTGCCCGCCGAAGGCCAGCGGCACCAGCAGCACCAGGGCCGCCAGGACCACCGCCTGCAGCAGCACCGCGACGTTGACGAGCTGCCCGATCTCCGCCTGCGGCAGCAGCTCCAGCCTCTGCAGCACGGTGCGCAGGTGCGCGAGCCGCAGGATGTCGAAGGCGAACGGCCGGTCGAGCGTGGCCGGCCGCAGGTCGAACGCCTGCGCGGACAGGGTGGACCGGCCGGACAGCACCGCCTGCGCCTCGTCGGCCACAGCGTCGTGCGGACCCTCGCCAGAGGTGATGGTGCCCTCGTCGAATGAGACTGCCGGCAGGTCGTTGTACAGCCCGGCGCGCGCGGCGACCACGTCGAGACCCGGCACGTACGACACGTCGAACGAGCGATCGCCGCAGAACCGGCGCAGCGTCTCCAACCGCGCGGCGCTCAGCCCGTCCGGGGCAACCAGGATGCGCACGTTCCACGCGGAGCGCACCACGGCCACGTCGAGCGACGGATCGGCCGCCCCGGTGGCGAGCAGCGCCGCGCGCACCGCCGCCAGGCCGCGCAGAGCATAGGCCGGCAGGTCGCGGATCGACACCGGGATCGACAGCAGCCCGCCCGGCCGCAGCGCGCGCAGGTCCGACGCCAGCGCCTCGGTGGTGAACGCCGCCTCCCCCGCCTCCGCGGAGTCGGCGAAGTCGGAGGAGATGTCCACCAGGTCGTACAGCCGCCCGGACCGCGCCGCCGCCAACGGCCCCGCACCGCTCAGCCGCAGCGTCGGGTCGTGGTCCGCGATGGCCCTAGCCGGACCGTCCGTGCCCTCGACCGCCTGGCCGGCAAGCCCGAGGCGCACGGCCCGCAGCAGCACCGGGTCCGGCTCGATCGCGGTGACATGCGCCGCGCCGAGCGACAGCGCGGCGCGGGCGCGGAACCCGCCCGAGGTGCCCAGCATCAGCACGCTCGGCCGGTGCAGCAGCGCGTAGGGCAGCGCGTCCAGCCCGGCCGCCGCGTAGCCGACGTCGAGCCCCGCGCCGCCGGGGGCCGGGTCGCCGGATCCCGCACCGTCGGCTCCCGCGCCGCCAGGGCCCGGCACCCCGGAGCCCGGCACCCCGGAGCCTGGGCGACGCGGCAGTCCTGCGATCCGGCTGCCGTCGCGATACAGCCCGAGCGTGGCCGGCGGCCCCGGCAGGCCGAGCAGGGCGGCGTCGTTGGACAGGTCGTCGTCCACGCGCTCGGTGAAGTCGTCGAGCAGCTCGTAGAAGCCGCGCGGCGAGCGGACCTGCGACAGCACGGCGCTGCCCTGCACGTGCAGCGGCGCGTAGATCGCCTTGAAGTCGTTGTAGCGCGCCGGGCTGGCCAGCAGCAGCAGGGCCTCCGCCGCCACCAGCGCCACCGAGGCCGCCGCCGCCGGCCGCAGCGGGCGCCGCGCCAGCAGCGCCGCGCCCGCCAGCAGCGGCAGCAGCGCCGCCACCAGGTCGAACGGCGGCACCAGCCACATCAGCGCCAGCGCCAGCGCCGCCCCCGTCCCCGCCCCGGTGAGGTCGAAGCCGTACACCAGCCCGATGCGCCGGTCGTCGAGGATGAAGCAGAGCCCCACGAACAGCCCGGTGAGAAAGAAGAACGGCAGCAGGGCCGCGTAGTACAGCGCGATGTTGCCGATCTGCGGCGGCCAGGTCGCGGCGTTCTGCAGCTGCAGCGGGTTGAACGGGTTGGCCGCCGTGAAGTGGAACCCCACCGCCGCGGCCACCAGCAGCGCCGCCGGCAGCCAGCGCAGCAGCGCCGCCCCGTGCCGCGCCGCCCACGGCCGCGCCAGCGACAGCACCACCCCGCTCAGCGCGAAGCCCGCCATCACGATGGAGATCACCCAGTAGCCGTACTCGGACCACTTCGCGACCGCGAAGTAGCGCGTCAGCGCGATCTCGAACCCCACCGATGCCGCCGACACCAGGAACAGCGCCGCGCGCAACCGAAAGCCCGGCCCGGCCGGCGGCCCCGGTGCAGCCGGCAGCCTCGGCGCCCCGGCCCGAAGCGCCGCCCGCCCGACAAGCGTCGATCCGGACGTCATCGGCCGCCGCTGCCGTCCGGCCACACCTGGCGGGTCATGAACCCGTCCATCATCGCGTCGAACCGCTCCGCGTCGTCGACGAACAGCGCGTGGCCGGCATCGGGAAACACCACCGCCCGCGCCAGCGGGTCCTCCGCCTCCAGGTTGTCAGCCTGCGCGGCCAGGCGCGGCGTCACCGCATACAGCACGGGACGGTGCACCGACAGCACCGCCTCGCGCCAGTACTCGCGCGGCACGTCGTAGCGCAGCAGCGACGACGCCGCCGCGCGGGGCAGGCGCAGCGCCGCCTCGGTCAGCCGGTCGAGCACGTCCTGCTCGATCGGCCGATGGAACATCGAGCGCACGAAACGCGCCATCCACGCCGGCCGGTCCACAGGCCGCCCGGCGCGTGCGCCCCCGCGCGACGCGACCGGCGCCGGCGGCTCGCCCACCGAGTTGTCCACCAGCACCAGCCCGGCGAGCCGCTCGTCGCCGGCGCCGTGCACGTAGGCCAGGCAGTCCAGCACGCCCAGCGACCAGCCGACCAGCAGCACCGGCCGCGGTCCCAGGGTCGCGACCAGCTCGGCGATGTCCTGCCCGCGACGGTCCTGGTCGTAGCCGCCGTCGGGGATGTCGCTCTCGCCCTGGCCGCGCGGGTCGAGCGCCACGACGCGGTGGTGCGCGCTCAGCGCCCGCAGCTGGCGGTCCCAGATCCACGCCGGCATCGCCCAGCCGGGCACCAGCACGATCACCCCTGCCCCGCGGACGCCGTCGTCCGGGCCCGCTTCCAGCGTGTGCAGCCGCACCCCGTCGCTGGTGACGAAGCCCCCGTCGTGCGGCGCCGACGCCCGCGCCGCCGCCCCGAGCGACAGCCAGGCCGCGCAGGCCAGAAGCGGCAGCCGCCCGCGCCGCACCAGCCCGGGCCTTGCGCCGGCCACGCGGCGAGCGAACACCGGAGGCACCTGCGAGCCGAGCTGACTGTTCTGGGCGAGGGGCATCCGGCTGTCTTTCGTGATCCGCACAGTCGTTGTCAACTCGGCGCCCGGCGCCCCTGCGAACCGCCCGGGCCCGGGCCGAACGACGTGGGCGACCCATCCCAGCCCCGCCCGGCACCCGCGTCGCGCCCCAGCTCCGCCCCTGGACGCCGTCAAGGGCGAGCCGTCGGAGTTCTGCTACTCAAGTGGCGCCGGTCCAGGGGCTGCCGGCCCCCGGCGGGTCTGGGCAGAGCCCAGCCTTGCTCGCTTTCAAAGCCCAGGACGTCCAGCCGCCGACCTCAGAGCAGCCCCTCCTGCCGGAAGCTCAGCCACCGCCCGTTGCCGACGATGACGTGGTCGTGCAGCACGATCGACAGCACCTCGGCGGCCGCCTGCACCTGCTTCGTCATGCCCAGGTCCTCGCGCGACGGCGTCGGGTCGCCGCTCGGGTGGTTGTGCACCAGGATCAGCGCGGTGGCGTGCAGCTCCAGCGCCCGGCGCACCACCTCGCGCGGATAGACAGGCGTGTGGTTGACCGTGCCCTTCGCCTGCGCCTCGTCGGCCACCAGCCGGTTGCGGTTGTCGAGGAACAGCACGCGGAACTGCTCCACCCGCTCGCGCGCCAGCACCGCGTTGAGGTAGTCCATCAGCATGTCCCAGTTGCCGAGCACAGGCCGGTCCATCACCTCCGCGCGCGCCAGCCGCACCGCCGAAGCCTGCACCAGCTTGATCGCCGCGATGGAGTGCTCGCCCAGCCCCGGCGTGCCCCAAAGCTCGCGCAGCGGCGCCGACAGCACGGCCGCGAAGCTGCCGAAGCGGTTGATCACCGCCTTGGCGAGCGGCTTGGTGTCGCCGCGCTGGATCGCGAAGAACAGCAGCATCTCCAGCAGCTCGTAGTCCGCCAGCGCGTCCGGCCCGACTCCGAGCAGCTTGTCGCGCATCCGCCCGCGATGCCCCTGCGGCCCGGTGCTGGCGAACGGCGCCGCATCCCCGGCCGGCGCCTGACCCGGCTGCGGCACCGGCCCGTCCGCACGCGACCGCCCGGGCGGCACCGCCTGCCCGGCTTCCGGCGGCAGCTCGACCGGAGGGAAGTTGTAGCCGTCGGCGAAACCCCGTGACATCGGAACGCCCCACCCGCGCTGCACACCATGGCAGGAACCCATGGTTGCAGAGCGCGCGGCGGTTCACAACCACTCGCGCGCCGTCCGGCATCGGCCGTCGCAGAAGCAAGGCCAAAGGCTCCGCCTCCGGACTCCGCCAAAGACTCGCCCTTGGAAATCCCGACAAAGACCTCCCTTTCATGCGCCGGTCCAGGGGCGCCGCCCCTGGCGGGTCCAGGGCAGAGCCCTGGCCCTGCCTCACCCCGCCCGCACCTCCGCGATCATCCCCTCCAGCGCCTCCGCCCGGTGCGCCGCAGTGTGCCCCGCCAGCACCCGCGCCCGCCCCGCCTCGCCCAGCGCGCGCCGCTCCGCCTCCGGCCACTCCAGCAGCGCCAGCACGTCCACCGCACTCTCCGCCACCCGCAGCTCGCTGCCCACGCGCAGCACCTCGTCGAGCCCGGGCCACGGGTCGGACACGATCGGCGTGGCGCACGCCGCCGCCTCGAACAGCCGCACGCTCGGGCTCCACCCCGCCGCCACCATGTCGGCGCGGGTCACGTTCAGCGTCCACGCGCACGCCGAATAGAACCCGGCATGGTCGACCGGCGCCAGGTGCTCGATGCGCTCGACGTTGTTCGGCCACCCCGCCGTGTCCGGATACTGCGGCCCCGCCACCACGAACCGTCGTTGCGGGGCCCGCCGCGCCGGCTCGAGCAGCAGCCGCTCCAGCACCGGCTGCCGGTCCGCGCTGTACGTCCCGAGATACCCGAGATCCCAGTGCACCTCGCCCCCGGTCGCGCGGTACAGCGCAGGATCCACCGAGCAGAAGAACGCCCGCGCCCGCCGCGCCCCGTACTCGCGCTCCAGCCGCGCCAGCGTCGGCCCCCCGGTGAACGACAGGTACAGGTCGAAGCCTGCGATCGCCTCCGCATCGACGTAGTCGCGCTCGCCGGCCGCCAGCCGCGCCAGCGTCACCGGCGTATCGATGTCGTAGAACGCGAACACCCCACGCACCACGCCGCGCAGCCAGGCCGCCACCCCCACCCCCTCGGTGACGTAGGACCCGAGCACCACCGCATCCGCCGCCGCGATCCGTCCCCGCCATTCCTCCAGCCCCGCCACCGAGCCGTACAGCGCCAGCTCGCAGAAATCCGGCGCGGCGAGATCGCGCGCGGCCGCATACCACGGCTGATCGCGCTCCAGGAACAGCAGCTCGTGCCCCCGCGCCGCCAGCGCGCGCAGCAGCGCCCGGTACGTCGTGGCATGCCCGTTGCCCCATGACGACGACAGGCTCAGCCCGAGGAACACCAGCCTCACGAGCCGCCCCGCCGCGCCAGCACGTCCGACAGCAGCGCGTCCAGCTCAACCGCCCGCCGGTCGTAGGTGTGCCCGGCCAGCACCCGCCGGCGGGCCGCCTCCCCGATCCGCCGCGCCCGCTCCGGCGTCAGCGTGCGCAGGTGCTCCGCCACCGCCTCGCCGTCGCGCGCCACCAGCACCTCCTCGCCCGGCTGGAGGAACTGCCCGATCCCGTCCCACGCGTCGGTGATCAGGCACGCCCCCGCGCCCGCCGCCTCGAACACCCGCGTCGCCGGCGAGAACCCCACGTCCGCCATGCTGTCGCGCGCCACGTTCAGCACCGCCAGCGCCGAGCAGTTCAGCGCGTTGTGGTCCGCCGTCCGCACGTGCCCGAGCAGGCGCACGTTCCCGCTCATGGGCTTGCCGTCCCACCCGTTGCCACCCAGCAGGAACCGCCGCCCAGGAAGGCTCGACGCCGGTCCTAGGAAGAAGTTCTCAACCCTGGTCTCCCGGTCCGGCAGCCGGTTCGCCAGGAACGACAGGTCCGCCGCGAACCGCGCTTCCGCCGGCACGGGATGGTGCGTCTCGGGATCGAGCGCGTTGTAGATCGGCACGCAGCGCCGCGCCCCGAACCCCTCGTAGGCCGCCACCACGGGCGGCCCCCCGCCATACGTCACCACCAGGTCCAGCGCCCCCAGCGCGCGCCGCACCGGATGCCCCGCGTCGCCGCGCATCTCCGCCAGCGTCGCCGGCGCGTCCACGTCAACCAGGCAGCGCAGCGCCCCCGGTCGCGCCCCCGCCACCACGCCGTCGAGCAGCTCCGCGTCGAACACGCCCACGCCGCTCGCCTTCATCACGACGTCTGCCCGCCCTGCCTCCGCGAGCACGCTGCGCAGTCCCGCTGGCGTCGCCGGCCACACCACCACGCGCGCCCAGTCCGGCGGCTCGATGTCGCGGTGGCTCTGCCGCTCGAACGCGTTCGGCTCGTAGAAGGTGATCCCGTGCCCCAGCCGCGCCATCGCGCCGAGCAGCCCGCGGTAGTACGTCGCCGCCCCGTTCCAGTACGACGACAGCAGGCTCGACCCGTAGAACGCGATCTCCATCAGCCCACACCCTCCGCAACCCGCCCGTCGTCGCCCACAGCCGCTGCCCCGCCCAGCCCCGCCACGATCGCCAGCAGCTCGTCCACCCGGTGCGCGCAGGTGTGCCGCGCCAGGATCGTCGCCAGCCCCCGCCCCGCCACCGCCGCCCGCAGCGCCGGGTCGTGCACCAGCGCCCGCACGTGCCCGCGCACCGCATCCCCGTCCGCCGCCACCAGGAAGTCCTCCCCCGGCGCGAACAGCCCCTCGCTGTCCCGCCACGGCGCCGACACCAGCGGGATGCCGCACGCCAGCGCCTCGAACACCCGGATCGTGGGGATCCCCGGAAGCTGCGTCGTGTAGGAGCGCCGCGGCACGTGCACGGTCAGCAGGTGCCGCGCGAACACCTCCGGCGCCCGCGGGTTCGCCAGCCACCCCCTGTAGCGGGCCCCGTAGCGCGCCAGCAGCACCAGCGCCTCCTCCGGGTAGCGCACCCCATGGATGTCGAGCGCCACCCCCTCCGCCCGCAGCGGCGCGAGCAAGAACACTTCCAGTTCCGCCGTCCGCTCCCCGTCCCCCCAGTTGCCGACCCACACCGCCCCGTCCCGCACGCCCTCGACCGCCGGCGGCCGGAACAGCCGCACGTCCGCCGCCTCGTGCCAGGTGAACACCCGCTCGCCCCACCCCCAGCCGCGATACACCGCGCTCAGCGTCTCCCCGAACGCCAGCACCCCGTCGTACCCCGACAGGTCGTACCGCCGCATTGCCGCCGGATCGCTGACCGCCCGGTGGTGCGTGTCGTGGAACAACGCGCAAAAACGCCCGCCCGCCGCCCGCCGCGCCCCGATGGCCGCCACCAGCGCCGGCTCCGTCCACTCGTGCACCAGCACCAGCGCCGCCCCGTCCAGCATCGCGTCCACGTCCTGCTCCGCCCCCACCCGCACGCTGCCCAGCTCCGGGTAGGACATTGCGAACGCCGCCAGCCCCGCCTCGCCCGCGTCGCGCAGCAGGTTCTCCCGGCTCCACGACTCCGCCGGCTCGAACGCGCGCACCTCGTGCCCCCGCGCCACCAGCTCGCGCAGTACGCCGCGCAGAAAATGCGCGTTGCCGTGGTTCCAGCAGGACTCCAGCGAATGCGTGACATAGACGACGCGCATCAGGACCGAACTCCCAGGCAGAAGAGAGCAAGGTTGGGCTCTGCCCAAACCCGCAAAGGGCCGTGAGGCCCTTTGATCCCATTGCTTAAGTAATGGATTCTCAAGGCTCGCCTTGAGCGGGGTCCAGGGGCAGAGCCCCTGGCCTTCCTTTGCCCCCCACCCCGCGGTGCACCGCCGCCATCCCCGCCGCCATCTCCGCCACCCCGTAGCACCCCGCCCGCGCCGCCGCCGCCGCCGCCAGCCCCTCCGGCGCGTCCAGCACGTCCCGCATCCCCCGCGCGAACCCGCCCGCGTCCTCCGACGCCACGAACAGCGCCGCCCCGTCCCACAGCTCGCGCAGGCTCGGGATGTCGGACAGCACCAGCGCCATCCCCGCCTGCGCCGCCTCCAGCACCGACAGGCCGAACGGCTCGTAGCGCGCCGCCGACGCGAAGACGCTCGCCCCCGCCATCGCCTCCGCCAGCCCCGCCTCGCCCAGCACGCCGAGTGCCCGCAGGTGCCGCGGCGCGAACCCCGCCCCGTTCGGCCCCGACAGCGCCCCGGCCGCCAGCACCGGCGCGTCCACTCCCGCCGCCGCGGCGTCCAGCACCGCCGCCCCCTTCGCCTCGTCCCACAGCCGCCCCGCCGTCAGCACCGCGCGCCGTCGCGGCCCCCGCCCGCGCGCCAGCGGCCGCCGCCCGTTGCGCACCACGCCCACCGCGCCGCACCCGTGCGCCCGCCGCAGGGCGTCTGCCATCGCCGCGCTCGGCGCCACGACCGCGTCCGCCCGCGCGATCCCCGCCGCCGTTGCCGCCACGTTCCACGCGAACTCCGCCGCCACCGGCCCCGCGCGCATCGCCGCCCACCAGGTCGCCAGGTCCGAGTGCGCCACCGCCACCACCGGCACCGGCCACGCCGCCTCGCCCACCAGCGCCGGCGCGTGAAGCTGCACCGCCTCCACCCCCTCGCGAACCGCCAGCGCCGCCAGCGCCTCGGACGCGGCCCCCAGCGAGGCCGCATCCGGCGCGGTCCAGTCCAGCGGCAGCCCGGTGTCCACGATCCGCAGCCCGGCCGCCTCCGCCCGCTGCGCCTGCGACGGCGGCGGCCCGAGCACGGCCAGCACCACGTCCCAGCCGAGGCCGGCGGCAAGCTCCAGGCTGTAGCGCCAGACGCCGCCGACAGCGTCCGTCGTCAGCAGCAGGCGCAACAGGAAGGCCAGGGCTCTGCCCTGGACCCGCCAGGGCGAGCCGCCCTGGACCGGCACAACAGGAAAGGATTTCTCGTCGAGGTTTCCAAAGGCGAGCCTTTGGCGGGGTCCAGGGGCAGCGCCCCTGGCCTTCTCAGCACCCGCACGCCGCTTCCAGCGCCGGCAGCGCCACCGGCCCCTCGCCGACCCCGCCCTGCACGTCGGAAAACCTTTGGTGCTGCGCCAGATAATGCGCGTGCGCCCGCTCCCACGCCTGGTCGTCCGGCTCCCCCCACAGCTTCCGGTAGTCCGGCGAGCTCGGATACGGGTACAGCGGCACCGGATCGTTCGCCCACACGCCCTCGCCGCGCAGACGGTCGCGCCACGCCACGACCATCGCCGCGTCGTCGCCGCTGCTCTCGATCAGGTTGGCCTGCACGAACGGCACGTGGCTGCGCGCCAGGATCAGCCGGTCCGCCAGCTCCTCCGTCGTCATCCGGCACCGCTTGTCCAGCGCCGCCCGCCCCTCGACCGTGAGGCTCTCGACCCCGGCCTCGATCGACACGCACCCCGCCCGCCCGAGCAGCGCCAGCATCTCCGGCTTCCACAGGTCGATGCGCGTCTGCACCCCGAACTGCACCCCACGCCCCTGCTCGCCCAGTTCCACCAACGCGCCCAGCAGCGCCGCATCCGGCAGGAAAATCTCGTCGATGAAGTACAGGTAGCCCACGCCCTGCGCCTGCAACGACCCAATCTCCGCCATCAGCACCGCCAGGTCCCGCCTGCGGTACTTGTCCCGGAAATCGATCTTCGCGCAGAACGAGCACGTATACGGGCACCCCCGCGACGCCTCGACCTCCGCCCCCGCCACGTCCGGATGCACGTCGAACCGGTGGTGGTGGTGCCGGTGCCGCCGCACCCACGCCTCCGGCCATCGCAGCGCCGGCAGGTCTGTGAAACGCGTCGACAGCGGCGCCCCCGGTGCCACCAGCACGCCGTCCCTCAGCACCGCCGTCCCCGGCAGCACGCCGCCGATGGCGCCGTCGGCCAGCGCCAGAACCGCCTCCTCGCACTCGCCCCGCACCACCACGTCGCAGCCCAGCTTGCGCAGCGTCGCCGCCGGCGTCGACGACCCGTGCGGCCCGACCGCCACCACCACGCCGCCCCGCCCACCCAGCGCTTCCACCATCAGCCGCGGCACCCGCAGCTCCGGCTGCGCGCACCGCCAGAACAGGTACGACGGCGCCGTGGTCACCACCGTCATCGCCGGCCCGAACGCCGCCACCTCGGCCGCCATCGCCGCCGCGTCCAGCTCCTGCAGCAGCCCGTCGAGCAGCAGCACCTCGTGCCCCGCCCGCTCCAGCAGCACGCGGCACGCCCCCAGCTCGATCGGCAGGTGCGGCTCGCGGCACCCGAAGTAGATGCTGCCCGCGAAGTCCCAAGCCGGGTTGAGCAGCGCGACCCTCACCCCACGGCCCTCGCCGCGACCGGCGCCCCGCTCGCCGCCACGCGCTCCGGCACGGTCCCGTCCGCCTGTCCCGTCCCCGCCTGCCCCGCCAGCGAATGCGCCAGGCGCCGCAGCCCGTCGCGCCACCCGATCGGCGCGCCCAGCCCGAGCACCCTGGCCGCCTCGCGCGAGTCCGCCACGAAATAGCGCTGGTCCCCCGGCCGCCACTCGTCGAACGACAGCGCCGCCCGCCGCCCGGTCACCGCCTCCAGCTCGGTGATCGCGGCCCGCAGCGTCACCGCATTGTCCGCACCCCCGCCGAGGTTGAGCGCCCGCCCGGACACCTCGCCGATCCGCCGCCAGCACGCGAGATAGGCGTCCACCGCGTCGTCGACATACAGCACGTCGCGCACCTGCCGCCCGTCGCCGTAGATGCTGATCGGCCGGCCGGCCAGCACCTGGAGCAGGAAGTGCGCGAGCCACCCCTGGTCCTCGGTGCCCATCTGCCGCGGCCCGTAGATGCAGCTCATCCGCAGCACGCACGCCGGCACCCCGAAGGAGCGCGCGTAGTCCAGCACGTACTGGTCCGCCGCCCCCTTCGAGCATCCGTACGGCGTGTGGAACGACAGCGGCCGCGCTTCCGAGATCCCGTGCGCGCGCAGCGCCGCGTCCTCCGGCAGCCACCCCCGCGTCGCCGCCGCCCCCGGCCCGTGCCCGCCGCCGGCCAGCGACGGCAGGTCCGCCAGCGCCACCGCCACGTCGCCGAGGTCGCCGTACACCTTGTTGGTGCTGGCGAACACCAGCGGCACCCGCCCGCCGCGACGCCGCAGCGCCTCCAGCAGGAACAGCGTGCCGCGCACGTTGACGTCGAAGTCCGCTTCCGGCTCCACCAGGCTCGTCGTCACCGCGACCTGCGCCGCGAGATGGAACACCGCCTCCACCCCGCCCGCGGCCGCCTCCAGGGCGCCGCGGTCGCGCACGTCGGCCACCACGGAGGACACCCGCCGCGGGTGCCTGCGCTTCAGCCACGCGAGGTTGCGCTCCACCCCCTCGCGCGCCATCGCGTCGAACACCAGGACGTCGTGCCCCTCCGCCGCCAGCCGGTCCGCAAGGTTGCAGCCGATGAACCCGGCGCCGCCCGTCACCAGCACCGGCCGCGTGCCGAGCACGGCCGGCCCCGCCGACCCGCCCATCGCGCCAGGACCCATCGCACCGGGCCCCGTCGCGCCGGCCCCGCTCACGCCACCAGCCCGCGCGTCTCGAGCTCGCGCCTGGCCTGCTCCACCCGGTCGGTCGCCTGCTGCCGGCGCACCCACTCCGCCAGCTCGCCCAGGCTGTCGGCGAACGAGCGGCGCGGCACGTAGCCCAGCACCTCGCGGGCCAGCGCGATGTCGGCGAAGCAGTGCCTGATGTCGCCCGACCTCGCCTTGCCCACCAGCTCCGGCATCCGGCCCGGCTGGCCCATCGCCTCGGCCATCGCCTGCGCCACCTGGTTGATCGACACGTCCTGCCCGCTGCCGATGTTGAACACCCGCCCCGCCGCCTCCGGCACGTCCAGCGCCAGCAGGAAGGCGCGCGCCACGTCGTCCACGTGCACGAAGTCGCGCCGCTGCTCGCCATCCTCGAACACCAGCGGCCGCTCCGCGTTGTGCAGCCGCGAGGCGAAGATCGCCAGCACCCCGGTGTACGGGTTCGACAGCGCCTGCCCCGGCCCGTAGGCGTTGAACAGCCGCAGCGCCACGCCCTGCATCCCGTACGCCGGTGCCACCGTCAGCACCAGACGCTCCTGCACGTACTTGGTGAGCGCATACACCGAGCCGACGCTCGGCCGCTTCCATTCCGGCGTCGCCATCGGCACCAGCGCCGACCCGTCCGCCGCCACCGGGTCCCACGACCCGCCGACCCGCCCCGCCGGCCTGAGCACGTCGTCGACCACCTCGCCCGCGGCGGTGCGGTACAGCCCCTCGCCATAGACGCTCATCGACGACGCAACCACCACCCGCTCCACCGGCGTGCGCGTCAGCGCCTCGGCCAGCACCGCGGTCCCCGTGTCGTTGACCGACACGTAGCGCTCGATGTCGTACATGCTCTGACCGACGCCGACCTCCGCCGCAAGGTGGACCACCCGGTCCATCCCGCGCAGCGCCATCGCCACCCGGTCCGCGTCGCGGATGTCGGCGTGGACGAACTCCACGTCGCGCAGCACCGGATGCGCGGCCGCTAACGCGTCCGTCGCACCCTCGCCGTGCACCTGGCCGATCAGGCTGTCGAGCACCCGGACCTCGTGCCCGCGGGCCAGCAGCGCGCGCACCAGGTGGCAGCCGATGAACCCGGCGCCGCCGGTGACCAGGACCCTGTTCGTCATCAGCACGCCTTTCCACGCCGGGTCCGCTCACGAGCCCGGCGAACCGCCGCCGGACCAGCGCGCACACGCATCTATGTAGCTTCGTGGATAGGACCCGGGGCTGCCACGGTCAATGCCGCAACGGCCCCGCCCCGGCGTCCACGCCACCCGCGCGCCGCGTCAAGTTGGGAGACCCGCAGTGGCGCGCCGGCAAAGCATCCGAGTACCCCGCTGCACTCGCATACATAGTTGATCCGCGGCAGCGTCAAATAATCGGGTCACGACGTTGTGTGGTGACCGAATGGGTGGTCTGGTGCGCTTGAACTGCCACGGCCGCCCGCGGCGGACACCAGATTCGGGGAGACGTGACTTGTCAGGATCGACCACCACGACGCTCAGCGCACAGGACCAGACGTTCCTGCTCAACGACACCGAGAACAAGTACGCCGAGTCGCAGATCGACGGCTCGGCCGCCACCAACGCAGCGTCCGTCACCGTGTCCGAGCTCGGCCGCTGGTTCGGCGTCGACTACGGCCGCCTGATCGCCACCGACATTGCCGTCGCCAAGACCTTCAACGTCCAGTCGCCAAGCGGCCCGGGCGTGTCCCAGGTCGCGATGATCACGAGCCTCGGCTCGCTGACCGGCGCCGCCTTCGACACCCAGTACCTCGCCGACGTCGTCACGCTGAAGCAGCAGGACATCGCCGGCGCCGCGACCGAGATCAGCTCCGGCAGCAACCCGACCGCGATCATGGCCGCGATGGGCAGCAACAGCCTGGTCACCGAGCACCTCGCCGAGACCCGTTACGTCCAGGCGGCGTTCGCCGGCACCGGGCTGCCGGCGGTGCCGAACTCCATGCCGATCGCGGGCCCCGCGCTGGCGCCGACCACCAGCGCCAACGCCGTCGACCAGACTTTCGTCACCAACGCCATCCAGGGCGGCCTCACCGCCATGATGGAAGGCCAGATGGCGTCCAATGCCGTCACCTCGCCCGACCTCAGCGTGCAGATGTACGGCTACTGGACCCGCTGCGAGAACGCCCAGGGCGGCGCCAACATCACCGCCATCGCCACGGCCCTGAACGCCGCCTCCGCCGCCGGCACCAACACCAGCGGCACCGCGGTCACCGGCACGCTCGCCGTGCCGACCACGATCACCAGCGCCCAGGCGATCCAGGTCGCGACCCTCGGCTCGTTCTCCGGCACCGTGTTCGAGGCGACCTTCGCCGCCGACCAGGTCTCCAACGACCAGGCCCTCGTGGCCGCCATCAAGGCCGAGATCGCCGGCGGCTCCGACCAGGCGATGGTCGCCCTCGCCCAGGCGATCCTGACCCCCGCCGAGGCCCTGCTCACCCAGGCGGTGATCGAGAGCGTGCAGGTCGGCGGCGGCTTCACCGACATCAGTCTGGCGCCGAACACGCTCGCCGGCTCCGTCGTGGCGCAGATCGCCACCGCCGCCGGCACCGGCGCGCTGACCATCGGCAACCTGTCCATCGGCCCGGCCACGCTGGCCGCGGGCACCAGCGGCGTGCTGCTGGTCGATGCTGGCGGCGCCAACGTCGCGATTCCCACCGGCTACGCCGACGTCCTCGACATCGCGGGCGCTGCCACCATCAACGCTGCCGCAATGACCGCCAACACCGTGGTCGGCGCCACCTCCGGCGTGACCTACTACGGCGCCACCGGCTCGAGCGGCGAGCTGCTGCTCAACGGCGGCCCAAGCCTGGTGATCGGTGCCACCACCGGCGGCGGCAACTACACGATCGTCGGCTCCAACTCCGGCAGCAACACGATCTTCGCCGGCTCCGGCACCAACCTGATCGCCACCGGCACCGGCTCCAGCCTCGTCGGCCTCGGCAGCGGCGCCAACACCATCACCTCGCAGGGTGCCGACACCATCCTCGGCGGCTCCGGCACCGGCGTGATCTACGGCGCCGGCGCCAGCCAGGCGCTGTTCGGCGGCTCCGGCAGCCTGATCTTCGTCGGCGGCGCGGGCCTGGCCACCGTCGTCACCGGCGCCACCGCGCCGGTGGTGCTGTTCGGCGGCGCTGGCGGCACGATCGACCTGTTCGGCGCCTCCTCCGGCAACGTCCTCGCCGCCTCCTCCGGCAACGAGACGCTGCAGGGCGCCAACGGCACCGGCGCCAACGTGTTCTTCGGCGGCACCGGCACCTCCGCGCTGGTCGGCGGCACCGGCAGCGACCTGTTCATCGCCGGCAAGGGCGCCTCGGTGATCACCGGCGGCGGCGGCGCCAACACCTTCGAGTTCGTCGCCGGCGCCACCGGCGGCGCCACCGACTTCATCTCCGACTTCGGCGCGTCGACCGCGAACCGTGTGCTGCTGTCCGGCTACAACTCGACCACCGCCGCCGTGCTGAACACCGCGACCGTGAGCGGCGGCAGCACCACCATCACCCTGGCCGACAGCACCAAGGTGCAGTTCGTCGGCGTGACCAACCTGACGGCGTCCAGCTTCCTCTGACACCCCACCTGCGGGCCTCGCGCCCGCCGGCACGCGAAACCCGACCGGTTCTCCGGTCGGGTTTTTCTTTGCGCGGCAGGCAAGGCAAGCAAGGCTGGGTTCTGCCCGGATCCGCCGGAGGCCGGGCCTCTGGACTGCCTTCCCGAAGAGAGGCGATCCAAGGGCCCAGCCCTTGGCGGAGCTTGAGGCAGAGCCTCAACCCTGCTCCCTTCCTCCAGGAGACGCAGTTGCGCACCTTCCCGATCTTCCTGGAGCTGTCCGGCCGCCGCGCCCTGATCGTGGGCGCCGGCGAGGTGGCCGAGCGCAAGGCCGACCCCCTGCGCCGCGCCGGCGCCGACGTCGACTTCTGCACGGGCTTCGACCCGGCCTGCCTGCGCGGCTGCGCCATCGCCGTCGGCGCCGGCGCCCCGGAGGAGCAGCTGCAGGCCGTGTTCGCCGAGGCGAACCGCCTGGGCATCCCGGTGAACTGCGTCGACCGCCCGGAGCTGTGCTCCTTCATCACCCCCGCGATCGTCGACCGCGACCCCCTGACCATCGCGATCTCCTCGGGCGGCGCCGCCCCCGTGCTCGCCCGTCTGCTGCGCGCGCGCATCGAGACCCTGGTCGCCCCCGCCTACGGCCGCCTCGGCGCCCTGGCCGACGCCTTCAAGGCCGAGACCCGCCGCCGCCTGCCCGACGTCCTGCGCCGCCGCCGCATGCTGGAGCGCGTGCTCGGCGGCCGTGTCGCTGACCTCGTGCTTGCCGGGGACGACGAGGCCGCCCGCGCCGCCTACGCCTCCGCCCTCGATGCCGCCGAGGCCGGTGCCGCCACCCCCGAGCCCGGCATCGTCCACCTGGTCGGCGCCGGCCCCGGTGCGGCTGACCTGCTCACCCTGCGCGCGCTCCGCCTGCTCGGCGAGGCCGACGTGATCGTCCACGACCGCCTGGTCGGCGCCCCCGTGCTGGAGGCCGCCCGCCGCGACGCAGAGCGCATCGACGTCGGCAAGGCCGGCCCGCGCCACGCCCTGCCGCAGGACGACATCAACGCCCTCCTCGTCCGCCTCGGCCGCGAGGGCCGCAAGGTCGTGCGCCTGAAGGGCGGCGATCCCTTCGTGTTCGGCCGCGGCGGCGAGGAGGCAGAGGCCCTGCGCGACGCCGGCGTCGCCGTGGAGGTCGTCCCCGGCGTCACCGCCGCGCTGGCCTGCGCCGCCCAGGCCGGAATCCCGCTCACCCACCGCGACGCCGCGCAGACCCTGACCTTCGTGACCGGCCACACCCCCGACCTCGACTGGCCCGCCCTGGCGCGCTCCGACACCCTGGCGATCTACATGGGCCTGTCCGCCCTGCCCCGCCTGCGCGACGGCCTGCTCGGCGCCGGCCTCGACCCGCTCACCCCCGCCGCCCTGGTCGAGAACGGCGGCCGCGACGAGCAGCGACTGCTCGCGGGCACGCTCGACAGCCTCGTCGCGGACGGACCGGCCTGGGCGCAGGGCGGGCCGGTGCTGCTTCTGGTGGGCGAGGTCGTCGCGAGAAGAAAGCAAGGCCAGGGCTCTGCCCTGGACCCGCCAGGGGCAGCGCCCCTGGACCGGCACACATAGTCCTCAAAAACGCCGGTCCAGGGGCGGCTCGCCCCTGGCGGGTCTGGGCAGAGCCCAGCCTTGCTTGCCTTACGTCGGCACCCCCGCTCGTACCAAGGCCGCCGCCTGACGCTGCGCCAGGGCCGCCTGGTCGAACCCGTCCGCCAGCTCGTGGAACATCCTCGACCAGTTCAGCTCCGCCCTCAGCCGCAGGAAGATGCTCCCCAGCCCCACCGCCGAGCGGTCCATCAGCACGAACTCGCGCGGCGGCTTCACCCCCCCGCTCTGCTGCAGCCCCGCGTGCACCTTCTCGGCAACGCTGCGGCCGTACTGCGAGTCGCCGTTCTCCTGGATGCGCCGCACCCTGTCGTCGAGCAGCGGCTCGTAGACGAACTCCGCCCACTGGTTCAGGTAGCCCATCTTCTCGCGCGACAGGTCGACGAACCCCCAGCGCTCGTAGGCCGCGTGCGCCCGGTCCTCGTCCTTGGTCTTGACCGCCTCGTACAGCTCGATGACCCCGTGCACGAAGCTCGGCGGGAACACCCGGATCGCCCCGAAATCCAGCAGGTTGAGCCCGCCGTCGCCACGCACCTGGATGTTGCCCATGTGCGGGTCGCCGTGGATCACGCCGTACTGGTACAGCGGCCGGTACCACGCGTGGAACAGCGCCCGCGCCACCCGGTTGCGCGCCTCCTGGGATGGCTCCGTGTCGAGCCAGCGCTGCATGCCCCCGCCCTCGACCCAGCTCATCGTCAGCAGCCGCGTCGTCGTCAGCTCCGCCACCGGCACCGGCACGTGCAGGTCCGGCTCGCCCTCCAGCATCTGCCCGTACAGCGTCATCTGCGAGGCCTCGCGTGTGTAGTCCAGCTCCTCGCGCAGCCGCTCCGACAGCTCGGCGTAGATGTCGTCGCCCTGGATCGCGTTGTCCATGCGCTTGTAGATCGACATCGCCAGCCGCAGCTGGCGCAGATCCGCCTCCACCGTGCTCGGCATGTCCGGGTACTGCAGCTTGCACGCCACCTCCGTGCCGTCGTGCAGCACCGCGCGGTGCACCTGCCCCAGGCTCGCCGCCGCCGCCGCCGTCTGGTCGAAGCGCTCGAACCGCCCCTGCCAGTCCTGCCCCAGCTCGCTCGCCATCCGCCGCCGCACGAAGCCCGGCCCCATCGCCGGCGCGTTGGCCTGCAGCTGCGCCAGCTCCTCGGCATACTCCTCCGGCAAAGCGTCGGGGATGGTGGACAGGAACTGCGCCACCTTCATCAGCGGCCCCTTCAGGCCGCCGAGCACCGCCTTGAGGTCCTCTGCATGGGCGTTCTTGTTGGTCTTGAGCCCGAACACCCGCTCACCCGCCACCCGCGCCGCGATGCCGCCCACGGCGCCCGAGGTGCGCGCCATCCGCCTCACCTCGCCGAACAGGTTGGCCCTGGGGCGCTCGGTCAGCGATCGCTCGGAAAAGGGGCGGTCGACCATCAGGTGGCCTCCAACTCGTCGATGAAGCCGGCAATCACGTCCAGCCCGCGCCGCCAGAACGCCGGGTCGCCCGCGTCCAGCCCGAACGGCGCCAGCAGCTCGCGATGCCGCCTGGTGCCGCCCGCGCGCAGCATCTCCAGGTACTTCGCCTGGAACCCGGGATGCCCGCCCTGGAACACCGAGTACAGCGCGTTCACCAGGCAGTCCCCGAACGCATACGCATAGACGTAGAACGGCGAATGCACGAAGTGCGGTACGTACGCCCAGAACACCGAGTACTCCGGCGTGAACTCGAACACCGGCCCCAGGCTCTCCGTCTGCACCTCGAGCCAGAGCCGCCCGATCTCCTCCGCCGTCAGCTCGCCCTGCCGCCGCGCCGCATGCACCTTCTGCTCGAACCGGTAGAACGCCACCTGGCGCACCACCGTGTTCAGCATGTCCTCCACCTTCGACGCCAGCATGATGCGCCGCCGCTTCGGGTCGCCTTCCGCGTCCAGCAGCGCCCGGAACGTCAGCATCTCGCCGAACACGCTCGCCGTCTCGGCCAGCGTCAGCGGCGTGCCCGACATGAAGTAGCCCCGCTCGGCCGCCAGAACCTGGTGCACCCCGTGCCCCAGCTCGTGCGCCAGCGTCATCACGTCGCGCGTCCGCCCGTGATAGTTCATCAGGATATACGGATGCGCCGACGGCACCGTCGGGTGCGCGAACGCCCCGCCCGACTTGCCCTCGCGCAGCCCGGCGTCGATCCATGATTCGTCGAAGAACCGCTGCCCGATCCGCCCCATCTCCGGGTCGAACCCCGAGTACGCCCCCAGCACCCGCGAGCGCGCCTCCTCCCACGGGATCGACCGGTCGTCGTCGTCCGGCAGCGGCGCGTTGCGGTCCCAGTGCTGCAACCTCGAAAGCCCCAGCCACTTCGCCTTCATCGCGTAGTACCGGTGCGACAGCCTGGGAAAATCCGCCACCACGGCCGACACCAGCGCGTCGACCACCCCGTCCTCGACCATGTTGCCGCGGTTGCGCGCCGACTCAGGCCGCGGGTAGCGCCGCCACGTGTCGAGGATCTCCTTGTCCTTGGCCAGCGTGTTGGTGATCAGCGAGAACAGCTTCGCCCGCTCGCCGAACGCCGTGCCGATCGCCCGCCCGGCCCGCTCGCGCGTCGCCCGGTCGCGGTCCGACAGCTTGTTCAGCACGTCGCTCACCGTGCGGCTCTCGCCGTCGAGCGGGATGCGCAGCCCGGCGATCGTCTCGTCGAACAGCCGGCTCCACGCAGCCCGCCCGGTGACCTCCTTCTCGTGCAGCAGCTTCTCCAGGCTGTCCTCGAGCTGGTGCGGCCTGAACACCCGCAGGTCGCGCAGGAACGGCGCCCAGTGCGCAAGCGCCGGGTCGGCCAGCTTCGCCTCCAGCGCCGCGTCCTCGATCCGGTTCAGCTCCAGCGTGAAGAACACCAAATCCGACGAGATCGCCGTCACCCGCTCGCTCATCGTCTGGGTGAACTGCCCGATCGCCGCATCCGTCGAGTCGCCGCTGAACAGCAGCTGCGCATACGACATCAGCCGCCCCAGCACCTCGTCGATGCGTTCGTACTCCGCAATCGCCGCCGCCAGCCCCGCCCCGTCCAGCCCTGCCAGCCTCCCCTCGAACGCCGCCGCGAACGCCCGCGCCGCCGCCTCCGACGCTGACAGGTCCTGGGCGATGCGCGCGCTGTCGCGCCCCTCGTACAACGCCCCCAGGTCCCACGCCGGCAGCCCGGCGGGTGCCGCCGACGCGCGGCGCGCGCCACCCTCCCCGTCGGGGGACCCGGTGCGCAGGTCCTCGGGGCTGGCCGTCCCGTGCTCGAGGCGTGAGGCAGCGCGTGGCGTCATCGGGCAATCCGTCCTGTTCCAGGGCATCACGCTGTCATCTAAGGTCGCGGCGAGGGACGTCAAAGGGACCAGCGTGGACCAGCCGCAGAACAGCCGTGCGCCCGCCCCGTCCGGCGCCCCGCCCGCCAGCACCTCGGGCCGCCCGGCCTGGTCCAGCCTCGCCACCATGATGTTCGACCGCGCCCGCCTGTGGCCGCGGCGCACCGTGTTCCGCTGCCACCGCGACGGCGCCTGGCAGTCCCTGTCCTGGGCGGAGTTCGCCCGCCAGGCCGCCTCCGTGGCGCGCGCCCTGCGCGAGGCCGGCGTCGTCGCCGGCGATCGCGTCCTCCTCGTCTCCGAGAACCGCCCGGAGGTCGCGATCGCCGAGGTCGCCCTGATGGCGATCCGCGCCATCCCCGTGCCCGCCTACCCCGCCAACACCGCGGCCGACCACGCCCACCTGCTGCGCGACTCCGGCGCCCGCACCGCCATCGTTTCCACCGCCGCGCTGGCCGCCCGCGTCCGCGAGGCCGCCGCCCTCGCCGCCGGCCTCGACCGCCTCGTGGCCCTCGACCCCGGCGTGCCTGCCGACCTCGCCTGGGCCACGTTGGCCGCCGACCCCCGCCCCCCCGGCGACATCGCCGCCGAGGCCGCGACGATCCGCCCGGGCGCCATGGCCTGCCTGCTCTACACCTCCGGCACCGGCGGCCCGCCCCGCGGCGTGATGCTGCCCCACCGCGCCATCCTCGCGAACTGCCACGCGCTCGCCGCCGTCGTCGAGCCCATCGGCCTCGGCCACGCCACCTACCTGTCCTTCCTGCCCGCCAGCCACTCCTTCGAGCACACCGTCGGCCTGTTCCTGCTCCCGAGCCTCGGCTTCGAGGTCGTCCACGGCCGCGGCATCGAGCACCTCGCCGCCGACCTGCTCGCGGTCCGCCCCCACGTGGTCTCCCTCGTCCCCCGCCTGCTCGAGGCCGTGCGCGGCCGCATCCTGTCGCAGCGCGCAGCCCTGCCCGCCTGGCGCCGTACCCTGTTCGACGCCGCTCTCGCCGCCGGCCTGCGCCGCCTCGACGGACAGGCCACGCTGCCCGACCGCCTGCTCGCCCCCGCGCTGGACCGCCTGGTGCGCGCCCGCGTCCGCGCCCGCTTCGGCGGCCGCCTCGCCGCCGCCGTCAGCGGCGCCGCCCGCCTCGACCCGGACACGGAGCGCTTCTTCGCCGCCCTCGGCCTGCGCGTCATGCAGGGCTACGGCCAGACCGAGGCCGGCCCGGTGATCAGCGTCAACCCGTTCGCCAGCCCCCGCCCCGGCACCGTCGGCCGCCCCCTGGACGGCGTGGAGCTGCGCCTCGCCGACGACGGCGAGCTGCTGGTCCGCGGCGCCCTGGTCATGGACGGCTACTGGCGCCAGCCGGAGGCCACCGCGCGCACGATCCGCGACGGCTGGCTGCACACCGGCGATGTCGCCACCCTCGACGCCCACGGCCACCTGCGCATCACCGACCGCAAGCGCGACGTCATCATCCTCTCCGGCGGCGAGAAGGTGTTCCCCGCCCACGTCGAGGGCCGCCTCGCCGCCGAGCCCGAGATCGCCCAGGCCGTGGTCGCCGGCGACGGCCGCCCCGGCCTGTCCGCCCTCCTCGTCCCCGCCCCGGGCGCCGACGCCCCCTCTGTCGCCGCCGCCCTCGCCCGCGCCAACGCCGCGCTCTCCGTCACCGAGCGCATCCGCCGCCACGCCGTCGTCGAGCCCTTCACCGTCGAGAACGGCCTGCTCACCCCCAGCCAGAAGATCCGCCGCGCCCTCGTCCTTGAACGCCACGCGGCGCTGCTGCCGAAATGAAGGCAAGTCAAGGCAAGGCTGGGCTCTGCCCAGACCCGCCAGGGGCGAGCCGCCCCTGGACCCGGCCTTACTTGAGAAATGGATTCCAAAGGCTCGGCCTTTGGCGGGGTCCAGGGGCAGCGCCCCTGGCCTTCCTTTCCTGATCGGTCGGCACAACCAGCCGCCAGTATGACACGGTAGATCGACGGAGCTACGTCAGGTTCCGGCACGTCAGATCGCCCGGCGCAGGGCAGCCCTTGGCGGCTTCGGCATCCACGCGCTCGGCGGCGGCACCGTCGTGTGGCTCGCCGCGCCATGGGCGCACATCCCGCTGGCCGGCTGGCCCGCGGGCATCTGGCAATGGCTTGCCTGGGTCGCACCCGCCATATACCGCCCAGCCGCCGCCATGCTACGCAACGCCCCGAACCGCCACGCCCGCCTCGGCCCTCACGCCGTGCCACGGCAGGCCGCCAGGGAGGATCGGCCGATGGACCACGACCACGCGCACGACGACCACCCGGCCCACTCCCACGCCCCCGCCCGCTTCGACGCCGCCTTCGCCGTCGGCACCGCGCTCAACGCCGGCTTCGTCGCCCTGCAGGTGTTCTTCGGCCTCGCCGCCCACTCCGTCGCCCTCCTCGCCGACGCCGTGCACAACCTCGGCGACGTGCTCGGCCTCGTCCTCGCCTGGGTCGCAGTCGTCCTGGCGAGGCGCGCCCCCTCCGCGCGCCGCACCTACGGCTGGGGCCGCGGCACCATCCTCGCCTCGCTGGCCAACGCCGTGGTCCTCCTCGTCGGCATCGGCGCCATCGGCGTGGAGGCGATCCGCCACCTGGTCCACCCCGATGCCGTCGGCAGCGCCACCGTGATGCGGGTCGCCGCCGTCGGCATCGCGGTCAACGGCACCACCGCCCTGATGTTCATGCGCGGCCGCGAGCACGACCTCAACATCCGCGCCGCCTTCCTCCACATGGCCGCCGACGCCGCGGTCTCCGCCGGCGTGGTGGTCGCCGCCGGGATGATCCTGCTCACCGGCGCCACCTGGATCGACCCGCTCGCCAGCCTCGCCATCGTCGCGGTGATCGGCTGGAGCAGCTGGGGCCTGCTGCGCGAAAGCATGGCGCTGGCCATGGACGCCGTGCCCGCCGGCCTCGCCCCCGCCCAGGTCGACGCCTTCCTGCGCACCCTGCCCGGCGTGTCCGAGGTCCACGACCTGCACATCTGGGGCCTCAGCACCACCAGCACCGCGCTCACCGCCCACCTCGTCCGCGCCGACGCCTCGCCCGTCGAGCCCGACCACCTGATCCGCGCCGCCTGCGACGGCGTGGCCGCCCGCTTCGGCATCGGCCACTGCACCTTCCAGGTGGAGTCCAGCCACGGCGCCGCCGCCTGCACCCTGCGCCCCGCCGAGGTGGTGTGACCGCCCGTCCCGTTCCGCCCACCCGCCCCGCCGTGCCCGGCAAGGACCTTCGCCCATGACAGTCGACGTCACCGACCACCTGCGCCGCCAGGTCCCCGGCGTGTTCGCCCGCGGCCTGCGCGCCACCGGCTGGGGCGTGGTGCACTGGGCGCTGGGCTTCGCCGGCCAGGTGCTGGAGGTCGTGGCGCCCCTGGTGCTGGTCTGCGGCCTGGGCTGGTGGGCGCTGCCCCGCCTCGCCGCCCTCGTTCCCCTCGACCCCCAGGCCCGCGCCGTGGCCGACGACGCCCTGGCCCACGTGCCGCAGTCCCTCCACCTGGCCGGGCTGTCGCTGTCGCCGATGGGAATGATCGTCGACGGCCTGCTGCTGATGGCGCTCGCCGCCCTGCTGCACACCATGTCCGCAATCGTCGCCGCGGAGATCTACAACGGCCGGTAGGAAGCAAGGCCAGGGCTCTGCCCTGGACCTGCATTAATCAAGAGGCCGGCCCAGGGGCGCTGCCCCCTGGCGGGGTCCAGGGGCAGCGCCCCTGGCCTTACTTCTTCAGGTGCCCCAGCTCCTCGATCCCGCCCCCGTCCGCATACGCCGACCTGAAGCTGTCCTGCGCCTGCCAGGTCTTCCAGAACCGGTCGATGTGCTCGAACCGCTCGTCCAGCGGCGTGTGGTTCGGCCCGAACTTCGAGAACGCCACCGCCGTGCACAGCGTCATGTCCGCAAACGTCGGCCGCTCGCCCCCCAGCAGCCAGTCCCGCCCGTCCGACAGGTGCCGGTCCACCAGCCCCGCGTGCGCCAGCGCCTCCTTGCGGCAGTGCTCGCCCCAGGCCCGGTTCTCCGTCAGCTCCAGCTTCGGCCCGAGCCCCTGGTGCATCACATGGAACATCGTGGTGATCCGGTAGAGCACCTGCACCCAGATGCGCGAGTCCCACATCGCGTCCTGCGCCTGCTCCAGCGGCGTCTCGCCCATGACTCGCCGCCCCGGCAGGCTCAGGTCGAGATACCGCCCGATCGCCGTGGTCTCGGCCAGGAAGCTGCCATCGGCCAGCTCCAGCGTCGGCGTCTCGCCCCACGGGTTGCGCTTGAGCCCGCGCCAGCCGCGCTGCTCGCCCCCTGGCGCCATGTCGTACACGACCTCCTCGACGTGCGAGGCCACACCCTTCTCATGGATCAGCAGCCGCAGCCGCTGCGGGTTGGGGAACGCGGACGGCGAGGTGAACAGTCGCAGCATCTGAGCCATGAAACCTCCCTCACGGCCGCGACACCCGTGCCGCGGCAACCCGCGACGGCCATGCCGCGGCGGTCAGCGGCACCAGACCGCAGCGGTGACGGCGGACCGTGGCCCGCCCCGGTTCGGCGCCCGTGGCGCCGTGCGGTCAGGCCAGGCTTAGCGCCACGTCGACGTTGCCGCGCAGCGCGTTGGAATACGGGCAGGTCGCGTCGGCCTTCTCGAGCAGCGCCTCGGCCTCCTCGCGCGCCATCCCCGGCAACGCCACCTTCAGCGCCACGGTGATGCCGAACCCGCCCTCCGAGCGTGGCCCGATGCCGACCGTCGCGGTCACGCTGGCGTCGGCCGGCACCTTCGGCCCGCCCTGCGAGGCGACGAACTTCATCGCGCCGATGAAGCACGCGGAATACCCCGCCGCGAACAGCTGCTCCGGGTTGGTGCCGGTGCCGCCGCCGCCGCCCATCTCGCGCGGCGTCGACAGCGCCAGATCGAGCGCGCCGTCCTGCGATGCCGCGCGCCCGTCGCGCCCGCCTGTGGCCGTCGCCGTGGTGGAATAGATCGCCTGGACGCCCATGCTGTCCTCCCTGTTCCGCCGGCCCGGATCATTCCGCGACACCCGCCGCAGCCCCCGTCCAGCCAAGCCCGACCAACGCCGCCGCCCCACCCGGGTTGAGCCGGCGGCCCACGACGCAGCCATGCACCGCCCGCCCCGGAACACCCGCCCCGGGCGTCGCGGAGCTACATGCCCAGCGCGCGCCGGTAGACGTCCAGCAGCGTCTCCTGCTCCTCGATCTCCGCCGGCTCCTGTTTGCGCTGCCGGATGATCTGGCGGATGATCTTCACGTCGAAACCCGCGGACTTGGCCTCGGAGAAGATGTCCTTGATGTCCGAGGACAGCGCCTTCTTCTCCTCCTCCAGCCGCTCCACCCGCTCGATGATGGAGCGCAGCCGGTCCGCCGCGATCCCGCCCACGGCCGGGGCGGAGCCCTTCAGCTCCTCGTCGAGCCCGGCCTCGTCCGCCGTGTCCGTGTCCAGCGCCATCGCCGCGTCTCCTGCCGGTGAATCCGCGGGAATATCGCGCGGCCCTGGGCCGGTCAACGGGCGGGCCTCGGTCCGCAAGGCCAGGGCTCTGCCCCATGCCTGGACGCGGGGACCCGCCAGGGGCGAGCCGCCCCTGGACCCGGCCTCGCTTAAGGAAAGCCATCCAAGGGGCTCCCTTGGCGGGGTCCAGGGGCAGAGCCCCTGGCCTTCCTGTCCGGACGGCAAACCGAGCCACCGCGCCATGCCCCCCGCATGACACCGCCGCGCCGCCCGCCTAGTCTGCACGCCGGCCCGCACGCGGCGTGCCGCAGCAGCGGAGTTTCCAGGATGCACCCTGTCGCACTCGACCCGTCCACCACCGTGTCCGGCCAGGTCGCGCCCGGGGACTTCGCCGCCCTCGCGGCGCAGGGCGTGCGCCTCGTGATCAACAATCGCCCCGACGGCGAGGACCCCGGCCAGCTCTCCGCCACCGACGCGGCCCGCCTGGCCGCCGAGCACGGCATGGCGTTCCGCCACGTGCCGATCAGCCTGCCCGCGCTCTCCACCGCCGACATCGCCGCCTTCTCCGAGGCCCTGGCGGCCGCGAACGGCCCGGTGCACGCCTACTGCCGCAGCGGCACCCGCTCCGCCTTCGTGTGGGCCGTCGCCACCGCCGGCTCCGGCCGCATGACCCGCGACGCCCTGCTCGCCCGCGGCCGCGAGATCGGCGTGGACTTCACCCCCGCCCTCGCCTGGGCCGAGCGCAACCCTATCTGACCCGCCACCGCAGCCGTCCCAATGACCGGAATCGCCGGCAAGGCAATCATGGCCCTGCCTGGACGTCTGTAATCCGTCTTATTTCGGCAAAAAAGAAAGCAAGAGTCTTCTTTTTCTGAAGAAAAAGAAGCAAAAAGACTTTGCCGATTGGACTCCGGGGGAATGGGCGGCTCCGGAGCCTAATGAGCAAAAGTTCTTTGGTTCTTTCTTTCAAGAAAGAACACGCTTCCTTCTCGCTCTCGCACATCACATCACAGCTGACAGCCCCGCCCCTAGAGTGCCGCCGCGTGCGCCTCGAGATCGGCCAGCGTGCAGTACAGCAGCGCCGCCCGGTGCGTGGCCTCGAGCACCACCTGCGGCGCGCACCCCGCGTCCAGCGCCTCCCGCCAGCGCGGCGCGCACAGGCACCACCGGTCGCCGGGCTTCAGGCCGGGGAACCCGTATTCCTCCCGTGGCGTGGACAGGTCATTGCCCCGCGAGCGGCTGAACACGAGGAACGCCGCGGTGACCACGGCGCACACGGTGTGGCTGCCCCGGTCGTCCGGGCCGGTGCTGCAGCAGCCGTTGCGGTGGAACCCCGTCAGCGGATCGACCGAGCACTCCTGCAGCGGTCGCCCGAACACGTTGAGCGAGGGCTCGCGCCCGCCTCCGGTGTCGTCAAGCGGCATCGCAACCCTCCCCGAGTCAGGCGCGGCGCCCCGGCGCCGCGCCACGCACGACGGGCGGAACGGCGCCCTCCGCCGCGCGGAAGAGCGCCGTCCCGCCTGCGCCTCACATCGGCGGCACGACGCCGTTGCTGCCGACCGCCACGAAGCCGCCGGTGATCTTGCCGTCGTCGTCCATGCCGTTGACGAACACGGTGTCGCCGGACTTGACGGCCGACATCTCCGCCGGCTTGAACATCACGATCGGCGCGGTCGGCGGCACCACGATGGTCTGCTTGCCGCCCTTGTACGACACGACGATCTGCTTGGCGCCCGACTTGTCCGTCGCGGTGTCGACGTTGCCGTTGGTCATCGCCGAGCTGACCGTCTTCGCCCCGCCCGCCGGCGTGGCCATGTCGACGTTGCCGTTGGTCATCGACGAGGCGGTCGAATGGCCCGACATCGTGCTGTCGCTGAGCTTGTCCCAGTCGTAGTGGCCGTCGCCCGCGCCGCGCATCGACGCCGGGAAGATCACCAGCTCCAGCGCCACCAGCTGGTCGCCCACGGTCTTGGTCGCGGTGCCGATGTAGCTGTCCTTGTCGACGTGCGACAGGTCGGACTTCACCACGGTCGCGTACTTGGTGTCCGGGCCGATCGCCACGCTCACGTCGCTGCCGGTGGCGGGATGCACCACCAGCGTGCTCGGGCTGATGGAGACGACGGTGCCGCGCACCCTGTGGTGCTCCGGCGCCGCGCGCGCTGCGGACAGCCCCGCAAGGCTCAGAGCTGTGGTCGCGAACAGGGCAAGGCCTGGAAGCCGCATCATGGTATTCTCACTCCGGTATGGCGGCACTGGTGCGCCGACCCCTATATGACGCGGGACAGCGGCACGGGATTGCCCAGGAGATGGCAGAAATGCAGCACGCCGGCCCCCCGCGGCAGTCCGCGCACCCGCCCGCCATCCGGATCATGCACTGGATCGGCGCCTATGCCATCATCTGCATGATCCTGAGCGGCTGGCAGATCTACGACGCCTCGCCGATCCTGCCCTTCACCTTTCCGCGGTGGATGACGCTCGGCGGCTGGCTCGGCGGCGCCATCGCGTGGCACCTGTCCGCCATGTGGCTGCTCCTGTTCGACGGCCTGTGCTACCTCGCCTACGGCCTGGTCAGCGGCCACTTCCGCCGCGACATGCTGCCCGTCGGCCCGCGCGTCGTCGCCCGCGACCTCGTTGCCGCGCTCCGCTTCCGCCTGGTGCACACGCTCGGCCACTACAACGCCGTGCAGCGCCTGCTCTACCTCGGCGCCATGGCGCTCGGCGTGCTGATGGTGGTCAGCGGCCTGGCGATCTGGAAGCCGGTGCAGCTGTCCTGGCTGACCGCCCTGCTCGGCGGCTACCCGACCGCGCGAGTCGTCCACTTCGTCCTGATGAGCCTGATGGTGGCCTTCCTCGTGGTCCACGTCGTCCTCGTCGCCCTGTTCCCGCGCACTCTGGTCTCCATGACCATCGGCCTGCGCCACCGCCCCGACCTGGAAGTCAGTCCGTGACCGACCTCGCCCCGCCCGCCGCCCTGCCGCCCCGCGCGCGCCGCCCCCTTGTCCCGCTCGCCGACCTCCGCCCCGACCTCGCCCGGCTGGAGCGCCGCCTTCTGCTGCGCGGCTCGCTGTCCCTCGGCGCCCTGGCCCTGCTCAGCGGCTGCGACCTGTCCGGCGACGGCCCGGTGGACAGCGCGCTGCGCGCCATGTCGCGCTTCAACGACCGCGTGCAGGCCGCGCTGTTCGACCCGAACCGCCTCGCCCCCACCTACGCCGCCAGCGACATCACCACCCCGTTCCGCTTCAACGCCTACTACCCCGAGTGGCAGATCCGCACCGTCGACCCATCCGAGTGGCGCCTGGAGGTCTCCGGCCTCGTCGACCGCAAGACCCCCTGGACGCTCGCCGACCTGCGCGCCATGCCGCAGGAAGGGCAGATCACCCGCCACGTCTGCGTCGAGGGCTGGAGCCAGATCGGCCAGTGGAGCGGCGTGCCGTTCCGCACCTTCCTGCAGCGCGTCGGCGCCGACACCCGCGCCGGCTTCGTCAACGTCCGCTGCTTCGACGACTACTGGTGCGGCCTGGACATGGCGAGTTGCCTGCACCCGCAGACCATCCTCGCCGTCGACTTCGAGGAAAAGCCGCTCGCGCCGCAGTGGGGCGCGCCCCTGCGCCTGCGCCTGCCCACCAAGCTCGGCTTCAAGAACCCCAAATACATCCAGTCGATCGAGGTCACCAACACCAACCCCGGCGGCTACTGGGAAAAGCAGGGCTACAACTGGTACAGCGGCCTGTAGGTAGGCCAATGTTAAGACTCCGCCTTAAATTCCGCAGCAGCTTCGCCCAGCAAGCTGTCACGGACCTGCCGGCCCCAATTTCCTACGCAAAGGCGAGAAGAAAGCATGTTCTTTCTTGAAAGAAAGAACCAAAGAACTTTCGCCCATTGGGCTACGTCGCCGACTGTGCGCCTGAAATCTTATGATCAAAGTCTTTTTGCTTCTTTTTCTTCAGAAAAAGAAGATTCTTGCTGTCCTGCCTTGCGTCAGCGACCGAGCACCAAGCCCACAACAGCCATCAGCCCGTGGCGCCCGGGTGCTCCATCTCCGCGTCCCCCAGCACGTCGACCACATACGCCTTCTGCACCACCACCAGCGCCGCCGCCGCCAGCGGCGTGCCCAGGATCGCCCCCAGCGGCCCGAACAGCGCGCCGAACACCGCCAGCGACAGGATCGTGACCGCCGGCGGCAGGTCCACCATGCGCTTCTGCACCAGCGGCGCGATCACGTAGCCCTCCACGACGTGGCACAGCACGAACACGCCCAGCGCCCACAGCGCCGTGCGTCCGCTCACCGACAGCCCCATCAGCACGGCCGGCACCGACGCCGCGATCGCGCCGAAATACGGGATGAACGTCAGCAGCCCGGTGATGGCGCCGAGCAGGATCGCCAGCGGCACGCCCACAAGCCACAGCCCGACCCCGGCCAGCACGCCCACCACGACCATGTCGACGCCCTGCCCGAGCAGCCACAGCCACAGCGTCCGCCCCACGTCGCCCAGGATCTGGCGCGCCCGTGGCCGCCGCGCCATCGGCACCAGGCGCACCGCGCCGCCGACATAGAGGCCGGGCGAGGCCGCGAAGTACAGCGCGGTGATCACCAGCACCAGCAGGCTGCCGACCAGGTCGAGCGTGGACCCGGCCGCCGCGACCAGCGGCCTGCCCGACGGCCGGGCCGAGGACAGGTGGCCGAACACCCAGCGCCCGGCGGCGCTCTGCCCGTAGCTCTGACTAAGGCTGTCGCCTTCCTGCGACAGGCTACGCGCGAGCTGCTCCACCTGCTTCTCGACCCCCGCCCCGGCCCATGCCGCCGCGCCGCAGCACGCCGCCACCAGCACGACCAGCACCAGTGCGAGCGCCCATCCCCGCGACAGCCCGAGACGCGACGACACCTGCCCCGCCACCCCCGACAGCAGGATCGCGAGCAGCGCCGCGAAGAACGCCAGCAGCAGCACCTCCGACAGCAGCCAGACCAGGATCGCCAGCGCCGCCCCGATCGCCACCACCCTCAGGATCGTGGCCACTGAACGGGTCGGCGTCGTCGCAGGCATCTCGATGGACATCTCGGCCAGGGCTCCCGGCATGACGGGCCGCGTCCTGCGGCCACCGGGCAGAGCGGCGCCGCGTCGCCGCCGTGTCAACTGAACAAGGCGAGCGCGCCGCCGCTGCCCCGGCTCAGGCCGCCGCCGAGCACGCCTCGCAGATCCCTTCCGCCTCCACCGTCGACTGGCTCAGCGCGAACCCCCACCCTCGCGCAGCACGCAGCAGCGCCCGTCCGATCTCGCGGTCGTTCAGCTCCGTGACCTTGCCGCACCGCCGGCAGATCAGGAACTGCGCCGCGTGGTGGTGCACCTCGTCGTCGTCGTGCTCCTCGACCCCGTGCAGGCAGCCCACGAACGCCGACAGCCGCTCGACCTTGTGGATCAGCCCCTGCTCCAGCAGGAAGTCGAGCGCGCGATACACAGTGGGCGGCGCAGCGCCCCGGTGGTGCGGGCGCAGCCGCTCCAGCAGGTCGTAGGCGCCCGCGGGCCTGGCGCTGTCCAGCACCAGGCCCAGCACCTGCCGGCGCAGCTCGGTGAGCCGCACCCCCCGCCGGTCGCAGGCCGCCCCGACACGCTCCAGCAGCGCCACGGTCCGCGGCGTGAACTCGGCTGACGTCACAAGCAAGCCCCGACCTGGTTACCGTGACAGGCTAACACTGCACGCCCGATGTTCAAGGCTGCCCCCCGCGGCGCATCCGGCCGCCCCGCCGTACGCCGACACCCCGGCGCCCGGCGGGCGCGGACAACCCGTCCGAAATCCTGCCCAACACCCGCCAGGCACCGAACCGGCCAGCCGGTTGCCTCCTGGCGCACCCCCTGATCGCGTCCGCAGCCACGCCCGGCGCCATCGCGCCCACGCCAGCACCGCGCAGCGACCGCACCGAAGCCCTGCCCTGTCTCCTGCGGTGCCACGGCGGTCATCACGCCCGCGACAAACCTTGCCCCCAGAACAGAATTCGTTACGGTTCTGTGTTTCAGGGGGATGGTTCATTGCGCAACGACATGCAGCGGCGGCTGGTCGCCGAGTTCATCGGCACGTTCTGGCTCGTCTTCGGCGGCTGCGGCAGCGCCGTCCTGGCGGCCGCCTTCCCGCAGCTCGGCATCGGCTTCGTCGGCGTCTCCGTCGCCTTCGGCCTCACCGTGCTGACCATGGCGTACGCGGTCGGCCACATCTCCGGTGGCCACTTCAACCCGGCGGTCACCCTGGGCCTGTGGTCGGCCGGCCGCTGCGCCAACAAGCACGTGGCGCCCTACATCGCCGTCCAGCTGCTCGGCGCCATCCTCGCCTCCGCCGCCCTGTACGCCATCGCCTCCGGCAGGCCGGGCTGGGAGATGGGCGGCTTCGCGTCGAACGGCTACGGCACGCTCAGCCCGGGCGGCTACTCGGCGGGCGCCTGCTTCCTCGCCGAGCTCCTGCTGAGCTTCTTCTTCCTGATGATCATCATCGGCACCACCTCCAAGGGCGCCGCCACCGGGTTCGCCGGCATCCCGATCGGCCTGGCGCTCACCCTGATCCACCTGATCTCGATCCCAGTCACCAACACCTCGGTCAACCCCGCCCGCTCCACCGCGCCGGCCCTGTTCGCGGGCGGCGAGTACGTTGCCCAGCTGTGGATGTTCTGGCTGGCGCCGATCGCCGGGGCGATGATCGCGGGCTTCCTCGGACGCACGCTCTACGAGCGCACCGACGTGGTCGACACCGTGGTCGTCGAGGACGGGGCGAGGGTCTGATCCCGGCCGCAGGTTGCCCTGGCCGGTCAGGACAGGAAGGCCAGGGGCTCTGCCCCTGGACCCCGCCAAAGGCAGGGCCCTTGGAACCCCTTCCTGAAGGGAGACCGGGTCCAGGGGGGCTCCCTCCGGTGGCCTTTCCAACGATCCAAGCGGATCGTCGGAACCTTTGGCCACCTCCGCCTGGCGGGTCCAGGGCAGAGCCCTGGCCTTGCTTGCCTCGACGGCTCAAGGCTTCCGGCCGCTGCCATGACGGCAAGCGCCCCGCCCCCGGCACACGCCGCTAGGCGCGGACGGTCGCGCCGGCCTAGCGTTGTCCCTTCCTCACCGGCGAGGCCCCTTTCGTGGACGATCCGCACCATGCCGCGACGCTGACCGGCCCGCCTGACCGGAACGCCGCGGACGAGCAGCCCACCCACCCGGCCAGGCTGCCGCTTGCCGGCGAGTTCCGCCGCAGCGCCGACATCATCCAGGGCGCCGAGCGGGGCGTCTACGCGATCATCGGCGTCATGCTGGTCGTGGCCCTGCTGATCGCCCTGGCCGGCGCCGGCGACACGCTGTGGACCGGCCTGCAGGACTGGACCGGCACCGATGCCACAGTGCACATCATCGACCGACTGCTGTTCGTGCTGATGCTCGTCGAGATCCTGCACACCGTGCACGCCTCGCTGCGCGCCGGAACCCTGGTGTGCGAGCCATTCCTGATCGTGGGCCTGATCGCCTGCATCCGCCGCATGCTCGTCATCACCCTCGAGACGTCGCGCCTCACCCAGCAAGGCCAGTGGACCTCGGACAGCCTGCCGCTGTTCCACGCGGAGATGGTGGAGCTGGGCGTGCTGGCGCTGCTGATCGTGGTGCTGGTGGGCTCGATCCGGGTGATCCGCGCCGGCCTGCAGCACGCGCGCGCAGAGCCGCCCGACCCCGCCGGCAACGCGGCGCCCTGACCCCGCGCCCGGCCCCGTCCGGCTTCGCGGCCGCAGCCCGTCCTGACGCGACGCCGCCCACCCGCCCGCAACGATGCCCGACACCGCGCCGCAGCCCGGGGCGCGAGACCGCACCCGGCCGGCGGCCCGCACCGTCATCAGGAGTCTGCCCGCCTCCTCAACGCCGCCAGGCGCGCCGCCCTCCCCGGCAAGCGGGTTCATGCCGTCGCCGGCACTTCGCGAGCACAACGCCAGCTCCAGGCCGCTCCAGGCAGACCAGACCCGCAGACGCCATCCTCGGCAAGCTCGGCCGTCCGTCCGGGCCAGTGCACCAAGCCATGGTGACGGCTCGCCCTGGCGTGTCTGGGCGGAGCCCGGCCTTGCCTGCCGACGGGTCAGTCGATGCATCTGCCCGCATCGGATGGTGGCAGAATTCGAGAACTACGTCATGTGCGAGAAAGGCCGCCGCAGGGCGCGACCCCGCGGCGGCCTTGCCCGTCAGCGGTATCCGGACCCGGGTATCGGAACCGCGGTTCGAGTGCGACGGTCAGGCAAAGCGGAGCCGCAGATGGTCGACCAGTCCAAGATAAGCCCTGAGGAAGCTCTGGGCGCCCTTATCGTCCTTCGCAGGCAGATGGTCGCTTGTCGACAGTCCCCGGATGGCGGTATGCACACTCCGCCGTCGGACGCCGAGCTGGTGCTGGATGCGACGGGAGAGTGCCTCGCCTCCCTGACAGAACGCGTTGCTCAGCTTGAGGTTCTGGCGCGCGGGTTCATGGCCGTGGACGGTGCGGCGCCGGCGATCCGACCGGCTGCGGAATAGGCGGCAGCCCGGCCGCTCCCTGCGGCGCCACGAACCCGGGATCGTCGGGCCCGGTCAAGCGCAGCCCGTTCGGGTCGTCCCGTCGGCGGTGTCCAGGAGCCCTGTGGTGTCGAGAAAGACGCGCGCGGGTTCGCCGCCTGCGCACCCGTCGTTTGCGATCCGTTGAACGGCTGCAGCACCACCACTGGCGTCGTGCCAAGGGAGTACGGCCAGGACGTCCCGCAGCGCCGGCACGAACCCGACCGTGACCGCCGAGGTCGTCGCGCTGCCGTCGTTGGTGCCCACATTCAGCACCCACCCTGCCCGGCGTCGTCAGGAACGAGCCGGGCTGCCGGAACCGGCGACGGAGGTGCTGGCCGCGGCGGCATGCCACAAGCCGGGAACGCCGGCGGAGATCGAGGAGCGGCATGGCGCCAGCCCGGGTCAGGCGACGCCGGACGCGCTGCTGGACCTCGCGCTGGTGCGGCCGCCGGGGCCGCAGCCTGCTTTTCACGACAGCGCGAGACGCGGCGACAACCGGGCCTGGCGCCCGCCCCGCCGGTCGCAAGGCCGTGCGCCATGCCCACTTCGGGACCAACCAGGATGGAGTCCCACCATGGGCAGGAAGATCGACGCACTGATCGGCCGGATCGAGACCGCCGACGGCCTGGACCGCCCCGGATACGCCATCGGCAAGGCCATCTCCCGCACCGGCCAGATCGCCGGCAAGCCCAGCAAGGGCGTGGCCGACGCGCTGCACGGCCGCCCCTACGGCCACCCCATGCACCCGCTCGTGGTCGCCGTGCCGATCGGCACCTGGACGCTGGCCCTGGGCCTCGACCTGCTGGCCGCCACCGGCCTGCTGCGCGATCGCGGGGCCGCGCGGGCCGCCGACCTGGCGCTCAAGGCCGGCGCGATCGGCGCGCTCGGGGCGCTGGCCACCGGCCTCGCGGACTGGCAGCACCTGAACGGCCGCGACCGCCGCGTCGGCCTGGTGCACGGCAGCGTCAACACCACCTCGCTTGCCCTCGTCGCGTCCTCGATCGCGCTGCGCGGCCGCGGCCGCCGCGCCGCCGGCATCTGGGCGAGCGCCACCGCCTACGCCTGCATGAGCGTCGGCGGCTACCTCGGCGCCCACCTCGTCTATCGCCGTCGCGCCGCCGTGGACCACGCCGACCGCAGCCCGGAGCCGCGCGACTTCCGTGCCGTCGCCGCCCTGTCCGATCTCGCCGACAACGTGCCGCACCGCGTCGCCGTGTGGGACGAGGTCACGCGCGCCGAGATCGGCATCGTGCTCGTCCGCCGGGGAGAGCGCGTGCACGCCATGGGCGCGCGCTGCTCGCACGCCGGCGGCCCGCTCGACCAGGGCTGGGTGCTCGACGGCACACTTGTCTGCCCCTGGCACGGCTCGCGCTACGACCTCGAGACCGGCCAGCCGTCGGGCGGCCCGTCCACCTGCCCGCAGCCGCGCTACGAGGTTCGGCTGGTCGGCGACGCCGTCGAGCTGCGGCGCGAGCAGGAGCCCGGCGACGACGTGGTCACCGAGGCGAAGCTGGCCCGGATGCGGGCAGCCTCCGGCGGCGAGCAGTTCCGCAGCCCCTCCCCGCCCGGGTCTTCGGCCGCGGAGCCGCGCGACGCCGCGCACCCGGACACGCCCGCCCACACCTCGACCCTCCCGCCCTCGACCGCTTAAGATGCGGCCGCCCACGCCGCCACGGCCTGGAGCACGCCGCCCCGCAGCGCCACGGAGGTGCTGTTCGAGCACCACCAGCTGATCCGCCAGCTGTTCGGCCGCACCCTGGCCACCGCCGGCGAGGACCCGACGCGGCACGAGCTGATGCGCATCCTGGCCTCCGAACTGGACATCCACGAGGCCGTCGAGGACGCCGTCTTCTACCCGGCGGTGCAGCCGGTCAGCGAGGACGTCGACATCGCCTACGCAGAGCACGGCGTGCTGGCCGACCTGCTGGCCGCCACCGTGAAGCTGCCCACCGACAGCCCCGCGTTCGGCGAGCACCTTCTGGCGCTGCAGGCGGCCTTCCTGCACCACGCCGGCTCCGAGGAACGCTCGATGTTCGTCGAGGCCCAGCGCCTGAGCGATGCGCGGCTCGACGAACTCGGCCAGCAGCTGGACACGATGCTGGACCACGAGCGCACCTCGCGCTTCCGCCACGCCTTCCGCGAGCTCAAGATCAGCCTCCTGGAGGGGCTGTAGCCATCCGATCGACCGAAATACCCGGGCGGGTAACGTCCGGGACGCCTGCCGTGTGTGCGCCGCCCGTCCTGACGGGCCCCCGACCCGGCCTCCGGTTTACGTCCTCCAGTCTGGCGTCGCCGCACCCGGTGCCATGAAGCCCTGCCACGCGTCACGCTCCTGGACTGCGCCAGTCACTTTGCCCCCGCAGGGTATGGTACCAAAAGCCGAAAGCCATGCCTTGTCGAAGGCAAGCAAAGCTAGGCTCTGCCCAGACCCGCCAGGCGAAGGTGGCCTAAGGTTCCGACGATCCGCTTTGATCGTTGGAAAGGCCACCGAAGGGAGCCGCCCCTGAACCCGGCCTTACTTAAAAAATGGATTCCAAAGGCTTGCCTTTGGCGGGGTCCAGGGGCAGAGCCCCTGGCCTTCCTGTCCTTGCCCGTCGAAGCAACCGCCCGCCGGTGTAAGCCGCAGCGACCGTAGCCTGCCCCAGTCAAGCAGCCCACTGACGGTACTGGCATCCCGTACGGGATTCGAACCCGTGTCGCCGCCGTGAAAGGGCGGTGTCCTGGGCCTCTAGACGAACGGGACGCAGGCGCCGGCGCCCGTGGGGGTAGCCGACCCCCGCCCCCGAATCAAGCCGCCCGCCGTCACGCGGCCGCCGCGTCCACGATCGTGAACCCCACCCGCTCCTCCCCCTGCCAGGACTCCGCCCGCAGATGCCCGGCGAGCTGCACCGGCTCGCTCCCGCGCCCTTCCAGCACCCGCGCCAGCGCCCCTTCCCGCGACCCCTCGCGCGCCCGGAACAGCATCGCCCGCAGCCGCCCGCCCCCCTCGCCCTCCACCAGCACCCGCAGCGCCGTGTTCTCGCGCCCGCAGCGGTCGGTGCGCACCACCCGCGCCCGCGTCAGCACCAGCACCGGCTCCTCGTTGCCCATCCCGAACGGCGCCAGCCGCCCCACCGCGCGCGCCAGCGCCAGGTTCGCCCCCGCCACCGACACCCGCGCCTCCACCACCAGCGCCGCCGCCGCCGGCAGGGACGCCGCCCCCGCCAGCCGCGCGTCGAGAAAGGCGTGGAACGCGCCGACCCCGTCCGGCGCGCAGTTGAACCCCGCCGCCATCGCGTGCCCCCCGCTGGTCAGCAGCAGCCCCGCCTGCCGCGCCGCGATCACCGCCGCCCCGATGTCGAGCCCCGGTACCGAACGCCCCGACCCCTTCACCACCGGCCCGTCCGGCCCGTCCACGATCCCGCCCACGCAGCTCGGCCGGTTGAACCGCTCCTTCAGACGCCCCGCCATGATGCCGACCACCCCCGGATGCCACCCCGCCTGCACCACCAGGATCGCCGCGTGCCCCGCCGCCACCTGCGCCTCGCCCGCCGCCATCGCCGCGTCGTGCATCGACGCCTCCACCCCCTGCCGCTCCCGGTTCACCCCGTCGAGGCGCGCGGCGATCCCCGCCGCCTCGCCGGCGTCCTCGCACAGCAGCAGCGCCAGCCCGAGCCCCGCCTCCCCGATCCGCCCCGCCGCGTTGATCCTCGGCCCCAGCGCGTACCCGCAGGTGAACGCGGACGGCGCCTCCTGCCCCCCCGCCACCGCCAGCAGCGCCGCCAGCCCCGGCCGCGCGCGCCGCCCCATCACGCGCAACCCCTGCGTCACCAGCGCCCGGTTCAGCCCGGCCAGCGGCATCACGTCGCACACCGTCGCCAGCGCCACGAGGTCCAGCAGCCCCAGCAGGTCCGGCGCCGCGGCCTCGCCAAAGAACCCTTCGCGCCGCAGCACCCGCACCACCGCGACGGCGGCCAGGAACGCGATTGCCGCCGCGCACAGCCCCCCCAGCCCCGAGCCGTCGTCCGGCCGGTTCGGGTTCACCGTCGCTACCACCCTGGGCAGCCCCCCCTCGAACTTGTGGTGGTCGAGCACGACCACGTCCGCGAGCCCCGCCACGCTGTCCAGGATGTCGCCCGCTGCCGTGCCGCAGTCCACGCACACGATCAGCGTGGCTCCCGCCGCCGCCAGCGCCCGCAGTGCCCCCGCGTTCGGCCCGTATCCTTCCCGCAGCCGGTCCGGCACGTGCGTCCTGACCGCGCACCCCAGCCGGCGCAGCAGCAGCGCCATGATCGCGGCGCTGCACGCCCCGTCCACGTCGTAGTCGCCGAACACCGCCACGCTTTCGCCCGCGCGCACCGCCCGCGCCAGCCGCGCCGCCGCCACGTCCATGTCCGACAGCACCGACGGGTCCGGCAGCAGCGCCCGCAGCGTCGGCTCCAGGAAGTCCGCCGACCCCTCCACCCCCACGCCGCGCCCGGCCAGCAGCCGGCCCACCAGCTCCGGCACCCCCAGGCGCTCGGACAGCGCGAAGGCAAGCCTGTCCTCCGCCTCGCGCCACACCCACTGGCGGCCGGTCAGGCTCAGCAAGAAGCAAGGCCAGGGGCTCTGCCCCTGAACCCCGCCAGGGCGAGCCGCCCTGGACCGGCCCGCGAAAGGCTCCCGTTGTGCCGGTCCAGGGGGGGCTCCCCCCTGGCGGGGTCCAGGGGCGGCGCCCCTGGCCTTGCTTGCGTCCTCAGGTCGACGCCGCCCACGTCTTGGTGTCGAAGTTATGCTGGGCCTCGATCATCCGCACCGTCCCCGACTTCGACCGCATCACGATCGAATGCGTCGTCGCCCCGTGGCCGTAGCGCCGCACGCCGCGCAGCATCGCCCCCGACGTCACCCCGGTCGCGGCGAACATCACGTCGCCCTTCGCCATGTCGGTGATCCCGTAGACGCGCGACGGGTCGGTGATCCCCATCGCCCGCGCCCGCTCGACCTGGCCCGCGTCCTCGAACATCAGCCGCCCCTGCATCTGCCCGCCCACGCAGCGCAGCGCCGCCGCCGACAGCACCCCCTCCGGCGCCCCGCCCGAGCCCACGTACAGGTCGACCCCGCTGTCCGGCTGCGCGGTCGCGATCACCCCCGCCACGTCGCCGTCCGACAGCAGGATGATCCGCGCCCCCGCCGCCCGGCAGCGCGCGATCAGCGCCTCGTGCCGCTCGCGGTCCAGCGTGCACACCACCAGGTCGCCGATCTCGCGCTTCTTCGCCCGCGCCAGATTGCGCAGGTTCGCCTCGATCGGCGAGTCCAGCTCGACCACGCCCTCCGGCAGCCCGCCGCCCACCGCGATCTTGTCCATGTAGATGTCGGGCGCATTGAGGAAATTGCCCCGGCTCGCCAGCGCCACCGTGGTGATCGCGTTCGGCCCGCCCTTCGCCGTCAGCGTCGTGCCCTCCAGCGGATCGACCGCGATGTCCATCGCAGGCCCGCCCGCGCCGACCTTCTCGCCGACATACAGCATGGGCGCCTCGTCCATCTCGCCCTCGCCGATCACCACCGTGCCGTCGATCTCCACCGTGTCGAACGCGCGCCGCATCGCCTCCACCGCGGCGCCGTCGGCCTCGTTCTTCTGCCCCCGGCCCATCCAGTGCGACGCCGCCAGCGCCGCCGCCTCCACCACCCGCACCAGGTCCAGCGCGAGATTGCGGTCGCCCGCCTGGTAGCCCTTGGAACCCGCGTCGCTCATCGTGCCGTCCTTCCCGAACCCGCCCCCGCCCATACGCCGCATCGCGGCGCGCGCCAAACGAAAGCGCAGGCAAGGCAAGTCTGGGGAACAAGGCCGCCCCCCAGCCCCCGGCGCCCGCCGGAGTTCGGCCACCTCGGCCGGGGCGCGCGCGAGGCGGGAAAGGCCGGTGCGGCGTGGCCGTGCCCAGGCTCCGGCCGACGGAGCATGGCTTGAGGCACGGCAAGGCCTTGGCGTTGCAGATGCTGACAAAGTCAGGGGTTCGGGAATGCCGGACAAGCCCGACACGTCACGCCCCGCAGGACGCCGCCGCCCGAAACCTTCTGTTCCGTCACGCTTCCCGTGACAAGACGTCCCCGATCCGTCACGCTTCCCGTGACAGCCTCGCGCCTCCTCACCCCGTTCCACCCCGGCGCGCGCGACGAACGCCTCCCTTCGCACGCCGGGACGGATCGCCTCCGCCGCTATCCCGCCTCGATCCGGATCAGCGCCGGCCGTTCCAGCACCGCCTCCAGCCGCGCCACCGTGCCCAGCGCCGCCGCCATGTCGCGCTCGCGCGTCTCGTGCGTGACCAGAACCATCGCCACCGCCTCGCCCGGTGCCCGCCCGTGCTGCAGCATCGACGCCACCGACACGTCGTGGTCGCGCAGCGCAGCCGCCACGTCCGCGATCACCCCCGGCCGGTCGCGCACCATCAGCCGCAGGTAGAACGCGCCGACCCGGTCCGCCATCGAGGCCGCCGCGCTGTGCGACAGCGCCCCCGCCGCCACCCCCCACACCGGCACCACCCGCCCGCGCGCCAGGTCCACCAGGTCCGCCACCACCGCCGACGCCGTCGGCCCCGCCCCGGCGCCGCGCCCTTCCAGCATCAGCCGCCCGACGAAGTCGCCCTCCGCCACCACCGCGTTGTACACGCCCTCCACCCGCGCCAGCGACGCGTCGCGCGCCACCATGCACGGGTGCACCCGCGCCAGCACGCCCGCCTCGCCGCGCTGCGCGATCCCCAGCAGCTTGATGCGGAACCCCAGCTCCTCGGCAAAGCCGATGTCGAGCGCGGAGACCGCCCGTATCCCCTCGACATGCACCTCGTCGAACGCCACCGGCCGCCCGAACGCCAGCGCCGCCAGGATCGCCAGCTTGTGCGCCGCATCCACCCCGTCCACGTCGAACGACGGGTCCGCCTCCGCATACCCCAGCGCCTGCGCCTCCCCGAGCACGTCGGCGAACTCGCGCCCGCTCTCGCGCATCGTCGTCAGGATGTAGTTGCACGTCCCGTTCAGGATGCCCGCGACCCGCTCGACCGCGTTGCCCGCCAGCCCCTCGCGCAGCGCCTTGATCACGGGGATGCCCCCCGCCACCGCCGCCTCGAAGCCCAGCATCACCCCCGCCCGCTCCGCCGCCTCCGCGAGCCGCGCGCCATGCACCGCCAGCAGCGCCTTGTTCGCGGTCACCACCGGACGCCCCGCGCGCAGCGACGCCTCCACCAGCGCCCGCCCCGCCCCCTCCGACCCGCCGATCAGCTCCACCACCACGTCGACGCCCGGGTCGTCGGCCAGCGCGGCCGCGTCCTCGTGCCAGCGCACGCCGTCGAGCGGCACGCCCCGGTCCCGCCCCCGGTCGCGCGCGGACACCGCCGTCACCACGATCGGCTGCCCCGCCCGCGCCGCCACCAGCGTCGCGTTGTCGCGCAGCAGGCGCAGCACGCCGCCACCCACCGTGCCCAGGCCGGCCACGCCCACACGAAGCGTCACAGGAAGCAAGCCTGGGCTCTGCCCAGACCCGCACAGGGCCTGGAGGCCCTTTGATCCCTGGACTCAAGCACACGTTTCCAGGACCGGGCTTCTGGCCGAGTTCGGGGCGGAGCCTCGATCGTCCTCACCCGACCCCCTCCAGGCTCGGCGCCGCCACGGCGCCGTCCACCTGCAGGAACGCCCTGATGTTGCGCGTCGCCTGCCGCAGCCGCTGCGTGTTCTCCACCAGCCCGATGCGCACGAACCCCTCGCCGTGCTCGCCGAAGCCGAGCCCGGGCGCCACCGCCACCTGCGCCCGCGCCAGCAGCAGCTTGGAGAACGCCACGCTCCCAAGGTGCGCGAAGCGCGGCGGGATCGGCGCCCAAGCGAACATCGACCCTTCCGGGCTCGGCACGTCCCACCCCGCCGCCGACAGCCCGCGGATCAGCACGTCGCGCCGCTCGCGATACAGCGTCCGCATCTCCTCGACGCAGTCCTGCGGCCCGTTCAGCGCGGCCACCGCCGCCACCTGGATCGGCGTGAACGCCCCATAGTCCAGATACGACTTCATCCGCGCCAGCGCCGCGATCAGCCGCGCGTTGCCCGCAGCAAAGCCGATCCGCCACCCCGCCATCGAGTAGGTTTTGGACATCGAGGTGAACTCGACCGCGATCTCCTTCGCCCCCTCGACCTGCAGGATCGACGGCGGCACCCGGTCGCCGAAGTAGATCTCCGCATACGCCAGGTCCGACAGCACCCAGATCCCCTCGCGCCGCGCGAACGCCACGATCTCCTTGTAGAAGTCCAGGTCCGCGATGAACGCCGTGGGGTTGGACGGGAAGTTCACGATCAGCGCAGTGGGCTTCGGCACCGAGTGGCGCACCGCCCGGTCGAGCGCGCGCAGCATGTCCTCCCCCGGTTCGGCCGGGATCGAGCGCACCGAGGCGCCGGCGATCACGAAGCCGAACTGGTGGATCGGATACGACGGGTTCGGCACCAGGATCGTGTCGCCCGGGCTGGTGATCGCGGACGCGAGGTTCGCCAGCCCCTCCTTGCTGCCGATGGTGGCGATCACCTCGGTCTCCGGGTCGAGCCCCACGTCGAAGCGCCGCGCGTAGTACCCCGCCAGCGCCCTGCGCAGCCCGGGGATACCCTTGCTCACCGAGTAGCCGTGGGAGCGCGGGTCGGCCACCGTCTCGACCAGCTTGGCGACGATGTGCGGCGGAGTCGGGCTGTCCGGGTTGCCCATGCCGAGGTCGATGATGTCCTCGCCGCGCGCGCGGGCGGCTCCCTTGGCCTTGTTGACCTCGGCGAACACGTAGGGCGGCAGGCGGCGGATGCGGTGGAACTCGTCGGTCATGGCACGCTCGACAACTGGGGATTGTGGACGCGGGACGACGCCGCGCCCGGCAGGGCCGGTCAGTGTATCAGCCGCACTGTGCCGCCGCGACCGAAGGCTTCGGCGGCGATGCGGATCGCGCCCGCGGGCACGCCATAGGTGCCCAGCACCGCCGACATCGCCTGCGCCCGCTGCAGGCCCAGCGACAGCGCCTCGGACTGCGCGTCCGGCGTGTCCGCGCCGGCGTCGCCATACCCGGTGACCGCGACCGGCGCCGCGCCGCGCCGGCCCGCCAACGCGCGCAGCACCCCCGCCTGGTCCGGCAGCAGCGACGCGCTGCCAGGCTGGAACCGCACCGGCGTGCCCCGCCGCGACAGCGGCTCCTGGGGCGTCGCGCGCGACAACAGGGCCCGCGACGGCAGAGCGGCGGCGGCGGACGGCGACGCCCCCCGCACCAGCGGTGCCTGCGGGTCCGCCGCGGCGGTCTCGAACGAGGGCGGCGGCGGCGGCTCGCCGGCCAGCGGCGGCAGCACCACGCCCGCGTCCGCAGTCTGGCCCGCCACCACGAGCGGCGCGCCCGCCGCCGGCGCGCTGCCCTGCAGCGCCGCAAGCTCCTGCGGCGTGGCGCGCTCCACCGGCACGCTCGGCACGCTCGCCCGTACCTTCGACGCCGCCGGCGCCGGTGGCGCCACCGCGGCCGCCAGCGTGGCGCTCGCGAGGTTTGGGTCCGCAGCCGCCGGCGCCGCATCGCCCGCCATCGGGCCCCCGGGGGTCGGCGCAGGCGCGACGACTGCGCCAGCCGCAGGGCCCGCCACCTGCGCGGCCGGCGCCGCGACGCCCGCCGCCGCCTTTCCCGCAGGCAGAGGCCCGGCCGGACCCGCCGGCGCGGCGCCAGCCGGCCCGCCACCCGGCGCCACGCCTTCCGACGCCAGCGCCTGCGCGGTGGCGCTGCCCGGCGGCGGCAGCGGGGTGCGGGTCAGCCCCCGCTCCACCTGCTCGCGCTGCGCCGCCAGCCGGTCGGTCTCGCCGGTCCGCGACGCGATGTCGGGCAGCACCGGGCGCGCCGGCACGGTGCCGATCTTCGGGTACGGCTGCCCAATCCCTGGCGGCGGGGGCCGCTGCTGCGCGATCGTGCCGCCTTCCAGGTCGTGCCACCACTGCACCGGCGCATCCAGCGCCACCCGCTGGTTGCCGCACCCGCCCAGCACGCCGGCCGCCAGCACGACGAGCACCACGCCGAGGCGGCCCTGACCGAACACGCCTTGCCCGCCCCCGCTCAAACCGGACGCACCCGCCCCGTCCCGACCACGCGCGTCATCCCCCCGCTGCACGCCGGGGACCGTTGCGCGACGCGAGCCTTGTCGCACCGCGCCCACCCTCCTAGCCTTCGTTGCTGCCGCCTGCGTGTCCATCATGTGTCCCGGTGCGTGCGGGCGGCGACCGGCCTGCTTGCCCGCATCACCCGGCGCCCTTGCGCGCAACGGTGTAGCGCGACGACGGGCCCCACGAAAAGGAGGCCTGAATGGCCGACCGAGGGAACGACGCCGCAGACCAGGACGTGCCGCCTCCCGCACCGGGCGACGGCGCCAGGCCCGGCCTCGACCCGGCCGGCGCGGCCGGCCCGCCGCCCTCCTGCCCGACGCTCCCCGGCCTGACTGTCCCCCTGGCGATCCCGGGCGTGGCGATCGCGGACCCGCTGGCGATCGGGCGCACCATGGCCGCCGTCGCCGAGCGGTCCCGCCGCCTGGTCGGCGACTGGCTGCGCCGCCAGGTGCTCGACCCCGCCGCCACCGGGCGCAGCGGCGAGGCCGACCCGCTCAACATCGGCGGCGCGTTCATGGACATGACCGCGCGCCTCATGGCCCAGCGCGCCGGCCTCGTGCAGGCGCAGATCGGCTTCTGGCAGGACTACCTCACGCTCTGGCAGCACACCACGCGCCGCCTGTGGGACCTCGACATCCCGCAGCCGGCCGGCCCCGCCGCCGCCGCCCCCCACGACGCCGGGTCGAACGACCCCGGCTGGCGGGACGGGGTGTTCGACTTCATCAAGCAGTCCTACCTGCTGTCCGCCCGCTATGTGCAGGACGTCGTGGGCCAGGCCGACGGCCTTTCGCCGCGCACCGTGCAGAAGGCGGACTTCTACGCACGCCAGTTCGTCGAGGCGATGAGCCCGGCCAACTTCCTCCTGACCAACCCCGACATCCTCAGGCGCACCGTCGAGACCGGCGGCGAGAACCTGCTGCGCGGCCTGGCCAGTCTGCTCGGCGATCTGGAGCGCGGCCGCGACCGCCTCGCCTCCCGCCTGTCCGAGCTGGACGCCTTCCGCCTCGGCGAGACCGTCGGCATCACCCCCGGCCGCGTCGTGTTCCAGAACGAGCTGCTCCAGCTCATCCAGTACGCCCCGGGCACGGCCAGCGTGCTGGCCCGCCCGCTGCTGATCGTGCCGCCCTGGACCGGCAAGTTCTACGCGCTCGACCTGCGGCCGCGGAACAGCTTCGTCCGCTGGGCCACCGCCCAGGGCCACACCGTGTTCATGCTGAGCTGGGCGATGCCGGCGCAGGCGGAGACCGCCGTCGCCCCGGACACGGCCGCCGGCGACCCCGCCACGCCCGACACGGCCGGCGACCTCGGCACGACGCCGGTCCGGCTCGCCCCGCCCGGCCCCGGCGCACAGGCCAGTGACGGCGCGGACCCGGGCGAGGCGCTCGAGCGCCAGGCATTCGAGGACGCCATGCGCCTGGGCGTGCTCGCCAGCCTGGACGCGGTGCTGCGCCTGACCGGCGAGAGCCGGGTCAACGCGATCGGGCTGTGCCTTGGCGGCACCCTGCTCGCCGCCACCCTCGCCGCCATGGCCCGCAGGGGCGACCGCCGCATCGCCTCACTCACCCTGCTGACCACGATGCTCGACTTCGCCGAAAGCGGCGAGCTGGGCGTGTTCATCGACGAGGGCCAGCTCGCAGCCCTCGGCGTCCCGGCCGGCGACCCCGCGCCGCCGGACCCCACGGCGCCCGCCCCGCCCCCGGCCGCCCCACGCGCGCGCGACCACGCCGCCATGCTCACCCTGCTGCGCGCCAACGACCTGATCTGGTCGTTCGTGGTGAACAACTACCTGATCGGCAACGACCCGTTTCCGTTCGACCTGCTGCACTGGACCGGCGACGCGCCGCCGGTGCCAGAGCGCCTGCACGGCTTCTACCTGCGCCAGCTGTACGGCGCGGACCGGCTCGCGCGCGCCGACTCCCTGACCCTGCTCGACGTGCCGATCGACCTCGGCCGCATCGACCTGCCCTGCTACGTGCTCGCCGCCCGCGACGACCACATCGCCCCCTGGCGCTCGGTGTACCGCGGGGCGCGCCACCTCGGCGGCGAGTGCCGCTTCGTGCTCGCCGCCTCCGGGCACTTCGCCGGCGTGGTCAATCCTCCGGAGGGCGGGCGCCTCAGCCACTGGCTCCACGCCGGCCTGCCGCCCGGACCGGACGACTGGTTCGCCGGCGCCGCCGAGATGGCAGGCTCCTGGTGGCCCGACTGGCAGCGCTGGGTCCTCGCGCTCGACCGCAGGACCGTGCCCGCCCGCAGCCCCGGCGGCACCGGCGAGGACGCCCCGGGCAGCTTCGTGCGCGGGCGGGCCGCCTGACGGCACCGCTTGGTCGCGGGCAGGAAAGCAAGAGTCTTCTTTTTCTGAAGAAAAAGAAGCAAAAAGACTTTATCTATAAGACTTTGGCCATCCACGCGACTCCGGAATCCAATGAGCAAAAGTTCTTTGGTTCTTTCTTTCAAGAAAGAACATGCTTTCTTCTCGCCGCCGCGCATGAAGCCACGGCTGCGCGATCCAGGCCTGCCGTCAGGTCTCGCCGGAGCAGGCACTGCCGAGCGTGCCGGAGTTGGCCTCGGCGTCCACCCGCATCGTCGCCACGTTGACCGACTCCAGATACGGCAGGTTGCCCAGCAGGCGCAGCGTGTCGGCCGGCGGCGCCGCGAACTCCGGCGGCGACAGCGCCAGCTCCGCCGCCCGGCGGTCGTTGTCGGCCAGCGCGTCCGCCGCCCGCACCAGATCGTCCACCAGCAGCTGCGACGGCGTGCCCGGCGCCACCCCCAGCACCCGTCGCACCTCCTGGCGCGCGCCCAGGATCTGCGCGTGCGCGATCCCAGACAGGCACGACCAGCGCGGGTCCGTGTTCAGCACGCCGCCCAGGTACTCGACCGACGCCGCCGCCCGCGCCGCCTCGGCCGGACGGCCGTAGGTGCGCGACGCGCTGGAGAACGCGTCGGCCGCCAGGGCGATCGCCGCGAGATCGGGGTCCGGGCCGTCCAGCGCGCCCGGCGGCAGCCGCGCGGTGTCCGGCGGCAGCACGACCGGCCCCGCACAGGCCGCGCACAGCACCGCCACGCCCACTCCCCACCGTCCCACCACGCCACCCCCTGCCCTTGTCCGCGACGCAGATGGCACCGTCGCCGGACCGGGACGCAAGGCCGGGCTCCGTCCCGCCCGACCAGGGAGTCCTGCGGGACGGGACGCAATCGGCCCCGGCGCCCTGCCCCGTCCCGCAGCGCGTGACCCGTCGGGCGTGCCGGGCGCGACCGGACAGGCGGGCGCCTGCCCGAAGCGGCCGCTACTCGAAGCGGCCGGAGCGGGGGAAGCCGGACGGCGGCGCACGCCCGGCCTGGCCGCGCTCGCCAATCCAGTCGCGCAGCGCGGTCTCCGTGCGGGTCTTCTCACCGAGCCGCCAGGTCAGGCCGCTGGCCAAGGCGAACACCCGGGCGTCGCGCAGGCCGCCGTCCTTGAAGCGCTGCAGGGTGACGCCGGTGCCGCGCGACAGCACCGGCACCTGGTCGAGCGGGAATATCAGCAGCCTGCGGTTCTCGCCGATCACCGCGACATGGTCGCCGATCGCCGGGACGCACAGCAGCGCGCGCTCGCCGTCGCGGGCGTTGAGCACCTGCTTGCCGGTGCGCTTCTCCGCGAGCAGGTCGTCGGAGGCGACGACGAGGCCGCGCCCGCCGCTCGACGCCACCAGCCAGCGCGCGGCGGGCCGCCAGACGAACAGCGCGACGAGGTCGTCCCCTGCGGCAAGCTCGACCAGGACCCGGATCGCCTGCCCGTCGCCACGGCCGCGCGGCAGCTCCGAGGCGCGCAGGGTGTAGACGCGGCCGTTGCTGCCGAGCAGGCACAGCCGGTCGGTGGTCTCGCATTCCAGCGCGAGGCGGAGGCTGTCGCCTTCCTTGAACTTCTGCCCCGCCTGGTCGAGCGCGTGGCCCTTCGCCGCGCGCAGCCAGCCCTTCTCGGACAGGATCACGGTGAGCGGCTCGCGCTCCACGGGAATGATGTCGCTGATCGCGATCGCGGCGGGCACCGCGCCGATCACGGTGCGCCGCTCGCCGAGCGGGCCGGCGCCGAAATCGCGGCGGACGCGGGCGATCTCTGCGGCGATGCGCCGCCAGCGCTGCGACTCGCTGCCGAGCAGGCCCCGCAGCCCGGCCAGCTCCTTCTCGAGCGCCGCGTGCTCGCGGCGGATCTCGATCTCCTCCAGGCGGCGCAGGCTGCGCAGCCGCATGTTGAGGATCGAGTCGGCCTGCAGCTCGCTCAGCGAGAACGCGGCCATCAGGCTGGCGCGGGCATCGTCCTCCTCGCGGATGATGCGGATCACCTCGTCGAGGTTGAGGAAGGCGCACAGCAGGCCGCCGAGGATCTCCAGCCGCCGCTCGATCGCGGCCAGCCGGTGGCGCGAGCGCCTGCCGAGCACCTCGTGGCGGTGATCGAGCCAGGCGCGCAGCACCGCGCGCAGACCCATTACGCCGGGGGTGCGGGCCGCGTCGAGCACGTTCATGTTGAGTGGGAAGCGGCTTTCCAGCGCGGTGGCGCGGAACAGCGTCTCCATCAGCACCTCCGGCTCCACGCCGCGGGTCTTCGGCTCCAGCACGAGGCGCACGGTCTCCGTGCTCTCGTCGCGGATGTCGCCGAGCAGCGGCAGCTTCTTCAGCTCCATCAGCTCGGCGATCTGCTCGATCAGCCGCGCCTTCTGCACCTGGTAGGGGATCTCCGTGACCACGATCGACCACAGCCCCATCCGCCCCTGCTCCACCGCCCAGCGCGCCCGGACGCGGAACCCGCCGCGCCCTGTCTCGTACGCCTGCACGAGCGCGAGCGGGTCCTCGATCAGCGTGCCCCCGGTGGGGAAGTCCGGCCCGGGCATGTGCGCCAGCAGGTCGATGGTGGAGGCGTCGGGATGGGCGATCAGGTGCAGGGCGGCGGCGCACACCTCGCCGGCGTTGTGCGGCGGGATCGAGGTCGCCATGCCGACCGCGATGCCCGCGGCGCCGTTGGCGAGCAGGTTCGGGAACGCCGCCGGCAGGATGACCGGCTCGGTCTCGACCCCGTCGTAGGTGGGGCGGAAATCCACCGCGTCCTCGTCGATGCCCTCCAGCAGGAGGGCGGCGACGCTGGTCATCCGCGCCTCGGTGTAGCGCATCGCGGCGGCGTTATCGCCGTCGATGTTGCCGAAGTTGCCCTGTCCCTCCACCAGCGGGTAGCGCACCGCGAAATCCTGGGCGAGGCGCACCATGGCCTCGTAGATCGAGCTGTCACCGTGCGGATGGTACTTGCCCATCACGTCGCCGACCACGCGGGCGCACTTCTTGAAGCCCGCGCCGGGGTCGAGGCGGAGCTGCGCCATGCCGTAGATCAGGCGGCGGTGCACCGGCTTCAGCCCGTCGCGCACATCGGGCAGCGAGCGCGAGGTGATGGTCGACAGGGCGTAGGCGAGATAGCGCTCGCTCAGCGCGTCGGCCAGGGGCGTGTTCTCGATATGTCCAGCGGCGGTGTCCATGGACGGGGTGTGGGGGCAGCGGCCCGGAGCGTCAAGGCGGCAGGCGCGGGACAGGCCGCGGCCGGCGGTCCGCGCCAGTCCCGGCCGGCTAGCCGGCAGCGGTGCCGGCAGCCTTGCGGTCGCGCAGGGCGTGGACGAAGCGGTCGAGCGGGGTGCTGCTCTCGCTGTCCTCCCCGGCAGTCCAGCGCGCGGAGAAGGAGGCAGAGGTGCTGCGCGGTCGCTCGCCGTCGGGCAGCGTGGCGAAGCGCAACCGCATCGGCACCGGCACGCCCTCGCCGATGCCGATCGCCTCGCCGTTGCCCAGGAACGGCAGCGCCGAGAACATCGCCGGCGAGGCCTCCGACAGCGTCGCCTGGATGATCTCCTGGTCGCGCTCGTTGGACATGCGGAACGCGAACACCGTGTTGCACTGCGACAGGATGGTGGCGTCCAGCTCGGACGGGCGCTGGCTGACCACGCCGAGGCTGATGCCGTACTTGCGGCCCTCCTTGGCGATGCGGGCCAGCGCGCGCTTGGCCGGCTCGAAGCCCAGCGCCGTGTCCTGCGGGGCGTAGCGGTGCGCCTCCTCGCAGACCAGGAGCAGCGGGGCGTGCTGCCCACCCCAGACCGCGAAGTCGAAGGCAAGTCGGGAGATGACGGCCACCACGACGTTGAGCACCTCTGACGGGATGCTCGCGAGGTCGAGGACCGCGAGCGGGCGGCCGTTGGCGGGGATGCGGAAGATGCGGCCGACCAGCTCGGCCAGGGTGTCGCGCACCACCACGCCGGTGTCGAACAGCAGGGCGTAGCGGCGGTCGTTCTGCAGCACCGCGATCCTGGACCGGATCTGCAGGTAGGCCGGGATGCTGCCACGGTTCTCCAGGCTGCCGATCGCCACGTCGAGCAGACGGGTGACGTCGCTCATCAGGTAGGGGACCGGGGTGTCGACGGTGATGCTGCTGCGGTCGGTGCCGGGGTCGGCCTGGGCAAGCCGGGCGGCCAGCACCAGCTCGCGCAGGCACATGATCTCGGCATCCATCGACGCCTTCGCGTGGCCGAACATGATCTCCACCAGCTCGTCGAAGCCGAACAGCCAGTAGGGCAGCCGGAAGTTGTCCGCGCTGAGGTGCTCGGCATGATCGCCGAACGCCTGGCCGTACTCGCCGTGCGGGTCGAGCAGCAGGATGTGTCCGTTCGGACTGCGCTCCAGGATGCGCTTGAGCACCAGGGTGAGCGCGCAGGACTTGCCGGTGCCGGTGGTGCCGAGCATCGCGAAATGCTTGCACAGCAGGTCGTCGACGCCGATGCGGGCCGGGACCGCAGAGTCCTGGTGGATGGTGCCGACGCACACCGACTGCCGGTTGGGCAGGTCGAACACGGTCAGCGTGTCCTCGCTGGACGCGAAATGCACCGTGCTGTCGAGCGTGGGCAGCCGGGACACGCCGCGGCGGAACACCCGAGCGCCGACGGTGTCGGGCACCTCGCCGATGATGCTGATCTCGGCGACCCTGAGCTCCTGCTCCTCGCCCGCGGGCAGCGGCATCGGCGTGCTCAGGCCCTCGATCAGGCCGTACACGGTGGCACCCGGGATGCGCGCGCTGACCAGGCCGCCCATCTGCATCATCGCCAGGGTGTGCGGGTCCTGGGCGAGCAGGATGATGACGTGGCTGCCGGACGTCGAGACCACCCGGCCCGCCCTGACCCGCTCGCGCGGCACCGGCGGCAGAAGCGCCGGCGCGACAGGCGCCTCCGAGGCGTGCGGCGGCGCGGGCAGCATCATGTTCATGGCGTCGTTTCCAGCAGGGCCGGGATCTCCGGCAGGGACGGAACGTGCGGCAGGACCTGAGCCGCCGGCAGGGGTGCCGCGTGCGGCCGCGCCGCGCGGCGCAGGTAGCCCGGCACCTCGCCGGCGGCGAGCGGGTGGCTGTAGTGGTAGCCCTGGGCGCAGTTGCAGCCGGTGGCGGCGATGAAATCGGCCTGCGCCTGCGTTTCCACGCCCTCCGCCACCACCCCGAGGCGCAGGCTGTGGGCGAGGCGGACGATGGTGGCGGCGAGCACGGCGGCGTCCTCGCTGGTGGTGACGTCGGCGACGAAGCTGCGATCGATCTTGATCCGGTCCACCGGCAGGCGGCGGAGGTAGCTCAGCGACGAGTAGCCGGTGCCGAAGTCGTCGATCGACAGGCAGACGCCCTGGCGGTGCAGCTCCGCCAGGGTCTCGGCGGCGGCCTGGGTGTTGCGCATGATCCCGCTCTCGGTGATCTCCAGCTCGAGCCAGGCGGCGGGCAGGCCGGTCTCGGCGAGGATGTCCGCAACCAGGTGCTGCAGACGGCCGTCGCGTATCTGGGCGGTGGACACGTTGACCGCGACGGAGAACGGCGCCAGCCCGGCGCGGCGCCAGGCCGCCGCCTGGCGGCAGCTCTCGCGCAGCACCCAGGTGCCGATGCCGCAGATCAGGCCGGACGCTTCCGCCAGCGGGATGAACTCCTCCGGCGAGACCGCACCGTACACCGGGTGGTTCCAGCGCAGCAGGGCCTCGACGCCGGTCGGGACGCCGGTGCGCATGTCGACCTGCGGCTGGAACAGCACCTGGAGCTGACAGAACAGCGCCGGCTCGCGCAGCGCATGCTCCAGCGTGGCGCGTCGGTGCGCGCGCCGGCTCAGCGTGTCGTCGAAGAAGCGGCAGCGGTTCCCGCCTTCCCCCTTGGCCTGGTACATCGCGAGGTCGGCATTGCGGTGCAGGGCGATGGTGTCCGGCGGCTCGCCCGCGCCGGCGGCGACGTCGTCGGGGAACAGGGTGACCCCGAACGAGGCGCCGACGAACATCGGGCGGCCCTCGATCAGGAACGGCTCGCCGATCCTGGCGATGATCCGCTCCGCCAGGGCGCGCGCGTCGGCCGCATCGCGCGGCGACGCCTGCAGCACGGCGAATTCGTCGCCGCCGAGGCGGGCCACTGTGTCGCCCTCGCGCAGCTCGCCTGCGATGCGCTCCGCGACCTGGCGGAGCAGCACGTCGCCGACGGCGTGGCCGAAGCTGTCGTTGACGTCCTTGAAGTTGTCGAGGTCGAGATAGTGCAGCGCCAGCCGGTGGCCGCCGTCGCGGGCGGCCAGGACAGCGGCGAGAAGCCGCTCGCCCAGCAGCGCGCGGTTCGGCAGCGCGGTCAGGGGATCGTGGCTCGCAAGATAAGCAAGGCGCGACTGGGTGCCGAGCCGGGCCTCGATCTCCTGGCGGAGCGAGGCGGCGACCGCCTCGATCTCGCGCCTGGCCAGGGTGGCCTCGAAGGCTTCGCGCTCCGCCTCGCGCCGTGCGCCGGTCAGCGCCGCGTCGAGCAGGCGACGCTCGGCGAGCCGGCCGAGACCGGTGCTGTAGCGCTGCAGCGCCGTGTCGCGCCCGCCGCCGCCTCGCCTGAGCGCCCTCATGCCGCCGTCCTTGTCCCGGGTCCGCGATGCCGGCCGCCGCAGGCACGGGGACAGAATAGGCGGGCGTTGGTGAAGGCGGGATGAACGGCAGGCCCCGCCAGGAGCTCGCCTCCGGATGCCCCTGCCCCGGGATCCGGAATTCCCGGGCCGTCAGCCGACGGGCGGGACCGAGCCGGATTCGGCCCTGTCCGCTTCCGCCTCGATCCGGTCGGCCAGGCGAAGGCGGGCGGGCGGCAGCGGCCTGTGGGTGTGGCCGAACGCGTCGCGGGCCAGGAAATGCGCGGTCAGGCGCAGGCCGTCGCGCCACTCCGCCGGGCTGCCCGCGATGTCGTTGGCGCCGGGCAGCAGGAAGCCGGGCAGCCGGAGCAGGCGGTCGCGCCACGCGCCGGCGGCCGCGTCGGCGACCGCGCGCCCGGTGCGGGGCGAGACCCAGGCGAGCCCGGTGGCCACGCCGGACAGCGCGCAGACGGCCAGGTCGAGGCCGTAGCCGAGGTCGGCGAGCAGGCCCGCCTCCCAGCGGATCAGCGCTGCCAGACTGGCCGCGCCGTCCAGGGTGGCGAGCAGGTGCAGCAGCTCGCCGAACACCCTGGGGTGGGGTTCGCGCTCGGGGATCGCGCCGTCGGCGACCGCGCAGGCGGAGGCCAGGATCGCCAGCGAAAGCGGATCGGGCATGGCGCGGGCCGCGGTGGCGTGAACCATCTCCGCGGTGAACGCGCCGAGCTGGTCGGCGAGGCGGCCGGTCCAGCGGACCTGCGCGAGGTTGCCGGGCTGCCACAGGCCGGACTTCGCCCGCGAGGCGCCGCCCTTGGCGAGGCCGCGGTGCGGGCCGTGCGCCTCGGTCAGCACGGTGGCCAGCGCGTCGCCCTCGCCGAACGGGCGGACGGACAGGATGATCGCGGGAGCGTCCCAGTCCATCGTCGCTGGGCCTTCAGAAAGAGAAGCAAGGCCGGGCTCTGCCCGGACACGCCAAAGGCCCAAGGCCTTTGAAAACCATCTCGTGAAGCAAGGCAGCAGGTCCGCGCATCCAGAACAGACTTTCAGAAGCCGGCGCCGAGCCGGGCTGCAACCTGTTGTTTCGAAAGAATTCCAAAAGCTCGCCTTGCGGGTCCGGGCAGAGCCCGACCTTGCTTCAACCCGGGTCGTCGAGCCCGATCGCGCGCAGCCGCGCGCGTTCCTCGTCCCACCCGGCACGCTCCTTGACGTTGAGGAACAGGTGCACCGGCCGCTCCAGCAGCCCGCCCAGGTGCTCGCGCGCCCGCGCGCCGAGCGTCTTGATCCGTGCGCCGCCGGCGCCGATCAAGATGCCCTTGTGGCTGGCGCGGCCGACGTAGATCGTGGCCTCGATGCGCACCGAGCCGTCCGGCTTCTCCTTGAAGCTTTCCGTCTCCACGGTGGCGCCATACGGCACCTCCTCATGGGTCTGCAGGAAGATCTGCTCGCGTACCACCTCGGCGGCCAGCAGGCGGTCCGGCAGGTCGGTGAGGTCGTCCTCCGGATAGAGATAGGGACCTTCCGGCAGGGCAAGGGCCAGCGTGTCCATCAGCCGGTCCAGGCCGTCGCCGGTGTTGGCGCTGACCATGAAGATCTCCTCGAAGCTTGCGAGCTGCGAAAGGGAATCGATCAGCGGCAGCAGGGCGGCGGGCTCGACCAGGTCGGTCTTGTTCAGCACCAGCCAGGCGCGGCGTCCGGCCTCCCTCAGGCCGCCGACGATGCCGCGCACCGCCTCGGTGTTGCCGTACTTGGCATCCACCAGCAGCAGCGTCAGGTCGGCGTCCTCCGCGCCGGTCCAGGCGGCCTTGACCATCGCCCGGTCGAGCTTGCGCTTCGGCTTGAAGATGCCCGGCGTGTCGACGAGCAGGATCTGCGCGCGGGTGTCGCCGCCGCCGGCATCGCGCACGTCGCGCATCATCACACCAAGGACCCGGAAGCGCGTGGTCTGCGCCTTCGGGCTGACGATGGAGAGCTTGGCGCCGACCAGGCGGTTGAGCAGGGTGGACTTGCCGGCGTTGGGAGCGCCAACGATGGCGGCGAAGCCGCAGCGTGTGGTCATCGGAGGTCCTGGGGGGCTGCGCGAGAAAGGGAAGGCCAGGGCTCTGCCCTGGACCCGCCAGGGGCAGCGCCCCTGGACCTGCATCCGTTAAGCGCAGGAGGCATGACGCCCGGCCTCGTGCCGCTGCGACCACCGGAAAAGAATGACCCCTGCCCTCTTGATCCTGCTGCTTTCTCGTCGAGGTTTCCAAAGGCTTGCCTTTGACGGGGTCCAGGGGCAGAGCCCCTGGCCTTGCCTGCTGCTTCGCTCACGCGAGCCTGGCCAGAAGGTCCAGCGCCGCGTCACGCTCTGCGATCCGCTTGGAGCCGGCAGTGCCGGTGCCGGTCTGGCCGCCGGCGGTGACCGTGATGACGAAGCTGGGATTGTGCGACGGACCTGCCTGCGAGGCGACCTCGTAGACCGGCAGGGCGCGGCCCCGGCCGAGCAGGTATTCCTGCAGCGCGGTCTTGGGGTCCTTGGGCGGCACGAGCTGGGCGGCCATCGCGTCGGCCCAGCAGCGGCGGACCAGGATGCGGGCGGCATCAAGGCCGGCGTCGAGGAACACCGCGCCGATGACCGCCTCCAGGGTGTCGGCCAGCACGGTGGCGAGCCGCTTGACGCCGGCGCGGTCCTCGTTCGGCGCGACGGACAGGGCGCGCGACAGCCCGGCGGCCTCGGCGATCCCGGCGAGCACGGGGCGCGACACCAGCTGGGCGTGGCGGGGGCCGAGACTGCCCTCCTGCTCGTCCGGGAAGCGCTCGGCGAGCCACTCCGCGACCAGCAGGCCGAGCACGCGGTCGCCGATGAATTCGAGCCGCTCGTTGGAGCCCTGGCCCTTCTGGCCGGGACGCATGCGGCCGGACGCGGTGCCGTGGGCGGCGGAGCGATGGGTCAGCGCCTGGCGCAGCAGTTCCGGGCGACGGAAGCCGTGGCCGAGCATGGTGTCGGCCGCGTCGGGCCAGGCGGGATCCGCCCCCACGGAAGGCTGGTCGGGCCGGTCCGCGCCGCTCACCCGATGCCCTTGAACAGGCGCGACCAGCGTATCTCCAGCGGCCACTCCCAGACCTGCCACCAGGGATCGCGGCCATCGACGGAGAAGAAGATGAACTCCGCCTTGCCGACCAGGTTCTCGACCGGAACGTAGCCGACGCCGCCCTGCACCAGGGGCACGCGGCTGTCGGACGAGTTGTCGCGGTTGTCGCCCATGCAGAACACGTGGTCCGGCGTGATCAGGAAGTCGGGCGTGTTGTCGTATGGGCCATTCTCGGTTTCCTTGAGGATCGAATGGCGCACGCCGTTCGGCAGGGTCTCCAGGTATTCGTGGCGCTGCACGGAGACGCCGCCCTCGCGGGTCACGTAGTCGCCGATGGAGGTGCGTGGCACCAGCACGTTGTTGATGTAGAGCTGGCCGGCGCGCATCTGGATGTGGTCGCCGGGCAGGCCGATGACGCGCTTGATGTAGTCCTCTGAGGTATCGCCGGGATACTTGAAGACAACGACGTCGCCGCGCGCCGGCAGCGAGCCGAAGATGCGCCCGGAGAACACCGGCGGCGAGAACGGCAGCGAGAAATGGCTGTAGCCGTACTCGTATTTGGCGACGAACAGGTAGTCGCCGATCAGCAGGGTCGGGATCATCGAGCCGCTGGGTATGTTGAACGGCTCGAAGGCGACGGTGCGGATGCCGACGGCGATCAGCACGGCGTAGAGGATGGTCTTGGCGTTGTCGAGGAGGCCGCCGGCGGCGGGGCGGGCGGCGTTCTTGCTCACCGCCATGGAGCTGGCTTCGCGGTGGCACGGCTGGGGAAGATCATGCGAAGGCCCATCGGTGCGGCCGGGCCGGAGGCGGCCGGCACGGTCGGGCGGATGAAGCCGGGCAGGGTTGCGGGAGTCAAGGATCGCGGGCCGGTCGGCGGGACCGGACCCCGCCCCGACCCGCCAGGAGCTCGGATCCCGGAAAGGTTCGAGGCGGTCCCGTCCCTGCCCGCTTCCCGGCGCCGGGGTTCAGGCCGGGTCGTGGCTGTCCTGGCGGCGCCAGGACAGGAAGGCTCCCGCGCTGGTCGTGATGCCCGGGTTCTCCTCCAGATGGCGCCGCCCCCAGGCTTCGGCCTGACGGGCGTCGATGAAGAACGGGGAGTGCTCGACGCGCTCGAACTCGTGCCCGCGAAGCGTTCCGACGACCCACATGACGCGTCCCTCCTGCTGTGCCCGGCCGAGCATAGCGCCATCCCGGCCGAAATCGAAACGATTTGGAGCCGGCAGCAGCGGTGCCTGCGCAGCGTCACCGTGCGCTGGAATCGGCGCCGGGCAGGGCCTCGATGGTGACCTGGGCGAAGGCGTACGGCGGCTCGTCGGTCATCGTCAGCAGGACGCGGGCCACCAGCCCCTCGGGCGTGATCGCGCGCAGCCGGTCGAGCGCACCGCCGGTCAGCACCATGACCGGCTGGCCGGTGGGCAGGTTCTCCACGCCGAGGTCCGAGTGGAACACGCCTTGGGCGAAGCCGGTGCCCAGCGCCTTGGCGCAGGCCTCCTTGGCGGCGAAGCGCTTGGCCAGCGTGGCGGCGTGCAGCGCCGGCGTCCGGCGCAGGGTCTTTGCCCGCTCGGCGGGGGTGAACACCCGCTCGAGGAAGCGGTCGCGGAAGCGCGACAGCACCCGCTCCACGCGACGGATGTCGCACAGGTCGGAGCCGATGCCGAGGATCATGGGCGCCGGCCGAAGCAGGCATGGCCAAAGGCTCCGCTTCCGGACTCCGCCAAAGGCAGGGCCCCTGGAAACCCTTCCTCAAGAAAGCCGGTCCGGGGCGGCTCGCCCTGGCGGGTCCAGGGCAGAGCCCCAGCCTCCCCTTCCCTCACGCCCTCGCCCGCTCGACCTGGGTGACCCCGGACGCCACCCGCAGCCCGGCGATCACGACGGACAGGTGGCGCACGTCGCGAACCTCGACATCGACGAGCACCTCCATGAAGTCCTGCTGGCGATTGGTGATCTTGAGGTTGGACACGCTGCCCTCGTGCTTGGCCACCGCGTTGACGAGGGTGGCGAGCGCGCCGTCCTGGCTGGAGCAGATCACGCCGATGCGGCCGAGGAACACGTGGGCGCCGCCCGGCCGGCGGGCGCTGCGCACGCCCTCGCCCTCGGCGAGGTGGTCCAGGTCCCACTCGACGTCGATGAAGCGCTCCGGGGTGGCGGCGAAGCTGTCCAGCGTCTGGCAGTCGCGGCGGTGCAGGGTGACGCCCTTGCCGGTGGCGACGATGCCGACGATGCGGTCGCCCGGCAGCGGGTGGCAGCAGCCGGCGTAGCTGAGGTTCATGCCCGCGACCAGGCCGGTGACCGGCATGGCGCTGTCGCGCGGCATCGGCCTGGCGGCGGAGCGGGCGAGCAGGGCGGGGATGTTGCGCGGCGCGCGGGCCGCCTCGCGCATCTCGGGGTAGGCGGCCTGCACGACCTCGCGGGCCGACAGGCCGGCGTTGCCGACCAGGACGTAGAGGTCGTCGAGCGAAGTGGCCTTCAGGGTCTTCGCGACCGCCTCGAGCACCTTCTCCGAGCCGTCGAGGCCCTCCTGGCGGAAGGCGCGGGTGAGCGTCGCGCGGCCCGCGTCGAGATGGGACTGGCGCTGCTGCTGGGCGACGTGGCGGCGGATGCGCGCGCGCGCCTTGCCGGTGACCGCGAACCGCTCCCAGGCCTGGGACGGCGTGCCGCCGCGCGCGGTCATGATCTCGACCTGGTCGCCGTTCTGCAGCTCGTGGCGCAGCGGCAGCAGGCGGCCGTTGATCTTGGCGCCGACGCAGGTGTCGCCGACCTGGCTGTGCACCGCGTAGGCGAAGTCGACCGGCGTGGCGCCGCGCGGCAGCTGGATCAGCTGCCCCTTCGGCGTGAAGCAGAACACTTGGTCCTGGTACAGCTCCAGCTTGGTGTTCTCGAGAAAGTCCCCGGGTCCCACGGAGTTGTCGAGGATCTCCAGCAGGTCCTGCACCCAGCGGAAGCGCGGCACGGGCCCCGCGTCCTCGCCCTGCTTGTAGGTGACGTGGGCGGCGACGCCGTTGTCGGCGATGTCGTGCATCCCGCGGGTGCGGATCTGCACCTCGATCTTCTGGTTGCGCGGCTCGCGCAGCGTGACGCCGGTGTGCAGGCTCTGGTAGCCGTTCGACTTCGGCGTCGAGATGTAGTCCTTGAATCGCCCGGCGATCACCGGATAGGCGGCATGCACCGCGCCCAGCGCAGCGTAGCAGTCCTCGCGGCTGTCGACGACGAGGCGGAACGCCATGATGTCGCTCAGCTGCTCGAAGGCGACGTTGCGCCGCTGCATCTTCTCCCAGATCGAGTAAGGCGACTTCTCGCGCCCGCTGACCTCGACCACGGTGATGCCCTGCTCCCGGCACACCCGGGTCAGTTCTGAGCGCACCTCGTCGATCACGTCCGCACCCAGGCCGCGCAGGTAGTTCAGCCTGGCCTGGATCGTGCCGTTCGCCTCCGGCTCCAGCTCGGCGAAGGCGCGCGACTGCAGCTCGGTCTTCACCGCGTCCATGCCGATGCGCTCGGCCAGCGGCGCGTAGATGTCCATGGTCTCGCGCGCGATGCGCAGCCGCCGCGAGTCGCTCTCGATCAGGCCCAGCGTGCGCATGTTGTGCAGCCGGTCGGCGAGCTTGACGATCAGCACCCGGATGTCACGGCTCATCGCCAGCACCAGCTTGCGGAAGTTCTCCGCCTGCTTGGTGCGGTCGCTCTGCAGCTCCAGACGCGTCAGCTTGGTCACGCCGTCGACCAGACCCGCAACCGTGGAGCCGAAGCGTCGCGTGATCTCGGTCAGCTTGACCGGGGTGTCCTCGATCGTGTCGTGCAGCAGGGCAGTGACGATCGAGCCCTGGTCGAGGCGGTAGCCGGCCAGGATGTCGGCCACCGCGAGCGGATGGGTGATGTAGGGATCGCCGTTGTCGCGCTTCTGCGCCGAATGCGCGGCGGCGGCGACGTCGTAGGCGGCGCGGATCGCCTCGGCATCGGCGCGCGGGTCGTAGAGCAGGACGCGGCGCGACAGCTCGGCGCCGGCGTCCGGCGCGGGGCCCACGCCATCGGGCGCGCGCGCAGGACCAGGGCGGTTCGGGCAGTGCGTCAGCATCGCGCGTGTGCGGGCGGGTCCCGCCTGTCCTCGCGACAGGCGGGCGTCAGGCACGGGGCGGGCTCAGCGGCGCGAACGGCCGCCAAGCTCGGCCTCGATCGCGGCCTCCATGTCCTCGGGCGACAGCTCCTCGACCGGCAGTGTCTGCGCCTCCTCGTCGGCAGCGACGTCCTGCAGGCCGAAGATGTTCTGGTCGGTCGGGATCAGGTCGAGCACCTCCTCGTCGGCGGGCTCCGGCTCAGGGGCGCGCGACAGCGACTTGACCAGGTCGCCGTGCAGCTTGCCGATGTCGACGGTCTCGTCGGCGATCTCGCGCAATGCCACGACGGGATTCTTGTCATCGTCGCGCTCGACCGTCAGCTCCTCGCCGCGGCTGATGTTGCGGGCACGCTGCGCCGCGATCAGCACCAGCTCGAAGCGGTTGGGAATTCTCTGGACGCAGTCCTCGACGGTCACGCGCGCCATGCGGTGGACCCCTTGCAGCTGTGATGACTCAAGTTCCGGGATGTAGAGACTGGGGAACGACGGCGCAAGGGAGGGAAGCAAGGCCGGGCTCTGCCCTGGACCCGCCAAAGGGCCAAGCCCTTTGGAAACCCCACATTGAAGTAACGGATTCCAGAGGCTCGCCTTTGGTGGAGTTTGAGGGGGAGCCTCAACCCTGCTTGTCTGCCCCGAGTCTGCGCACCCCCTGCGGCGGCAGCTCCGCGATCAGCTGTTCCACGCTCCGGTGCAGCACGGGATGCTGCCACCCCGGCGCCACGTCGCGCAGCGGCTCCAGCACGAAGCCGCGCAGGTGGGCGCGCGGGTGCGGCACCACAGGGTCCGGCGCGGCACGCACGAGGCCTCCGTCCGGCCCGTCCATGGCGACGACGTCGAGGTCGAGGGTGCGCGCGGCGTTGCGCTCGGCGCGGGTGCGGCCATGCCCGTCCTCGATGGCGTGCAGGGCGGCGAGCAGGGCGGCGGGGTCGATCTGTCCCTCCAGCCGCACCACGCCGTTGACGTAAGGCGGCTGCCCGGACGGCGGCACCGGGTCGGTCTCGTACCAGGAGGACACCGCCTCGACCCGCAGCCCGGGGATGGCGCGCAGCGCCTCGACGGCCTGGCGGCAGGTGGCGAGCGGGGTGGTGCCGGAGCCGGCCGGGAGGTTGGCGCCCACCGCGACGAGGATCACCGGGCGGCCCGCGCGTGCCGGGCCTGGCCGGGCGGGCAGTGTCTCGGTTCAAGAAGGCCAGGGCTCTGCCCTGGCCCCACCAGGCGTAGGTGGCCAAAGGTTCCGACGATCCCCTTGGATCGTTGGAAAGGCCACCGGAGGGAGCCCCCCCTGGAGCCGGCCTTGCTTAAGAAGTGGATTCCAAAGGCTTGCCTTTGGCGGGGTCCAGGGGCAGAGCCCCTGGCCTTCCTTTCCGGACTCCAAACCGAGACATTGCCGCCGGGCGGCAAGACTTTATCCACCTGACGCGTGCTCCTATGGTGGAAGTGGCGCGGCCCAGGCCGGCTGCGCCGAGGTTTCAAGAGGATCATGCCATGGCCTTCCTGCCGCAGGACCGCACCTGCCTGTTCATCGATGGCGCCAACCTCTACTCCGCGTCACGCAACCTCGGGTTCGACGTCGACTACCGCAACCTGCTGGCCTACTTCCGCCGGCAGACCAACGTGGTCAGGGCCTACTACTACTCGGCGCTGCTCGACACCGAGGAGTACTCGCCGCTCAAGCCGCTGACCGACTGGCTGGCCTACAACGGCTACACGCTGGTGACCAAGACCGCGCGCGAGTTCACCGACGCGCTGGGCCGCCGCCGCGTCAAGGGCAACATGGACGTCGAGCTGGCCGTCGACATGCTGGAGCTGGCGCCGCGCATCGACCACGCGGTGCTGTTCAGCGGCGACTCCGACTTCCGCCGCCTGGTGGAGGCGGTGCAGCGCCAGGGCGTGCGCGTCACCGTGATCTCCTCCGTGCGCACCACGCCGCCGATGGCCGCCGACGAGCTGCGCCGCCAGGCGGACGCGTTCCTCGACCTCGCGGAGATCGCGCCCGAGTTCACCCGCCGGCAGACGGAGCCGCGAACCCGCCCCGCCCCGCGCCCCCTGGCCGGCGAGGCGTTCACCGACCCGGGGGACGCTGGCTGAGATGCCGGGCGAGGCGACGATGCATGGGCCGGCGGCCGCGGCGGGCGAGGCCGCGGACCTCGCCACGCCGCCGCGCGACTGCCCGCTGTGCCCGCGACTGGTGGAGTACCGCGCGGCCAACCAGGCGGCGAACCCGGAATGGTTCAACGGCGCGGTGCCGGGCTTCGGGCCACGCGCGGCGCCGTTCCTGGTGGTGGGCATGGCGCCGGGGGTGCGCGGGGCGAACCGCACCGGGCGGCCGTTCACCGGCGACCACGCCGGCGTGCTGCTCTACACCACGCTGCTGCGCCACGGCTTCGCGCGCGGCGAATACCGTGCGGAGCCGGACGACGGCATGGAGATGGTGGGCTGCCGCATCGTCAACGCGGTGCGCTGCGTGCCGCCGGCCAACCTGCCGAGGCCGGACGAGGTCCGGACCTGCAACCGCTTCCTGGCCGCCGAGTTCGCCGAGATGCCGGAGCTGCGCGTCGTGCTCAGCCTCGGCGTGCTGTCGCACAACGCGGTGCTGCGCGCGTGCGGCGTGCCGCTGTCGCGGGTGCCGTTCCGTCACGGGCAGCGCCACGAGCTGCCGGACGGGCTGCTGCTCGCCGACAGCTACCACGTGTCGCGCTACAACACGAACACCGGGCTGCTGACCGAGGCGATGTTCGACGCCGTGGTGCGCGGCATCGCCGGCGTGCTGCCGGCGGCGCGCTGAGCCAGGACGCCACGTCGGCCGCGCCCTCCCCCGCCCCGGCGGCCGCCCCCGGCCGCGCCGAGGTGGAGCGGGCGGTGGCCGACGGGCTGGCGCGCTACTTCGCCGACCGTCGCGCCCGCGTCGCCCCGTTCGTGGACCGCCACTTCACCCTGCGCGGCTCTGCGGGGCTGCACAGGGCGGCGCTCGGCTGGGACCTCGCGCGCGCCCCGGCCAACCTCGCGATGTCTGTGCCGCAGGTGGCCGTGCGGGTCGCGGCCGGGCTGGCGCGCCGCGCCGGCGCCACCGCCGCCGCCCGCCGGCTGGGGGCGGCGCGGCTGCAGATGCGCACCGACGTGGCGCGCGAGATCGAGTGGCGCGTGACCACGGAGCTGCTGGAGCTGCCGATCGTGCAGCCCGGCCGCGCCAGCACCGTCGACGCGCTCGGCGCGGCCATCCTGGCGCAGCCCGGGATCGGCGAGCCGCTGGCGCGCATGCTGGCGGCGATCGGCGGACGCGGCGAGGACCCGGCGTTCCGCGCGCGGCTGGAGGAAACCCTGGGCGAGTACGGCGGCACGCGGGCGGCGGCCGCCGAGATCGCCACCGGCCTGCTCACGCTGGGCACCGGCGCGCTGGCGGCGGGCAAGCTGACGCCCGGCGTGGCCACGCTCGGGCCGAGCCTGGCCGCGATCGTGGCGCAGCAGGCGGCGGTGTCGGCCTTCCCGCTCGGGACCGGCCTGGGAGGCGTGTACTACGGGCTGTTCCCCGCGACGCCGTCGCTGGCGCTGGTCGCGGGCATGACCGGCGGGCTGGCGCTGGCGGCCACCGCGTTCGCCGCGTTCTCCGGCGTGCTGACCGACCCGGTGCAGCGCCGCCTCGGGCTGCACGCGCGCCGGCTCGGGCGGATGATCGACGCCCTGGAGCGCCAGGTCGCGGACCCGCGGGCGCCGGCCTACGCGGTGCACGACCACTACGTGGCGCGGGTGATCGACCTGTTCGACCTGGTGGGGACGGCGTACCGGCTGGTGCGGTAGGGAAGCAAGGTTGAGGCGCCGCCTCAAACCCTGCCAAAGGCACGCCTTTGGAATCCTCTTCTAAGCAAGGCCGGTCCAGGGACGGCTCCCTGCGGTAGCCCTTCCAACGATCCGAGAAAATCGTCGGAACCTTTGGCCACCTCCGCCTGGCGAGTCTGGGCGGAGCCCAGCCTCGCTTCCTAGCTGTAGCGTTCCTCCGCCCATGGGTCCGCGTTGTTGCTGTAGCCCCGGGTCTCCCAGAACCCCTTGTGGTCGCCCGGCGCGAACTGGATGCGCCGCACCCACTTCGCCGACTTCCACAGGTAGAGCCGCGGTACCAGGACACGCACCGGCCCGCCGTGCTGGCGGGTGATCGGCCGTCCCTCCCATGCGTGGACCAGCAGCACGTCGGGCTGGTCGAACTGCTCGAGGCGCATGTTGGTCGTGTAGCCGTCGTGGCTGTGCAGGATCACGTGGCGCGTGTCCGGCAGCACGCCCACCGCCTCGATCAGGGTGCGCGCCGCCACGCCGCGCCAGTGGTTGTCGTAGCGCGACCAGGTGGTGACGCAGTGCATGTCGGACACGCTGTCGGTCTCGCCCAGCGCAAGCAGCTCGGCCAGCGACAGCTCCACCCGGCGCTCCACGGTGCCGTCCACCCTCAGCCGGTACTCGGCGGGGTCGATCTCCGGCTGTTCGCCCAGGTCGAGCACCGGCCAGTCGCGGGTCAGGTGCTGGCCCGGCGGCAGCCGGTCGCGCGCCGGGTCGGCGCGGGTGCCGGTCAGGCCGCGGCCGGACTTCGCCCACTCCGCCTTGCGGGCGAGGAGCTTGTCGCGTTTGGCGGGGGTGTCGTCGGGCATTGGGGGTCCTCAGGGCGGTTGGTGGGCGAAATGCTTCTGACGCGTGGCGGACCTGCAAGGCAAGACGGCACGCTGCGTGGCAGAGATGCCGTGCCCATGAAGCGGGCATGAGGAAGGAGGGCTGAGCAGAGCCTGGGCCCGCTGCCTGCGCTTCGGCGTGTTTAATCCCTGCAAATCGATCCACGATCCGGACGCGGAGTGGCTTGCGGGCCGGCCAGAAGGTCGGGATGGTGGCGGGTGTGAGCGTTTGATGCGGGTGTGAATTCGATGTCCCAGACCGCAGTCCTTCCGATCCGGCCGGTCGGCCTTAAGGGCCAGTGGGTCTGGCTCGTGCCGCTGTCGCTTGATCACCACGACGCGCTGGTTTCGGCCGTCACGGACGGCGAGCTATGGCGGCTTTGGTACACCAGCGTTCCGGACCCCGCGGGGATGGCGGCGGAGATCAGGCGGCGTCTCGCGCTGCAGGCGGCGGGCAGCATGCTGGCGTTCACCGTGCTGGAGCAGCCGGGCGGCCGTGTCGTCGGCATGACGACCTACATGAACATCGACGCGGTGCATCGGCGGGTCGAGGTCGGGTCCACCTGGTACGCGCGCAGCGTGCAGAGATCGGCGCTCAACACCGAGGCCAAGCTGCTGCTGTTCGCCCACGCCTTCGACGAGCTTGGCTGCATCGCGGTCGAGCTTCGCACGCATTTCCTCAACCAGCAGAGCCGGCGGGCGATCGAGCGCCTGGGCGCCAGGCTGGACGGCGTGCTGCGCAACCACCAGCGCGCGAGCGACGGCTCGCTGCGCGACACGTGCTGCTACAGCGTCACGATGGCGGAGTGGCCGGCAGTGCGGTCGCACCTTTGGTGGAAGCTCACCAGACACGGCGATGAGAGGCCCGTATAGCTCCGGGCGGGACGCAATGCTGCTCTATCAAAGGATAGGTAGCAATGGCTCCCAGATAGATTATGAAGATTTGACCCCCAAAAAACAAGTCGCTTGTGAGTCCCTACATGACTGTTCGCGCCGATTACGTCGCACAGTTTCAAGACGAGATGGTGCGAATGCTTCCAACACGAGGTGGGCGAGAAAAGGATGCGTTTGCAGCTTTGGATGTGCACGAGCAGGCATTGCGTTTTATGAATTGGCAGTCGCGGCTCGTGCATCCACATCCTCGCCAAGTGAACAAGGCAAGCGGCTTCGACAGCCTACCCGCCGTCCAGGCCAATCGATCCGGCGTCGAAGCGTTGCTGGCGAGCCTCGCCCGAGGTGACGACGTGAACGCACACCTCAGCGACAAGGTAATGCAGGGTTACTGCATACATCCGCCCGGACGGAAAGACGGGCCGGATTTCGATTTGCTTCTGAACGAGTGGGGCATCCACCATCTGCACCTCGACCAAGCACCGGGAAAGAACGGCTTCCGGGCGAGGACCAGGGAATTGCTTTATGTCATCTTTGGCCACGGCGTTGCGTTTGTCCTGGCCGTCGCACCCCATGGTGAATGGACCAGTAAACGCTTCATTGAGACCACCGTACGGTCATGGCCAGATCAGGGATTATTTGTCGCTCTTAATGGGGTGTTGCCAGGACAGGGATGGACCGAGGACGAGCACAAGGGGCTACGCAAGACGGGACTGACAACAGCGGCAGTGGTCAACGACCGGCTCTGGATCTCCGGTGTGACCTGTGGAATGACAATGGCATTAATGTCCACCCGGATTACAAGAGAAACGGGCAAGTTGCTTCGGTGCATTCATCAAGCCAGTGAGCAACCAGAACACCTCAAACGCCAGCTCATGGACAATGCCACTGTAAATGGCGCCGCTTGGCCTGAAAAAGCGATTGTCACAGTTCGCTGTTTACGAGGCCCAGACCGCTATTGCTTTGCTTTTATAGAAAGGACGAGTGGTGCGACAATGCTTATTGAAACTGCTTTGGGGAAAAACCTGATCTGACCGAGAGAACAAGCTTCAAGTCGTCGAACAGAGAACATCAAGGGCTGGCATAGCCACTGGCCCAGCCTTGCTCCCTCACCCCCGGTTGCGCAGCACGCGCGCCTTGTCGCGCTGCCAGTCGCGCGCGGCGACGGCTTGGCGCTTGTCCGCCTTCTTGCGGCCCTCGCCGACGCCGATCAGCACCTTGGCGACGCCGCGCTCGTTGAAGTGGATGTCGAGCGGCACCAGCGTCGCCCCGTCGCGGTTGGCCGCCCCCAGCAGCTTGTCGATCTGCTTCCTGTGCAGCAGCAGCTTGCGCGGCGCCCTCACGTCGAACTTGGACAGCACGCCGCCCTGGTACTCGGGAATGTAGGCGTTGAACAGGAACAGCTCGCCGTCGCGCTCGCCGGCCCAGGCCTCGGTGATGGTGGCGCGGCCATGGCGCAGCGACTTCACCTCGGGCCCGTACAGCACCATGCCGGCCTCCACGGTTTCCTTGATGGTGTAGTCGTAGCGCGCCTTGCGGTTCTGCGCCGCGATGCCGTGCGAGATCAGGCCGCTCTTCTTCGTCGTCGCGGCCATCTCAGGCGCCCTGGCGGGCCGGCACGCCCAGGCCGACCTGGAGCGCCGCGACACCCGCCCCATGCGCGCCGGCCCCTTCGCGATGCGGCGCGAGCAGGCCCAGCCCGGCCATGGCCGCGCGCACCCGGGCGCGGGTCGGCTCGGTGAGCGGCGCCAGCGGCAGGCGGCAGCGCTCCGTGCCGTGGCCGAGCAGGCTGGCGGCGTATTTCGCCGGCGCGGGATTGCTTTCCGCGAACATGGCATCGTGCAGCGCCACCAGCCGGTCCTGGGCGGCAATCGCCTCGGCGACGCGCCCGGCGGCCCAGAGCCGGTGCAGCTCGGCGCACTGCCGGGGCGCGATGTTGGCGGTCACCGAGATGCAGCCGTGGCCGCCGGCGGCGAGGAAGGGCAGCACCGTGTGGTCCTCCCCCGACATCTGGCAGAAGTCCGCCCCGCAGGCGACGCGTGTGTGCAGCGGACGCGACAGGCTGGCGGTGGCGTCCTTGACGCCGACGATGTTGGGGTGGCGCGACAGGCGGCCCATGGTCTCGGGCGTCATGTCGACCACGCTGCGCGGCGGGATGTTGTAGATCACGATCGGCAGGTCCACGGCGTCGGCGATCGCGGTGTAGTGCAGGAACAGCCCCTCCTGGGTCGGCCTGTTGTAGTAGGGCGTGACCACGAGCGCGGCGGCCGCGCCGGCGTCGCGGGCGTGCTGCACCAGCTCGATCGCCTCCGCGGTGCTGTTGGAGCCGGCGCCGGCCATCACCGGCACCCGGCCGGCGGCGACCTCGAGCGTGACCTCGACCACGCGGCGGTGCTCGGCGTGGCTCAGCGTGGCGCTCTCGCCCGTGGTGCCGACCGGGACCAGCCCGTCGGTGCCTTCCGCGATCTGCCACTCGACGAACCCGGCCAGGGCGCGCTCGTCGACGGAGCCGTCGGCGCGCATCGGGGTGACCAGGGCGACGAACGACCCGTTGAACATGGCACGCACTCCCCGCTTGTCGGGCCGAAAACTAGGCAGCGCGGGGGGCGGACGCAAGCAACGGCCGGGCGTGGCGGCCGAGGCCGCGCCGGCGGACCGGCCCCTGCGGCGCCCGATCGAAACCGCGCGACAGGACGTTGCGCTTGGGACAGGCTCGGACGCCACCCTGCGCGCCCAGCGTGTCCGATGCGGCGGGTTTGCGCGACAGAACAGGGCATCCGGCCTGACCGTGACCGGTTGGATTTCGGCGTCCGGCACCTGGACGAGCGCCGCGAACTGGTCCGCGGGCGCTCCGCGGGCGCGGACGCGGCAAACACTGCGATCGTGGCCGACCCGCTGACGTTCGCCGGCATGGTCGCGGACGCGGTGGGGATCATCCAGCCGGACGCGGCCGCGTCGGACGGCGCAACCAAGGCCGACCAGTCGCCGGCCGCGGTGCTGGGCAGCACCGGGGCGGCGTGGAGCAGCAGCACGGGGCCGATCCTCGCGTCGGGCACGGTGCTGGACGTGGAAGACGGCACAGCGCTCCTGGGGGCGGGGGCGGTGACGCTGCAGTCAGGCGCGCGGCTCGCACCGTCCGGCTCGGTGCTGTCGGGGCCCGCCGTGCTGCAAGGCGGCACGCTCTCCGCGTTCGGGAACCAAGTGCTGGACAGCGTGGGGCCGGTTTCGGGAGACGGAACGGTGGCGGCCGGCAACGGCAACCGGCAGCGCCTCGTCCTCGCCGGTCCGGTGTCAGGCGGCGCGCTCGTCGCGGGCGACATCGTGCCCGCGCGGAAGCCTGCACTGTCTGGTTCACCGACTCGGCGATCGTCGCGTGGAAAGCCGAGCCGCGGACCCGCCAGCCTGCGCAGGCGCCTGGCCGCCCTCGCCCAGCGCCGCCGCAGCGCGGGCCAGGCCTGGCCCGCAAGTGATCCCTCATCGCCCGCACCCTGGCCGGCCGCAGGCCCGTGCCTCACTGCCAGGGCGGGCTGCCACCTTCGCCACCGCCGAGCTTCGGCGGCTGGTCACACCTGTTCAACCCCAGGGTTTGATGGTGCACTCCCCTCGCACGGGTGGAAGGATGCGCTTTGCGACAGCTTCTGGATGGCAGCGCTGCAACGACCGCAGCAGCCCGTCGAGCAACCCGATGCAGCCAAGAGAGCCTGACCGCGGGCGTCGAGGCGGGGATTGCCGGTCGCGTCGAGGTCGCCGTACCGGTCAGCCAGGCGAACCTGGCGCGGGGGCGCCAACCAGCGTCCTTGCAAATGGCGCAAGGAGCGTAGGCGATGCTGTCCGTCCTGCGCTCCCGCTGGGGCCAGTTGGTGCTGGGCATCCTTTGCATGGTGTCGATTGCCAACCTGCAATATGGCTGGACCCTGTTCGTGCTGCCGATGAGCCAGGCGCAAGGCTGGAGCCGCGCTGCCATTCAGGTGGCGTTCACCGTGTTCGTGATCTGCGAGACGTGGCTGCTGCCTCTGGAAGGCTATGTCATCGACAGGATCGGGCCGCGTTTGACCGTGTGCGCGGGCGGCGTGCTGATCGGCACCTCCTGGGTGGTGGACAGCTTCGCGTCCTCGCTGACACTCCTGTATGCCGCTTCGGCCGCGGGCGGCATCGGCTCCGGCTTCGTGTACGGGGCGGCGGTCGGCAACGCGATCAAGTGGTTCCCGGACCGACGCGGCCTGGCGGCGGGGCTGACGGCAGCCGGCTTCGGCGCCGGGTCGGCGGTGACGATCGTGCCGATCTCCAACATGATCGCGACGAGCGGCTACCGGTCGGCGTTCCTGTTCTTCGGCCTGCTGCAGGGCATCGTGGTCGCCCTGGTGGCGCTGCTGCTGCGCGCGCCGCCAGGACCGGAGACGCCGCGCGAGACGCCGGTCAGCCCCAGCGGCATGACCGCGACCCGGCCATCAAGCCTGCACAGCCTCACCCGCGACTACCCGCCGGGCGAGGTGGCGCGCGAGCCGGTGTTCTGGCTGATGTACCTGATGTTCACGCTGGTCGGTGCCGGCGGCCTGCTCGCGACGGCGCAGCTCTCGGTCATCGCCAGCGACTTCGGCGTGGCCGACACGCCTGTCACCCTGCTGTACGTCACCATGCCTGCGCTGACCTTCGCGTTGACCATCGACCGGGTGATGAACGGCGTCACCCGCCCGTTCTTCGGCTGGATCTCCGACCATATCGGCCGTGAGAACACCATGTTCATCGCGTTCCTGCTGGAGGGCCTGGGCATCCTGGTGCTCACGTTCCTGGCGTCGAACCCGGTGGCGTTCGTCGTGCTGACGGGCGTGGTGTTCTTTGCATGGGGCGAAATCTACTCGTTGTTCCCCGCCATTTCCGGAGACACGTTCGGCCGGCGCCATGCCGCGACCAACTACGGGCTGCTCTACACCGCCAAGGGCACCGCGGCACTGCTGGTTCCGTTCGGCAGCCTCCTGCGCGATGCGACGGGCAACTGGCTGGCGGTGCTGTATCTCGCGGCGGCGATGAACCTGTTGACCGCCGCGCTGGCGCTGCTTGCGCTCAAGCCTCTGCGCCGCCGGTTCATCCGTCGCTCCATGCAGGCGCGCGCCGCGGAGCGGATCGCGGCAGCCAACGCCCGACTTCGGGGGAGTGCCACGGCGCTCATCTAGCTCGGCTCAAGCCGAGTCTGATGCGCCATGGATGGCGGAGCAGGAATGGGTTTAGCGTCGGATGTCATCGTGTCGAACGGATCGTTGAAAGGGCAGCGGACGCCAGTTGGCTTCCGCAATTTCCAACACAGCCGCAGCGGCACCGTGGTCACCGGACCGAACTCGGTTTCGTTCAATGCCGTTCAGCTCGGCTTCATTAACGGCGCCTGGCGGTCCACGGTGATCGGCGACAACGCCGGCGGCGGCCCGGTGATCGGCGGCACCTTCATCGGCGGCGGCTCGGGCGACCTGCTGGTGGGCGACAACGGCGGCGATCTGCTCGTTGCGGGCGCGGGCAACGGGACGCTGACCGGCTCGGGCGGGACCGGAGCGTCGCTCGGGCTTGGCACCGGCGCGCAGATCTTCGACGCCGCGGGGGCAAACGTCCTGGTCGCGGCGGGCTGGGCGATACTGTGGTGGCCGGCGGCAGCGCGACCAGGATGTTCGGCAGCACGGGGCTGAGCCCGCTCGGCGCGGGCAGCGGGGCGGACGTCATCGTCACCGGGGGCGAGCGACAGCCTCGCGCAGGGCGGCACCGGCTCGGCCACGATCCAGGCGGGGCTGGTCCCCGACACGCTCGTGTTCCTGATGGCCAGGGCAGCGGCACGGACGTGGTCGACGGTTCCAGGACGGGGACGGACCGTCTGTCCCTGAGCGGCTTAGCCGGGGCCAGAGCAGGCGAAGGTGACGGGTAGCCAGGTCGTCGGGGACAGCGTCGTCCTCACGCCAGAGGACAACACGCGCATCACGTTGCAGGGCGTCGCCTGCCTCTGGGGAGCATCATTCGGACAACGGCCCCTGCCCTCCCGCAGGCGACGGGCGGGCAAGGCCGGACCTGCCGTCACCTGCGATTCGGGAGAACAGCAGCGAAGCTCCTTCCTGAGTACCGGATTTCAGAGGCCAGCCTCGACCGTGCTTCCTTCCCGCCGCCCCTGTATGCTCGCCGGCGTGAAGCCCGCCCCCCCCTCGTTCCTGCTGGCGTTGGCCGTCCTGGGCTGCGCGCGGGCGCAGGTCGTGCCCACCGCGTCCGGCCCCGTGGCAGGGCCGGCCGCAGCAGCGCAGGCGCCGGAACGCTGGGCAGGGGCCGCGGCGGCCTCCGCGGACCCGCTGGCGCCGCGGCTCGCGACCTACCTCCGGCTGGTCGCAGACCGGACGGGCGCGGTGGACCCCGCGGTGGCGGCGCGATTCCTCGCGGACAACCTCGCCTGGCCGAACCGGGCGCTGATCGGGCGGCGTCTGTCGGACGGGATCGCCGCGTCTGGGTCGGACGCCGCGGTGCTGCCGCTCTGCGCCCAGGGGCTGGCGGGGACGGCGGCGGCGCTGCTGCGGTGCGCGCAGGCGCAGGCCCGGACAGGACAGCCGGCCGCGGCAGCGGAGTCGGCGCGCGCGGCATGGGCGGCCGGGCTGGACGACCCGGCGTCGGAAGCGGCGTTCCTGGCGGCGTGGTCTGGATCGCTGCTGCCGGAAACCCAGGCGGCGCGGTTCGAGCGGCTGGCGGGCGTGGACACGGCGGCGGCAGGGCGCCAGGCGCTGCGTCTCGACCCGGCGGCGCGCCGGACGGCGGAGACGCGGCTGGCGCTGCGGCGCGACGACTCGGCGGCGCCGGCTCTGGTGTCGGTGCTGCCGGACCCGGGGCGGCACGACCCGGGGCTGGTGCTCGACCTCGCGCGGTTCCTGCGGCGCGGGGACCCATCCGGCGAGGCGGCGCTGGCGGAATGGCGGGCAAACGGGCTGGCGGCAGAGCTGGCGAGCGACCCGGCCCGTCGCTCAGGGTTCCGCACGGAACGCGAACTGCTGGCACGGCGTCTGCTGCGGGCCGGCGACGCGGCCGGCGCGCTGTCCCTGATGGAGGACGAGATCGCGGTGGCGGCGCAGGAAGCCGCGCGCGACCACACACAGCCCGGCGCGCAGCCCGGTGCGCAGCCTACTGTGCAGCCCGGCGTGCCGGCCGCGTCCGACGTGGCGGATGCGCAGTTCCTGGCCGGGTGGATCGCGCTTCGCCGGCTGGCCGACCCTGCGGCGGCGGCGGGGCATTTCGCGGCCGTGGCGGCGACGTCGCGGGCGGCGATCACGCAGGCGCGGGCGCACTACTGGCTCGGCCGGACCGCGGCGGCGCGCGGCGATGCGGCCGGCGCGCGCGCCGAGTATATGGCCGCGGCGGCGTGGCCGGTGACGTTCTACGGGCAGCTCGGCGCGATCGCCGTCGACGGCGACTCGGGCGCGACAGGAGCGGGCGCGACGGAAAGAGACGCCGCAGCCACGGCGGCCGGCGCTGCCCCGACCGTCGAGGTCGCGTCGGCCGCGGGCGACGTGCCGACCGGCGCCACGGTGCGCGACGTCGCCGTGGCGGGCGGCGCACCAGGGGCCGGCGCGGCGCAGGCCAGCGCCGCGGAAGCGCGCGGCGAGGCGGGGCTGCGGGCACGGCTGGCGGCGCTGCGCGACCCGGACTGGACGCCGGAGGAGGCGCTGGCGTTCTCGGGGGGCGAGCTGGCGCGCGCGGTCGAGCTGCTGGAGGCATGGGGCGAGCCACGCCGGGCACGGGCGTTCCTGCTGCGGCTCGGCGAGCTGGCGCCGGACGCGCGCGGGCGGGCGCTGGCAGCGGCGCTGGCGCTGCGCCTCGCGGTGCCGGAAGCGGCGGTGGCGACGGCGCGCGTGGCGGGTCGGGCGGGCACGATGCTGCCCCGCTCCGGATGGCCGGCGGAGATGGCGGACGGCCTGGGCGAGGACCCGGCCGGGCTGTCGGGGGTGGAGCGCGCGGTGGCGCTCGGCTTTGCGCGCCAGGAAAGCAGCTTCGACCCGGAGGCGGTGAGCCCGAGCGGGGCGCGCGGCCTGATGCAGCTGATGCCGGCCACCGCGCAGGAGGTGGCGCACCGCCTCGGCGTGGCGGAAAGCACGGCGGCGCTGACGGCCGACCCCGCGCTGAACGTGCGGCTGGGGTCCGCCTATCTGGCGGGGCTGCTGGCGCGAACCGGCGGCGTGCTGCCGTACGCGGCGGCCGCCTACAACGCCGGGCCGACGCGGCTGCGGGAATGGCTGGCGTCGGGCGACCCGGCAGTGGGCGGCGGGGACATGATCGACTGGATCGAGATGATCCCGGCGGGGGAGACGCGCAACTACGTGCAGCGGGTGATCGAGAACGTGGTGGACTACCGGGCGCGGCTGGGGGTCGTGGCGCCGCACCCGCTGGCGCGGTGGCTGGGGTGAGGCGGCAGGAAGGCAAGGCCAGGGGCTCTGCCCCTGGACCCCGCCAAAGGCGAGCCTTTGGAATCCAATCCTTAAACCAAGGGATCAAAGAGCCTCACGGCCCTTTGCGGGTCTGGGCGGAGGTGCCCAAAGGTTCCGATGGCCCGCTTGGGCCATTGGAATGGGCACCGGAGGGAGAGCCCAGCCTTGCTTGCTTCCCTTCGGCTCGTTTGTGAGGCAGCGGGCAGCCTGGCTGGTGGCGAGCGTGTGCGGCGTGGGCCTGCTGCGCCCGGCGCCCGGAAGCTGGGGCTCCCTCGCGGCCGTGCTGGCGGGCGCGGGCCTGGTCGGGCATCCGGGCTGGCTTGCTGGCGGCGTCGTGGCGGCCTCGGTGGCGGGGGTGTGGGCGATCCCACAGGCGGGGGGCGGCCATGACCCGGGGTGGGTGGTGATCGACGAGGTGGCGGGTCAATGGGTGGCGATGCTGGGGCTGGCAGGCGCCGGGCTCTCGGGGTGGGCGCTGGTGGCCTGGATGGCGGCGGCGTTCGCGGCGTTCCGGCTGCTCGACGTGCTGAAGCCGGGGCCGGTAGGATGGGCGGATCGGCACGAGGGACCAGCGTGGGTGGTGGCGGACGACCTGGCGGCAGGGGCGATGGCGGCGGTGGTGGTGCTGGCCGCACGGGCGATCGCGGTGTGGATGGCGGGCGCGGGATGGGTCCGGCCTTGACCGATGGCCCGTGTCGCGCATGACGGTCGACACGCCGGAGCGCGCCGTGTCCGTGTTCCCCGTCACCACAGCCCCGCGTCCTTGACCCTGCAGACCCGCAGCGACCGCGCGGAGGCCGGCCGGGCGCTGCGGCGCTCCATGCCGCGGGCCGAACACGGCCGCTGGGCGCTCCCCTCGACGCGGCCCGACCCGGTGGCGCTGGTGCTGGCGCAGGAGGCCGGGCGGATCGAGGAGCTGCTGCCGCGGCGCCACGCCCTGATGGCGGCCTCCCCGCTGGCGTTCCTGCGCGGCGCGGCGTCGGTGATGGCGTCCGACCTCGCGGCGACCCCCTCGGCCGGGCCGAGGGTGCAGGCGTGCGGCGACTGCCACCTGATGAACTTCGGCACCTTCAGCTCGCCGGAAGGCGAGCCGGTGTTCGACATCAACGATTTCGACGAGACGCTGCCGGCGCCGTTCGAGTGGGACGTCAAGCGGCTGGCCGCCAGCCTGGTCCTGGCCGGGCGCGAGGCGAAGCTCGGCGGGGCGGAGTCCGTGGCGCTCGCGCGCTCTGCGGTGCGGGCCTACTCGGGCGAGCTGGCCGTCCTGGCGGCGCTGGACCCGCTGGCGTGCCGGGCGAGCAGGATCGACCTGGCGGCGGCGGTCGCCGCGATCCGCGGGCGCGGCGCGCGCCAGGACGCGCAGGCGGGGCTGCGGCGCGCGGCCGAGGCCGGGGCCACGCAGTTCGGCCTGCTGGCGCGCGACGGCGCGGGATGGCGGCTGCGCGACGATGTGGCCACCATGTTCCGCCTGCCGCGCCACGACGCGGCGGTGCGCGCGGCCTTCGCGGCGTATCGCGCCACGCTGCAGGAGGACCGCCGGGTGCTGCTGGGGCGCTTCCGGCTGGCGGACTGGGCGTTCAAGGTGGTCGGCGTGGGCAGCGTGGGCACGTTCTGCGCGGTCGGGCTGTTCCTGTCCAGCGACGGCGACCCGCTGCTGCTGCAGATCAAGCAGGCCGTCGACAGCGCGCTGGCGTCGTTCGCCGGGACGTCGGCCTACGCGGCACAGGGCGAGCGGGTGGTCACGGGGCCGCGGATGATGCAGGCGGCGGGCGACATGTTCCTGGGCTGGGCCAGGATGCCGGCGGCCGCCGGGAACGCCGCCCGGCGTGCCAATGGAGCATCGGGCAGCGGGACGTCAGGCTACGGGACGTCAGGCAACGGGGCGGCAGGGCCGGAGCACGTCTACGTCCGGCGGCTCAAGGACGCCCGCCTGGCTGCGGTGGGCGCGCAAATCGAGGCGCGCTCGCTGGGATCGTACGCCGTGCTGTGCGGGCGCACCCTGGCGCGCGCCCACGCCCGCTCCGGCGACGCGGCGACCCTGTCCGGCTACTGCGGCGGCGCGGGCTTCTCCCGCGCGGTGGCCGGCTTCGCGCAGGCGTACGCGGACCAAGCGACGCGGGACTGGCGGGCGTTCACCGACGCGATCGCCGCCGGTCGCGTGTCGCACGAGCCTGCCGCGACGGCGCGCGCACGATGATCGACGCAGCGACGCTGGACGAGGCGGAGGCGCTGCTGTCGGTGCTGCGCGCCCGCGGGCAGCTCGTGGCGACGGCCGAAAGCTGCACCGGCGGGCTGATCGCAGCGGCGCTGACCGCGGTGGCCGGCTCCTCGGACGTGGTGGATCGCGGGTTCGTCACCTACTCCAACGCGGCGAAAACGGAGCTGCTCGGCGTGCCGGCGGCGCTGATCGAGGCGCACGGCGCGGTCAGCGAGGCGGTTGTGCGGGCGATGGCGGAGGGAGCGGTCGCGCGCTCCCCGGCGGCGCTGGCGGTCGCGGTCACCGGCGTCGCGGGGCCGGGCGGCGGCACGGCGGCCAAGCCGGTGGGCCTGGTGTGGTTCGGGCTGGCGCGCCGCGGCGGCGCGAGCCTCGCGGAGTCGCGGGTGTTCCACGGTGACCGGGCGGCGGTGCGGCTGGCCACGGTGCGCCACGCCTTCGCCCTGCTGGCGGCGGGGTAGCGGCGGGCGCTGCCGACTGCGCGGGCGTCCCCACGCAACCGTCCGCACGCAGCGCAGCGCCCTGGATACGTCCCGAAGTCCCGGGCACGACACCGGCCGCCTCGATCGGCCACGCCTGCATCCGCCGGAAGCCTCACACCCCGGCAGGCGCACCGGCTGACGGGTGCTGGAGGCAGGCGTTCGCGGCCGCTCAAGGCGAGGCCCGAACCGTCGCGCCCCGCCCTGCTCACGCGCACGACCCATCCCGCCCGCGGCCGTCGCCGACCAGGACCGGCCCTCCTGGCGCGCCGGCGCCGATTAACCAGAACGCCGCCAATCCGGGCGTCAGAGAGCGGTCTGGACCATCGTATTTTGAGACAATACCCAATATTTGCTAAAAATCTGTCGCAGGAGACAATCAGGGGTTGCAGACGTTAATATTTTCCATTAACAGTCTCATTAACGAAGCAGCCCGCGGCCGGCACCGGCCGGCGGCGCATCAAGGATCAGGACCATGGCCTCCGTCACCGTCACCGGCGCCAACAACCACATCCTCACCGTGCAGCTGAACGGCGTGACCAACTTCACGGTCGCCCAGCAGTTCGCGGCGATCATCAACGACGCGGCCGCCAGCAGCATGCTGACCGCCTACAACGCCACCCCCGGCGTCATCGTCCCGGCGCTCCCGGCCGGCACCCTCGGCGAGACCGTGGTGCTGAGCGCCCAGCCCAGCGTCCAGATGCCCGACGGCTACGTCTTCCTCACCGACGTCGCCGCCACCGCCACCACGGTCACCGGCGCGAACAGCGGCTTCAACGGCGTGCTGTCCTCCACCCAGGGCGTGACGCTCGACGCCGGCGCGGCCAACGGCCTGTTCGTGGCCGGCGGTGGCGCCAACACCTTCAACGGCGCGACCGCGGCGGGCGCGAACGGCGGCGTGGGCAGCTACTTCGTGGCCACCGGCGACGGCAACGACACCGTCAACACCGGCATCGGCAACGACACGGTCGACGCCGGCGCCGGCGCCAACGTCGTCAACCTGGGCAGCGGCACCAGCGTCGTGCTGTCCGAAAGCAGCGACCAGATCAACGCCGGCACGGGTACCGGCCTGGTGTTCCTCGAAGGCAGCCACGCCACGGTCGCCGGCAGCACCGGCGCGCTGATGGTCGCAGCCACTGGCGCCTACGAGCAGGTCGCCCTCGGCACCGGCGGCGGCACCATCTTCGGCGGCACCCAGGGCAGCTACAGCCTGGCCGGCTCGGCCGCGGTGGTCGGCTCGGACGGCTCGAACACCATCAGCGTCAACCAGGCGGCCGCCACCGTGTTCGCCGGCACCGGCAACGACACGGTGTTCGGCCCCACCGGCAGCGGCTCGCTGACCTTCATCGGCGGCGCCGGCTCGTCCAGCGTGATCGGCGGCTCGACCGCGACGACCCTGTTCGGCGCCGACGGCGGCACGATCACCCTGACCGGCAGCGGCGCGAACCTCGTCGGCGTCGGCAGCGGCGCCAGGGTCGACGCCAGCATGGCCACCGGCAGCAACGTCTTCTTCGGCGGCAACGCCGCCAGCACCATCCTGGGCGGCACCGGGACCGACGTGTTCGTGCTCGGCGCCGGCGCCGCCTCGCTCACCGGCGGCGCGGCGGGCGCCAACGTGTTCGACTTCGTGGCCTCCGCCACCGGCGGCGCCACCGACGTCATCAGCGACTTCAAGGCAACCGACAAGCTGGCGTTCTCCGGCTACAAGGCCGACGCCGCGGCGGACGTGCTCAAGTCCGCGACCGTGTCCGGCGGGTCGACCACCGTGACCCTGTCCGACCAGACCAAGATCGTGTTCCAGAACTACACGAACCTGAACGCCGGCAACTTCTCCTGATCGCGGCGGCGGGTTCGTCGCAGGAAGGCAAGGCCAGGGCTCTGCCCTGGACCCGCCAGGGGCAGCGCCCCTGGACCGGCCTTCAGTTGGGACCTGCGGCATGGTCCGCAGGTCCGTGCCGCAGGTGGAAAAAGGTTGCGAGGACCGGGTTACAGGGCGGGGCCTCCGGCCCCTGCCTTATGGTCCGCGGCCCGCCGGGCGGGCTACTTCGCTGCCTTCTCCCGCGCTGCCTTGCGCTCCGCGCGGCGTTCGGCCCGCCAGGCGCGGATCTCGTCGAAGGTGATGTAGCCGCGGTGATGGCTGTCGATCTCGGCGAAGTGGCTCTCCACCCCGCGCATGTGGGCAGCCTGCGCCTGCGGCTCGGTCAGGTGGCCGTCGTGCGTGGTGTTGGCCTCCTCGAAGCGCTGCTCGGCGGTCTTGCGGCCGGCGTGGTCGGAGCCGCTCCGCTCGAAGGTGGTGCCAGAGCCGGGCCGGGGCATGCGGGTCGGCACCATCCCGGACACCTCGGGGCCGGGCGCCGTGGTCTCCGGCGCTGGGGTGGCGATGCCCGACGGCGGCGCCGCGGGGGCGCCCTGCGCGGTCGCCAGCACGGGCGCAAGCAGCACCGCCGAGGCGAGCACGGCGGCAAGACCACACGGACCGGCGCGCAGTGCGGGCACCATGTGTCCGGCGCCCGTCGCGTTGCGCGGCATCGGGTTCACCGGCGCCGGGTCGGCGCATCCGGACGTCTGGGTCATCGGCATTCCTTGTCGCTGCGGGCCGGGACGATGGCACTCCAGCGTGGCCCGGACAGCCGCCCCTGTCATCCCCAGATTGCGGACATCGCCATGACAAACGTCCTGGTTGCCACCATCGCGCGCCGATCAACCACTCCCGGAACACCGCCCCCGTCCGCCCCTGAACCCAGCGCCCCCGTGCCCATGTGTGCCGGTCCAGGGGGGCTCCCCCTGGCGGGTCCAGGGCAGAGCCCTGGCCTTCCTTCCCGACGCCGCCCCACTCACCCCACACGCGCGCTCGCGGCGGCGCCGACGACCCGGTGGAACGCCGTCTCGGCCAGCGCCACCGCGGCGCGGTCGACGTCGAGGTGGGTGCAGGCCCGCCCCCGGTAGCGCCCCATCGCCGAGATCGCGACGCCTTCCCCGACCAGCGCGTCGGCGAGTGCGGCCGCCTCCATCCCGGTGCCGCGCGTGTCGAAATACACGAGGTTGGTCTCGGGCAGCTCGACCTCGAGCCCCTCGACGCCGGCGAGGCCGCGGGCCAGCAGGCGGGCGTTCTCGTGGTCCTCGGCGAGGCGGTCGACGTTGTGGTCGAGCGCATACAGGCAGCCGGCCGCGCACATCCCGCCCTGGCGCAGCGCGCCGCCGAGCCGCTGCTTCCAGCGCCACACGTCGTCGATGAAGGCCTGGCTGCCGGCGAGCACCGCGCCGAGCGGGGCGCCAAGGCCCTTGGTGAAGTCGAGCCACACGCTGTCCCAGCCGGCGGACATGGCAGCGGCCGAGGTACCCGAGGCGACCACGGCGTTCATCATGCGCGCGCCGTCCATGTGGGTGGCGAGACCCTGCGCGTGGGCGCGGCCGGCGATGGCGTCGAGCGACTCGACCGGCCACACGGTGCCGCCGGCGAAGTTCGCGGTCTGCTCGACGGCAACCAGGCGCTGCGGCGGCTCGTAGCGCGAGCGGTCGCGGAAGCCCGCCTCCAGGGTGGCGACGTCGAACTGGCCGCGCGCGCCGCGCAGGCCGGTGATCTGCGCGCCCGACAGCGCGGCCACGCCGCCGCCCTCGCTGGTCAGGATGTGGGCGCTCTCGTGGGCGAGGATCTCGTCGCCGGGGCGGCACCAGGCCAGCATCGCCGCCTGGTTGCACATGGTCCCCGTTGGCATGAACACCGCCGCCTCCTTGCCGAGCAGCGCCGCGGTGCGCTCGCACAGGGCGAGGATCGTGGGGTCGGCGCCGTGCTGCTCGTCGCCCACCGGGGCGTCGAGCATCGCCTCGCGCATGGCGCGCGACGGCCGGGTCTGGGTGTCGGAGAACAGGTTCACCCGGATCAGGGCGTCGTCGAAGCGGGCTGGGGCGTAGGCCATGCGGTTCCACGATTGCTGCGGGGGTTGCTGCGCGCAGGCCGGTATAGCGTGGCCCGCGCGACGGCACAGGTCCCAATCACCGCGCGTCACGCCGCAGGGGACGCGGGGCTTCGCGTCCGCGCGGCAAGGCCGGCAGGAAGCGGTATCGGGTGAAGTGTGTCGCCTGCGGCACAAATCCCGGGGATCGCCTGCGCTCCCCGCTGCGTGAGTTGTCGCATCGCCGTCGCCGTCACCACAAACACGCCCGGCCGCCCGGACCCGACTGCCCGGCCGCCGCAGCAGCGGAGACCACCTTGCGCAACCGACTGATGCTCGCCACGGCGCTGAGCGCCCTTGCCATGCCCGCGCTCGCAGCCCCCGTGCAGGCGGTGGACGGCCCGTACATCGACCTCGGCGCCGGCTACAACCTAGTGCAGGACGTGTTCACCCACCCGCGTCTGGCGCCGCAGAACCAGCCGGCGGCGCGCACCCGCTTCGGCGACGGCTTCGTCGGCGCCGGCGCGCTCGGCTGGGGCTTCGGCAACGGCCTGCGCACCGAGATCGAGGGCGCCTACGACTACAACACCGTGATCAACAGCGTGCACAGCGCGGTGCCGGCACGCGCCGACGGCAACCAGGGCACCTACGGCGTGCTCGCCAACGTGTTCTACGACATCGACCTGACCAAGCTCGGCACCGACATCACCTGGGTGCAGCCCTACGTGGGCGTCGGCGCCGGCGTGCTGTGGACCCACTTCTCGCCGATCACGACCTACGCCGTCGACAACAGCGTGACGTTCCGCACCGGCGGCACCGGCGGCCCGAACTTCTCCTACCAGGGCATCGTGGGCTTCGGCTTCCCGGTCACCGCAGTGCCCGGCCTGAAGCTGACCACCGACTACCGCTTCATCGGCATCGAGGCCAACTCCGGCGCGGTCGGCAACGCCTACACGCCGCAGGGCCACAGCATGGGCACCGTCGGCCTGTCGCCGGTGTTCCTCCACCAGTTCACCGTCGGCGTCGCCTACGCGTTCAACCACGCGCCCCCGATGCCGCCGCCCGCCCCGATGCCCGCCGCCGCGCCGCCGGTCACGCCGGCGCGCACCTACCTCGTGTTCTTCGACTGGGACCGCGCCGACCTCACCACGCGCGCCCGCCAGATCATCGCCGAGGCCGCCCAGGCCTCCACCCGCGTGCAGACCTCGCGCATCGAGGTCAACGGCTACACCGACCTCTCCGGCACCGCCGCCTACAACCAGCGCCTGTCGATCCGCCGCGCCGAAAGCGTGGAGGCGGAGCTGATCCACGACGGCGTCGCCAGGAACGAGATCGCGATCCGCGGCTACGGGGAAACGAACCCGCTGGTGCCGACCGCGCAGGGCGTGCGCGAGCCGCAGAACCGGCGCGTCGAGATCATCCTGCGCTGACAGCAAGCAAGGCCAGGGCTCTGCCCTGGACCCGCCAGGGGCAGCGCCCCTGGACCGGCACAACGAGAGGTGCCGCCGGCCCAGGTCGAGGTTTCCGAAGGCTCGGCCTTTGGCGGGGTCCAGGGGCAGAGCCCCTGGCCTTGCTTCCGCTAGGCCGGCACTGTCGCCGCGGCGCTCGGCAGCCCGTAGACGTCGCGGGCGCGCTTGAGAAAGGCGTTCACCATGCGCTGCACCGCCTGGTTGAACACGACGCCGATCGCGGACTGCAGCAGGCGCGAGCGGAACTCGAAATCGACGAAGAAGTCGACGCGGCAGCCGTGCGGGTGCGCGGTGAAGGTCCACTGGTTGTTGAGGTAGCGGAACGGCCCGTGCTCGTAGTGCACGCGCACCTCGCGCGGCCTATCCAGGGCCACCCGGCTGGTGAAGCTCTCGCGGAACGGCCCGAAGCCGATGGTCAGGTCGGCGACCACCTCGGTGGCGGTGTGGCTCCTGACCTTGGCGCCGGCGCACCAGGGCAGGAACTCGGGGTAGCGCCCGACGTCGGCGACCAGGTCGAACAGCTGCTCGGGCGTGAAGGGGACGAGCTTGTGCTCGGCATGGGTCGGCATGGGGATCAGACCTCGGCGGAAAGGGACGAAAGGAGGACGGGCGGCGCGTTGCCGGGACCAGGCGCCGCCGCGACCGCGGCAAGACGGGCGGCGCGAAGCTGCGCGAAGTCGGCATCGGCATGGTAGGAGCTTCGGGTTAACGGAGTGGCGCTGACCATGAGGAAACCCTTGGCGCGTGCCATGGCGGCGTAGTCCGCGAACTCGTCGGGCGTGACGTAGCGCTCCACCGCGGCGTGCTTCGGCGTGGGCTGCAGGTACTGGCCGAGGGTCACGAAGTCCACCCCGGCGACGCGCAGGTCGTCCATCACCTGGCCGATCTCGGCGCGGGTCTCGCCCAGCCCGACCATCAGGCCGGACTTGGTGAACATCGCGGGATCGAGGCGGCGCACCTCGTCGAGCAGGCGCAGCGACTGGAAGTAGCGCGCCCCCGGCCGCACCGTGGGGTAGAGCCGCGGCACGGTCTCGAGATTGTGGTTGAACACGTCTGGACGCGCGGCGACCACGGTGGCGGCCCCCTCGGGGCGGCGGAGGAAGTCGGGCGTCAGCACCTCGATCGTGGTTCCGGGGGCGGCCGCGCGGGTGGCGCGGATCACCTCGGCGATGTGCCCGGCGCCCCCGTCGGCCAGGTCGTCGCGGTCGACGGAGGTGACCACGACATGGCGCAGGCCGAGCCTGGCCACCGCGTCGGCCACGCGGCGCGGCTCGTCGGGGTCGAGCGGCGCGGGCTGTCCGGTGCGGACGTTGCAGAAGGCGCAGGCGCGGGTGCAGGTGTCGCCCATCACCATCATGGTGGCGTGGCGCTGCGACCAGCACTCGCCGATGTTGGGGCAGGCGGCCTCCTCGCACACGGTGACGAGGCCGTGCTCGCGCATCAGGGCGCGGGTCTCGTGGTACACCGGGTGCTGCGGCGCGCGGACGCGGATCCAGCCGGGCTTGCGCAGGCCGGGGTTGTCCGGGCGATGCAGCTTCTCCGGATGGCGCGGAGCGTCGCGGTGGTCGATGAGCAGGCGGGTGGGCATGGGGGATGGCGCCTCCGGGCTGCGGGTATCTGGGCCGGGGATGGGGGAAGGACAAGCAGGAGTGTCGGCTGCCAATACCCTGGTCCCGCAGGATTACTCGGCCTTAAGATGGAGGTTTAGGCGAACCGGGACTCTCTTCGCGCCAAATCGGAACTCAAGCTTATTACAATCAAAGGAAGGATCAGATGCGTGGACAGCCGCGTGGTGGTTAGGGCAGAGCAGCATCATGTTGTCCAGGCTGTCGCGGCCGCCGCGGCATAGCCATTGAATGTGGTGGCCTTCGGAGATATTGCCGAACAGGCCTTGAAAGGCGCTGAATCACATACCTGGCACTTGCCTTGGTATTTCTGCCTGAGTTCGAGGACGAGGGATTGGTCACGATCATAGACTTCGGAGAGGCGCTCGTGCCTGCTCGCGACGGCGGCGGGACTTTCGGTGACGGCAGGTGATCCCGCGACGGAGGTAGTGCTCTCCTGGGCAGCGATTTCATCTATCGAACGGGCGACCTTGGCGGAAAATGCCACGCCGCTTCCATTGGTGTTGAGCTGGTTAGGGCTGGCACCGAGGACCGCAAGCTGCTCCTCATTGACGAGAAAACGTTTACTAGGGTCAAGGAGAACCCTGAACCGAAGCTCGACCGCGTAGCGGGCTTCTCCTGGTTCGACTTTCGGCCTTTCAAAGGGGTCGCTGACGACATCCGCAATAGCAAAGATGCCTTTTGGCGATGAACCCTGCTTATATAGGTAAGCGCGAGCCCCCTGGCGTATTTGGCGGTGAGCTTGGCAGCGCCAATGCTCGGTTACAGTACTTCCTTCCTCAAATCTATCGATTAGCGCCCTGAGTTTCTCGTAAGGCCATTTGTCGGCCTTCCATGTGAACAGGAAATCATTATCGGCCATTGTGGTTCTGCTCCATGAAGCTAGCCTTCTTCGAAGGTCGGCACACGATCCTACTTACTTTCGGGACCGCCAGACCCCAAGTTGCGCCGGGTTAAGGGGAGACTTCTCCCTTTGTCGGTGTCCAGGGGCAGAGCCCTGGCTTTCCTTCGCCCCTTGCTTCAGAAGTGGATCGCCCGTCCCCACGCATCGAGCACCGCCTCGTGCATCGTCTCGCTGACCGTCGGATGCGGGAACACCGTGTGCATCAGCTCGACCTCCGTGGTCTCCAGCGTGCGCGCGATGGCGTAGCCCTGGATCATCTCGGTGACCTCCGCGCCGATCATGTGCGCGCCGAGCAGCTCGCCGCTGGCCTGATCGAACACCACCTTCACCAGGCCCTCCGGCTCGCCCATCGCGATCGCCTTGCCGTTGCCGATGAACGGGAAGCGGCCGACGCGGACCTCCCTGCCCTCCGCCTTGGCGCGCGCCTCGGTCCAGCCGACCGAGGCGACCTGCGGGCGGCAGTAGGTGCAGCCGGGGATGTTGCTCCAGTCGATCGGATGCACGTCGGGCACCCCCGCGATCCTCTCCACGCACACCACGCCCTCGTGGCTGGCCTTGTGGGCGAGCCAGGGGGCGCCCGCGATGTCGCCGATCGCATACACGCCGGGCTCGCCGGTGCGGCAGAACTCGTCGATCACGACATGGCTGCGCTCGACGGCGACGCCGGTGCCCTCCAGGCCGAGGTCCTCGACGTTGCCCACGATGCCGACTGCGGAGATCACCCGGTCGAAAATCTGCTCCTCCGTCCCGCCGGCGTGCTCGATGGCAACGGTGACGTCGTCCTCCCCGCGGCGGACGGCGCCGAGCTTCGCCCCGGTCAGGATGCGCATGCCCTGCTTCTCGAACGCCTTGCGGGCGAAGGCGGAGATCTCCTCGTCCTCTGCGGCAAGGATGCGCTCGGCGATCTCCACCACGCACACCTCGGCGCCCATGTTGCGGTAGAAGCTCGCGAACTCGATGCCGATGGCGCCGGAGCCGACCACCAGCAGGCGACGCGGCATCCGCTCCGGCACCATGGCCTCGCGATACGACCAGACCAGCCGGCCATCGGCCTCCAGCCCGGGAAGCTGGCGGGCGCGGGCACCGGTGGCGAGGATGATGTGCGCGGCCGAAAGCGTGGCGGCGTCCCTGCCCTCGACCTGCACGGTGTCCTTGCCCGCAAGCCGGCCAGTCCCGACGAACACGGCGACCTTGTTCTTCTTCAGCAGGTGGCCGACCCCGGAGGCGAGCTGCTTCGAGATCGCGCGCGAGCGCTTCACCACGGCGGGAAGGTCGAAGCGGACGTTGTCTGCGGCGAAGCCGTACTCCCCGAGGTGGTGCAGCAGGTGGTTGATCTCGGCAGAGCGCAGCAGCGCCTTGGTGGGGATGCAGCCCCAGTTCAGGCAGATGCCGCCAAGGTGCTCGCGCTCGACGACGCAGGCCTTGAGGCCGAGCTGGGCGGCGCGGATGGCGGCGACGTAGCCGCCGGGGCCGCCGCCGAGGACGATCAGGTCGAAGCTCTGCTCGGGCATCCGGAGACTCCTGGAGAAAGGAAGGCCAGGGGCTCTGCCCCTGGACCCCGCCAAAGGCGAGCCTTTGGAAACCTTACCTTAAGTCAAAGGATCAAAGGGCCTCACGGCCCTTTGCGGGTCTGGGCAGAGCCCAGCCTTGCTTCCTGCGACCTGCGCCAGCCCGTCCCCGACCAGCCGCAGGGTGGTCCACCCCGCGCGCGGCTCCGCCCCAAGCGCGCGGTAGAAGTCCAGTGCCGGCTGGTTCCAGTCGAGCACCGACCACTCCATGCGCCCGCAGCGCTCGTTGACGGCCCGCGCGGCCAGACGCTGGAAGAAGCCGCGGCCGATGCCCCGGCCCCGGAAGGCGGGCCGGACGAACACGTCCTCGACGTACAGGCTCGGCCGGCCGGTGAAGGTGCTGAAACTGTAGAAGAACACGGCCATGCCGGCCACCGTGCCCCCAAGCTCCGCGAGCAGGGCGTGGGCGCGCGGCACGGCGCCGAACAGGCTGTCGTGCAGGTCGGCGGCGCTGGCGACGGCCTCGTGGGCCAGACGCTCGTACTCGGCAAGCTCCGCGATCAGGGCGAGCAGGACGGGAACGTCGGCGGGAGTCGCGTCGCGGAAGGTGTCGGCGCTCACAGCATCAGGCTCAGCGGGTCCTCGACGATGCGCCTGAACGCCGCCACCCACTGCGCGGCCAGCGCCCCGTCGATGCAGCGGTGGTCGACGGACAGGGTCACGGTCATCACCGTGGCGACGGCCAGCACATCGCCGCGCACGACAGCGCGCTTCTCGCCTGCGCCGACGGCGAGGATGCCGCCCTGCGGCGGGTTGATGATCGCCGCGAAGTCGCGCACGCCGAACATGCCCATGTTGGAGATCGAGAACGTGCCGCCCTGGAACTCCGCGGGCTTCAGCCTGCCGGCGCGGGCGCGGGCCACCAGGTCCTTCGCCTCGTTGGAGATCGCGGCCAGGCCCTTGCGGTCGGCACCGCGGATGATCGGCGTGATCAGCCCGTCGGGGATGGACACGGCGACGGAGATGTCGACGTCGTCGAACTGCAGGATCGCCTCGTCGGTGTAGCTGGCGTTGACGCCGGGGATCTCGCGCAGGGTCGCGGCGCACGCCTTGATCAGCAGGTCATTGACGGACAGCCTGAACGCGTCCGGGCCGTCCGCCGGCGACTTCGCGTTGAGCCGGGCGCGCAGGTCGAGAAGCGCGTCCAGCTCCACGTCGATCGAGCAGTAGAAGTGCGGGGTGAACTGCTTGGACTCGGACAGGCGGCGGGCGATGGTGCGCCGGATGTTGGAGTTGGGCAGGCGCTGGTGCGGCGCGGTGATCGCGACGTCGGCCGGGCGGGACGGCGGCGTGGGCGCCGGCACCACCACCGGCGCGGCGCCGCTCAGCGCGGCGGGACCCTGCACGGACACCGCCGGGGCGGGCGATGCGGCGGCGGCGGCCTGCGGGGCGCCCGGCCGGGCCGGCGCCGGCTGCGACGCGGCCGGGGCGGGCGCGGCGGTACGGGCGGCCTCGACGTCGCGGCGGACGATGCGGCCGCCCGGACCGGTGCCGCGCACGGCGGCGAGGTCAAGGCCGTCCTGCGCGGCGAGGCGGCGGGCCAGCGGCGAGGCGACGACGCGGCCTGCCGGGGACGGCGGCGACGGATGCCCGGCCGGCTGCGGCGGGACGCCCTGCGCCGTCCCGGCCGGCAGCGTGGAGGACGCGCCGACCGGCGGCTGCTCGGCAACCGCACCGTAGCCGCCGCTGCCGGCGGTGTCCGCGACCGGGGCGACAGGCGCGGCATCACCGCTTTCCCCCTCGGCGAGGATGATGCCGATCGGCGCGTTGACAGCGACGCCCTCGGTGCCGTCTGGCACCAGGATGCGCCCGAGCCTGCCCTCGTCGACGGCCTCGACCTCCATGGTCGCCTTGTCGGTCTCGATCTCCGCGATCACGTCGCCCGCGGCGATCGCGTCGCCTTCCTTCACCAGCCAGCGGGCGAGCGTGCCCTCCGTCATGGTCGGGCTCAGCGCGGGCATCAGGATGGTGGTGGGCATCAGAACAGCTTTCGCACGGCGTCCACCACCCAGTCCGGCTGCGGCAGCGCCAGCTTCTCCAGGTTCGCGGCATACGGCAGCGGCACGTCGAGCCCGGCGACCCGCACCGGCGGCGCGTCGAGCCAGTCGAACGCCTGCTCGACGCACACGGTGCAGATCTCCGCGCCGATGCCGGCGTACGGCCAGCCCTCCTCGACGGACACCACCCGGCCGGTCTTCCTCACGCTGCGGACGATCGTGTCGGTGTCGAGCGGCCGCAGGGTGCGCAGGTTGATCACTTCTGCGCTGATGCCCTGCTCGGCAAGCTGCTCCGCCGCCTTGAGCGCCACGCCGACCATGATCGAATAGGCGATCAGGGTGACGTCGCTGCCCTCACGCTCGACCTTGGCCTGGCCGATCGGCAGGATGAAGTCCTCGTCGACCGGGCACTCGAAGCTCTGGCCGTAGAGCATCTCGTTCTCGAGGAAGATCACCGGGTTCGGGTCGCGGATCGCCGCGCGCAGCAGGCCCTTGGCGTCGGCCGCCGAATACGGCGCCACGACCTTGAGGCCGGGGCAGTGCGCGTACCAGCTCGCATAGTCCTGGCTGTGCTGGGCGCCGACGCGCGAGGCGGCGCCGTTCGGCCCGCGGAACACGATCGGGCAGCCCATCTGGCCGCCGGACATGTAGAGCGTCTTGGCGGCCGAGTTGATGATGTGGTCGATCGCCTGCATCGCGAAGTTGAAGGTCATGAACTCCACGATCGGGCGCAGGCCGTTCATCGCCGCACCCACCGCCATGCCGGTGAAGCCGTGCTCGGTGATCGGCGTGTCGATGATGCGCCGCTCGCCGAACTCCTCCAGCAGGCCCTGGCTGATCTTGTAGGCGCCCTGGTACTGCGCGACCTCCTCGCCAATCAGGAACACGGTGGAGTCGGCGCGCAGCTCCGCAGCCATGGCGTCGCGCAGCGCCTGGCGGATGGTGATGCTGCTGGTGGCGCCCCAGTCCCTGTCCGGAGCGGCAGCTGGACCGTCGTCGGCGCCCGCACGGGTCCGGGCCGGCTGGGCCGGCCGCGGCGCCTCGTCGGTGGCGGGGCCGGACGGCACGCTCGCCGCGTCGGCCGCCTCGGGCGCAGCATCGGCGGGCGCGGCAGCCGTCCCCGATGTGGGGGCAGCGCCCTCGCCCTCCCCGGCCAGCGTGGCGATCGGGGTGTTGACCGCCACGCCGTCGGTACCCTCCTCGACCAGGATCGCGGCGAGCCTGCCCTCGTCGACGGCCTCGACCTCCATGGTCGCCTTGTCCGTCTCGATCTCGGCGACCACGTCGCCTGCGGACACCTCGTCGCCCACCTTGACCAGCCAGCGCGACAGCTTGCCCTCCGTCATCGTCGGGCTCAGCGCCGGCATCAGGATCTGCACGCTCACCGCACAGCTCCCCGCCCGACCCCGGGGGCTGCGGCCAGGCCGCCGGTGGGCGCGCGCACCGGGCGGGTGCCGTCCGCATCGATCAGAATGTCGGTCCACAGCTCCGCCGCGTCAGGCTCCGGGCTCGCCTGGGCGAACTCCGCGGCCTCCGCGACGATGCGCTTGACCTCGTCCTCGATCGACTTCAGCGCCGGCTCCCCCTCGCCCCAGTCGACCAGATGGCGGCGGGCGGACTCCAGGCAGTCGTGCTCGGTGCGCATCCTCTGCACCTCGTCGCGGGTGCGGTACTTGGCAGGGTCGGACATCGAGTGGCCGCGGTAGCGGTAGGTCTGCATCTCCAGCAGGAACGGCCCCTGCCCGCTCCTGCAGTGCGCCACCGCGGCGTCGGCCACGGCGCGCACCGCCAGCACGTCCATGCCGTCCACCTGGCGGCCGGGGATGCCCCAGGGCGCGCCGTTGCGCGACAGGTCGTGGCTCGCCGAGGCGCGGGCGACGTCGGTGCCCATGCCATAGCGGTTGTTCTCGATCACGTAGATGCACGGCAGCTTCATCAGCGCGGCGAGGTTGAAGCTCTCGAACACCTGGCCCTGGCTCGACGCGCCGTCGCCCATGTAGGCGACGCTGACCAGGTCGTCGCCGCGATACCAGTTGCTGAACGCCAGCCCCGTGCCCAGCGCCACCTGGGCGCCGACGATGCCGTGCCCGCCGAAGAAGTTCTTCTCGCGCGAGAACATGTGCATCGACCCGCCCTTGCCGCGCGAGTAGCCGCCCGAGCGCCCGGTCAGCTCTGCCATCACGCCGCGCGCCTCCATGCCGGCGGCCAGCATGTGGCCGTGGTCGCGATACGAGGTGATGACCTGGTCGCCCGGCCTGAGCGCCGACTGAACGCCGACGACCACCGCCTCCTGGCCGATGTAGAGGTGGCAGAACCCGCCGATCAGCCCCATGCCGTACAGTTGCCCGGCACGCTCCTCGAAGCGGCGGATCAGCAGCATGTCGCGATACGCCTGGCGCAACCCGTCGCGGTCCATCGCGGTGTTGCCGACAGCTCCGTTGCCCGCGGCGTCGTCCCCGACGCCAGCCTCGACGGCGCCGGGCCTGGCGGTCGCGGGCGAGGGTTCGGCCGGGTTGGAGTCCTCGGCGCGCGGCGGTGTCTGCGGGCTGTCCATCGACATCGGCGTCATCCCCTGGGCGTGGTCTGCGTCCAGGACAGCTAACGACGCGGGTCGGCCGGCGACAAGCCGCGGCATCCGGGGAAATCAACGTGCTGCGCTGCAGCACGCCAGGCGCCGGCGTGTGCCTCCGAGGCGCGCGAACGAAGTGGGATGCACGCGGGGCTGCTCGGGTGACTCGCGAAGCGGCAATGCCGGCGGCGGAGCAACTAAACGCCGCAGGAGCTCCGGCAAGGGCGGGGCTGGGATGTCAGAAAAGCTTGTGGCCCTGCTCGTAGGGCACGACGATCTCGGTGGGCTCGGCGCGGTTCAGCATCGCACGCGCGCGCTCATCGAGCAGGTCGGGATCGAGCCGCGCGGTGCGCAGCGCGGCCACCCGGCGCTCCCAGGCCTCCTGCTCCGCCGTCGCCTGCGCCAGCTCGCCCTGCACCGTGGCAAGCTGCTGCTCGCGCAGCGCGTGGGCGCGCAGGCCGTGGTCGCCCCGCGTCGCCTGCCAGCCGAAATAGCCGACCAGGGACAGGAACAGCAGCGGCGGCACCGCCTCCTTCGCCCGGCGTTTCAGAATGCGGCCCAGCTGCATCGCAACCTCCCTGATCCCGGCGGCATTCTACAGGAATTCACGCAGGATATCGCGTGTTTGCAATGGACAGGCAGCAAGCAAGGCCAGGGCTCTGCCCTGGACCCGCCAGGGGCAGCGCCCCTGGACCGGCACACGTCAAGGCAAGGCCGGCCTCGCGTCAGCCGCGCAGGATCGTCCGCCCGGCGTAGCGCGCGGCCGGTCCAAGCTCGCCCTCGATGCGGATGAGCTGGTTGTACTTTGCGGTGCGGTCCGAGCGCGACAGGCTGCCGGTCTTGATCTGCCCGCAGTTGGTCGCCACCGCCAGGTCGGCGATGGTGCTGTCCTCCGTCTCGCCCGAGCGGTGGCTCATCACGCAGGCATAGCCGGCGCGATGCGCCATCTCCACGGCCTCCAGGGTCTCGGACAGCGTGCCGATCTGGTTGACCTTGACCAGGATGGCGTTGGCGATGCCGTCCTCGATGCCGCGCGACAGGCGCTCCGGGTTGGTCACGAACACGTCGTCGCCCACCAGCGTCAGCCGCTCGCCCAGCACGTCCGTCAGGTGCTTCCACCCGTCCCAGTCGTCCTCGGCCAGCGCGTCCTCGATCGAGACGATCGGGAAGCGGTCGCAGAGCTGCGCCAGGTAGTCGACCATGCCGCCGGCGTCGAGCGACTTGCCCTCGCCGGCAAGCTCGTAGCGGCCGTCGCGGAAGAACTCGGTGGCGGCGCAGTCGAGCGCGAAGGTGACGTCCTCGCCCGGCCGGTAGCCGGCCTTCTCAACGGCGCGGGAGATGAAGGTCAGCGCCTCCTCTGCCGAGCGCAGGCCGGGCGCGAAGCCGCCCTCGTCGCCGACGTTTGTGTTGTGGCCTGCGTCCGACAAACCCTTCTTCAGCTGGGCGAACACCTCGGCGCCCATGCGCACGGCGTCGGCGACGGTGCCGGCGGACACCGGCTGGATCATGAACTCCTGGATGTCGATCGGATTGTCGGCGTGCTGGCCGCCGTTGACGATGTTCATCATCGGCACCGGCAGCACGCGGGCGAAGGCGCCGCCGATGTAGCGGTACAACGGCGTCCCGGCGTCTGCGGCGGCCGCCTTGGCCACGCCGAGGGAGACGGCGAGGATCGCGTTGGCGCCGAGGCGCGCCTTGTTCGGCGTGCCGTCGAGGTCGATCAGGATCTGGTCGAGCGTGAGCTGCTCGGTGGCCTCCATGCCGTTCAGCGCGTCGAGGATCTCGCCCTCGATGGCGGCGCAGGCCTCCAGCACGCCCTTGCCGCCGTAGCGCGACTTGTCGCCGTCGCGCCGCTCGTGGGCCTCGTGGGCACCGGTCGACGCGCCGGACGGCACCGCGGCGCGGCCGACGGCGCCGGACTCGAGCAGCACGTCGACCTCGACCGTGGGGTTGCCGCGGCTGTCGAGGATCTCTCGGGCGATGATGTCGGCGATGGCGGACATGGCGGGGTGCTCCGGGTCGTCGGGACCACAGGCGTAACATCGCGGCGGGTGACGGGGAAGCGGAGGTGGCGCCCCGGTCGCGCACCGCGGCATGCCCGCGCGTCACGCCGCCGGCGTCAGACCTTCCTGACGAGGACGCCCGCAAGGACGGCCGCCCTCGACGCCTAGGCGAACGGGGCGCCGGGAAAGGCGAACGGCGATGCGCCGTGGCAATGCGGCAAACGTTTCGCCATCCTGGCACGGTGAGCGAGCGCCCGCCCCTGCCGCGCTTCGTCGCCCTGTACGGGGCGCTGTTCGCAGCCTTCGGGGTCGCCTCGCCGTTCATGCCGGCGCTGCTGCTGCAGGACGGCCTTGGCCCCGGGGCGCTGGGCGTCGTGCTCGCGGGCGGCACGGCCGTCCGGCTGCTGGCCGGGCCCCTGGGCGGCAGGCTGGCCGATCGCTCCGGCCGCGCGACGGCGGTGCTGGCCGGGTTCGCCTGGGCCTCCGCCCTGGTGGCACTCGGCTACGTGCCCGCGCGCGGGCTGGCGCCCTTGCTGCTGGTCAGCGTCGCGCACGCAGCCGCGCTGGCGCCGCTGACCCCGGTGGCCGACGCGCTCGCGCTCGGCGCCGCGTCGGGGCGGCGCGGCTTCGAGTACGGCTGGGTCAGGGCCGCCGGCTCCGGCGCCTTCATTCTGGGCACCCTGCTGTCCGGCCAGATGGTGGAGCGGGCCGGGCTCGGGATCGTGGTCTGGCTGAACGCGGGGCTGCTGGCCGCGGCGGCCTGCGCGGCCCGTGCGGTGCCGAACCGGGTGGCGGGCACCCGCGCGGCGCCGTGCGCGCCCGAAAACCCGGAAGAAAGCGCGCCAGGCAGCCCGCCCGCCGGCGCGGCGCCAAGCGGCGTACCGGGCCCGCTACGCGCCCTGCTGGGCATCCCGGTGTTCGCCCGCCTCATGGCGGCGGTGGCGCTCGTCGGCGGCAGCCACGCCCTGCACGACAGCTTCGAGGTGATCCGCTGGCGCGCCGCCGGGCTGAGCCCCGCCCGCTGCAGCCTGCTCTGGGCGCTGTCGGTAGCGGCGGAGGTCCTGGTGTTCCTGTTTTTCGGCCGGCGGCTGCTGGAGCGCCTGGGCCCCGCCCGGGCGGTCACCCTGTCCGCCGCGGCCGGGATCGTGCGCTGGGGCACGGCGGCGTGCACGGCGTGGTTCCCGGCGCTGGTGGCCGTCGAGCCGCTGCACGGCCTCACCTTCGCGCTGCTCCACCTGGCCTGCATGGATGTGATCGGCCGCGTCGTCCCAGTCCGCCTCGCCGCAACCGCGCAGGCGTTCTACGCGACGATCGCGATGGGCGCGACGTCGGCGGCCGTGACGCTGGCGGCCGGCCCGCTGTACGGCAGCCTCGGCGCCGGCGCGTTCTGGGTGATGGCAGCGCTGTGCGCGGCCGCACTGCCGCTCACCCCGCTGCTGCGTCTGCCGCCAGGCCGCTGACGGCCGTCATCGACCTGCCGCGGGGCAGCAGGAAGAAAGCATGTTCTTTCTTGAAAGAAAAAACCAAAGAACTTTGGCCCATAAGGCTCTGGCGTCGCCCGCCTGCCCGGAACCAAATGGGCAAAGTCTTTTTGCTTCTTTTTCTTCAGAAAAAGAAGACTCTTGCTGTCCTACCTATCCCAGCGAGCCAACACCAAATCCAGGCCGACCGCCGAGGTCATAGCTCCAGCCGCTCGCTGCGTCCCAGCGTGCAACCGGCGATGCGCCAGTGTCCGTCCGGCTCGTGCTCCATGTCGTAGGCGGCCAGCGCCCCTTGGCCGTCCTGGCCGACGACCTCGACCTTCTGCACCAGGCTGGCGTCGCCCTGCTGCAGGCCGGTGAAGGTGACGGAGCGGGGATGCACGAGCACGGGGTAGGCCTGGCGCACGGCGGCGAGGAAGCGGGCGGCGGTGCCGAACTTCGCCCGGATCGAGGGCGCGGCGAAGCCGAACGCCGCCTCGGCGTCGCCGCGGTCGAAGGCGTCGATCTGCGCGGAGATGACGCGCTGGATCGCGCCGGCGTCGGGACCGTCCTGCGCGCGGGCGGGCACGGTGCGCGGGCCGGGCACGGCGTTGGCGGCGGACTGGGCGGCCTCAAGGGCGGCGAGGTCGTGAACCTGCGCCGCCGCCGGAGTGGCCAAGGAGACGCCGAGCGCGCAGGCCGCGACTTGGCGAGCAAGGGACATGGCGGTTCCTTCGCGGAATGGTCCTGCAAGCAGGACGCCAGGCAGCCCAGGCCGCAGCAATAGCAAGCATCCAGGCCGCAGTCTGCTCGCCTCCAGCCGCACCGAGCGAACCACGCCCCTCTTCTCATGGGCCGGTCCAGGGCGGCTCGCCCCCTCTTGAAGCCGGGGCGGGTCCAGGGCAGAGCCATGGCCTTGCCCGCTACCCCTTCGCGACCGCGTCGAACAACGCGAGCCGCCGCAGCAGCGCCGGCATGTCGCGCAGCGCAATCATGGTCGGCCCGTCGCTGGGCGCGTGGTCCGGATCCGGATGGGCCTCGATGAACAGCGCCGCAACCCCCACCGCCAGCGCCGCGCGGGCGAGCACGGGGGCGAACTCGCGCTGCCCGCCAGAAGCGCCGCCGAGCCCGCCCGGCTGCTGCACCGAGTGGGTGGCGTCGAACACCACGGGGCATCCGGTGCGGGCCAGGATCGGCAGGGCGCGCATGTCGCTGACCAGGGTGTTGTAGCCGAAGGAGGCGCCGCGCTCGGTGAGCAGGACGCGGTCGTTGCCGGTGGCCGCGATCTTGGCGGCGACATGGGCCATGTCCCAGGGCGCCAGGAACTGGCCCTTCTTGACGTTGATCGCGGCCCCGGTCTCGCCGGCGGCGACCAGCAGGTCGGTCTGGCGGCACAGGAAGGCGGGGATCTGCAGGATGTCGACGGCCGCCGCCGCGGGCGCGCAGTGCGCGGCCTCGTGCACGTCGGTGAGCACGGGCACGCCCAGCCGCTCGCGGATGCGGGCGAGAGTCTCCAGCCCCGCCGCGAGGCCGACGCCGCGCGCGGCACCGCCGCTGGTGCGGTTGGCCTTGTCGTAGCTGCTCTTGAACACCAGCGGGATGCCGAGCGCGTCGGCCATCTCCTTCAGGGCGGAGGCGACCTCGGTGGCGTGGGCCTCGCTCTCGATCTGGCACGGGCCGGAGATCAGCACGAAAGGAAGATCGTTGCCGAAGGTGACGGGCGCGGCGCCAGGCCCGACGGTGACGGCACGGGCGGCGGCGGCGGAACCCGGGAGGGCGGTCATGGCGTCGGCTCCTGAGACGGGGGCGCGGGGACGGCCGCACGGGCCACGGGGACCGCGGCCTCGTTGCGGCGCAGCGGCGGCAGCGTCCAGGGCGGGTCGTAGAACCAGGACACCGCCTCGCCCACGGGCGACCAGTCCGAGGCGGCAAGGACGGCGCGCAGCCGCCCGCGCGCACGGGCGACGGCGTCGGGGCCGGTGGAGCCGGCATAGCGCAGCACGGCGACGGTTTCGGCGGGCACCGGCACGAGCGTCACCCGGGCGTCGTCGGGCACGGGGGCGTCGGCCGCGTCGAGGCTGGCGGGCAGGAAGAAGCGGATGGTCCAGCGGCCGTCCGCGGTGCGGGCCTGGGCGACGGGCGCGGTCATGGCGATGGTCTCGCCGCCGCGCGCGGAGTCCCCGCCGGGCGCAGCGGCGACCGCGACCGGCGCGGTCATGGCGATGCCGGCGTGGCGGCCGTTGGCGCCGAAGATGTAGCCGGCGACGCGCCGGAAGCCGGTGCTGCGCGCGGCGAGCTCGGTGCCCTCCACGGTGGTCTCCGCCGCCAGGCGGGCGGGATAGCGGCGCACCTCCACGCCGTCGGCCAGGTGGGCCACGACGTCGTAGCGGGCCTGCTCCGTGCCGGAGCGCACGCCGACAACGGAGCAGGCGGTCAGCAGGGCTCCGGAGAGCAGGGTCGCCATGGCGGTCCTCATGCGGCGGCGCCGCGTCCGGCGGCGGCTCCGTCGTCCTGCGGCCCCCGCCCCCTCACACCAGCCGCGCCTGCCTGACCGCCGCCGCGATGAAGCCGGCGAACAGCGGGTGCGGGTCGAACGGCTTGCTCTTCAGCTCCGGGTGATACTGGACGCCGATGAACCAGGGGTGGTCGGCGCGCTCGACGATCTCCGGCAGCACGCCGTCCGGCGAAAGCCCGGAGAAGCGCAGGCCGGCGGCCTCCAGGGCGTCGCGGTAGTGGACGTTGACCTCGTAGCGGTGGCGGTGGCGCTCCTCGATCGCGGTGCCGCAGTACAGCGCGGCGGCCAGCGAGCCCGGCGCCAGCGCGGCGGGGTAGCTGCCCACGCGCATGGTGCCGCCCAGCTCGCCGCTGGCCGCGCGGCGCTCGATCTCGTCGCCGCGCGCCCACTCGGTGAGCAGGCCGACGACCGGCGTGTCGGTGGGGCCGAACTCGGTCGACGAGGCGTCGGGCAGCCCGGCCTGGTGGCGCGCCGCCTCGATCACGGCCATCTGCATGCCGAAGCAGATGCCCAGGAACGGCACGCGGCGCTCCCTCGCGAAGCGCACGGCCGCGATCTTGCCCTCGGTGCCGCGCTCGCCGAAGCCGCCGGGCACCAGGATGCCGTGCACGTCCTCCAGCCGCCCGACCGCGCCCGGCTGCTCGAACACCTCGGCGTCGACCCAGTCCAGCCGCACGCGCACACGGTTGGCGATGCCGCCGTGCGCCAGCGCCTCGGCCAGCGACTTGTAGCTGTCGAGCAGGTTCGTGTACTTGCCGACCACCGCGATTCGCACCTCGCCCTCCGGCGCGCGCACGGTGTCGACGATGCGTTGCCAGCGCGACAGGTCCGGTGCCGACTCGTGCGGCAGCGCGAAGTGGCGCAGCACCTCGCGGTCCATGCCCTGCGCGCTGTAGGCGATCGGCACGGCGTAGATCGTGTCGACGTCGAGCGCCGCGATCACCGCCTCCGGCCGCACGTTGCAGAAGCTCGCGATCTTGCGCCGCTCGCCTTCCGGGATCGGCCGGTCGCAGCGGCACAGCAGCATCTGCGGCTGGATGCCCAAGGACAGCAGCTCCTTGACGGAATGCTGCGTCGGCTTGGTCTTCAGCTCGCCCGCGGTGGGAATCCACGGCACCAGCGTGAGGTGGACGAACATCGTCCGCTCCGGCCCGAGGTCGTTGTGCAGCTGGCGGATCGCCTCCAGGAACGGCAGGCTCTCGATGTCGCCGACGGTGCCGCCGATCTCGATCAGGGCGAAATCGAGATCATCGGTGTCGCGGGTGATGGCGTCCTTGATGGCGTCTGTGATGTGCGGGATCACCTGCACCGTGGCGCCGAGATAGTCGCCGCGCCGCTCGCGCGCGATCACCTCTGAGTAGATGCGCCCGGTCGTCGCGTTGTCCGAGCGCGTGGCGTGCACGCCGGTGAAGCGCTCGTAGTGCCCGAGGTCGAGGTCGGTCTCGGCACCGTCGTCGGTGACGAACACCTCGCCGTGCTGGTAGGGGCTCATCGTGCCGGGGT